>NZ_JBITLP010000010.1:0-243248 GCF_044465265.1 Actinoplanes sp. NPDC049681
GGCAACCTCACCCAGTCGCAGATCGCCGACCAGGTCGGCATCTCCCAGATGCACGTCAGCCGCCTGCTCACCAAGGCCCTGACCAAGCTCCGCGGACAGCTCGCCGCGGACAGCATCTGACGGCTCACCCACCTGCGAGAGCGCCGGCCCGGTTCGGGCCGGCGCTCTCGTGCATCCGCAGGCCGGCAACCATCGTCGCGCCGATGTCACCGTGACCCTCGACGGCAAGGCCGCCACCTCCGAGAACGCGACCGGCCGGACCGTCACCAAGGTGGATGCGCGCTCGGCGAAGAAGGCACCGAAGAAGCCCGCCAAGCGCTGAACGCGTACCAGCCGTACAGTGGCGGGATGATCGAGGCCGAATGGGTGCGCCACGCCGTGTGGTGGCAGGTGTATCCGCTCGGTTTCGCCGGTGCGTACCCCGAGCACGACAACGGGGGGCTCCGGCGGCTCGACGCCTGGCTGGACTACGTCATCGAGCTGGGCGCCTCCGGCCTGCTGCTCGGGCCGATCTTCGCCGCCGAGACGCACGGATACGACACCGTCGACCATTTCCGGATCGACCCGCGGCTCGGCGCCGACAGCGACTTCGACACGCTGATCGCGGCCTCCCACGAACGGGGTCTGCGGGTCGTGCTGGACGGGGTCTTCAACCACGTCGGACGCGGGCACCCCGCGTTCCAGGACGTGCTGGCCCACGGCGACGCCGCCGCGTCCGCACGCTGGTTCCGCCGGCGCAGCACGGGCGACTTCGTGACCTTCGAGGGGCACGACGCCCTGGTCACGCTCAACCATCTGGAGCCGGCTGTCGCCGACTACGTCGTCGAGGTCATGACGCACTGGCTGCGGCGCGGTGCCGACGGGTGGCGGCTGGACGCCGCGTACGCCGTACCGCCGTCGTTCTGGGCGACGGTGCTGCCCCGGGTCCGGGCCCAGTTTCCCGAGGCCTACGTCTTCGGCGAAGTGATCCACGGTGACTACCCCGCCGTCGTGGCGCAGTCCACGCTGGACTCGGTGACCCAGTACGAGCTGTGGAAGGCGATCTGGAGTTCGCTCGAGTCGGCGAACTTCTTCGAGCTCAGCTGGGCCCTGGAACGACACAACGGATTCCTCGACTCGTTCGTGCCGCAGACGTTCGTCGGCAACCACGACGTGACCCGGCTGGCCAGCAGGCTCAGCGACGAACGGCTCGTACCGCTCGCCGTGGCGGTGCTCATGACCGTCGGCGGCACGCCCAGCATCTACTCCGGCGACGAGCAGGGATTCCGTGGCGTGAAGGAGGACCGTGTCGCCGGCGACGACGCGGTGCGCCCGCCGTTCCCGGCGGAACCCGCGCAGCTCGCCCCGTACGGACAGCCGCTGCTCCGCGTCCACCAGGAGCTCATCGCCCTGCGGCGGCGCAACGCCTGGCTGCACCGCGCCCGTACGCGCACCCTGCACCTGACCAACGAGCAGTTCGTCTACCAGGCGTACGAGGGCGACGACAGCCTGGTCATCGCCCTCAACGCCGCCAAGGAGCCGGCCGTGGTGCCGGCCCCGTCCGGCGGCAGCGTGAAGCTCGCTCCGCAGAGCTGGTCGGTGCTGCCCTAGCGGGGCACGGGAAGCGCGCGGCTGACGTCGCCGTTCTTCGGGCCGAACGTGGTGAGGAACTTGTCGCGGAACTGGTTCATCGGCCAGACCGGGGCGTCCGCCGCGGGCCTGAGCCCGTCGGTCCAGTTCCAGCCGGCGACCCGGTCCAGCACCGCCTTGTCCTTGGCGACGATGGTGATCGGCACCTCGTGGGTGGCGCCGTCGCCGACCACGATCGGTGCCGGCTGGTGGTCGCCGAGGAACACCATGACGGTGTTCTCGTCGCCGAACTTCTCCAGGTACGAGATGATGGTCGTCAGCGTGTACTGGATCGAGCGGCTGTATTCGCGCTGGACCTTCGCCGGGTCCTTCCAGATCGATCCGGGCTTCTTGGCGTCCGCCTTGATCTGGTCGTAGACCGCACCGTCGCCGACGTCCTTCCAGTCGATGAAGGTCGGGATCGGCGCCCAGGGGGTGTGGCTCGACACCAGCGGCATCTCGACGAACAGGGGCGCGTGCGCCGGGGCGTGCACGTTCTTCTCGAACCAGGAGAGCGTGTACTGGTCCGGCAGCGGCCCCCAGCCGAAGTTCGGGCCGACGTAGCCGGTGTTCCGGGAGTCGTACACCCGGTCGTAGCCGTAGAAGTCGCCCTCGGGCCAGGCCCGGGTGGTGCCCGGCATCACGCTCATGGTGTCGAAGCCGGCCTTCTTGAAGAGGCTGGTCAGCGTGAGCCGGTCGCTGGAGGTCAGGTTGCGGTAGCGCTTCTGATTGTTGATCCACAACCCGGAGAGCAGCGTCGAGTGGGCCAGCCAGCTGCCACCGCCGAAGGTCGGCGAGCCGAGCCAGCCACTCTTGGCCGCGTAGCCCGCCTTGGCGAGGGTCGCCGACCCCTCGTCCAGCACCTTCACCGTGCCGGGGTTCAGCTTCGGGTCCTCGATGGCGGAGCGGCCGTAGCTCTCCACGAAGGTGACCATGACGTCCTTGCCGCGGAGCCCGGTCAGCAGCTGGTCGGCGGGGGTGGCGGAGAAAGCGTCGACGCGTACCTCGCGGGCGAACTTCTTCTCGTCGTTGAAGCCGGCCTTGACCGAGTGGGCCCGGTCCCAGGCGTACAGGGCGCTGCTGCGGGCGGCCACCGGGATGTTGTTGAACAGCTGCACGCCGAGCACCATGCAGACGACCCAGACGGCCGTACCGGCGAGCGCGGTCCGAGCGGTGGCCCGGCGGTGCTGCGCCGCCACCTTCGCGATCCGCAGCGCCGCGAGCGTCATCAGCGCCACCACGGCCAGGGCCAGGACGATCACGCCGATCAGCGCACCGGTCGCACCGGCGCCGCCGACCGAGCCCTTGAGGAATTCGCGGGCGTCGTCGAGGAGCACCCAGTCGAGCACCGGGTCGAACGGGCGGACCAGGACCGCGTAGAAGCCCATGTCGAGGCACTTCTCGACGGTGAGCAACCCGAGCCCCGCCCCGAGCACGCCGGCCACGGTCCGCCGCCACCGGCCGCGCAGCAGGAGCAGCAGCCCCACCGCGACGAATCCCTCGATGGGTACGCGGAAGTAGGTGCCCGGCTTCGCGAATCGGGTCAGCACGTTCGGCAGGATCAGCGCGGCGAAGACCAGCACGATCGCGCCCGTGGTCAACGCCCGGCCGGCGATCCGGCGCAGGCGGGAAGGCGGCGCGGCCGCCTCCTCCGCGTCGGCTTCCTCCGCGTCGGCTTTCTCGACGGAAACCTCCACGGTTCCGGCCGGCTCGGAAGACACCTCCGTGGTTCCGGCCGGTTCGGAGGACACCTCCGTGGTTCCGGTCTGCGAGGGCTCGGCCGCCGGCCCCGCCTCAGGGGCGGAGCGGCGGAAGCGGGCGGCGAGCGCTTCGCGGATGGAAACAGACAAGACGTGGTCCTCCTCCAGGACGTTCCCGAGTGAGGAACGGATCTCAGGCGGAAGCAGTTCAACGCGTCCGGGGAGATCGGGTTGACACATCGGACGGGGTCGATACAAGCTGAGCCTCGACATAGGCCTGACATCGATGTCATCAGGGAGACTCGCATGCTCGGACGCCGTACCGTCGCCGCCCTCGCCGGAGCGGTCCTGACCGTGCCGATCTCCGTCGCCGCGCAGGCCGCGGCCCTGCCGCCCCTGGTCGCGGAGCCGGCGACGTACGTCAACCCGCTCATCGGCACCACGAACCTGGGCAACACCTACCCGGGGGCGGTCACCCCGTTCGGCATGCTGGCGTGGAGCCCGCAGACGTCGCGCGGCAACCAGCTCTCCACCCCGGCACCGGGCGGCTACCAGTACGCGGCCACCCGGATCCGCGGCCTCAGCCTGACCCACCTCAGCGGGGTGGGATGTTCCGGGGCGAACGGTGACATCCCGATCATGCCGCAGGTTGGAGAGGTGACCACCTCGCCGACGGCCGACGCGACCGACGCCGTGTACGCCAGCACGTTCTCGCACGCCAACGAGGTCGCCAAGCCGGGCTACTACAAGGTCGGGCTCGACAGCGGCGCCGGCGCCGAGCTGACGGCCACGCCGCGTACCGGTATCGGCAGGTTCACGTTCCCCACCGGCAAGGCGGCCAGCCTGCTCTTCCGCACCTCGTTGTCGGAGACGGGCAGCGAGAACGCCACCGTCCACATCGACCCGGCCACACGCACGGTCACCGGCTCGGTGAGCGCCGGCAACTTCTGCGGGCCGCAGAGCACCGACAACTCGCACGCCTACTACACGCTGCACTTCACCGCGAAGCTCGATCAGCCGTTCGCGACCACCGGCACGTGGACGGACACGACGCTGAACCCGGGCGGCACCGACGCGCAGGGAGGCAGCGGATACAGCAGCACGGGACGCCCCAACGCCAACAAGGGCTCCGGCGGCTACGTCACCTTCGCCCCCGGCACCACGAGCGTGACCATGCGCGTGGCGATCTCGTACGTGAGTCTCGCGGGCGCGGAGAAGAACCTGGCGGCCGAGTCCCCTGAGCGGCTGAGCTTCAGCGCGATCCAGGCCGGCGCCCGCGCCGCATGGTCCGCCCGGCTGAAGAAGATCGGCATCGGCGGTGGCACCGAGGACCAGAAGACGACGTTCTACACGGCGCTCTACCACTCGATGCTCGAACCGACGCTGACCAGCGACGTAGACGGCAGTTACTACGGCGCCGACGACGAAATCCACACGTTGTCCACAGGACAGACGGCGCAATACGGGACGTTCTCCGGCTGGGACGTGTACCGCGCTCAGGTGCAGCTGCTCGCCCTGCTCGACCCCAAGATGGCGAGCGACTACGCCCAGAGCCTGTTCAACTACGCCACCCAGCGCGGCGGCGAGTGGGACCGCTGGCTGCTCGAGCACGGCAAGACCGCGGTCATGTCCGGCGACCCGGCGGCCGCGGCGGTGGCGGGCATGTACGCGTTCGGCGCCCGCGACTTCGACGTGCGGGGCGCGTACGACTCCCTGGTCCACGCGGCGACGGTGCCCACGGCCAACGACTCCAGCGACCAGGGCTGCAACGTCGAGTGCGTGGGCCAGCGCCCGTCGCTGGACAAGTATCTGCGGCTCGGTTACGTCCCCGCGGACGACTGCCACTGCTGGGGCGGCGCGGCCGAGACGCTCGAGGACGCCGCGGCCGACTACGGCATCGCCCAGCTCGCCGAGGGCCTCGGCAAGGAGGACGACCACGCCGAATTCCTGCGGCGATCGCACAACTGGCGCAACGTCTTCGACGAGGACGCCAAGGCCGACCCCGGACTCGAGCACAACGTCCGCGAGCGAATCACCGAGATCCAGGCGAGCGGCGAGAACGCCCCCTGGGAGGGCAAGGCGCAGGCCTTCGACGGCGACAAGGGCACCAAGTGGCTCACCTTCGCCACCACCGGCTGGATCCAGGCGAAGCTCAGCACCCCGCTGGCCGTCGACCGGTACGCCCTCACCTCCGCCAACGACGTACCCGAGCGCGATCCGAAGAACTGGGAGCTGCAAGGCTCGGCCGACGGCACCACCTGGACGACCGTCGACAGCCGGGCGGACCAGAGCTTCGACAAGCGCGGCCAGACGAAGGAGTACGAGGTCACCGACCCGAAGCCGTACGCGTACTACCGGCTGAACGTCACCGCCAACGGGGGCGCGCCGATCGTGCAGCTCGCCGAGCTGGAGCTGGCCGACCCGGCCGTACCGACCCCGGTACCGGCGGACGGCTCGGCGGTCGGCTGGATGCGGGACCGCTACAGCGACGGCACCTGGGCCGAAGGCTTCAGCCCGTCGACCGGCACCGGCTTCGTCGAGGGCAGCAGTGCGCAGTACACCTGGATGGTCTACTCCGACGTGGTGACGCTGGCGCAGAAGATGGGCGGCAACAAGACCGCCGTCGAGCGGCTGGACGCGTTCTTCCGCAACCCGGACGGCACGTTCGACCTGAGCGCCACCAAGAGCACGAGGTTCGACGCCACCAACGAGCCGGACATCCAGACGCCGTACCTCTACAACTACTTCGGGGCCGCGTACAAGACCCAGGAGACGGTCCGGGCGATCATCGACGGCAAGTGGAGCAACGGCACCGGCGGCATCCCGGGCAACGACGACGCCGGCACGATGAGCGCCTGGTACGTCTTCTCCGCCCTGGGCCTCTACCCCACCGTCCCGACCCGCGCCGAGCTGGTCCTGACCAGCCCGCTCTTCCCCCGGGCGGTGGTTCACCTGGGCAGCGGCAAGGAGCTGGTGATCGAGGCGCCGCGGACCGACGCCAAAGCGATCTACGTGCAGAAACTGACGGTCGACGGCAGGTCCACGACCAAGGGGTGGCTGCCGGCGTCGGCCGTCACCGCGGGCGGGAAACTCGCCTACACCCTCGCCCCCACGCCGAGCCTCACCTGGGGCAGCGGTACGGGCGACGTACCTCCGCAGAATTAGGTTGCATTCCCCGCGGAAGCGGGACAAGTGGTGCCCCGGCGAGGGATCGTCGGGGCACACCCGTGTTTGCACGTCCCACCGGCGGATACGGTGTGACGTCAGAGCCGCCCGCCCGAAACCGACGACGGGAGCCCCTCGAGCCCATGCCGCCGCCCGACGATCTGCCGAGTTTCCTCCACGGAGTAGCCCCGATCCTGGACCGATGGGGCTACCTGGCGGTGGCCGGGGTCATCGGGGTGGAGAGCTTCGGGGTTCCGGCGCCCGGGCAGACGATCATGGTGGCCGCGGCGATCTACTCGAGCTGGGGGCGGCTGAACATCTTCGTGGTCGCCGCGATCTGCTTCGTGGCGGCGGTCCTCGGCGACAACGTCGGCTACTGGATCGGCGTCCGCGGCGGCCGCAAGGCCGTGCACCGCTTCGGCAAGTACATCTTCATCACGCCCGAGCGGCTGGAGCGCGCGGAGCGGTTCTTCGCCCGCCGCGGCAACCGGATCGTCGTCGTGGCCCGCTTCATCGACGGGCTGCGCCAGCTCAACGGCGTGATCGCCGGCCTCACGGCGATGCCCTGGCGAACCTTCCTGATCTACAACGCGATCGGCGCGGCGCTCTGGGTCGGCTGGTGGACGACCATCGCCTACCTGCTCGGCACCCACCTTGTCGAGATCATCGACCACGCGCACCGCTACAAATGGTGGGCGATCGCGGCGGTCGTCGTGGCCGTCGGCGCGTACGCCTACCTGCACCTGCGCCACATCCGCAAGCGCCGGGCGCGCGACGCCGAGACGGTCAAGGAGGAGTCACAGGCTTGACCGTCCCCCTTCCGGGTAGGTCTGAGGTATGACCCGATGGGAGTGATAGTCGTGACTACAACGGCCAAGCCACTTGACCGCCGCCGGGACAAGGCGAGCGCCGCCGGGGCCGCCGCCGACAAGGCCCGGGCAGCCGTGACCGACCTCGACCACCAGCTCAAAACCATCGCCGGGCTCACCGTGGAGCAGCAGAGCTCCCTGCGGCGGGCCACCGACGAGGCGGCGCGGCTCAAGCGCTCGCTGAAGGCGGCCGGCAAGCGCCGAGTCGAGCTGGAGAAGCAGCGCAAGAAGGCCGTCGCCCGCGCCGAGAAGGCACGGGAGCGAGCCCGCGCGGCAGAAGCGAAGTACGACAAGGAACTGCTCGCCGACATGGTCCGTCGCGAGAAGGAACGTGACCGGACCCGGTCGGCCCCGCACACCGATCCACCACCGGAGCAGGAGAACGCGGCCACATCGATCGCCCGCGGAACTGCGGCGCGCAAGACCGCGCAATCCTGACTCCCTTTTCAAGTACGGGCGCCGTCGCTCGCCAACCGCAGCACCGGCGCCCGCACCTCACGGCCGGCGCCGGCCGCTGCCGGGCTCAGGTCCCGGTCGCGGTCCCGCCCTGACTGCCACCCTGCGTGCCGCCCTGGCCGTTGCCGCCCGGCAGCCCGCCACCGGGGCCGCCCGGGAAGCCACCCTGCTGGTCACCGCCCTGCGCGGTCGTCCCCGCCGCCGGCTCCGAGTCCACGATCGTCGTAGCGGTCGCCGTGTCCCCCGACGTCGTCGCCACCACGCGAACCGTGTGCCCGGCCGCCACATCAGCAATCTTGTCAGCGCCGTTGTCGACCACCGTCGCGCTGCCGACCACGTACGTCCTGCTGTAGCCGTCGGCGCTCTTCACGGTGAGGGACGTGGCGCCGACCTTCGACACCGTGCCGGACTGGGTCTCCTGCGTCACGTACCCGCCGCTGCCGTCCGAGACGACGTAGGTGCCGTGCAGGGCACCGGCCATCCCGCCGCCACGGCCGGCTCCGGGGAACTGCCCCCGGTCCCTGCCGTCCGGCACCCCACCGGGCATGCCCTCTCCGCCGCCCGGGACAGCGGCACCGTTGCCACCCGGTGCGGCGGCAGCAGGAGCACCGTTGCCGCCGCCCGAACCCACCACCGCGGCGGTCACCCCGGCCGTGGCAACCACCGCGGCCACGACCGCCCCGGCCACGGCGAGCTTCCCCTTCGCACCCGCCGGTCCCCCGGGCGCCCCGGACCCGGCCGCCCCCGACTTGGCCCCGGACCAGGCCGTCCCCGACCCGGCCCCCAATGCAGCCGGCGCTGACCCGGCGGCCTCCGAACGGGCCGGCCCTGACGCGGCCACCCCCAGTGCAGCCGGCACTGACCCGGCGGCCACCGAACCGGCCGGCCCTGACGCGGCCACCCTCCACGCAGCCGGCACTGACCCGGCGGCCTCCGAACCGGCCGCCCCCCATGCAGCCGGCGCCGACCCGGCGGCCTCCGAACCGGCCGCCCCCCATGCAGCCGGCGCCGACCCGGCGGCCTCCGAACGGGCCGGCCCCCAGGCGGGCGGGCCCCAGGCGAGCGGGCTACTGGCGGGCGGGCCGGCGGCGGGCGGATGCCATTCGGGCGGCATCGGATGGGCGTCGATCACCGTGGGCTCTTCCGCCGGCTCCGGCGGGGGCGAGGCGGCGCCGACGGGGCGGGAGGCGTCGGTCGGACGGTCGTGAACGGACATCGGTGCGGGTCTCCTCGGTCGGCGGATTCAGCTACCGACGAGCCTGGCCGGGCGGTCTGTGCGAGGCCTGTGCGTTTGCCAGGCGGTGGGTATGACCGCCGGGTCCGGGCGACCATAATCGGCGTATGACCACGATGGAGCGGTTCGCATTCGCCGGGCGTACGTGCGTGATCACCGGGGCGGCGAGCGGTATCGGTGCCGCGCTGACCCTCGACCTGGCCCGGCGGCGGGCGGTGCTCGCGCTGGTGGACAAGGACGCCGACGGGCTGGCCCGGGTCGCCGCGCTCGCCCGGGACGTCGGTGCCATGGACGTCAGTACGTACGTGGTGGATCTCTCCGACGGCGGCGACCGGCTTGACCTGGCCGCCGAGGTCGCTGAGCGGCACGGCGGCACGGATCTACTGATCAACAATGCCGGGGTGGCGTTGAGCGGCACGTTCGAGCAGGTCAGCATCAAGGACTTCGACTGGCTGATGGAGATCAACCTGCATGCCGTGGTGCGGATGACCAAGGCGTTCCTCCCGCAGCTGCTCGAGCGCCCGGGCTCGCACATCGTCTCGATCTCCAGCCTCTTCGGGCTCATCGCGCCGCCGGCCCAGGTCGCGTACGCCACCAGCAAGTACGGCGTCCGGGGCTTCTCGGAGGCGCTGCGGCACGAGCTGGCCGGGCGGGTCGGGGTCACGGTGGTGCACCCCGGCGGTGTCCGTACCAATATCGCGGTGAACGCCCGGATCAGCGGCCCGGATCTCGACGGTGAGCAGGCCGAGCAGGCCCGCCGGTTCACCGAGCGCGCGCTGACGCTGCCGCCGGAGGAGGCGGCGAAGCAAATCATCGCGGCGATCCGGGCGCGCAAGCCACGACTCGTGATCACCCGGGCGGCGAAGGCGGCCGACCTGCTGGCCCGGGTCGTGCCCGGCCGCTACTGGGACGTCATCGCCCGCGGGCTGCGCGACCGCCTGTAAGGGCCGTGTCGGCCCCATGTCGGCGCCGTGTCAGCGCGCCCGGGCACGCTGGGCGGCATGACAGATCTCGTGATCGAGGCCGAGGGCCTCGTGAAGCGCTTCGGCGAGACCAGGGCGCTGCAGGGCGTCGACCTGGCCGTGCCGCGTGGGACCGTGCTCGGCGTGCTCGGGCCCAACGGCGCGGGCAAGACCACCGCCGTCCGCATCCTCTCGACCCTGCTCGTGCCCGACGCGGGCAGTGCCCGGATCGGCGGCTTCGACGTCGTCCGCGACGCCGAGCGGGTCCGCCAGTCGATCGGCCTGACCGGCCAGTACGCGTCGGTGGACGAGGACCTCACCGGCCGGCAGAACCTCGAGCTGTTCGGCACGCTGCTGGACCTGGGCCGCAAGGGTGCCCGGCACCGCGCGGCGGAGCTGCTGGAGTGGTTCGACCTGACCGATGCGGCCGACCGGATGGCCAAGACCTACTCCGGCGGCATGCGGCGCCGGCTCGACCTGGCCGCGAGCCTGGTCGGCTCGCCGGACGTGATCTTCCTGGACGAGCCGACCACCGGCCTGGACCCGGCCAAGCGCGAGGACATGTGGGACGTGGTCCGCACGCTCGTCGCCGGCGGTTCGACCGTGCTGCTCACCACGCAGTACCTGGAGGAGGCCGACGCGCTCGCCGACGCGATCACCGTGATCGACCACGGCCGCGTCATCGCCCACGACACCCCGGACGGCCTCAAGCGGGTGGTGGGCGGCCAGACCCTCGAGGTACGCCCGGCGGATCCGGCCGACCGCGACCGCACGGCCGCCATCCTCTCCGAGGTGTCGTCGGGTGCGGTGGCCGACGAGATCCGCAACGGGGTGCTCGCCGTACCGGTCACGGATGACGCCGCGATGACCCGGGCCGTCGCCCGCCTGGCCGCGGCCGGGATCCCGGTCACCGAACTCTCCCTGCACCTGCCGAGCCTCGACGAGGTGTTCTTCACCCTGACCGCGAAGGAAGAGGTGGCGGCATGACCACGCTCGTTCGGGAACCCCGCAATTCCGCATCGGCGCAGCCCGTGGCGGCGAGACCCCATCCACGCCCGTTGCGGCTGCTGCGGCATTCGCTCGCGCTCACCAAGCGCAGCCTGATCAAGACCTGGCGTACGCCCGAGGCGCTCATCGACGTGTCCCTGCAGCCGGTCCTGTTCCTGGTCATCTTCGTGTACGTCTTCGGCGGCGCGGTCGCCGGCTCGACCCACGACTATCTGCAGTTCCTCCTGCCCGGCATCCTCGCGCAGACGATCGCCACGGGCTGCATCGCGATCGGCGTCAACCTCAACACCGACCTGGCCAAGGGCATCTTCGACAGGTTCCGCTCGCTGCCGGTGCCCCGCTCGGCGCCGCTGCTCGGCGCGGTACTGGGCGACATCGTGCGGTACGCGATCGTCACGGTCGTGACGGTCGGCTTCGGGTACGTCATGGGTTTCCGGATCACCACCGATCCGTTGCGCGCGCTCGCCGGCGGGTTGCTGGCGATCCTGTTCGCTCTCTGCCTGAGCTGGCTGCCGGTCTTCGTGGCGATGAAGGTCCGTACGCCCGGCGCCGTACAGGGCCTGATGTTCGCCCTGATCATGCCGTTGAGCTTCGCGTCCAACGTCTTCGTCGATGCGAGCACCCTGCCGGGCTGGATGCAGGAGTTCGTGAAGGTCAATCCCCTGACCCATCTCGTCGGCGCGGTACGGGGCCTGTTCCTCGGTACCCCGCTCGGTGGTCACGTGTGGTGGACGCTCGCATGGTGCGCGGGATTCGTGGTGGTGTTCATGCCGATGGCGCTGGGGGCGTACCGGAAAAAGGTCTGACTCCCATAATTTGGCGGGTTCTTGACAGTTATGGGCCGCAGGTGGAACCTGTACCCGTTTGATGCCCGGCTGACCGGTTAGTGGGATCCGCGGCATCCGGGGCCTCCTGCGGCCCTCCGCGCCGGACGCGACCGTCCTCGACGGCCGCGCGGACTTTTGCGGTCAAAAGCCATTTCATACCCATCAACGTCAACATCGCATTAAATGAGTTTCCATCGTTGAATCTGCGGATTGGGCCTGGGGTCGGTGGGCAAGAAGGGCCGCCGACAGACGATCGTCGATGGAAGGATGGGACATGCGACCGAACAAGCTCACCCGGGCCCTGCTCGCCGGGGCCCTCGCGCTCGGCGTAGTGGTGGCGACCGGCGCCTCCGCCACCGCCGCACCGGCCCAGGCACCCGCGGCACCCCGCTCCGCGGCAGGCACGATGACCTCTCAGGTCTCCGGCACCTTCACCGATGCCCTCGGCGGTACGGGCGCGGTGACCGGCACGTTCACCCCCACCCGCTTCGTGGCCCAGGGCGAGCGGCTGCTCGCGACCGGCACGTTGCACAGCGTTCTGACCGATTCCGCCGGCACCGCCGTCGGCGCGACGGACAGCACCGTCACCTTGCCCGTGCAACTGCCCAGCGGCGGCGTGGGCGCGCAGGCCGTGTGCCCGATCCTCGATCTGGTGCTCGGCCCGCTGGACCTCGATCTGCTCGGCCTGCAGGTCCACCTGAACCGGGTCGTGCTCGACATCACCGCGGTGTCCGGCCCGGGCAATCTGCTCGGCAACCTGCTCTGCGCGATCGTCGGCCTGCTCGACGGCGGCCTGCCCCTGCCGCTGGCGCTGATCGCGAACCTGCTCAACCAGGTCCTGGCGATTCTCTCGCTGTGACCGCCGGACGATCGGTCAGCCGTCGGCCAGCAACCGGTCCATCAGCTCGTGGATCCGGCCGACAGTGACGGCGATGGGCTCCTCGCCGAGCCCGTCGAGCAAGGCACGGCGGCGGTCCTCGTCCCCGAGGGCCGCCGCCAACCGGCCGCCGAACCCCGGCGGGATCAGGGCGATCACCGTGGCGCCGACCCGGATGGACAGCGCCCACAGCTCGCGGGCGCCCGCCTCGTCCCCGCGATATGCGGCGAGCGCGGCACCGCCGAGACCCCAGGAACCGGACAGCGGGATGTCCTTGGCGGACAGCGTCTCCTCACGGCACTGCGCCAGGAGCGTGGCCGCAGACGCATCGGCGTGCTCCACCGGGTGCTCCGCGGCAACTGTCATCAACAGCACTACGGCGGCCACCCGGAACATGACCCGGGGGTGCGGCATCGGGGCCGACAGCTCGCCGGTCATCCGCATCAGCGCGTCGGCGTTCGCGAGCGTCCCGGCGATGTCGCGCCGGTGCCACGCCAGATGTGCCAGCCCGAGGTACGCCTGTGCCGCATCGCCCATCTCGGCCTGCGGGGACATCGCCGTCTCGTGCAGGCGCCGCTCGGCCTCCGCGTCACCGTCCACCGCCAGCCGGGCGTCGAGCACCACGCGGATCGACCGGGCGTCCTGCGCCGCGCCGACCAGCTCCATGTGGTGTGCACTGCGCGCCAGCCAGGTGACCGCGTTGTCGCGCTGCGACGTGTACGAGTGGCCGACGGCCTGCGCGGACATCGCCATGCCCCAGTGGTCCCCCGCCGTCTCGAAGAGCGCGTACGCACTCTCCGCGTCGGCCACCGAGGCATCGGGCATCCCGCCGTTCTCCCGCATCACGGCCCGCGTGAAGTAGCCGAGCGCGCGTACGTACGGGTCGGGGTGGCCGATCAGCTTCTCCGCGCCGCGCAGGCTCTCCTCCGGCTGGATCCGGTCGAACGCGGGCAGCGCCTCGGCAGACGCCGCATACCGCGGTGAGACCTCGGCGAACCGTTCCGCCATCAGCAGGCGCAGCGCGCGCCGGGCCAGCACGGTCAGCCGGACCGGGCCGGTGATACCACCGTTGATGCCGGTGAGGATGAGGACCTGGGCGAGGCGGTCCGCGTCCGGCAGGGGCTGCCCGGCGCGCAGCCCGTGAGCGATCGCCGAGCGGCTGCGTGCCGTCGGATCGTCCACCCGCAGCAGCAGCCGGCTCCACGCGGAGACCTCCAGGTGCAGCCCGCGGACGGCCCAGAGCCGGAACACCGCCCCGGCCAGATCGACCGCGGCCGGCTCGTCCTCGTGGTCCAGGGCCCAGCGCAGCGCGGCGACCAGGTTCTCCTGTTCGCGGGCGGTCGCGGCGAGGGCCTCCAGCTGCCGCGGTCCGATGTGGTCGGCGGCGAGCCCGACGGCGCGGGAGCGCGCCCATGACACCAGCCCGGTCATCGCGTCCGTACGGTCGCCGAGGCGTGCCTCGCCGTACTCGCGGACCGTCTCCAGCATCCGGTAGCGCGGCGGCCCGCCCTCACCCTCCTCGAGGGTCAGCAGCGACTGCTCGACCAGGACGGCGAGGCCGCGGCGCACGTCCGGCGTGCCGGCCACCGCGGCGGCCGCCTCGGCGGTGAAGGGTGCCGGGATCACCGACAGCCGCTGGAGCAGGTCGCGTTCGGCCGGCGCGAGCAGTTCCCGGCTCCAGTCCACCATGGCCCACAGGCTGGCGTGCCGCTCGGGGAGCCCGCGCAGCGCGTCGTCGAGCAGCGCGAAGCGGTCGCTGAGGCCGGCCAGGACGTCGTCGATCGGCATGTGCCGCAGCCGGGCGGCGGCCAGCTCCAGCGCGAGCGGAAGGTTGTCGAGCCGCTGGCAGAGGTCCAGCGCCCGGTCCTCGTCCCAGGTGGGCGGGGCACCGCCGGCCCGGGCCCGAGTCTCCAGCAGATCCAGCGCCTCGGCGTCGGGCAGGGTCGGCAGCCGGTGCACCAGCTCCCCCGCCAGCCCGAGCGGAGCGCGGCTGGTGGCCAAGACCGCGAGGTCGTCCTGCGCAGCCGTGAGCAGATCGGCGACCACTGCGGCCGCGGCGTCCAGGACGTGTTCGCAGTTGTCGAGCACGACCAGGCCGTCGACCTCGCCCGCGACGGCCCGGAGCCGCTCCTGCGGGGTCAGCACCCGCCTTTCGACGCCCAGGCCGGTGGCTCCGCCGGCGGTCTCCGCCCCGCCCAGCGCCGCGAGGACCACGGGCAGCACCTCGTCGGGCGTACGCACACCGGCGAGCTCGACCACCCGGACGGCGCCGGACGCCCGCCGGGCCACCTCCGCGGCCAGCCGGGTCTTGCCCGCGCCGCCGGTCGCGACGAGGGTCACCAGCGACGTCTCGGTCAGCTCGCGGGTCAGCGCCGCCACGTCCGCCTCGCGACCGACTAGCGCGGTGCCGGGCCGCCGCCAGGAGCCGGGCATCGTCACCCGGGCTGCCCGGCGAGGCCGCGATCCGCGGGTCAGCTCCCCACGCAGCAGGGCCAGGTGCACGGCCGCGATGACCGGCGAGGGGTCGGTCCCGTACCGGTCGGCCAGCTCGGCACGGAGTCGTTCCACCACATCCAGCGCCTCGGCGTCGCGGCCCTGCGCGGCCAGCACGCGCACCAGCAACGCCGCGGCCGGCTCGTCGGGCGGGGTACGGGCGACCAGCAGCCGCAGGTCGGCCTCGTCGTACGCCCCGGCACCGGCGAGCGCCGCCTCGGCCCGCACGGCGGCGACGTCGCCGAACAGCCGGGCGGCCTCGGGGTCCACCAACTCGGGCAGCTCCGGGAAGAGCTTCCGGGCGGCATCCGCGTCGGTCCGCGCGCGCTGCGGGTCGCCGGCCTCGAGTGCGGCCCGGGCCCGGTCCGCGAGCCCACGAGCGGCGACGACGTCGGTCTCGACCTGGTCGGCCGGCACCCGATAGCCGCCCGGCCCGGCCAGGACGGGCACGCCGAGCCGGCGTACGCGGGAGATCAGTGCCTGCACGGCACCGCCCGCGTCGTCCGGCGGGTCGCCCCGCCAGACGGCGTCGATGAGCCCGGCCGGCGAGACGGCCCGCCCGCGCGCCCCGACCAGCTCGCGGATCACGGCGGCCAGGCGCTCGCCCCGAACCGGTTGCCCGTCCACGGCCAGCGGGCCGAGCGTCGTGATCCGCACTGGTCAGTTATAGCCGGGAGGGGCGAGGCCCCGGGGCCCCGCGGTCAGTTGAAGGACGCGTACCGCTTGCGGTTCTGGCCGCCGATGGTGGTGAAGTCGCCGCCCGCACCGAGCGCGCCGCGGTTGCGGTCCACGACCAGCGTACGAACCCCGATGACCCCGTTCGCCTGCGGCGCCCAGCCGGTCAGCGCCCCGCCGCCGGTGATCGCGGCGAGCTTGACCCGCGACACCGAGCCGTCGGTGCAGGTGCCGTGCGCGCCGTTGTTGACGGTGGTGCAGGCCCGGTCGAAGTGGCCGCCGACGTAGATCGTGCCGCCCAGCGAGGCGACCGCGACCGCGTCGCCGTCGAACACGCGCTGCCAGCGCATCGCCCCGCCGCCGCTGTACGCGATGGCCCGGCCGCCCTGGCCACCGGTGGCCACGTACACGCCCGCGGAGTCGGTGGTGACCCCGTTGACCTGGGCCGGCGCCGTGGGCAGGAAGCCGCGGTCGACCGTGCCGCCGGACGGGCTCACCGCGGCGATCCGCAGCGTCCGGCTGACCCCGTTGACCTGGTGGAACGCGCCACCCAGGTAGATCCGGGAGCTGGTCACCGCGAGGGCGTGCACCGAGTCGTCGGCGCTGGGCCGCCAGCCGCCGTCGAGGGCACCGCTGGACAGCGAGAAGGCGGCGGCGTTGCGCCGGGTGCTCCCGTCCACCGCGGTGAAGCTCCCGCCCGCGTAGAGCCGGCCGTTACCGACCGCCAGGGCGTACGGCGCACCGCTCACCCGGTGGGAGAAGGAGCCGACGGATCCGGAGGCGGCGTCGATGCGGGCGAGGTTGTCGCGGCCCACACCGGAGATGCGGGTGAAGGCGCCGCCGGCGTACACCGAGGAGCCGCTGACGGCGAGGGCCATCACCGTGCTGTTGGCGGCGGGCGACCAGGACAGCAGGGTTCCCGAGCGGGCGTCGAACGCGGCGAGCCGGGACCGGCTGTAGTTGCGGCCGCCCCACGCGACGCTGGTGAAGGAGCCGCCGACGTAGACCGTGCTGCCGCGGTACGCGATCGCATACACGGACCCGTTGAACAGCGGGGCCTTGTCGGGGCTCGCGCTGATGGCCAGGGCCGGGGCGGCGCCGGCGGCGGACACGACGGTGGTGGCGGCGACGGTCGTCAGCAGAGCTCGTCGCAAAAAGTGGAGGAAACGCACATTTCAATCAACCATCCCGGCTGTGCGAAAGTCGCGCCGCCGCGCCGTCACCGTCTTCCGCGAACGCCACGAAAGGCTTCTCCGCGGTCAGTTCCTGCTGCCGCGGCTCGGGCGTACGCAGACCCAGCAGCGCCAGCCACTCCACCAGCTGCCGGTGCACCGCGTCCGGGCCGGCGAGGTCGCCCTGGGTGATCTGCCACTCGGCCGGGTGCACCAGCATTCCCTCGGTCTGCCAGCCGCCCAGCCCGCCGTGCGAGCCGACCAGCTCCTCGAAGGCGCAGACCTCGTCGGTGACCGGGTCGACGGCGCTGATCAGCACGAGGTCACCGACGTGCCGGGACTCCTGGTGGCGCAGCAGATCCGCGCGGGCGTGCGGGCCGTACGGCAGCAGCGGGTCCTGCCCCTGCACGGTGCCGTCCACCAGCCGCTGGGACCCGGCGGCGCCGTACGCGACCGGCCCGTCGCTCTCCCGCACCACCACCAGGCCGATGCCGGGGTGCCCGGCCAGGCCGCTGACCAGCTGCGGATAGTCGGCGTCGATGTGCTCCCGGTCCAGCCGCCCGGGATAACGGGTGAGGTAGATCAGCGCGAGATTGCCGGACGACACCACCAGCACCGGCGCGACCGGCCGGCTCGGGAAGTCCGGCTCCCGGGTCGCCTCCTGCTCGGCCGGCGCGGAGGGGGCGTCCGCGGGATCGGGCGCGGAGAACCGGGCGACCGCCTCGTCGAGCGTCTCGCCGTACCGCTGGCGGAAGGTGGTGCCCTGGCTCTGGCCGTGGTCGGAGAGCACGACGATCCGGTATGCCCGCGCCGCCTCCGGCCGCAGCCGCTCGAGCACGCCGAGCATCCGGTCGAGGCTCTCCAGCTGGCGCATCGACTCGGGGCGGGCCGGGCCGGCGTGGTGCGCCACCTCGTCGTAGTCCACCAGGTCGCAGTAGATGACCGGGGCGCCGCGGGCCATCTGCTCGGCGACCAGCGACACGTTGACGTCGCGCAGCAGCACCGACGCGGGCCGCAGGGCCAGGAAGACGCCGGACCGGCTGACCCGCGGCTGCAGGTTGCGCCGCCGCTGCAGGCGGGCCTGGTGCAGCTCGGTGAAGACCTCGCCGACCCCGAGGACCAGCGCCCGGGTGAAGCCGAACGGGCTGGCCATGAACGCCGCCCAGCCCCGCGCGGAGCGGCCGGGCAGCGCCGCGTGGCTCACCGTCAGCAGGTTGGTCACCGCGTCGCCGGAGAAGGCGTTGCCGATGCTGACGCCGCCGTCGCGCAGCAGGCCCCGGCCGTCGGAGAGGCGCGGCTCGATCACCGCGGCGTCCCGGGGCCGGTTGGAGACCATCAGCTTGCCGGTGTCCTTCTCGTACCACCGGAAGCCGGGGATCTCGCGCGAGGCGCCGTGCAGGATGCCGGCCTGGGCGGCCGGCGTCGTCGACGGCAGCCCGGTGTGCCAGCCGCGCATGGCGTGGGTCCCCGTACGCAGCCAGCGGCCGATCGTGGGCAGGTTGCCGGCCCGCACGGCCCAGCGCAGCACCGGCTCGCTGACCCCGTCGAGCTGCACCACGAGCAGCCCCGGCTCGGTGCCCGGCACCGGGCGGCGCAGGCTGAACATGCGGCCGCCGCCCTGCCGGTCCTGCCGCCGCCGGATCGCGCGCATCAGCCGCCGCGCCTCCTTGAGGAACGAGCCCTCGGTGCCGCTGTCCACCATCCAGTCGAAGATCGCGGCGCAGACCACCGCGAGCAGGGCGGCCACCCCGACGGTCGGCCAGCCGCTGAGCCGCTTGGACGGATCCAGCTCCAGCGCCACCACCATCACGATGATCTGGGCTGCCACGCCGAGCAGCATCGCCCCCCAGCCGCCGAGCGCCGTGACCCCGGCCAGCAGGAGCGGGCGCAGCACCGCGCCGACCCCCGCCACGAGGACGACGAGACCCATGGTGTCGATGACGTCGGTGGCTCGCACGCCCGGCATCAGCCACAACGTGAAGGTCAGCACCACGAAGGTCGTCACGCCGTTGCGGACGACGGCCTTCATCCGATCGAGGACGCGCGGCCAGGCGAAGAGCGCGCGCAGCTCGGCGCCGCGTGTTCCCCCAGGTTCTACGGCCACCGGAAAACGATCGCACAGCCGGGGCGGACAGTGCTGCCCGCGTCACGAAGGACACTCACCCGCGCGGCGGAACCGAGCTGTGCCCGTACCCGTCGGACCGCTAGCGTCGATCCCCGTGGAGGGCCCTGTGCGTCGTCTCGTCCCGTGTGCCGTGTTCGCCGTCCTGCTGGGCGGTTGCGCCCACCCCGAGCCGAGCGCCGTCGCGGCAGCGCCGGCGACCTGGACCGTCCCCGACAAGTACGCGTTCACCCTCACGTCCGAGTGCGGCGAGCGGGCACTGCTCGGCAGGTTCCGGGTCACCGTCGTGGGCGACCGGGTGACCCGCGCCGAGGGGCTGGACGACGCGGCGCGGCGGGCGCTGATGCTGCGCCTGGCCAACCTCGTGCCCACGCTGCACCAGCTGGAGGCGCAGGCCGAGGCGGCCAGGAAGGACGGCGCCGACGTGGTCGAGGTCGAGCGGGAACCGTCGGACGCCCATCCCACCCGGGTCATGATCGACCGGTCGTCCGCGGCGGCCGACGACGAGGAGTGCTACACGATCCAGGACTACACGATCGGGTTAGCGGCCGAGCCGTCGGCGACGCCGTCGAGGTAGGTTCGCCGGACCTGCGAGGGATGGGGAGGCCCGCGTGCGGGTCGTACCCGTTCTTGTCGCCATGATCATGCTGCTCGCCGGCTGCTCGGCGCCCGAGGCACCCGCGCCGAAGGCGTCGCCCAAGGTGGCCGCGCCGGAGCCGCGAGTGGTGGCGTACTTCACCGACTGGGGCGACTTTCCGGTGCGAAAGGTCGACACCAGTGGCGCGGCGGGGCGGCTCACCCACCTCGTGTACGCCTTCGGCAAGGTCAGCGGCGGTGGTTGCACGCCCGGCGACGCCTGGGCCGACTTCCAGAAGCCGATCACGGCCGCCGACAGTGTGGACGGTGCCGCGGACACGCCGGGGCAGGGGCTGCTCGGCAACTTCGGCCAGCTGCGCAAGCTCAAGCAGCGGCACCCGCAGCTGCGCGTGCTGTGGTCGTTCGGCGGCTGGACCGGCTCCGGCGATTTCACCGAGGCGGCGAAGGATCCCGCCGCCTTCGCCCGCTCGTGCGCCGCCCTGCTGCGCGATCCCCGCTGGGCGGGGCTGTTCGACGGCATCGACGTGGACTGGGAATACCCCAACGCCTGCGGCCTGACCTGCGACCACAGCGGCCGGGACGCGCTCACCGGGCTGCTGTCCGCACTGCGCGCGGAGCTCGGACCGGACACGCTGGTCACCGCCGCGGTCCCGGCCGACCGGGACAAGCTCGCCGCCACCGACTACGCGGCGGCCTCCCGGGCGGCGACCTGGCTGAGCGCCATGACCTACGACTTCTTCGGTACGGGCGACACGCCCGGCCCCACCGCGCCCCATTCGCCGCTCACGGCGTACCCGGGAATTCCGCGCGAGACCGCGACCACCGACGCAGCGATCCGCGAACTGATCGGCCTGGGTGTTCCCCGCGACAAGGTCCTGCTCGGCGTGGGTTTCTACGGCCGGGGGTGGTCCGGGGTGACGACGGCGGCGCCGGGCGGCCGCGCGAGCGGTGCGGCCGCGGGCAGCCGGGAGAAGGGCATCGAGGACTACGACGTCCTGCGCTCGGCCTGCCCGCCGACCGGCACCGCGGGCGGCACCGCCTACGCGCTCTGCCACGGTCAGTGGTGGAGCTACGACACCCCGGAGACGATCAAGACCAAGATGGCGTACGCCCGCAGCACCGGTCTCGCGGGCGCCTTCGCCTGGGAACTGTCCGGCGACACCCCGGACGCCCAGCTCGTGACCGCGATGGCGGACGGTCTGGCGGGTTAGCCGATCCGGACCCAGACGTCGTCGAGGATGCCGTGGAACTGGTCGTTGTCGGCGTAGGCGCCCTTGCCGCCGATGCTGAGCGGCCGGCTGTTGGCGACGGAGAGCTTCGCCGAGATCGTCCGGGTGCCCCGGACGACGCCGTCGACCAGCACGTCCAGGGTGGTCCCGGCGCGGCGGCACTCGACGGTGTGCCAGCTGCCGTCGGCGACCGAGATGGTGCTCCGCACGATCTTGATGCCCGGCTGGGCGCCCACGAGTACGCAGCTCGGGCGCCCCGCGTCGCCGTCGATCTGCAGCTTCCACTGGCTGCTCGTGGTCGAGTAGCCCTTCTGCACGATGTTCTGGCCCTTGCTCGTCTGGCTGCGCGCGAGCAGCACCGACGCCCCGTACGAGATCGCCCGCGTACCCGGGTTCAGGTTCGCCGAGCTGGGGCTCTGCAGCGCGGCGCGCGGGCACGTGCCGGTGCACTTCGCCGGGAACCGCAGCGCCTGGCCGCTGCGGTGCGGGACCGGGCGGACCGTACCGCCGTTGCCGGCGATCAGCCGCAGGGTGTGCCCGTTGCCGGAGTCGTCGAGGATGCCGCTCGACCGGCCGCCGTCGAAGGCGTACCGGGCGACCACGGTGCCGCTCACGGCGCGGGCGGCCGCCGTCACGGCAGCCGCCACACGGACCGCCGCGGCGTGCGCGGTGGCTGGTGCGGCTTGCGCGCCGGGCGCGACGGCGACGGCGCCGGCGAGCAGCCCGAGGGTCAGGGCGAAGGCGGTACGGCGAGATTCCATGCCCGAATTATTACTTGTGAACCGATTTTGAGCGCGCCCAACGTCAGGAACGGGCTTTCTCCCTGGTCACACCCGTGTCGGGCAGCGCCTGCGGGAAGGCGCTGTCCAACGGCACCGCCGCGGCCGGGACCAGTCCGAGCTGGACTCCCTGGCGGGGCAGCACGGCGTCGAGCAGCCAGTCCGCCGCCACGCGTACCCGGTTACCCGGCATGGAGAGCAGGTGATAGCCGCGCGTGACCACCTTGGCGGGCAGGCCGGTGAGCGGCACGCCCAGCGGGTTCGCCGCCGAATCCAGGCCGCCCAGGTCGACCACGAACCCCAGGTCGTGGTGCTCGTACGCGCGCCGCCGGCCCCGCCCGTACGAGGCAGCGATGTTGTGCGCGACGGTCTTGCCCTGGCGGGTGGCGTGCTGCGCCGTCATACCCGTGATCTCGCCGGGCCTGGTGAGGTCGGGCACCGCCGCCGCGTCGCCGCAGGCGTACACGTCCGGGCGGGCCGGGACGTTGAGGAACTCGTCGACGACCAGCCGACCCTGCTTCGTCTGCAGCCCCAGGTCCGCCACGAGAGGATCGGGGCGTACGCCCACACACCAGATGAGCGAGCGGGTGGGCACGAAGTCGCCGTCGCTGAGGTGCACGCCCTCCGGCGTCGCCTCCTTGACCGAGCTCCGCAGCAGCACCTCGACGCCACGCCCGCGCAGCACCTCGTCGGCGGCCCGGGCCAGGCGTGGATCCAGCGAGGGCAGCACGCGGTCGGCCGTGTCGATCAGCAGCCAGCGGGGACGGCCGCGCAGACCGGGGCGGCGACGCGTCAGCGCCTCGGTGAACAGCACACCTTGCGCTGCTACCTCCGTACCCGTGTAACCGGCACCGACCACGACGAAGGTCGACCGGGCCTCGCGCTCGGCCGGATCCTCGGCGGTGTCCGCCATCTCGATCTGGCGGGTGATGTGGTCGCGCAGGAAGAGCGCCTCCGGGATGCCGCGGAAGCCGTGCGCGTACTCGGTCACCCCGGGCACCGGCAGCAGCTTGTTGACGCTGCCGGCGGCGATGACCAGACGGTGGTAGCCCACGCTGCCCTTGCCCCCGTCGGGATCGCGGTAGGTGACCGTGCGCGCGCTGAAGTCGAAGCCGTCGGCCTCGCCGAGGATCACCCGTACGCCGGGTAGCGCCGCGGCGAGCGACACCGACACCCGGCGCGGCTCGAGGATCCCGGCCGCGACCTCCGGCAGCAACGGCAGGTAGAGAAAGTAGTCGGTGGGATTGATGATGACGATGTCGGCGGCGCCGCGGGACAGCCGGCTGAGCGTCCGGGCGGTCTCGAAGCCGGCGAAGCCGGCACCGACGATGACGATCCGAGGACGGGCCATTCTGCGACGCTACCGCGGAGGGGAATGTGACAGCAGCGCTTCTTGCGGGTAGGTAGACGGTTCATGGCGCTGCCCATCGAGGAGTACGCGATCATCGCCGACACCCAGACCGCGGCCCTGGTGGGGCGGAACGGGTCCATCGACTGGCTGTGCGTGCCGAGATTCGACTCCGGCGCGATCTTCGCCGCGCTGCTCGGCACCGAGGAGAACGGCCACTGGACGGTCGCTCCGGCCGGCGAGGTGACCGCCGTCCGGCGCCGGTACCGGCCCGAGACGCTGGTGCTCGAGACCGAGTTCGAGACCGCCGACGGGGTCGTCCGGCTCATCGACTTCATGCCGCCCCGCGGGGAGGCCCCCGACCTGGTGCGGATCGTCGAGGGCGTCCGCGGCGAGGTGCCGATGACCATGCGCCTGCGCCTGCGCTTCGACTACGGCAAGGTGGTGCCGTGGGTCTACCGGGAGAGGGGTGACCTGGTCGCCGTCGCCGGGCCGGACGCCGTGTGGCTGCGGACGCCCGTCGAGACCCGCGGGGAGAACATGGCCACCCGCGCCGACTTCACCGTGGGCGCCGGCGACCGTACGTCCTTCGTCCTGACCTGGCGCCCGTCGCACCTCCCGCCGCCGGAGCCGATCGACCCCGCGCACGAGCTGGGGGCCACCGAGGGCTACTGGCGGGGCTGGGTGTCCGCGTGCACGTACGAGGGCGAGTGGCGCGACGCCGTCGTCCGGTCCCTGCTGACGCTGAAGGCCCTCACGTACGCGCCGACCGGCGGCATCGTCGCCGCGGCCACCACGTCGCTGCCCGAGAAGCTCGGCGGGGTCCGCAACTGGGACTACCGGTTCTGCTGGCTGCGCGACGCCACGATCACCCTGCAGTCCCTGCTCTATTCAGGATTCCAGAGCGAGGCGCTGGCCTGGCGTAAGTGGCTGCTCCGGGCCATCGCCGGCAACCCGGCCGAGCTCCAGATCATGTACGGCGTGGCCGGCGAGCGCCGCCTCGACGAGTACATCGCCGACTGGCTGAGCGGCTACGACGGCAACCCGGTCCGGATCGGGAACGCCGCCGCCGAACAGTTCCAGCTCGACGTCTACGGCGAGGTGATGGACGCTCTGCACCAGGGCCGGCGCGCGGGCCTCAAGGCCGAGGACCCGGCCTGGGGGCTGCAGGTCAAGCTCATGGACTTCGTCGAGCAGCACTGGACCGAACCCGACGAGGGGATCTGGGAGGTGCGCGGCGGACCGAAGCACTTCGTGCACTCCAAGCTCATGGCGTGGGTCGCCGCGGACCGCGCGGTCAAGGCGGTCGAGGAGTTCAACCTGGACGGGCCGGTGGAACGGTGGGAGGCCCTGCGCGAGGCCATCCGCGCGGACATCCTGGAGAAGGGGTACGACAAGAAGCGCCGCACCTTCACCCAGTTCTACGGCTCCGAGGAGCTGGACGCCGCCCTGCTCATGGTGCCGCTGGTGGGTTTCCTGCCGGCCACCGACGAGCGGGTGGTCGGCACGGTCGAGGCGATCGAGCGGCACCTGCTTCAGGACGGCTTCGTCCAGCGCTACACCCAGCATCCGGACACCGACGTCGACGGCCTGCCGCCGGGCGAAGGCGCGTTCCTTGCCTGCACGTTCTGGCTCGCCGACAACTACGCGCTGATGGGACGGCACGAGGATGCGCGCGAGGTGTTCGAGCGCCTGCTCGCGTTGCGCAACGACGTCGGGCTGCTCTCCGAGGAATACGACCCCGCCGAGGGCCGGCTGGTGGGCAACTTCCCACAGGCGTTCAGCCACGTGCCGCTGATCGACACCGCCCGTACGCTCACCGACGCGATGGCGCCCACCGAGGCCCGGGTACGCGAGGGCCTGAAGTAACGGCTACTCCGGCTGCGTGGTCAGCACCCGCAGGCGTACGCCCGTGATCGCGCGGCCGGTGACCTCGGTGACCTCGGCGGTGTGCCCGTCGACCTCGATGACCTCCCCCGGCCCGCTGGGGATGTGCCCGAGCCGGGACAGCACCAGGCCCGCCACGGTCGTGTAGCCGCCCTCGAGACCCTCCACGTCGACGCCGATGTCGGGCAGGTCGTGGATCGGGAAGGTGCCGGGCAGCAGCATCGCCCCGTCGTCCTCGTGCACCACCGCGCGCACGTCCCGGTCGGTCTCGTCGTAGATCTCGCCGACCACCTCCTCCACCAGGTCCTCCATCGTGACGATGCCGCCGGCGGTGCCGTGCTCGTCCACCACGAGCGCGAACTGCTGGCGCTGCAGGCGCATCTGGTGCATCGCATCGGAGACCTTCAGCGTCTCGGGAAGAAAGAGCGGTTCGAAGACGTACGCGATGACAGGACCGTCCATCTCGACCAGATCCCGCAGGTGCACCACCCCGAGCACGTCGTCGAGCCCCAACGGCCCGGTGACCGGAGCCCGCGAGTGCCCGGCCGCCACCAGCTGCCGCAGCGCCTCCTCGGCACGCAACACCGCCGGCAGCGTCACCACGTCACGCCGCGGAACGACAATCTCGCGCAGCGTACGGTCAGCGATCTCGAACGCGCCGCTGATGATCGAGCGTTGCTCGGCGGAGAAGCTCTCCTGCCCGGCGACGATGTCGCGGATCTCCTCGCTGGTCACCTCCTCCCGCGCGGCGTCCGGATCACCCCCGGCGATCCGCACGACGGCGTCACCGGCCTTGCCCAGCAGCCAGACCGCGGGCCGGGCGAGGGCGGCCAGGACGTCCAGCGGCCGCGCCACGGCCAGCGCCCATCCCTCCGCCCGCTGCATGGCGATCCGCTTCGGCGCCAGCTCGCCGATCACCAGCGTGAAGAACGTCAGCACGACGGTCACCACGATGATCGCGGCCGGCTCGGCGGCGCCGCCGAGAAAGCCCAGCGGCCCGATCAACGGCTGCGCCAGGGAGACGGCCGCGGCCGCCGAGGCGAGGAACCCGGCGAGGGTGATGCCGATCTGAATGGTGGCCAGGAAGCGGTTCGGGTCGCGTGCCAGCCGCGCCAGGGTCGCACCGGTGCGGGACTCGCGTTCGAGGCGTTGCAACTGGCTCTCGCGCAACGCGACGAGCGCCATCTCGCTGCCGGCGAAGACCGCGTTGAGCAGGACGAGAATCACGACGAGCGCGATCTGCCAGCCATAGCCACCCATCCGCGTACCCTTACCCCGATCCGGTGCGCGGAACGCCCATCTATGGTGGCGGCATGTCGACGGCGGACCGGGACCTGGCTATCGGGGCGGCGGAGGCCGGTGCTGCGGTCGTTCGTTCCGATCACGGGCCGTCGCTGACACGCTTCCGGAAGGACGGCGGCGACTTCGCCACGACGGCCGGCCTCGAGGCCGGAAGGCCATTGAGTGCACTCAAAGTGCGAGGCAGCCGAAGCCGGAATCGGCGGGAGTAGGGTCGCGAATGTGACTGCGCAGCTGCCGGAGCTGTTGACCGCCGTCCTCCGGGATGTGAGTGCGACCTACCCGCTCCGGGTCGCTTGTGAGGCGGTCGGATCGAGACACAGGAACGAAGTCGCGGTTCGCATCACACCTGACGACAGCTCCAGCTTGGAAGTTCTGGTCCCATGCGGGGAAATCTCAGCCGAGGAGCTGGCCGAGCTCGCTGACCAGATCGCCGACGGGCTGGTCGAAGCCCTTCCCGGGAAGGGCTATCCCGCGTCATGGCCGGAGTGCCCTCTGCATCCGGGCAGCCATCCATTAGAGGCACGCGTGGACGCGCAGGAAGCCTCGTGGATCTGCCCCGGCGCCGACACCAGCATCTCGCCGGTCGGCTCGCTGAAAAACCCTGCTCGTTCTCATCGAGAACCAGCGCGGGAACCGATGCCGGCGGCGGCCAGCGTGCAGCAGACCGCCACGGCGATGAGAACACCGGTGTAGCTGCCCGTCGCGGTGTGAAGCCAGGCAGCCGCCAGCGGTGCGGTGGCCTTCGCGAGCGTTGTGGGGACGACCAGGGCGCCGGCGAGGGTGGCGTAGCGGCTGATGTCGTACCGCTCGGCGAGCAGGGCGGGCTTGGCGATCGTGGCGACGCCGAAGCCGATGCCGAACCCGATGACGGCGCCGATCGCGCCCGCCGTGGTGGCGCCGACGACCGGCATGGCGAGCGCGGCGGCGGCCTGGACGCCGAAGACGACGGCGGTGACGGTCGCCGTGCGGAAGCGGCGTTGCAGGCCGGTGGTGAGAAGGCGGCCGGCCACGGACAGCACGCCGAGCAGGCCGGCGATGGTGGCGGCGGTCGACGGCGGGTGCCCCCAGGAGACGAGCGCCGCCACCAGGTGCACGGTGAGCGCGCTGACGGCGGCGGTGTGCGCGGTGAGGCCCGCGGCGAGCAACCAGAATCCGGGGTCGGCGAGCGCGGCCCGGACGGTGCCGGTCGAGGGCGGCGCGGCTGTCGCGGCCCGTGGGCGGTGCGGGTGCGGAACGGTGAGGGCGTGGAGCGGCACAGTCACCGTATGGATGGCGGCGAGGACGAGCAGGGTGGCGCGCCAGCCGTGGGCATCGGTGAGCCAGCCGGTCAGGGGAAGAAAGATGCTGCTTGCGAAGCCCGCGACGACGGTGAGCGAGAGCAGGGCGGCGGCGCGGCGTTCGGCGCTGAACCAGGCGATGACCACGGCGAAGGCGGCTTCGTAGAGGCTGGCTGCACCGGCGGCTCCGATGCCGATCTGCACCAGATAGAGCTGCCACAGGTTCCGGATGCCGCTGAACGCCACCAGCATGAGCACGCCGAGCAGGGACCCGGTGGTCATCAGGGCGCGGCCGCCGTGGCGGTCGAGCAGGCGGCCGACCGGGATCGCCAGCGTCGCGGCGGTGAGGACGTTGGCGGTGAGTGCGCCGGTGACCGCGGTGGTGCTGGTGCGCAGGTCGGTGGCGACCGGTTCGAGCAGGACGGCGAACGCGTAGGAGAGCGTGCCGTAGCCGATCGTCTGGCTGATCGCGAGCGCCGCCACGGTCATCCGGCCGGTCTGCCGGTGGATGACCGCGGCGTTTCGGGTGGGGATCACCCGCAGCAGCCGCCCGCGTTCACCTCGGCCGCCGGCCGGTCGTCGAGTTGGTCGCCGGCGAGGGCGGCGAGCTGCAGCGCCACCTCCGGGTCGAGGCCCAGCTCGGCGGCCGCGGCGTGGGTGGCCCCGGCGACCGAACCCTTCTCCGGAAGGTGCCGCAGCGCGATCGACACGAGCCGCCCCGGGATGTCCGGGGCGAGGCCGTATCGGGCGGCGGCGTCGTCGAGCATCGCCTTCGCGCCCAGGGTCGCGGAGCAGACGCCGGTCTCGGGCAGGTCCAGTTGCACGTCCCGGGCGGCGGTCCAGTCCCCGGCCAGGGCAGCGGCGATGGAACGCACCTGCTCGTAGCCGGTGGCCAGCAGGAACGTAGGTGCGCGGCCGTAGGACTTCATACCGACGGCGTAGTAGCCGGGCTCGGGCTGGGTGAGTTCGTCGACGCCGTGCGGGCGGACCGTGCCGCAGGAGTGCTCGTTGGGGTCGATCAGCGGCGCCAACGCGCGCGTACAGCCCAGGGCGGGGTCGAGGTCGAGGCGCAGTTCCTCGGCGACGGCGTGGTCCGGCCGGAAACCGGTCGCGCCGACGATGCGGTCGGCGGTCACGGTGCGGCCGTCCACCGCGGTCAGTTCGACGCGCCCGTCGACGGCAGTGACGGCCTGTACGGCGAAACCGGTCACCAGCTCGATGCGGCCGTTCTGCACGAGCAGTCGTATGCCGGTGCCGAGCGCGCCGCGCGCGGGCAGGGCGTCGGCGTCCCCGCCTCCCACGGCGCGGTCGATGCTGCCGCCGCGGGTGGCCCACGTGATCCGGGTGCCAGGTTCCTGCTCTGCCAATTCCGCGAGCGCGAGAAGAGTGTTGGCAGCCGAGTGGCCGGCGCCGACCACGACGGTGTGCCTGCCGGCGAAGAGGCCGCGCTCGGCGCCGAGCACGTCGGGCAGCGCCCCGCTGATGAGGTCCGCGGCTTCGCGCTCACCGCGGGCCGGCAGGCCGTTCGCGCCGAGCACGTTCGGCGTACGCCACGTGCCGGACGCATCGATGACCGCGGAGGCGAGCACCTCCTCCCCGCTCGCCAGGCGTACGACGAACGGCGCGTGCTCCCGCCCGGCGGTCTTGACCCGGTCCAGGCCGACCCGGCCCAGCGCGACCACCCGGGCGTCGTATCGCACGTACGGGGCGAGGGCCGGCAGCTTCGCCAGCGGTTGCAGGTACGCCTCGACCAGCTCGCCGCCCGTGGGCAGCACCTCCGGATCGGGCTCGGCCCAGCCCGCGGCCTGCAGCAGTCGCCGGGCGGCATGGTCGATGTCGTAGCGCCACGGCGAGAACAGCCGTACGTGCGCCCACTCGGCTACCGCCGCTCCGGGCGAGGACCCGGCCTCCAGCACCAGGAACGGCAGCCCTCGCTCGGCGAGATGCGCGGCCGCGGCCAGCCCGACCGGTCCGCCGCCGATGACCACGACCGGCCACTCATCATTCTGCGCTGATCCGTCGGTGGTGTCGCCGCAGCACGACGCTCCCGCGGCGACCGCCTCGGCCTTCGCCTCGGGAGCACAGCAGGCGTTCGCCTCGGCGGCAGCCTCCGCAGTCCCGCAGCACGGTCCACCAGGTTGGTGCTGACCCATGGCCTATCCCCCATCATCTTGATCGTTGTCGAAGTGACCATCCCACCTTGCATTCCGATTAGACGACTGTCAAGCTATTCGGGTGTCGGTTCTTCCCGTGCTCGAAGCCACGTCCATGGAGGCGTGCTGTCCACCGCTGTCGGCCCAGGCGCTGACGTCGCAGGTCGCGGGCCGGCTCGCACCGCTGTTCAAGGCGCTGAGCGACCCGGTACGGCTACGGCTGCTGTCCCTGATCGCGTCGACGAGCGAGGTGTGTGTCTGCGATCTGACCGACGGCTTCGAGGTGACCGGGGCGACCATCTCGCATCACCTGCGGGTGCTGCGGGAAGCCGGACTGGTGGACTGCGAGCGCCGCGGCGTCTGGGTCTACTATCGGGCCCGGCGCGACGCGCTGGACCTGCTGGGCGGCGTCCTGACCGGCGCCGACGACCCGGCGGCCATCACGGATCAGCGAGAAGTGATATCACCTCAGCCTGATGTGACCCGCTTGCTGGGTGATCCCCTCCGGGCGCGGCTGGTGCAGATCCTCGCTGACGGTCCGGCGACCACCTCGGACCTGGTCGCGGACACCGGCGCCAAGCAGCCCAACGTGTCCGGGCACCTCAAGCTGCTGCGCGAGACCGGGGTCGTGAGCGCCGAGCCGCGTGGCCGGTTCACCTACTACCGCCTCAACCCGGCCGCCCTCCAGGGCGCCGCGCTTCACCTGGCGGACCTCGCCGCACGAGCACGCGCCAACGCCGACCGGTTCCGAGCGCATGAATCGCGTTGAGACCTGGCGGCGTCTGCTCGCCGAATTCGCCGGCACGGCGATGCTGGTCGCGGCGGTCGTCGGCTCCGGCATCATGGCCACGAGCCTGTCGCCCGGCAACGTCGGCCTGCAGCTGCTCCAGAACTCGATCGCGACCGCGTTCGCCCTCGGCGCCCTCATCCTCACCTTCGGCCCGATCTCCGGCGCCCACTTCAACCAGGTGGTGTCGGCCGCGGACTGGTGGCTCGGACGCCGGCACGGGACCGGCCTGACCGGCAAGGACCTCGCCCGCTACGCCGCCGCACAGACCCTGGGCGCGATCGCGGGATCGGTGCTGGCCAACACGATGTTCGACCGCGCCCCGGTCAGCATCTCGACCACCGTCCGCACCGGCGCCCACCTGTGGCTCGGCGAGGTCGTCGCCACGGCCGGCCTGCTCCTGCTGATCTTCGCGCTCGTCCGCTCCGGCCGTGCCGCCGTGGCACCCGCTGCCGTCGGCGCGTACATCGGGGCGGCGTACTGGTTCACGTCGTCCACCAGCTTCGCCAATCCCGCGGTGACCATCGGGCGAGCCTTCACCGACACCTTCGCCGGCATCGCCCCGAGCTCGGTGCCGGCGTACGTCGGCGCACAGCTCGTCGGCCTGCTCGTCGGCCTGGGACTCACCGCCGCGCTCTACCCCCACGCCGGCGCCGACGCCGGCAAGGTCGTCGTCCCCAGCTCACTCCCGGGAGAGAAGCCGTGAGCACCAAACCGTCCGTCCTGTTCGTCTGCGTGCACAACGCCGGCCGCTCCCAGATGGCCGCGGGCTGGCTGCGGCACCTCGCCGGGGACAAGGTCGAGGTCCGCTCCGCCGGCTCGGCACCCGCCGACCGGATCAACCCGGCCGCGGTCGAAGCGATGCGCGAGGTGGGTATCGACATCACCGGGCGCCTGCCGCAGAAGCTCGAACGGGAGACCGCCGAAAGCAGCGACGTCATCATCACCATGGGCTGCGGCGACGCCTGCCCGGTCTTCCCCGGCAAGCGCTACGAGGACTGGAGACTCGACGACCCGGCCGGCAAGGGCGTGGACGCCGTACGCCCGATCCGCGACGAGATCAAGGCCCGCGTCGAGAAGCTGCTGGCCGAGCTCATCCCGGCAGCCTGACCGCGGCACGGGCGGCCCCCGGATCGGCTGCGGCGAGCGCCTGCTGGGCGGCTGCCCGGCATTCGTCCGACGTGTACGCCGCCAGCGCCGCCCGCACCCCCGGCACCGCCGCCGGTGACATCGAGAGGCTGGTGATCCCCAGCCCGGCCAGCACCACCGCGAACGCCGGGTCCGCGGCCGCCTCGCCACACACCCCCACCGGCCGGCCGACCGCCGCGCCCGCCGCCGCGCACAGAGCGATCAGGGACAGCAGGGCCGGCTGCCACGGGTCCAGCAGGTCGGCCAGCTCGCCGCTGCGGCGGTCGGCGGCGAACGCGTACTGGCTGAGGTCGTTGGTGCCGACACTGAGGAAGTCGACCACCTGGAGGATCTCCGCGGACCGGACCGCGGCGGCCGGCACCTCGACCATCACGCCGACCGTCGGCAGGCCGGCGTCGCGGCACAGCGCGGCGAATTGGGCGGCCTCGGCGACCGTGGTGACCATCGGCGCCATCACGGCAACGCGGGCGGTGCAGTGGCGGGCGGCGGCGGCGATGGCGGCGATCTGGGTGCGCAGGATGTCGCCGCGGCGGCGGGCCATGCGCAGGCCGCGGATGCCGAGCGCGGGGTTGGGTTCGTCGTGCTCGTGCAGGAAGGGAAGCGGCTTGTCGGAGCCGGCGTCGAGGGTGCGTACGACCACCTGCCGGCCCGGCATCGCGGCGAACACCTCGGCGTACGCGGCGGTCTGTTCCTCGGGCGTGGGCGGGTCGATGTGGTGCTGGAAGAGCAGCTCGGTGCGGAACAGGCCGACGCCCTCCACCGCCACGCCGTCGAGCTCGGCGGCGCCGCCGATGTTGGCGAGCAGGGCGATCGGGTGGCCGTCCGCCGTGCGGCCGCGCAGGTCGGCGGGTTCCTCCCGAGCCGGGACGGGCGGGTCCTCGGTGACCTCGGCGGCGCGGCCGAGGGTGACCCGGCCGGCCGTGCCGTCCACGGTGACGATCGTGCCGTCGGCGATGTCGAGCGCTCCCCCGCACGCCACGACGGTCGGCAGTCCGCGGGCGCGGGCCAGGATCGCGGTGTGGCTGACGAAGCTGCCCGCCGAGGTGACCACGGCCAGCACCCGGGCCGCGTCGAGCAGGGCGGCGTCGGCGGGTGCGAGGTCCACCGCTACCAGGACGAACGGGCAGCCCGGCTCGGGCAGCGTCGGCATCGGCAGGCCGAGGCAGTGCGCCACCACGCGGTCGCGCAGGTCGTCGAGGTCGGCGGCGCGGGCCGCGAGCAGGCCACCGGCGGCCAGGAGCGCGGATCGGTGGTCGGCGAGCACGGCCGCGACCGCGTGCGGAGCCTCGAGGCCGGAGTGGACGGCGCTCGCGACGCCCTCCCGCAGGGCGGGGTCGGTGGCGAGGGCGGCCTGCGCCCGCAGGATCTCCGCGGCGGTGCCGTCGGCCTCGGCCGCGCGCCGCCCGATGTCATGGCACACGGCTTCGATGGCCGCGTACGCCCGGTCCACCTCGGTGCCGGCGTCCGTGACCGGGCGGGGCGGCGGCAGCCGGGGCGGGTCGGCGAGCCGGTACGCGGGCCCGGTGGCCGTGCCGGCGCTCGCCCCGAGGCCGCGCAGCAGCTCAGGCACCCGCCACGTCCAGGTCGGTGGCGAACAGTCCGGCCAGCCGGTCGAGCGACTCGGCGGCACCCTCGCCGTACGCCTCCAGGATGAGCTCGGTGCCGCAGAGCGCTCCCAGAGTCAGCAGGGCGAGCACGCTGTCCGCCCGGACCGGCGGCCGGTCCGGTGTGCGGACCGTGACCGGCACCGGGAGCAGGGCCGCGGCCACGGCGATCCGGGAGGCGGCCCGCATGTGCAGGCCGGCGCGCCCGGCCAGGAGAACCGTACGGATCATGGCTCGTCGTCCTCCGCATGGAACATCCCGACGATGGTCTCCGGGTCGTCCGCCTCCCGGAGAGCCTGCGCGCGTACGGGGTCGACCAGCATCCGGGCGAGCGCGGACAGCAGAGCCACGTGCCCGTCCCCGCGGGCGGCGATGGCCACGCAGACGGTGACGGTGGCGCCGTCCCACTCGACGCCGTCCGGGAAGCGCAGCACGGCGAGCGAGTCCCGGCGCACCAGCGCGCGCGACATGTCGAGGCCGTGCGGGATCGCGACGCCCTCGGCGAGGTAGGTCGACATGGCCCACTCGCGGTCGAGCATCGCCTCGCGGTACGAGCGGTGCACCGCGCCTATCTCCTCGAGCACGTCGGCACAGCGGTGGATCGCGGCCACCCGGTCCGTGGCGCGTTCGTGCACGCGGACGGCGGCCGCGTCGAGGACCGGCCGCAGGTCGATGGTCATCCGGCGAGCCTCACCAGCGCACGTCCCAGCACGCCGTCATTGTCGTCGGGATCCCACGTGACCACCAGGGTGGGCGTACCACCATGATCCGAGCCGGTCAGCATCTCCGTCGCCTGCACGCTCGGGGCGGCGTTGGTCACCAGCAGCAGGCCGTGAACCTGCTGGTCGGCGAAGACCCGCTGCGCGGCGGCCACGGCGGCCGACTGCAGCGATCCTCGGTCCACATAGCACAGCGAGATGCCGAACAACCGGTGCATCACCCCGGCGAGCAGGTTGCTGCCCGGGTCGTCGGGGACCCAGTGCAGGCCGGCGGCGGTGCGGCGCAGCGATTCGATCACCTTTTTCTCGTACGCGACCCGGCGCAGATCGGCCAGGCGCAGCGGATCGAGGACGTCGACCAGCCGCCGGCGCTGCGGCCCGGGCATCGCGTCCAGCAGCATCGCCAGGTTCTCCGACGTGACCCGGTCGAGCTGCGGCCGGGCCCGGGTCGCCGGCAGCGCGGCCAGCACCGCCGCCGCCTCGGTCAGCGGGAGCAGGGCCAGCTCGGCGGCGAGGCGGGCGTCGTCGAGGTGGCCGAGCAGCGCCGCCCGTCGCTCCGGTTCGGCGGCGATCAGCATCCTGGCGATGAGCCGCCCGTCCATCGCGGCGAGCAGGGCGTCGATCCGGTCCCGCGGCATGGCGAGCAGGACGCCGACCGCGCGCTGCGGCGGCGAGGCGTTGAGCATGGTGACGACGTGTCCCGTCGGCATGGCGCCGAGCACGTCAGCCTCCCGTGGTGCCGACGACGACGCCGCCCTGCTTGACGGCGGCCACCACCCGCGCCACCTCGGGATCGCCGAGGAACATGCGGAAGCCGACCACCACCGCGCCCGGCGCGCCGACCCGGGCGCGTTCCGCGAGGGCCGCCTGGCAGAGGACGATGTCCGCGTCGGCCGGGATGGCGGCCACCGGGTGATGCTCGATCGTCACCGGACACGTGCGCAGCTCGCGGCGCAGCTGACTGGCGAGCATGACGCTGCTGCCCATGCCCGCGTCGCAGGCCACCACCAGCTTGCGGACGCTGGCGCCGTCGATGCTGCTCACCTCAGATGCCTTCCTCGTCGCGGGCCAGCCGTCCGAAGCCGAGCAGCAGGGAACCGACCACGAAAGACACGGCGGCGGCCACCACCACCCCGGCCAGGACCCCGAAGTAGCCACCGCGTGGGGTCTCGGCGAGGTAGGCGAAGATGCTGCCGGGCGACGGCGTGGCCACCAGTCCCGCACCGGTCACCATGAAGGTCATGATCCCGGCGGCGCCGCCGCAGATCGCCGCGAGCACCATGCTCGGCTTCATCAGCACGTACGGGAAGTAGATCTCGTGGATGCCGCCCAGGAACTGGATGGCCATCGCGGCCGGCACGCTGGGGCGTAAGGCCTTCGGACCGAAGAGCAGGTACGCGAGCAGAATGCCGAACCCCGGCCCGGGATTGGTCTCCAGCATGAAGAGGATCGACTTGCCGGAGTCCGACGACTCGGCGATGCCCAGCGGGCCCAGCACGCCGTGGTTGATTGCGTTGTTGAGGAAGAGCACCTTGGCCGGTTCGATGAGGACGGCGGCGCCGGGCAGCAGGTGGTGCTCGACGAGGAACCGGACCCCGTTACCGGCCGCCGCGGTGAACAGGCGCATGACGGGGCCGATGGCCAGGACGCCCGCCAATGCCGCGAGGGCGGCGACGATGCCCGCGGAGAAGTTGTCGACCAGCATCTCGAAGCCGGGCCTGATGCGGCCGGCGAAGAGGCCGTCGACGAGCTTGAGGGCGTACGCCGCCAGCGGTCCCATGATCATGGCGCCGAAGAACATGGGTGACTCGGAGCCGACCACCAGGCCCATCGTGGCGACGGCGCCGACGACCGCGCCGCGCTGCGCGTGCACCATGCGGCCACCGGTGTATCCGATGAGGACCGGTAACAGGACGTGCGACACCGGGTCGATGAGGGCGGCGAATTTGTCGTTCGGCACCCAGCCCTTCTCGAAGAACAGGGCGGTGATCAGTCCCCAGGCGATGAACGCCGCGATGTTGGGCATCACCATCCCCGCGAGGTAGCCACCGAAGCGCTGCACACGTGCCTTGACGCCGGTGTCCTGGGCAGCGGGCGCGTACAGCTCTGCCACGGGAGAGCTCCTCAAAGGGGGAAGGTGGCTTTGTTGTACCGACGAGATCACCTAGTGTCAATTGCTCCGCGGGCTCCGTACCGGAAATTTCGGTGCCTCTGCGCGAACGTGCGCGCACCATCGGTTTTCGATCGGCCAATGCGCACAAAGCCGGGATAGTGGCGCCCTTCAACCATTCCGGGACGTCCCGGCCGTTCGTCCCATACGGAGAATCGGCCGAACGGCCTGTCACCCGGCCGCGCCCGGATCCGCGTCCTGTGTGGCGTACGGGGTGAGGCCGGCACCGAAAACGGGGGGTGCCGGCCTCACACCGAACCCGGCGCGGCAGCAGGAGGGAGGAACCTCGTGAGCCCAGAGGCGGTGATTGACCGGCCCCGGTACGCTCACGGCTCCTTTGCCGGGCCGATCGGATTGCGGGGAATGGACGACATCAGCGATGCTGCCTACGCGGCATTCGTTCGCGGCCGTTCCCACGCCCTGCTCCGCTCGGCCTTCCTGCTGACCGGCGACCAGCACCTCGCCGAGGATCTCGTGCAGGAGGCCCTGGCCCGCACCCACCGCGCCTGGTCGCGACTCGAGTGTCCGGGCAACGCGGAGGCGTACGCCCGCAAGGTCATGTATCACGCCCAGGTCTCCCTCTGGCGGCGGCCGAAGGTCGCCGAGGTCCTTCCCGGCGACGACCTGGAGCCCCGGGGTGGCACCACCGACGACCCGGCGGAGGCCGCGGTCCACCGGGTCGCGCTGCGCCGGGCCCTGCTCGCGCTCAGCCCCAAGCAGCGCGCCGTCATCGTGCTGCGGTTCTTCGAGGACCACACCGAGGTCGAGGCGGCCCGGCTGCTCGGCGTGTCGGTGAGCACCGTCAAGACCCAGTGCGCCCGCGCCCTCGACCGGCTCCGCGCCCTGGTGCCCGACCTGCGCGGGCTGGCCGACGTCCACGAGGGTCCACGGTGACGGGTCGCGATCCGCTGCGCGAGTCGCTGACCGACCTGGCCGGCACCGTCGCGCCCGCCGACCTCTACGAACGCTCGCTGCGCCGGTCGCGCCGCATCGGCCGGCGCGAAGCCGCGATCGGTACGGGCGCCGCCGTGCTCGCGCTCGGCCTGCTCGGCAGTGGACTCTGGCAGCTGCCGCACGCGTCCGTCCAGAGTGCCCGCGGCATCGCGGCGGTGCCGCTGAGCCCGGCCGTGGAGGCGCCGGCCGCCTCCCCCTCGGCCGCGGGGACGGCCTCCACCGCGCCGGCCCCGACGAGACCTCCGGGTCGGCCGGGCCGCCCGCGACCCAAGCCCGCCACGGTCGCGAAGCCGCGGTCGACCTCGCTGGCCGCCCTGCCGGGGAAGGCCTTCTACGACGGCGCGGGCACCACCGGCAACCTGGTCCGGCTGACCCGCGACGGCGATCCGGAGACCGTACTCTCCGCCCCCTTCTCCACTCTGGGCGTGTCGCCGGACGGCACCCGGATCGCGTACGTGTCCGGAGGGGAGCTCCTGGTAGTCGGCACTGCGGGGGGCGAGCCCCAGCGTGTCTTCGCCGGCACCGCCTCGGCGGACCAGGCGCCGGCGTGGTCGCCCGACGGCGCGCGACTGCTCATCGACGCCACCGACCCGGGCCTGCTCGACGTGGCGACCGGCCGGCTCGATCCCCTGCCCAGCGGCCTCGAGGGCGAGCACTACCGCTGGTCGGGCGACGGCACCACGCTGGTGTACGCCACGCCCTCCTGCGGGCTCGAGGTGGCGGGCGTCGACGCTTCGAGCGGCACCCCCGTACCCGATCAGGATCCGGCGGACGGCCCGGCGGCGTGCCGGCCGGTCAGCGTGGACACCACCGGAGATCTCGTGACCGTGCAGACCGAGGGCGCTGCCACGGGTACGGCGGACGCGGTGCTGGACACGAGGACCGGCGAGCTCGTGGCCCTCCCGGTGGCCGGAAAGATCATCGGAGCGGTGTTCGACGCGGAGGGGAATCTGCTGGTCCGCTGGGTGCGCGACGGCACGAACCGGCTGTCCCTGTTCGACCGCGACTTCGCCCTGCTCGTGCAGACCAGGGAGCCCGCCGAGCTGAAGGGCCTGGATCTGGTCGCCTACACGCGCTGAGAATGCGACGATCATGGCGATGGCCGACACCCCGCCCTGGTGGCGCCGCGGACCCGTGGTGGTCGCGGTGGTGGGCCTGATCCTGCTCACCGAGCTGATCGTCGGCTGGAATCCGCTGGTCGAGGCTATCGCGCAGCTGCGGACGCCGCACTGGAACTGGGTGGCCGGCGCAGTCGTCGCCGAGATCGCGTCGATGGGCTCCTACGCGCGCATGCAGCGGGCCCTGCTGCGCGGCGCCGGCACCAAGGTGCAGGTCCGCAAGCACGTCGCGCTGGCGTACGCGGCGCACTCGCTGAGCGCCACGCTGCCCGGCGGTCCGGTGTTCTCCACCACCTTCAACTTCCAGCACATGCGGCGCTTCGGGGCATCGTCGGCCGTCGCGTCGTGGTGCATCGCGCTCAGCGGGGTGCTGTCCACGGGTGCGCTGGTGGTGATCGGCGCGGTCTTCGGCATCCTGACCCGCAGTACGGGCAGCTGGCAGACCCTGCTCGGCTACACGGGCGGCGCCCTGTTGGTGGCGCTGGCCGTCAGGGTCGTGGCGCAGCACCCGGAGTTGCTGATGGCTCCTGCCCGGCGGCTGCTCCGCGGCGTCAACCGGATCCGCCGGCGCCCGGCCGACGCCGGCCACGCCCGGCTGGCCGGGTTCCTGCGCCAGCTGCGGTCGGTGCGCGTACGGCCCCTGGACTTCGGCTACGCGGTGGTGCTCGCGGTCGCGAACTGGCTGCTCGACGCGTTGTGCCTGTGGATGTGCTGCATCGCCGTGGGTGCGCCCGACATCCGGCCCGCGCAGCTCGTCATCGCGTACTGCGCGGGTATGGCCGCGGCGAGCGTACCGATCGTGCCCGGCGGTCTGGGCGTGGTCGACGGCGCGCTCATCCTCGGCCTGGTCGCCGGCGGCCTGACCGGCAGTTCCGCGGTGGCCGGCGTGGTGCTCTACCGGCTGATCAGCTTCGGTTTCATCATCGGCCTCGGCTGGCTGGTGTGGCTGGTGATGCGGTCCCGGGCTAGGGCAAGAACTCCTCGGGGCGTACCGGCCCACTGACGTCCCCGCTGCGCCGGCCGAACAGCTTCCAGCCCCGCTTCTTCTTCTCCGGCTCCCGGACCGCCTCGCCGTTGAGCACGGCCAGGCGGTGCTGCGCGACCGGGTTCTCCGGCTCGAGCTTGAGCGACAGCAGGAACGCCTGCCGGGCCTGGTCGGCGTGGCCCAGCGCGTCCAGCGTCACGCCGTGGGTGAAGTAGTAGTGCGCCTCGTCCGGGTCCAGTCCCACCGCGGTACGGGCGGCCTGCTCGGCGTCCGCGTACTGCCGCTCGGCGGCGAGCAGCGACCAGGCCACCCGGTCGTGCCAGAGCGCATTCTTCGGCTCCGCGATGACCGCCCGGTACGCCATCGTGACCGCCTCCTCGTGCCGCCCGAGCAGGGTCAGCGCGCGGCTGGCGATGGCCAGCGGCCGGGGGTCCTCGGGGGCCAGCTCGATGCCGCGGTTGGCCGCGTCGAGCGCCCTGTCGACCTCGTCGAGCACGAGCCGGATCCGGGCCATCAGGATCCAGCCCGCCGCGGAGGTGGGATCGGCGGCGAGGACCGGCTCGAGGTGCTGCGCCGCCGTGGCCGGATCGATCCGCTCGAAGTACGCGGCGGCGCGGGCCACCCCGATCTCGGTCGGCGTGCCGGACCCGGCGGACCCGGCCTTCTGCGGCTGCGGCGGCGCCGTACGGGCGTCGACATCGGTCATCGGCGCGCCCGGCTCCGCGGGAAGGTAAAGGTCACACGGTCATCATCGGCGGGATGGGCGACGCCCTTGAGCCGTTTCCGGGAAAACGCCCCGGTCGTGCGGCTCGGGCTCCGGGACCGCCGCGTACGCCCGGACCGGGAACGTCCCGAAGGCCACCACCCGCGGTGGCGCGGCGGTGAACCGGGCGCCCACCGGCGGCAGGTTCTCCAAGCCGGTCAGGTTCTCGACGATGGGGATGCCCGCGCCGAGGAGCAGGGTGTGCGCGGGCCGCTCCCCCGCTGCCTTCGGCGAGGCGTCGTCGATGTTGGGGGCGTCGATGCCGACGAGCGCGGCACCGTGGTCGACCAGCCACTGCGCGCCGGCTCCGGTCAGGAAGGGCGGGTTCTCCGCGTACGCCGGGGTCGCCCAGTGCGCGTCGCCGCCGGTGTGCAGCAGCACCGCCCGGCCGGCGACGGCCAGGTTCTCGAGCGCGTCCACGCCGACGCCGCGGACCTCGCTGCCCGCCGTACGCACCACCACGGCGGGCAGGTCGGCGAGGCGTTCGAGCGGGAGCCCGGCGAGGTCGGTGCCGTCGGCGTACCGGTGGAACGGGCTGTCCAGGTAGGTACCGGTGTTGCCGACCATCATGATCGTGTCGATGGCGAACTCGGTGCCCTCGACATAGATCTCGCGGGAGGCCTCCCGGGTCAGGTGCGGCGTGATCACCGGTGCCGGCTGTCCCGGTGACGTGATCAGGCCCGCGCTGATCACGTGGCTGAGCTCGACCCATCTGGTACGCGGCTGCCGCTGCGACGGGCCGCCCGGCGTGCCCAGGTGCGGCTCGGCGAAGACGCGAATGTTCGCCAGCTCGACGCGGTCGACCAGCAGCAGCCGGCAGGCCGTGACGAACAGCGACGCGATCTCCGCCTCGGTCACGTCGGCATGCGGGATGTCGACCCGGAACCCCTGCGCCTGCAGCCCGCCGCCGTTGGAGAAGGTCACGACGGCGTCGAATTGCGCGCGGTACTGCAGCACGGTCTCCCCGCTTCCTATCGCAGCTCGATCACGGCCTCCACGAGCAGCCAGATGCCGAAGATAGCGAAGAGGGCGGCGGCGCCGTACTTGATGACCTTCTCGGGAAGGTGCCGGCCCAGCAGGCGGCCCACCAGGATGGCGAGGGCGTCGGCGGCCACCATGCCCAGGGTCGAGCCGAGCCAGGTGCCGAACCAGCCGTGCTGGGTGGCCAGCGTGATGGTGGCGAGCATGGTCTTGTCGCCCAGCTCAGCCAGGAAGAAGGCGCCGCCGACGGCGAGGATCGCGGACCCGGTCGAGCGTTCGGCCTTGGCCTTCTCGTCCTCGGTCAGCTTGTCGCCGCGCAGGGTCCACGCGCCGAACGCGAGGAAGGCCAGGCCCGCCACGAGGGAGATCCAGCCGGTGGGCAGCGCGGCGCCGAGGCCGTATCCGATGCCGACCGAGACGAGGTGCACGACGGCGGTGGCGACCGTGATGCCGATCAGCACCGGCATCGGCTTGAAGCGGGTGGCGAAGGTGAGCGCCATGAGCTGCGACTTGTCGCCCAGCTCGGCGACGAAGATGACGGCGAAGCTGAGCGCCGTCGCGACGAGGAAACCGTCCATGGAAGGAAACTCCCGGTGCGTGTGTCGGACCGGGGTTCGGACGCAGGGCGACCTCGACCCGGCCATCGGAACTGGCCAAGTCGAAGGTCTCGCTCGCCCCGGCGGACCGAGGCCGCGTGGCCGGATGCGCCGCAACGAGCCGGCGGATCAGTATGTCGACCACGACGTTGGGAGCTACTCCCCTTCGCGATCTCGATCCTACCCGGCCCGGCCGCCGCCGGAGCGACGACGGCCGTGTGACCCCTGTCCCGCCGGACGCGGGACAGGGGCCGGACCGCGATCAGCGCGTGGTGATCAGCTTCTGCAGGTCCATCCGGCTGACCGAGCTCGCGCTCTCGGGCCGTTTGCTGACCGCCGCTTTGCTGGCTGCCGCGGAGGGCGTCGGCTGCGGGAGCGGCTTGCAGCGCTTGTCGGACGTGTTCGCCTTGACCCGCTTCGGCAGCTTGCCGGAGGCGAGGTAGTCGGCGATCGTGTCGTCGACGCAGGCGTTACCGAAGAGCGAGCCCGCGTGGGTGGTGCCGCCGACGCCCTCGACCAGGGCCGAGCGGGGGAACCGCTTGCGCACCTCGAGGCTGCCCGAGAACGGGGTCGCCGCGTCCAGGGTCTCGCTGATGAGCAGGATCGGCGGGGCGTTCTTGCCAGTCACCGCGACCGGGTCGGCCGCCTTGGCCGCCCAGCTCAGGCAGGGAGCGTTGTACCAGGCGTTGCCCCACGTCTCGAACGGCGCCTCGCGGTGCACGCGCCAGTTGTCCGCACGCCACGTCGACCAGGATGCCGGCCACCGTACGTCCGTGCACTGGACCGCCAGGTAGATCGCGTAACCGTTGTCGGCGCCGTCCTGCTGCGGGTTGCCCTCGTCGAACAGCGACTTCAGCGGCTGCGCGTCCCGGTCGTTGACCCACGCCGAGAACGCCGATGCGACAGTCTCCCAGCCGAAGACGTAGTAGCCCGCCTGGAGGAACACGTCGGTGAGCTCGTCCGGGCCGATGACGCCCGCGGCCGGTTTCGTGATCAGCTTCTGCTGCTCGCGGTAGAAGAGCTTCTCCACCTCTTTCCCGGTACGGCCGAGGTGGTAGACGCGGTGGTACTTCGCCAGCCAGCGGAAGTAGATCTTCATGTTGCGGTCGAACGCGATGTCCTGGTCCAGGTTGGCGTCGTACCAGACCCGCGAGGGATCGACGTTGCCGTCCAGGACCATCCGGGCCACGCGGTCCGGGTGGAGGGTCGCGTAGACCTGGCCGAGGTAGGTGCCGTACGAGAAGCCGTAGTAGTTGATCTTCTTGGCGCCGAGCGCCGCCCGGATGCTGTCCATGTCCTCGACCGAATCGGTCGTCCGCAGATGCTTCAGCAGCTCGCCGCCGCTGTGTGCACAGGCCGCGGCATAGCCCTTCGCACGCTTCAGCCACGCCTTCTCGATGGCCGCGCTGGTGGGCACGTACGGCGGCCGGTTGTAGCCCGTGTAGTCGCCGTCGCAGGCCAGTGCCGGTTCGCTGGCGCCGACGCCACGCGGGTCGAAACCGATCCAGTCGTACGCGGCACCCGCGCCGTTCGGCACGAACTCGCCCAGCACCGAGAGGATGAGGCCCGAGCCGCCGGGACCGCCCGGGTTGACCAGCATGACGCCCTCGTACTCGTCGTCCGGCACGGTGTGCCTGATCCGCGAGACGGCCAGCTTGATCTGCTTGCCGGAGGGGTGCGCGCGGTCGAGCGGCACGCTGACGAAACCGCATTGGGCCTTGCGCTCACGCAGGGCCGGGCTGTCGCACTTGCCCCAGCCGATCGCGGAGTGAGCGGCCCGGTCGCGGGAGGGCTCCGCAGCAGGCGCCCCGGCGGCCGCGGCGGCACCGCCGACCACCAGAGCCAACGAGGCGGCGACCGCCAGAAGTCTTCTCATGCCCTGCCTTTCGTGTGGATTAGCCCCATATGCTCCGGCGCGGACGGCGCGATGGCAGCCGTCCACGCCGGGGGGTGACACGAAAGAGCGGGCGGACCGGTCAGGCGCGACGGGTCCGCTGGGCGATCACCGCCGTGCCGCCGAGGGCCACCACGACCAGGCCGTAGGCCAGGGCGGTCGCGTGCAGCCCGAAGGACGTCGCCGCGAGCCCCGCCACCACCGCCGGCACGCTGAAGGCCAGGTACGCGATGGTCAGCGCCACGGCGAGCAGCTCGCCACGCTCCGAGGGAGCCGCGAGCACCGCCAGCGTGCTGAAGGAGGCCAGCGCCGAGGCACCGAAGCCGACGCCGGCCAGCACGGTTCCGGCCGCGGCGAGCACGACCGATCCCGTCTGGACGGCGAGCAGGGTCACGGCCGTGCCGGCGGTCAGCAGGACACCGGCGATCGTCAGCACCAACGGTGTCGCGCGGCCGCGTAACGCGAAGGCCGTCACCGCGCCGGTCCCGCAGAGCAGCGTGACCACCAGGCCGCCGATCAGATGGCTGGCGAGGCCGAAGACGCCGGCCGCCACCGAGGGGCCGAGCGAGAGGTACAGCCCGCCCAGGGCCCAGCTCGCCACGATGATCGGCACGAGGGCCAGCACGTCGGCGCGCAGCCGGGCCGGTACGCCGAGCCGCGGCACCAGCGACCGGGCACCACCGGGCCGGCGGCCGGAGGTCTCGGGCATCAGCAGCACCGCGGCACCCGCGAGGATCATGCCGGCGAGCAGGAGGGCGTACACGAGGTGGGTCGGTCCGGGGGCGTACTGCACGAGAGCTCCGGTGCCCAGCGACCCGAGCGCCAGGCCGGCCGGCGGCACGATGCTGTTGATCAGGCCGGCGCGGCCGGGGGCGTGCGGCGGGTTCAGGTCGACGAGGGTCGCGCCCAGCGTGGTGAGCGCCGCGCCGGTCGCGATGCCCTGCAGGAAGCGGGCGGCCAGCAGGACGCCGACGTCTCCCGCCACGAGGAAGAGGGCGAGCGCCACGGCCTCCAGCGCGATAGCGGCCACGAGGACCGGCCGCCGCCCCACGTGGTCGGAGAGGGCACCGAGCATGAGCAGGGCACCGATCAGGCCCACCACGTACACCGCGAACACGACCGTCAGGGTGACCGCGGAGAAGGACCAGAGCTGCTGGTAGACGACGTAGAGCGGGGAGGGGGCGCTGGAGGCGGCGGTGAACGCCACCAGGATCGCCGCGACAGACGCGAAGGCGACCGGATGGGACAGCCGTCCGGGTTCGCGAGCGAGGGCAGGTGCGGTGGTCATGACACTCCAGTCGGTGAACAGACAGGTCTGTCTAGCGCCACCGACACTAGACAGGTCTGTCTGCTATCGTCAATCGCATGTCCGCCGCATCACCCGCCGCCGGGCCCCGGGCCGCCGGACGCAAGCCGTCCGCGCGTGACCGGCTGCTCGCCGCCGCGGACGAGCTCTTCTACGCCGAGGGCGTACACACCGTCGGCATCGATCGCGTCATCGAGCACGCCGGCGTGGCCAAGGCGTCGCTCTACAGCTGCTTCGGCAGCAAGGACGGCCTGATCCGGGCCTACCTGGAAGGCCGGCACCGGCGTCGCCAGGAGCGCATTCTCACCCAGCTCGAGCGCTTCGGGACACCCCGCGAACGGCTGCTCGGCGTCTTCGACGTACTCGCCGAGCAGGTCGCCGCGCCGACGTTCCGCGGCTGCGCGTTCTACAACGCCAGCGCCGAGTCGACACCGGGCGGCGTCGTCCAGGAGGTCAGCGACGCCAACCGCGCTTGGACCCGCACCCTCTTCACCGACCTGGCCCGCGAGGCCGGCGCACCGGATCCGGCCGCGCTCGCCGACCGGCTGGTCATCCTGTACGACGGCACCTCGGTGGGCGCCCGGATGGACCGCACCCCGGCGGCCGCGGTCACCGCCCGTGCCGTCGCGGCGGCCCTGCTGGACGCCGCGCTCGCGGACCACCCGGACGCGCCAGTCCCATATGCACCGACTCGCGGCGATGGTGATGCCACCATGCGGTGATGGAGTTATGCGGCGGGCAGCCGTGCTGGCTGCACCCACACATGGGGACCACCACGGTGGACGGCCGCGCCTTCCAGGCGTACATGGTGGCGCTCCAGCACGTCGTCGTGACCCTGGACGCCGATCCCGGGTGGCGGCGTTGGTGGCGGGCTTCCGGCGTACCGGAATGCGAGCTGGGGATAGTGGCCGAGGGCCACCTCGACCATCTGCGGCCGAGCGCCGACATCCGCAAGGTACGCGGCAAGGTCCGGGCCAACTTCACCTGCGCCGCGCCGGCCGCGGCGGGCCCGCGGCCGGCCGACCTCTTTCCCCTGGCCGTCCGCGAGGTGACGGGGATGTTCGAGGTGATCCGGGAGGCGATCGGGCTGGGCGAGCTGCCGCCCGTCCCACCCCTTCCCGAGCTCCCGGAGCACCCGGAGGAACCCGAGGTCACCCGCAAACCGCTGCCGGCCGACGCGGGCGAGATCGAACAGCAGGGCTATCTGACCCTCACCCAGATCCAGGAGTTCTTCGGCGACGATCCCGCCGTCACCCGGCGAGGCGATTGACCCGCTCCGGCCGGTGCGCACCCGGCGACCGCGGCCGCGGCAGGGTCAACGTGGACGGCGCCACCACCACCGCATTGCCACCGAGGCCGATCCCCGCGTAGATCACCGGCCGCACGAACCGCAGCACGACCCCGTAGACCACGCCGAGGACCACCGTGGCCAGCGCGGCCGTCACGAGGTCCGGAAACTGCAGATACGCAAGGTACGCCAGCGCGCCGAAGCCGACGGTCGACACCGACGGGGCCACGAACCGCCGCCAGATCCCCTCGCCGTCCGGCCTGCGGTTGAGCAGCAGCAGCGCCGCCAGCGACGTGGCCAGCAGCAGGAGCAGGACACCCAGGCTGCCGCCGACGGCGAGTCGGCGCCCGAGCGACTCGACCGGGTCCAGGCGGAAGGCGGCGCACACCCCGATCACCAGGCCGGCGGCGAGGCTCTGGGTGAAGGAGGCCGGGCGCGGCGCGGCCAGCCCGGCGGAGAGCACCCGATCGCGGCCCAGCGCCACGACATAGCGGGCGATGGTGTGGTGCAGCGCCATCATGGCGGCGAGCAGACCGGCGACGACCAGCACCCGGCCCAGGCTCACCGCCCACGGCGCGAGGCGGGCCGCCGCGAGGTCGAAGGCGAGTTCGGGCCCCCGGGCGGTCGCCGCGGCGACGATCCGGCCGGGCCCCGCGGCCACCGTCATCGCCCAGCTCGAGGCGGCGTACAGGACGGTCAGGAGCAGCACGGACAGGACGGCCGCGCGGGAGGTCGCGCGGCGGGGGGCGTGGACGTCTTCGGCGTACGCGGCCGTCGTCTCGATGCCCACGAAGGCGAACGCGCCCACCAGCAGCAGCAGGCCGAGCACCGGCCGGGAGACGTCCGCGAGGCGGGCGGGGTCCAGCGCCGTCCACGCGAGCCGCCCGCCGGCCGGATCGAGCAGGTTCGCGACGGCGTACGCCACGGCCACACCGAGTCCCGCGACCACCAGCACCGCCGGCAACCAGGCAGTACGCGTCAGACCGAGCATCCCGCACACCGCGACGACCAGCCAGCACGCCCCGGCGGCCACCCACCACTCCACATCGGCCAGCGGCGCGGCGGCCGCCCCGACGACGCCGTACAGGCCGATCTGCAGGGCGTTGTACGACAGCAGGGCGAGCCAGGCCGCCCCGACGCCGGCCGGGCGGCCCAGTCCCCGCGCGATGAACGTGTACAGCGCGCCCGGCCCGGCCCCGCGACGGATCATCCCGGTGTATCCCGCCGTGAACACCAGCATGAGCAGGCCCAAGCCGGCGAAGAGCACGGGGAGGGCGAGCAGGCCGCTGTCGGCGTACGCCCCCGGCACGACGGCGGTGACGACCGTCAGCGGGGTGGCCGCGGCCAGCGCGAGGAAGACGACGGACGCGCCACCGAGGCGTCTCGCCGCCGGGGTAGGTGGCGAAGGCACCGCTCCATTGGAGACCCCCGGCGGCGGTCGAACAACATGATGTGACCATCAAATAACCGATAGTGAGAAGATTGGCACTCGGCCACTACGGCTCGATGAGGGTCTTCCTGCCGACGCCCGCGCGGAACTGGTCGAGCGCCTCGGCGTAACGGGCCAGCGGAAACCGGTGGCTGACGAAGATCCGCGGGTCGAGCACGCCCGCGGCCATCAGCTCACCGGCCCGGTCGAAGCTGTGCAGCACGGCCATCGAGCCGGTGATCGTGATCTCGCGCCGGTAGATCTCGTACGGTTCGATCTCCACCCGCGCGTCGTACGCCGAGACCCCGAACTGCAGGAACGTCCCGCCCCGGCCGACGCGCCGCAACCCGTCGCGGATCGCGGCGGCCGCCCCGGTGCAGTCGACGACCACGTCCCAGCCGCGCGGTGCGTCCAGCTCCGCGGCGTCGGTGACCGCGGCCGAGCAACCGAGCTGCTTCGCCGTCTCGAGCCGCTCCGGATTGAGGTCCACCATGGAGACGCTCGCCGCACCCGCGCGCTTGGCGAGCTCCAGCATCATCAGGCCCATCGTCCCCGAGCCGTAGATGAGAAAGGTGTCCGCCATCCGCCGGGGCAGGACGTCGAACCCGCGGACCGCGCAGGAGAGCGGCTCGATCAGTGCGGCGTCCCGGGCGACGAGATGCGGGGGCAGCTTGAACAGGTTGGCCATGGGCGCCGACACGAACTCCGCCGCCGCTCCGCTCCTCGAGACACCGATCGCGTTCCAGTTCTCGCACTGGTTGCCTCGTGCGCGTTTGCACTGGTAGCAGTGGCCGCAGTACAGCGAGGGGTCGACGGCCACCTGGTCGCCCACCGCGTACCCGGTGACCGCGTCGCCGATCTCGACGATCTCCCCCGCGAACTCGTGCCCCGGGATGATCGGGAAGGCGGGCGCGAACTCGCCGTCCATGATGTGCAGATCAGTGCCGCAGATGCCGACCGCGGCGGGCCGGACCACCACGTCGGTGGGGCCGGGAGCCGGGTCGGGCACCTCCGTGATCTCGATCGTGCCGGGCGTGACGACCACCGCTGCCTTCACTTGACCGCTCCCATCGACAGGCCGCGGACCAGCTTGTTCTGCGCCAGCCAGCCGGCGATCAGCACCGGCAGCGAGACCAGCGTCGCCGCGGCGCAGAGCCGGGCGAGGAACAGGCCCTCCGAGGAGATGAAGCCGACCAGGAAGATCGGCGCCGTGCCGGCGTTCGTCGCGGTCAGGTTCACCGCGAGGAAGAACTCGTTCCAGGCGAAGATGAAGCAGATCAGCGCCGTGGCGGCCAGGCCGGGTGAGACGATCGGCAGGATGATCTTCCGGATCGACGTGAGCAGGCCGGCCCCGTCCACCTCGCCCGCCTCGAGCACCTCGCGCGGCACTTCCAGCAGGAACGAGCGCATCATCCAGACCGCCAGCGGCAGGTTCATCGAGGTGTAGAGAACCACCATCGTCCAGACGTTGTCGAGCATGCCGAGGTTCTTGACCAGCAGGTAGACCGGGAGCAGGGCGGCAACCGCGGGCATCATCTTCGTCGAGATGAAGAAGAACAGCGCGTCCGTCCACTTCGCCACCGGGCGCAGCGACAACGCGTACGCGGCCGGCGTGGCGAGCAGAACCACGAACAGGGTGGAGAAGAGGCTCGCCATCAGGGAGTTCAGCAGGAACGGCGTGATGTTGCGGTCGAAGACCTGCGCGTACTGGTCGAGGGTCGGCGTGAAGACCCAGGACGGCGGGTTGCTGGCCGCCGCCTGCTCCTGCTTGAAGCTGGTCAGCACCATCCAGATGACCGGGAAGACGAAGACGATCCCGGCGACCCAGGCGACCGTGCCCCAGACGGTGGTGCTCCACCGGGTCCTCATCGGCCCTCCTCCATCCGGAACAGGCTCGAGATGACGCGCAGCGCGAACGTCGCCACGATGATCGTCAGGATCACCACGATGACGCCGGCGGCCGATGCCTCGCCGTACTCGAACTTGCGGAACGTGGTCAGGTAGATCTCGTACGGGAGGTTCGTGGTCGCCGTACCGGGACCTCCCTGCGTGATGCTGAAGACCGAGTCGAACGTGTTGACCAGGTAGATCGAGCCCAGCAAGGCACCCAGCTCCAGGTACTGGCGCAGGTGCGGGATCGTCATCCGGGTGAAGATCTGCCACCCGTTGGCGCCGTCGACGCGTGCCGCCTCGAGCACCTCCTCGCTCTGCGACTGCAGGCCCGCCAGCAGGATGAGCATCATGAACGGCGTCCACTGCCAGACCAGCGTGGTGATGACCGCCGCCTTCGGGTACGACGAGATCCAGTCCGTCGAGCCACCGAACAGGCCGTTGATGAGCCCGTACGCCGGGTTGTAGATCGCGTGCTTCCACAGCAGCGCCGCTGCGATCGGCATCACCAGGAACGGGGTGATGAGCAGGGTCCGTACCACCGACCGGCCGACGAACTTGCGGTCCAGCAGGACGGCGAGCGCCAGGCCCAGGATCATCGAGAAGATGACCGCCCCCGCGGTCAGCAGAACGGTGTTGGCCAGCGCGGCCCGCAGGCGCGAGTCGGTCAGCACGGTGACGTAGTTGTCGACGCCGACGAAGTCGCGGGCGCCCGGGCGCAGCGCGTTCCAGCTCTGCGTGGACAAATAGATGGTGACCAGGAACGGCACCTGGGTCACGATGATCGCGAAGACGAGGGCGGGCAGGAGGGGGGCGCGGCGGACCCAGCGCTCGCGGGCGCCCCCCTTGGTGGATGCGGGCGTGCGCGGCGGAGGCGTGTCCGACCTGTGCTTCGCCCGGGCGATGACGTCGGTCATCTACTTGTATTTCTTCGCGACGTCTTCGGCGAGCTTCTGGCCGTCGGCCAACGCCTTGTCGACCGTGGTGCTGCCGGCGACGGCGGCGCTGACCTCCTGCGACACCTTGGTGCCGAGGTCCGCGAACTCGGGGATGCCGACGAACTGCACGCCGAGCGCGGGCCGCGGCTGCACGCCCGGGTTCTGCGGGTTGGCATTCTCGATGGAGCCGAGCGTGATGTCGGCGAAGGCCTTCGCGGACTCCTTGTACTCCGGGATCGAGTACGTCGACGTGCGCTTGCCGGACGGCACCCGCGACCAGCCGAGGTTCTTGCCCACCAGCTGCTCGTAGTCCTTGCTGGTGGCCCAGGAGATGAACTTCCAGGCGGCATCGGCCTTCTTGGTCGTCTTCGGCATGGCCCACGCCCACGTCCACAGCCAGCCCGAGTACTGGGTCTTGTTCACCGGGGCGTACGCGTAGCCGACCTTGCCCGCGACCTTCGAGGCCTTCGGGTCCTCCAGGGTGCCGGCGGCCGACGTGGCGTCGTACCACATGGCGGCCTTGCCCTGGCCGAAGGTGTTGAGGCACTCGGTGAACCCGGCCTGCGGCGCACCGGACTCGCCGTAGTTCTTGAGCAGGTCGACGTAGAACTTCGTGGCCTCGGTGAACTCGGGCGAGTTGACCTTCGCGGTCCAGTCCTTCTCGAACCAGGTGCCGCCGTACGTGTTGACGACCGTCGTGAGCGGGGCGAAGAGCTCACCCCATCCCGGCAGCCCGCGCAGGCAGATGCCGGCCACACCCTTCTGCTTGTCGTTGAGCTTCTGCGCCATGTCCGCCACCTGCGCCCAGGTCGGCTTCTCCGGCATCGTGAGGCCCTTGGCCTCGAACATCTCCTTGTTGTACATGAGGAAGGAGGACTCGCCGTAGAACGGCGCCGCGTACATCTTGCCGTCGTCGCCGGTCAGCGACTGCACCATCGGCTTGATGAGGTCGGCCTGGTCGTAGGCGCTGTCCCTGCCGGCGTAGCTCGACACCTCGTGCAGCCAGCCGTTCTTCGCCCAGATGGGCACCTCGTACGCGCCCACGGTGGCGACGTCGTACTGCCCGCCCTGGTTGGCGACGTCCTGCGTCACCTTGTCGCGCAGCTCGTTCTCGGGGAGGATCGTGAACTTGACCGTGATGCCGGTCTGCTTGGTGAAGTTGTCGGCGGTCAGCTTCTGGATGTCCTCCATCTGCGGGTTGCCCACCATCAGCGCGGTGATGGTGTTGTCCGAGGAGTCTCCCCCACCGGTCGAGCCGGCGCCGGAGCATCCGGAGAGGACGAGCGCGCCGGCGGTCGCACCCGCAATCAACAATGAGAATTTCTTTCCTGTTCTGTGCACGACGGATCCTCCGATTGAAGACATGCACCACCGCGCCGGGCAGGCGCCGGCGGAGAAGAACTGCGACGAGGGGATTCAGACGCGGACGACCTGAGGGCCGAGCCGGGAATAGCGCTGCGCCTCGGACGCCGGCAGTCCGGTGTCCGTGACCAGGGATTCGAAATCGGATATCTCGGCGAATCGGCAGAACGTGCGTACGCCGAATTTCGTGTGTATGCCGGCGAATATCCGCCGGCGGGCCGCGCGCACCGCGTGCGCCTTCACGTCCGCCACGGCGGGGTCCGGAGTGGTCAGCCCCGCCTCACGGGAGATGCCGTTGGCGCCGACGAAGGCGAGATCGATGACGAAGCCGGCCAGCATGCCGCTGGCCCAGTGGTCGACCGTGGCCAGCGTGCGGCCGCGCACCCGGCCGCCGAGCAGGAGCACGGTGACCGGCGAGTTCGTGGACAGCCAGGCCGCGGTGTTCAGCGAGGCGGTCACGACGGTCAGGGGCCGGTCGGCGGGCAGCGCCTCGGCGATGAGCTGGGGGGTGAAGCCCTCGTCGATGAAGATCGTCTCCGCGTCGCCGATGAGCCCGGCAGCCGCGGCGGCGATCCTGCGCTTCTCCGGGACCCCGCGGGTGGTTCGCATCGCGAGGTCGGTCTCGAATTTCGCGGTCTCCACCGGGTACGCGCCGCCGTGCGTACGCCGCAGCAGACCGTGCTTTTCCAGCAGTCGCAGATCACGCCGGATGGTTTCCGCGGAAACGCTCAGCTCGGCGGACAGTTTTGCGACGTCCACCTCCCCTTGCCGCCGGGCGAGGGCGACGATCTGATGCTGCCGCTCTTCCGCATTCAATTCCGCACCTCCGGCCGCCCGTCGAGGCGGTCGCCGTGACCGCGTTTACCGTGGACCATTTGTAACACCGGAGAAACGTGTGGCCCCCATCACAAGCCAGGTGGATTCGGTGTGTCTCTGCCCGTTTGACGAGCGCCTCGGCACGTCGGATACCGGCCCAGCGGCCCACGAATCGGGACGAACGTCGTGCCCGTTTACCCGGCGATGCTGCCCGGATCATGCCCGAGGGTGTGAGCTCGGGCGCGGAGCCGCACCGGGCCCGCTCACCGGGCCCGCCGGCCAAAACCTCGGGGAAAAGGCTCAGCTCGCCCGGCCCCGAACCGACAGACGAGGTCATGGGCATGCTCGCAACGCAGCAACTCACGGAGTTCCTCTCCGCCGTCGCCGACCGGCCGGACGGACCGGCGGCACAGTACGCGGCCGTCGAGTGTGCCGCGCGTGCCCTCGAGGCGGACGTCGCGGTGCTGATCATCGACTCCGGCGTGGTCGCCTCCGTCGGGCTGCCCGCCGAGCAGGTGCCGCTCACCGCGCTCCAGGAGGCCGCGGCCGAGCGGGCCGAGAGCATCGAGCTCGCCGGCTTGCCGTACGCGCTCACCCACGCGCACATCTCCGGCCCGCCGAGCGGCCTGCTCATCCTCGGCCGCCGCCAGGGATCGTTCTCCGACGAGGAGATCTGCCTGCTGCGCGGGATGGCGCGGGTCCTCGAGCTGAGCCTGCAGGCCCTGCACGTCATCGAGGCGGAACGCCGGCAGGCCCTGGAGAACGGGCGCCTCGTCGACTCGCTGCAGGAACGCCAGCGGCTCTTCGAACACCTCAGCGGCATCCAGCGGCTCATCGCCCGCCGCGCCCCTTTGCAGCAGATCCTCGACCAGATCACCTCGGCCGCGGCCGAGCTCCTGGGCCTGGAGATGGCCTCGCTCAACCTGCTGGAGAAGGACGACCCGTCGGTCGGCAGCATGGTGTCCCACGTCGGTTTCGGCGAAGCCATCCTGGCCAAGATGAAGCGCGTCCCGCTGCCCTCGGCGGGCGTCGCGGGCCTGGCGGTCATGGCCGACGAGATGGTCATGGTCGAGGACTACGAGAACTGCCCGATCGCCATCCCGGCCATACGGTCCGCCCTCAAGGCCGTCATGGCGGTGCCGGTGCACGAGAACGGCGAGGTGGTCGGCTGCCTCACCGTCGGCACGTACACCGGCCCGCGCAAGTGGGACAAGTCGTCGCAGGAGATCCTGCGGGCCTTCGCCGAGCACGTGAGCCTCGCCCTCACCGACGCGCAGACGCTGGCGGCCATGAACCAGGCGTTCCACGACTCGCTGACCGGCCTGGCCAGCCGGGCGCTGTTCCTGACCCGGATGGAACGGGCGTTCACCGCCGCCGGCGAGGCGCGCACGGGCACCGGCGTCCTCTTCGTCGACCTGGACCGCTTCAAGGTGGTCAACGACTCCCTCGGCCACGCCGCCGGCGACGTCCTGCTGGTCGGGGTCGCCGAACGGATCCGCGCGTGCCTGCGCCCGGGCGACACGGCGGCCCGCCTCGGCGGCGACGAGTTCGCGGTGTTGCTGCCGATGGCGTACGACGCCGAGGAGGCCGTACCTGTGGCCCAGCGCATCCTCGAGGCGCTTCGCGAGCCGTTCGTGCTGGCCGGCAAGGAGACGTTCGTCAGCTGCAGCATCGGCATCGCGTACAGCGCTCCCGGCGAGCTGGAGGACGCCCACGACCTGATGGTCCGCGCCGACCTCGCCATGTACCAGGCGAAGAAGCAGGGCAAGGACCGCCTGGAGATGTTCGAACCCGCGATGCAGGCCTCCTTCCAGGCCGGCCTCCAGCTCGAGGCCGACTTGCGCCGCGCGGTCATGCGCCACGAGTTCGAGCTGCGCTACCAGCCGATCGTGCACCTGCGTACCGGAGAGATCACCGGCCTGGAGGCGCTGGTCCGCTGGCAGCACCCCGAGCGCGGGCTGATCCCGCCGCTGGACTTCATTCCGCTCGCCGAGGAAACCGGCATGATCGTGCCGATCGGCGAATGGGTGCTGCGGGAGGCCTGCCGCCAGGCCGCCGCGTGGAACGCCGACCGCGAGGGCAAGCGCCCGCTGAGCGTCAGCGTCAACATGTCGGCGGTTCAGCTCGACCAGCCGGAGCTGCCCGAGGTGGTGGCCTCCGCCCTGGAGAAGAGCGGCCTCCCGGCGGCCTGCCTGGTGATCGAACTGACCGAATCCCTGCTCGTCGACCACCGGCCGACGACCCTGCGCCAGCTCGAGCGGATCAAGGAGCTGGGCATCCGGCTCGCGATCGACGACTTCGGTACGGGCTATTCGTCGCTGGCGTACCTGCGCCGCTTCCCGGTCGACATCATCAAGATCGACAAGAGCTTCGTCGACGACGTCGGCGACGTACCGGCCGCGGCCGCGCTGACGCTGGGGATCATCCAGCTCGGCCAGGCCCTCAGCCTGTCGACGATCGCCGAGGGCATCGAGGACGCGGGGCAGCTGTCCGAGCTCGCGGACGGCAATTGCGAGCTGGGGCAGGGCTACTACTTCGCCGAGCCGCTCAACGAGACAGCGATGGGCGAGCTGCTCTCCCGCTAAGGCGGGCGGGCAGCCGGCCGCGCTGCTTCCCGGACAGCGGCGCGAGGTCACACGGGCCGCGCTGCTTTCCGGACAGCGGCGCCCGGGTCACCCGACCGCGCGGGCGAGCAGGAAGCCGAGCGAGGCCGCGCCGAGGCCGGCCAGCACGCTGCCGAGCGCGTACGCGAGCGCGTGGAACCGTTCCCCGGAGCGCGCGAGCCCTAGCGTCTCGTAGCCGAACGTCGAATACGTGGTGAGCGCACCGCACAAGCCCGTGCCCAGCAGCGCGGCCACTGCGGGGGCCACCGGGAGGCCGACGAGGAAGCCGAGCAGCGCCGAGCCGGCCACGTTGACGGTCAGCGTGCCCCACGGGAACCGGGACTCGTGCCTCGACTGCACGTACCGGTCCGTGAGGTAGCGGAGCGGGGCACCGATCGCCGCGCCGAGCGCGACCAGCAGCACGGTCACCGGCTCACCACGGCCTCGGTGAGAGCGGTGCCGAGCCAGACCGCCGTGAGCGCCCCGGTCAGCGTCGCAGCGAGGTAGACCAGCGCGACGCCGGGCGCGGCCTGCAGCACGTCGACGGTTGCGGTGGAGAACGTGGTGTAGCCGCCGAGGAAGCCGATGCCCCAGAACGGGCGGACCAGGCGGTGCTGCAGCCCGAGGTGTCCGATCAGGACCATGAGCATGCCGATGAGCAGACAGCCGCTGACGTTGATCGTCCAGGTGGACCACGGGAATCCGGCCGGGTCGTGCGGCCAGGCGATGGAGATGCCGTAGCGGGCCAGGGCACCGAGCATGCCACCGGCCGAGATCGCCGCGAGCACCTGCCACCGGCCATGGCCCGGGACGTCGGTGTCCGGAACCTCGGCGTCGGGCGAATCCACGCCGCGCGCCGGCTCTGCGGCGTGCGATGGGGCGGCTTCCGCAGGCAGGACGGCTTCCGAATCCACGCGATCACGCTAGCTCAGGCCACCGCCCGCCCGCGCGCGGACGGCCCGCGATGGGCCCCAGGACAGGCGACGCGGAGGCCCCTGACGAAGGGCCCGCGCAGGCGGCGCGGACGCCCCCAGCGAAAGGCCCCGGGCAGGCGGCGCGGACGCCCGCGAAGGTCACCGGGAGGCTGTGCGCGGACGCGCGGGCGAGGTTCACCGGGAGGCGGCGCGCCGGTATTGATGGATGGCCAGCGGCATGAAGACCGCCAGAGCCGCGCCGCTCCAGATGAGGCTGTAGATCACCGGATGTCGGAGGGCCCACGTGTCCGGAACCGGGACGGCCGGGTTGGTGTTGCCGAAGAGTTCGCGCGCGGCCTGGGTCACCGCCGACACCGGGTTCCACTCCGCGATCGCCTTGACCACGGTCGGGAGGTTGCCGGTCGGCACGAACGTGTTGGCGATGAACGTCAGTGGGAAGATCACGATGAAGCTGGCGTTGTTCACCACCTCGGGGGTGCGCACCGACAGGCCGACTACCGCCATGATCCAGGAGATGGCGTACGCGAAGGTCAGCAGCAGGAGCACCGCCAGGATCGCCTCGGCCGGCGAGGAGCGGATCCGCCAGCCGACGAGCAGGCCCGTCGCCGCCATGACCACGAACGTGACGAGGTTGATGCCCACGTCCGCGGCCGTGCGGCCGAGGAGCACCGCCGAGCCGGACATCGGCAGCGTGCGGAAACGGTCGATGATGCCCTTCTGGAGGTCCTCGGCGAGGCTGGCACCGGTCCAGGTGGCGCCGAAGACCACCGTCTGGACGAAGATGCCGGCCATGAGGAACTCGCGGTAGTTGACCCCCGGCACCTGGATCGCACTGCCGAAGACGTACGCGAAGAGCAGGACGAACATGATCGGGGACAGGGTCGAGAAGACCAGGACGTCCGGGACACGTTTGATCTTCAGCAGGTTGCGGCGCGTGATGACGGCACCGTCGGCCAGCGCGGATGTGACTGCGTTCATCCCACGACCTCCGTCTCGGGCAGCGACGGCTCCGCGGCGTGGCCGGTCAGTTCCAGGAAGACGTCGTCCAGGGTGGGGCGGCGCACGCCGACGTCCATCACCGCGATCCCGGTCCCGTCGAGCCGGCGCAACGCCTCCACCAGCACCGCCGCTGCCGGCTTGCCACCGTCGACCGGGGCGGACAGCTTGCGGGTGTGGTCGTCGACGCTCACCCGGCCCCGGCACACCTGGTCGAGGACGCCGGCGGCGTTGCCGATCTGCGCCGGGTCGGCGATGACCATCTCGATCACTTCGCCGCCGACCTGCGACTTCAGCTCGTCGGCGGTGCCCTGGGCGATCACGCGCCCGTGGTCCACGACCACGATGGAGTCGGCCAGCCGGTCGGCCTCCTCGAGATATTGCGTGGTCAGCAGCACGGTGGTGCCGCCGGCCACCAGCTCGGACAGGGTGCCCCACATCTCGGTGCGGCTGCGCGGATCGAGGCCGGTGGTCGGCTCGTCCAGGAACAGCACCCGAGGCCGGGCCACCAGGGCGCCCGCCAGGTCGAGGCGGCGCCGCATGCCGCCCGAATACGTCTTCACCGGCCGGTTGGCGGCGTCCTCCAGCCGGAACTGCGCCAGGAGCTCACGGGCCCGGTCGGCGGACGGACGGCGGCCCAGGTGATACAGGCGGCCGACCATGTCCAGGTTCTCGAATCCCGTGAGGTATTCGTCGACCGCCGCGTACTGGCCGGAGACGCCGATGCGTTCGCGGACCCGTTTCGGCTCGCGGAGCACGTCGATCCCCATGACCTCGGCGCGGCCGGAGTCCGGGCGCAGGAGCGTCGTCAGCACCCGCACACATGTCGTCTTTCCCGCCCCGTTGGGTCCGAGCAGACCCAGGACCGTGCCCTCCGGAATCTCCAGGTGGAGCCCGTCGAGCGCTTTGACCTCCCCGTACGTCTTCACGAGGCCGTCCGCCACCACCGCCGTCGTCGTCATGGTGGCCGACGCTACGCCCGCCCTACGACAAATTCCGTCCCGCTCGGCGAGCGCGGGAGGCCGAGGGTGGACGTGGCGGCGTCCACCCCCGACCTCGTCCGAGGGGCGTTGTGTCCGGGGCTCGACCGGACATCACTCGCTTTGGGCGTCCACTGTAGGCGACTCTGCGCGCCGGCGCCTCAGCTTCGCGGCGTCGCGCGGGGACAGCACGCCGCCGATTCGCCGGGAAGATCGGACTGGACCGAGATGTCGCGCAGGTCGACGCCCTCCGCCCGCTCCAGGAGGATGGGCGACCACGACTCGCCCGTGCCCGCGCCGCGGATGCGGCAGTTCCGGATCACGGTGTCGCGGTAACGCAGCACGCTGACCACTCCGTCGACCTCGCTGCGGCCCCAACCGGCGGCGCGGACCGCGTACAACGGGCCGTGCCAGTGCACGCAGACGTCCGAGATGTCGATGGCCGTGCCGACCACGTCCGAGGTCACGAAGCGGTCGGTGTTGTCGCCGGGCAGCAGCCGGAAGCCCATGTCGACGTCGCGCAGGCAGGCGCCCTCGACCCGGACGTCGTGCACCGAGCTCAGGTAGAAGCCCTCGATCGCGTCACGAACCCGCAGGTCGGTGATGGTGAGGCGGTGCGGGTGGTAGGTCGGGCCGGTGATCGTCGAGACATCCGTGCCGACCGCGCCCCAGTGCACGGCGACGCCGGTGTAGCCGCCGCGGATGGTGAGGTCGTGCAGAGTGATGTCGTGGACGGCACCCATGAGCGCCACGCAGTTCGCGTGTTTCTCGATGGGGCGGTCCACGTGCACGCGCCGGACGTCGACGCGGGCGATCCAGTCGGGGGTCTGCTCGTAGAGGTAGTCGCCGACGGTGATGGCGGTGCCGCGGTCGCCGCCGTGTTCTCCGGGGTCGGCCGGGGGCGGCCGCAGGCCCAGGTCGCTCACCGACACGTCCGAGCCGAGAATGTGCAGGACCGGGTGCCCTGTGGTGCCGGTCGACTCCAGCCAGGTGCGCGGGCGGCCCCCGTTCGCGCCGACGACCTCCGAGCCGCGGATGGTCCAGCCGCCGGGAACGCGCAGGCCGTCGCGGACCACGTAGGTGCCGGGCGGCAGCTCCAGCTTGCCCGCCGGCACGGTGTCCAGCGCCTCCTGGAGCAGACGGCGGTTGCGGTCGGGGTCGGCCCCGAGCGCCGGTCGGTGGATCACCGGCCCGGCACCGCGATGCGGCACGACAGCCCTCGGTCGCCGGTATCCAGACCGATCAGAACCGGACCCTCCGACGGAGTGGTCCGGCGCAGTTCCCACGCTGCGGCTTCCCGCTGCACCGGCTCGAGATCCACGGGTACGCCGGTGAGCAGGTCGAACGCACGCACGCCGGTGGCGGAGCCGGGGCGGGAGCGGTGCACCTCGGCCAGGACCCGGTTGCCGGCGCGGCGGGCGGCCCGGAGCACCTTGAAACCGGCCCGGGCGGGCTTGCGGCGGGTCAGCTTCGTCGACGGCGAGCGGGGCAGCGGCGGCGCCGGGGTGACCGGGGACAGCTCCAGCCGGAACCGATCGGGGCCGCCGGGTGGTAGCAGGGCCAGGTCGCAGCCCGTGGGGCCGTCCGGCACCGGTGTTGCGGTCGTGGCCGGCCGCGCCCGTACCGAAATCTTGTCGATCCGCACGCCCAGCGCGGAACGCGCGGCGACCCGGCCGTGCACCCACTCGGGCCGCGGGGGTTCGGCCAGCTCGACCATGAGCAGTCCGTCGCTGTCGAGCTCGGCCGCGGCGAGGTCGAACTCGACCGTGACCTTCGCTCCCCCGGCGCGGCGCAGGCCTTGCCGCCGCGCCAGCACGGCGGCACCGCGCAGCTCGCCCTGCGCCCGGACCAGGACCAGCCGGGGCAGCTCGGGGGCGAGCCGCGGCGGGCGGACCCGGTCGGACCACCACCGGGTGGCGGTCTCGTCGAGGTGGATCACCACCGAGACCCGGGTCGGCACGCCCGGGCTGCTGACCTTGAGCCCGACCGCGCCGTGGTCGCCGGTGACCCGCCCGACGATGGCGGTGCCGCGCACGACCTGGTCGACGATGCACAGGCCGGGGTCGCGGCCGCTGCCGACCTCGACCGGCAGGCCCTCGATGACGTGCTGCGGCTCGTCGTAGTCGGTGGCGAACCACGAGCCGATCATGCGCGGAAGTCCGTCCTGGTCAGCATCGGTTCCTTGCGGGTCCACATGCGCTCGACCGAGGCGTAGAGCGGATCCGCGTCGGCCTCGATGTGCCGGAAGGTGGCGCGCATGGTCTTGAGCAGCGTGTCGGCCGGCCAGACCTCCCACTGCGGCACCAGCGGCGTCACCACGTCGGTGCCGCTGCGGTAGAGCCAGAGCCACAGCCGGGCGCGCCGGACCTGCTCCTCGCTGACCAGGTCCACGCCGTCGCGGATGGCGGTGATGCTCTGCTCGAGGGTCTTCCAGTACGCATCCTGGTCGTCGACGACCGTGGAGAGCCCGCACGAGCTCCACTCCGACCACCCGGCCTGGATCACCGGGATGCCGTACGCGGGCAGCTCGTTGCTGACGCTGCCACGAACCGTGACGCCGAGGTCGGTGAGGCTCCACAGCGCGTTCTTGCTCAGCGTGGCGCTGGGCCGGAAGGCGACGTGCTTGACGCGCTTGTACTTCGCCGCGACCGAGTCGAAGAAGCCGGTGGAGTCGTAGAGCGCCTGGCTCGGGTGGTCGAGGAACAGCCACTGGGCGCCGGTGTTCTCCGCCGCGTGCGCCGCCGTGTCCGCGAACCAGTCGGCGAGGCTAGGGAACAGCTCGCGGTTGGTGCCGAGCGCATCCGAGACAGCGTGGTTGAAAACGGTCACGACCGGCCGCTCCGGGTCGAAACCCAGCCGGTCCACGACGTGGGTGCGCAGCCGGGCCCGCTCGGCGGGGTTGCTGAGGTCGACCGAGGCGGTCACGCCACCGCGCCACCAGCTGGGCCGCCCGAGGTTGACCTTGGCCCGCCAGGCGACCAGCTCGGCGCTGGGCCGCAGCTCCTCCCGCCGGGACCAGACCTGAGTCTCGAAGACCTCGCCGATCTGCCGGGTGAGCTCCTCCCGGAAGGTGCCGGTGCCGGTGTCGCTCTCCGGGAAGAGCCCGTACGCCTTGAGGCAGCCGGTCTGCTGGGTGTGGATGATCGGGATCCCGGCGCGGCGGGCCGACTCGACGGCGAGTCCCCACTGGTCGTAGTCGACGTGGCTGGTGACCAGCCCCACCACGTTGCGCCGCATCAGCTCGTCGTAGAAGTCGGCGAGCCGGGTGGCGTACGTGTGCCGGAGTTTGTAGTCCGTCCGCGCCCGGTAGCCGTCGGGCAGCCGCGGGACCTTGGCCAGCCGGCAGTAGGTGGCATCGGTGTACGCGACGATCGTCTCGTCGTCCCGGGCCGGGGTGCCCGACCGGCGCACCCGGTCCCAGACGTCGATCACCTCGGAGGCGGCGAAGGCCTCCGAGACCTTGCGGACCACGTCCACGTCGAAGCCGCTCCACAGCGTCCTCGACCACTGGTCCTCGACGCCGGTCAGCACCACCATCCGCGCCGGGTGCAGGCGCCGGATGGCGTTGGCGAACGCCAGGTTGCGCAGGTTGACGCGGATGTCCTGGTGGAACGCCTCCACCACGACCACCGCGTCGTCAGCCGGTCGCGGCAGGTTCTTCTCCCAATACACCGCTGCCGACTCGAGGAACCACTGGAGTTCCTTCGCGTTCGCGTTCAGCCACACCGTTACTCGCGCCTCTCAGATCAGGTCCCAGGACAGCGGCGTGCCCTTGGCCGCGTCCCGCTGGAAGGTGCGCCCGAGCACCATGCCGATGGCGTCCGGGGCCAGGCCGCCGGTGGGCCGGATGGAACGGACGTTGTCCTCGGTGACGGGGTCGCCGGCGTTGACGTCGGTCACCACGTAGAGCGAACGCCGGAATCGCAGTCCCTCCTGCTCCGCCTCGGTGGGTCCGATGGCGGTGGTGCCGAGCGCCTGCCAGGCCCGCTCCGACTCGACGACGAGAGCTTTCAGCTCCTGCGGCTCCAGCGAGAAGGCGGAGTCCACGCCGCCGTCCTCGCGGTCCAGCGTGATGTGCTTCTCGATCAGGCAGGCGCCGAACGCCACGCTCGCGACCGGTACGCCGATGCCGAGCGTGTGGTCGCTCAGGCCGATCGGCACCCGGAAAGCCTCGGCCAGCACCGGGATGCGGCGCAGGTTGGTGTGCTGCGGCGGGGCCGGGTAGGAGGCGGTGCAGGAGAGCACGACGATGTCCGTGCAGCCGGCGCCCCGGGCGGCGTCCACCGCGGCGGCGATCTCCTGCACGCTCGCCATGCCGGTGGAGATGATCAGCGGCTTGCCCGTGCTCGCGCAGAGCCGGATCAGCGGCAGGTCGGTGATCTCGGAGGAGGCGATCTTGTACATCGGCGCGCCGAGCTTCTCCAGCAGCTCCACCGCGGTGCGGTCGAACGGGCTGGAGAACGGCGTCAGGCCGCGCTCTCGGGCCCGTTCGAAGATGGCGTCGTGCCACTCCCACGGCGTGTGCGCTCGCTCGTACAGCTGGTAGAGGTACTCGTCGCCCCACAGCTCATGGCCCTGGGAGATCTGGAACCGCGGGTGCTTGACGTCGACGGTCATCGTGTCGGCCGTGTACGTCTGGATCTTGATGGCGTGCGCGCCGGCGTCCGCGGCCGCGTCCACCAGGGCGAGGGCCCGGTCGAGGGAGCCGTTGTGGTTGCCGGACATCTCGGCCACGATGTACGGCCGGTGCCCCGCACCGATCTCCACGTCGTCGACGATCAATGCTCTCTCACTCTCTCGGTCCACACCACGGTCTGCGGCGTGCCGTCGATCAGCCGTTCGTAGCGCTTCGTCTCGCGGAACCCGAAGCGCCGGTGCAGGGCCAGCACCTGGGCGTTCGTGGCCAGCGTCTCGCCGCCGAGCCGCTCGAGGCCGAGCTCGTCGAACGCGTACCGGACCGCCGCCTGCTCGAGCCGCATCCAGGTCGCCAGCAGGGTGCCGCCCAGGCCCGCGACGTCGAGGTAGAAGCTCCAGCTCGGCGGATCCTCACGCAGGTCGAAGATGACGACGCCCTTGTCGTCGAAGATCAGGATGTGCCGCCGCGGGTCCCCCATCGCGGCTTCCCACCACTTCGCGTGCTCCTCCGGCGAGATGACGTGGGTGGTCAGGCTGACCGCGCGCACGTCGGGGTGGTTGCGCCAAGTGAGCACGGTGTCGCGATCAGCATCGACAGCAGCACGCAGCACTCGGGGCACACCTCTCACGTTCTCCTCGTGGAGGCGTCACCGTATGGTCGCCGCCTGAGCCTGCTGTGGCGCGGAGGCAAGGGCCGGGCGAACCGCAGGTGACAGCTCGGGGTCGCGCTTGCCGATCCGGTACGCCTGCCGCAACCCCGCGTAGAGCGGGTAGCTGCCGATCCGGACCAGGCGATGCTTCACCCCCGGGTGGCCCGGATAGTCGGCCGGCAGGTAGCGGCGGTAGTGCGTGACCAGGCGCTTGAAGAAGGCGCGCCGCCGCCCGGGCGGGAGACGGCCGTCGTTGCCGGCCACCACCAGGAGGTGGTTCACCATCAAGGTGAACAGCTGGTGACGCAGCCACGGCTCGGGATCGCGGGCGGCGACCCAGGCGAGCATGCGGTCGTACTGCTCGAAGGCCTCGAAGTGGCGCTCGCTGCGGGTGGCGGTGATCGCGCCCAGGCGGCCGATCCGGTAGTGGTAGCAGACCCGGTCGAGGACGGCGATGCGGTCGGCGGCGATCAGTACCGGGTTGCTGAACGGGACGTCCTCGTACCAACCGGGCAGGAAGCGCAGGTCGAGCTCCTCGAGCAGCCCGCGGCGCACGATCCTGTTCCAGGCGGTGTGCTGGAGCTTGATGAGGCTGGTGAGCCGCGAATCCTTCAGCACGCCGCTGCTCGCGTCGGGCTCCAGCCGGCCGTTCTCGTGCACCCGCAGATGGTCGACCAGCAGGACGTCGGGCCGCTCCGCGCGCAGGCGGTCCAGCACCGCGCGGACCGAGCCGGCCGGGAGCCAGTCGTCGCTGTCGACGAACCAGACGTACTCGCCCCGAGCCTCGGCCAGGCCGGCGTTGCGGGCGAGCCCCAGGCCCACGTTGTGGCTCAGGTGCACCACCCGGAGGTCGCCGTGGCGGTCGGCGTACGCGTCCAGCATCGCCCCGCACCCGTCCGGCGAGGCGTCGTCGACCGCGATGACCTCGACGGCTGCCGACTCCCCGGCGGTCAGCCCGGCGCGGATCGACTCGAGGCACTGATACAGGTAGCCCTCGACCCGGTACACCGGCACGACCACCGACAGCAGCACGGTATTCATACCGATCACGCTCGACCCCCCGGATGACGAAAGGTCAAACGTCGGCTGTCCGGAATGCGTCCGCGGTGAGGCGGACCGCAAATTCTCACGCCGGCGGCCCGGCGACCGATGGGTCCGGTACCGAACCGGAAGCTGAGGGAGTGAGCGTGCACAAAACCGACCGGCTGCTACGCGCCTCCGGCATATGCGCGCTCGTCGCGGCCCTCTGGTTCACCGCCAACGTGGTCCACCCGGTGGGGCCGCGGGTGCTGCTGTGGGTGCCGACCGCCGTGTCCGCCTGTTTCCTGGTCGCCGGCTTCGTGCGGACCGCGCGGACCGAGTCGCTGCTGCCGGCCACCCGGCGATTCTGGCAGCACCTGACGGCCGCCGCGGTGGTCATCGGCATCGGGGTGTCCTCGCAGGCGATCGACGTCCTGGCCGAGGCGCGCCCCCACGGTCCGCAGACCGGGCCCGTCATGCTGGTCGGCTCCGGCCTCGGCGTGCTGATCATCATGTACGCCCTGTTCCGGCTCCCGCTCGGCCGCCAGACCTCCGGCGAGATCCTGCGCGTGGTGCTGGACGCGGGGACGCTGATGCTTGCCGCCGCCGTGTTCCTCTGGCACTTCTCGACCCGCTCGGCCCTGAACAACGGCGACGACACCGGCATCTTCCTGTCGCTGATGGTCACCATCATCGCCCTGCTGGCCGTCTTCGCGGTCGCGAAGTTCGTGCTCTCCAGCCACTCGCACGTCGACAACGAGGCGCTGCGGCTGCTCGCCGTCGCCATGTTCGTGGGCGCCGTCGCACCGATGTTCCGCCCCTGGTTCGAGGCGCTGGACCCGCACCTGTTCCCCGACATGGTGAGCACCCCGATCGTCTACTACATCGCCCTGCTCGCCGCCGCGCGTCAGCGGCTGGCGCCCGGCGGCAAGCGGCGGGGGGCGGTGGCGCCCCGGCCGCGGTCGTTCAGCCTGCTCCCGTACGCGGCCGTCGCCGCCGTCGACGGGCTGCTCGTGGCGGTGACCTGGTCGGACGGCGCGGACGAGATGGTCGTGGTCGGCTCCGCGGTGCTGCTCACCGCGCTGGTCGTGCTGCGCCAGCTCACCGCTTTCCGGGACAACAGCCGGCTGCTGGCCCGCCTCGACCACAGCGCCACCCACGACGGCCTGACCGGGCTGCCGAACCGGGTGCTCTTCCACAACCGTCTCGAGAAGGCTCTCGCCACGCCGGGCGACCGCCCGGTGGCCGTCGCCCTCATCGACCTCGACGACTTCAAGGAGGTCAACGACACCCTCGGGCACGAGGTCGGCGACCTGCTGCTGATCGGGGTGGCGAAGCGCCTGGAGGCCTGCGTCCGCGTCGAGGACACCGTGGCCCGGCTCGGCGGCGACGAGTTCGTCGTGGTGCTCGACGACGCCGACCCGGCCGCCGCTGACCTGGCCGCCGAACGCATGATGAACGCCCTGCGCCAGCCGGTGTACGCCGACGGCCACGAGCTGCCCATCCGGGCCAGCATCGGCATCGCCGACGGGCGTACCGGCGACCGGCCCTCCGCGCTGCTGCGCCACGCCGACATCGCGATGTACGCGGCCAAGAACCTACACGGCACGGCCTGCCTGCACTACGACCCGAGCATGTCGGTCAGCGGCAGCGACCTGGGCACCGAGCTGCGCGACGCGATCGCCACCGGCCAGCTCTTCCTGCTCTACCAGCCGATCGTCTCGCTGGACGACGGCCACATCATGGGCGCCGAGGCCCTGGTGCGCTGGGCCCACCCGGTCCGGGGCACGCTCGCGCCGGACGCGTTCATCCCGATCGCGGAGCGCACCGGCCTGATCGTCCCGCTGGGGCACTGGGTCATGCGTACGGCCTTCGCCCAGCTCGCGGAGTGGAACGTCCTGCACGGCGACGCCGCCCCGCAGGTGCTGAACGTCAACGTGTCGGCCCGTGACCTGCGCGAACCCGGCTTCGCCGAGCACGTGGCGGGCCTGCTCGCGGAGTTCGGCCTGGCCGCCGAGCGGATCGTCCTGGAGATCACCGAGACGATGGCGCTGGAGCCCGGGCCCTCCGTGGTCAACCTGCTCCGGCTGCGCGCCATGGGCGTACGCGTGTCGCTGGACGACTTCGGCACCGGCCACTCGACGCTGACCCTGCTGCACGACTGCCCGATCGACGAGATCAAGCTGGACCGCTCGTTCACCCAGTCCGAGGTCGACGACCGCCCGCCGGTCTCGGCCGCGGTGATCCACCTGGCGCAGGCGCTCGGCCTGCACGCGGTGGCCGAGGGCGTGGAGACGGCCGACCAGGCGGAACAGCTGCTGTCGCTGGGCTACATCGCGGCGCAGGGCTACCACTTCGCACGCCCGATGCCGCCGGCCCGGCTCAGCGAGCTGCTCGCCGCCAAGCAGTCCCTGATCCCGGCCGCGGAGACCGTCTCGACGTCGTAACCGCTCGGGAAGGGTTGCTTCGTCCGCACCCGGGGTACATCGCGGACGTAGGCAACGCTTCCCCGGGAGGTTTCGATGGGCACCGACGACAAGATCGACAACAAGGCCGAGGAGCTGGGCGGCAAGGTCAAGGAGGGCGTCGGCAAGGCGACCGACGACGAGAAGCTCGAGGCCGAGGGCAAGGTCGACCAGAGCAGCTCGAAGCTCAAGCAGGCCGGCGAGGACATCAAGGACGCCTTCAAGAGCTGACGTCCCGCGCATCGAAGGGCGACCGCCACGGCGGCCGCCCTTTCGCGCGTCTCAGGCCGCGGGAACGAGCTCCCGCTCGTCGTCACCCGCCGGCACCGTCGCGGGCGGGGGCGGCTCGTGCGCCACCTGCGGGAGCCAGGACAGCCAGCGCGGCAGCCACCAGTTTCGCTCGCCGAGCAGCGCCATCACGGCCGGGAGCAGGACCGCACGGATGATCGTCGCGTCGAGCAGCACGGCGGCCGCCAGCCCGACGCCGAGCTCCTTGGTCGAGATCAGCGGCAGCGTCGCGAACAGCGCGAACACCGCCACCATCACCACCGCGGCACTGGTGATGACACCGGCCGTGCCACCGATGCCGCGGGCCACCGCCTCGCGGGTGGGCAGCCCGCGATCGTGCCCCTCCCTGATCCGGCTGAGTACGAACACGTGGTAGTCCATGGATAGTCCGAACAGGATGATGAACAGGAACAGCGGCATCCAGTTGGTGATGCCGCCGGCTGCCCGGAAATCCAGCAGCGACTCGAAGTGGCCGTACTGGAAGACGTAGACCAGCATTCCGTACGCCGCGGCGACGGAGAGCAGGTTGAGCACGACGCCGGTCGCCGCCACGACGACCGAGCGGAAGGAGACCAGGAGCAGCACGAACGCCAGGCCGAGGACGAAGCCGAACACCCACGGCAGCGACATGTGCAGCCGGTGGTTGAAGTCGACGTTGCTCGCGGTGTCGCCGGTGACCGCCACCGTCACATCGGGGAGCCTGCCGAAGGCCTGCGGCGCCACGGTCGTCCTGAGCGTCTCCAGCGCTTCCTCCGACGTACGGTCGCTGCCGCTGCCGGGCAACCCCACCGAGACCACCGCAACCGTGCCCGCCGGGTTGACCCGCACGTCGATCGGCTCCCGGAGCCGGCCCGTGCCCGCTGCCGCCTTCTTGAATCCGACCAGCGCGGCCTGGAACTCCGGACCGCGCACGGTCGGCGCCTGCACGACCACCTCGGCGGGCGAGGTCTCGCTCGGGAAGGCGGCGTTGATGCGGGTGAACGCCTGCACGGCGGGGGCATGCGGGGAGAAGTCCTCCAGCCCCTCGCCCTTCGTCCGCAGGTCGAGCATCGGCGCCGCGAGCGCCGCGAGGGCGGCGACCGCCACCACGGCCGAGAGCAGTGGTTTCGCCAGCACGATCCGTAGCACCGCGTTCCAGACGCGCCCCTCGCTCCGACGCCGGTACAGCCCCGGGATCTTCATGGCGTCGACCCGGTCGCCCAGCGCCGAGAGCAGGGCGGGCAGGACGGTCAGCGAACCCAGGACGGCGGTCGCCACCACGAGGATCGTGCCCACCGCGAAGCTTTGGAACGTCGCGTCGTACGTGAGGAACATCCCGGCCATGGCGACGATCACGGTAAGCCCGGAGACCCAGATGGATCGGCCGGAGGTCTGCGCCGCGATGACCAGGGCGCGGTGCGGATCGGCGCCCCGGCGGCGCTCGTCGCGTTCCCGGCGGATGTAGAAGAGGCAGTAGTCGACCCCGACGGCGAGGCCGACCAGGAGCATGACGTGCATCGTGGTGTCGACGGCCGGCACCAGGCGGCTCGCCCCCGCGAGCAGGCCGACGGCCGCGATCACGGCGGTGACGGCCAGCCCGACCGGCAGCAGCGCGGCGACGACCGCGCCGAACGCCACGAGCAGAATGCCGAGGGTGATCGGGATGGACAGCATCGACAGCCGGTTCAGGCCCTTGTCGAGCGAGTCGCCGATGAGCTTCTCGCCGCTCGCGTCGCCGGCCTCGGCGACGTAGAGGCCCGGGTGCCGCTCCTGCACCCCGGCGACCGCGTCGAGCAGCGGCTGGACCCGCTCCTTGGCAGTCTCGGCATCGCCCTTCATCGTGAAGGGGATCAGCGTGGAGGTGCCGTCCGGCGAGACCAGCGGCGGGCTGAGGTCGGCGACCTCGGCCTGCGCCTTCAACGTCCGTGTCACGTCGGCGACCGCGGCGTCACGGCGCGCACCCTGCACGAGAACCATCTCGCCGGCCGGCCGTGCGGGAAACCCGGCCTGCTCCACGATCCGATCCGCCCGGCCCGACTCGCCGTGCCCCTGATCGCCGGCCGTCGCCTCCCTGGTGCCGAGGTGTCCGCTCAGGACGGTGATGCCGACGACGAAGGCGATCCAGCCGAGGATCGCCAGAGTGCGGTGCCGGGCGCTCCACACTGCGGCACGGGCCGCTATCCCGGTGATGTTCTCCCTGTGCTTCATGACATCCGACGCTAGGAATTCGGGGGCGCCGGGACGACCCGGCCAGCCTGCCGATGTGGGTAGGGCTAGCACCACCTCTGCATGCCAGGCTGTCTGCATGTGGGAGATCGTGACGACCGGGCTCTCGGGCGCACTGGTGACCCGGCGGGCCGGTGTCTACCGCAAGGCCTCGGACGATCCGGGCCACGACCTCGTCGCCGAGGGCGAGCGCCTGACCTGGCTGCGCGCCCGCGGCATCCCGGCGCCCGAGGTGCTGACCTGCCGGCCCGGCCTGCTCGAGACGGCGGAGGTGCCGGGGCGTCCCGCGTCCGACCCGTGGCCCGCCGGGGACCGCCCCCGGGTCGTCGACGCGCTCGCCGACCTGACCCGCCGCCTGCACACGCTGCCGGTGGCGGACTGCCCCTTCGACCGGCGGCTGGCGGTCACCGTCCCCGAGGCCCTGGCCGCCGACGTGGCCCTGGACATGCTCGACGCCGAACGCGCCGGCTGGACCCGCGACCGGCTCGTCGCGCGCCTGCTCGCCACCCGCCCGTCCGTAGCGGAGGATCTGGTCGTCTGCCACGGCGATCTCTGCCCGCCGAACGTCCTGCTCGACCCCGCGAGCTGCGAGGTGACCGGCGTGATCGATGTGGGCCGGCTGGGCGTGGCGGACCGCTGGACGGACCTGGCCCTGATGACCCGATCGCTGCCGGACGACGGCGATCGCTTCCTCGCCCGGTACGGCATCCCGCCCGACCCGGCCAAGCTCGACTTCTACCGGCTGCTCGACGAGTTCTTCTGACCGGTCAGCTCTGCAGGTACGTCAGCACGGCGAGCACGCGGCGATGCTGCTCCTCGTCCGGCGGCAGGTCGAGCTTGGTGAAGATGTTGCGTACGTGCTTCTCCACGGCGCCCTCGGTCACCACGATCTTGCGGGCGATGGCGGTGTTGGACCGTCCCTCGGCCATGAGGCCCAGCACTTCGCGCTCGCGCGGCGTCAGGTTGCGCAGGGGGTCGTCGCGGCGCCGCCGGACCAGGAGCTGACCGACGACCTCCGGGTCGAGGACGGTCGCGCCGCCGGCCACCCGCCGCAGCCCGTCGAGGAACTCCCCCACCTCGGAGACCCGGTCCTTGAGCAGGTAGCCGACCGCACCCAGCCGGTCGGCGAGCAGGTCGTCGGCGTACTCGACCTCGACGTACTGGGACAGCACCAGCACCGGGCTGCCCGGCACCCGCTTACGGGCCTCCACGGCGGCGCGCAGGCCTTCGTCGGTGTGGGTGGGCGGCATCCGTACGTCGACGATCGACACGTCGGGCTCGTGCGCGACGATCGCCTCGACCAGCGCCGGACCGTCACCGACCGCGGCCACGACGGTGAAGTCGTTCTCCTCGAGCAGCCGGACCAGGCCCTCCCGCAGGAGCACGGCGTCGTCGGCGATCACCACACGCATGCCGTGGAGCCTAGCGAGCCGGGCCTGTCCGCAACGTGACAGCCCGGCGCCGGGGGACCCCTCAAGCTGGGGGCGAATTCTCCAGCCCGGACAGGTGGTCACGGTGAGCCAGATCTTCATCTCGTACCGTCGAAGCGACAGCGCCGCGGACGCGGGCCGCCTCCGGACGACGCTCAAGGACCTCCTCCGCGGCTGTGCCATCTTCATGGACACCTCCTCCATCGAGCCGGGGGCGGTCTGGCCCGACCGGCTGCGGCAGAGCCTCACCGACGCGACGGCCGTCCTGGTGGTGATCGGACCCGACTGGATCCGGGCGGCCGACGAATGGGGCGAACGACTGATCGACCAGGAGACCGATTGGGTACGGCGGGAGATCGAAGCGGCCCTCGGCTCCGGGAAGCCGGTGATCCCGCTCCTGGTCCGGGACGCCCGCATGCCACCGGCCGAACGATTGCCGGCGGCCGTCGCCCCGCTCGCGGAGCGGCAGGCCGTGGAGCTCCGCAATGCGTACTTCGAGCACGACGTGGGCCTGATCGTCAGCCGGATCCGCGCCCTCGATGACGCGGCTGCCGGCTCGGTGACCGGCGGGCCGTATCCCGTGGCGCCTCCCGAACTGCCCGATCCGCTGAGCGAGGACAAGCTGCGCGTGGCGCTGGAAGGAGCGCTTCGTCACTGGCGCCTCGTCGAGAGCCCCTTGCCCGAAGATCCGTCCAGGACTCGCGTGGAGCTGTGCCGGGAGTTCCACTTCCGCACGTTCCGGGACGCCATCTCGTTCATGAACGAGGTGGCACCGGGTTGTGACATCGCGATCCATCACCCTCGGTGGGAGAACATCTGGCGCTCGCTGCGGGTTGCCCTCACGACCTGGGACATCGGCCATCGGGTCTCGGACCGCGACGTCCAGCTGGCGAAGTACTTCGACCGGGCGTTCGAGGAGTTCCCGGGAGCGGCGTGAACCGGCGCGGTGGTCCGGCCGTTGTTGCGAGGACCGCCGCCCCGACATCGCGGCCGGCAGAGGAACGCGAGGACCCCGATGGCAGTGGGCAAGCTGCGCAAGGCCGCGGCGGTCGGCGACGCCCAGAAGGCGATCACCCAGCCGAACGCGACGCACATCGTGCTGGCCGCGATCAGCCTGATCGGCTTCGGGCCGGTGGTCGCCATGGCCCTGCTCCTGCTCATCGTGATCATCGCGATCACCGGTTCCGCGGTGTCGCAGCCCGATCCCAACTCCTCCAGCGGCGCCGGGGACTTCGCGAGCGCGTACGTCGGTGGCGACGGCAAGGGCACGCTGGCCGAGGACAAGCTGCCCGACAAGGGCCTGGCGGCGCCGCTCAAGGCGGCGGCGAAGGAATGTGATCTGCTCAGCCCCGCCGTGCTGGCCGCGCAGATCGACGTGGAGTCCGGCTTCGACGCGAAGAAGGCCGGGCCGGACGGGGAGAAAGGCATCTCCCAAGTGCCGGCCGAGGCGTTCAAGAAATTCGGCAAGGACGACGATGACAACGGTACGGTCTCCGCTCTCGACGCCGGGGACTCGATCCACGCCCAGGCCAGGTACCTGTGTTCCCTGGGCGACGAGGTGCAGCGGCTGCTCGACGAAAAGAAGGTGATCGGCGACAAGCTGACCCTCACGCTGCTGGCCTGGGACAAGGGCATCGACCACGTCCGGGAGGTCGGCGGCATCAGAGGCGTCGACCTGCGGAGCTACCCGTTCCAGGTGCGGTCGTTGTTCGCGAACTACGTGACGGGAGAGCCCGAACCCAGCGGCTCGGCCACGTCCGGCTCCGCGAAGCCGCCGGCCGGTTCGGGCCCGATCACCGAGGCGCTGTTCGACGAGATGTTCCCGGGGCGCAACCCGCTCTATTCGTACGCCGGCCTGGTCGCGGCCATGGGCAAGTTCCCGGCCTTCGCGGGCACCGGCGACGACACCCTCCGCAAGCAGGAGCTGGCGGCGTTCCTGGCGAACGTGAGCCACGAGTCCGGGGGCCTGAAGCACGTCGACGAGATCAACACGGCGAACTGGGGACACTACTGCGATGCCGCTCGGCCGTACGGGTGTCCCGCGGGCCAGGCCGCGTACCACGGCCGCGGGCCGCTGCAACTCAGCTGGAACTACAACTACAAGGCGGCGGGCGACGCCCTCGGCGTCGACCTGCTGAACGAGCCGGACAAGGTCGGCACCGACCCGTCGGTGGCCTGGCAGACGGCCCTGTGGTTCTGGATGACCCAGAGCGGCGCCGGGCCCACGCCGGCTCACGCCGCGATCACCGGTGGCGCCGGGTTCGGCGGAACGATCCGCAGCATCAACGGCGCGCTGGGGTGCAACGGGGGCAATGCGGGCCAGGTCCAGAGCCGGGTCAGCCTCTATCGCACCTTGACCGGCAAGCTCGGCGTGGAGCCCGGCGACAGCATCATCTGCTGACGTTTGTCAGGATCCCACTTGCTCGCCCTGTGCCGTGGCCGGCCGCCGTCCTATGGTCACGGCGGCAGCGCCGTGACCACGGGACCGGTCACGAGGAAGTGTCCATGGGGGATGGAAGACACTCAGCGACGAGGGCCGGACGCCGGAAGGCGTCCGGCCCTCGGTGTTCACCGCTTGAGCGTGAAGGTGAAGTCGCCGGAGAGCTTGCCGCTCAATCGGACCGCGGAGACGAGCTTTCCCGCCGCGATCAGGCGCTCGACCTCGGCCCGCGTAAGCTCGCATCCCTCGGCGATCAGTCGCACCGGCCGGACGGGGATGCGCGCCGCGAAGCGGACCGAGACGTCGACCACCTCGCGGTCCAGGTGGTCCGATCCCCCGGTGTCGAGCCGCCAGGCGCCGTCCCAGTCGAGAGCGATGCGGTTACGGCGTACCAGGACCGGGTCCTGGAGCAGCTCAGCTGTCAGGCCGGGGTCGTTGTCGTGGAGCCGGTCCAGCAACTCGGGCCGTACGGAACGCACATTCGTCCGTTCCAGGATCGTGAGTTTTGCCGTTTCCCCGCACGCGGTGCAGAGCACGAGGAGCCAGGCGTCGAGAAGTTTGTGGTTGGCGTTGACGCGGAATTTGCCACTCGCCCGGAAGCGTTCGGACGCGCACGTATGACAGCGGCGGAGAACGAGCGGCAGGCAGGTCGGAACGACCATCCAAGTGATGGACATAGAGGTACACCGGTTTTCAGTGAGAAGTCCGCAGCAAAGGGAAGCGCGGCGCACAAGGCGCGACGCGCGACGAAATCAGCGCTCGGGAGGTCTCACAGGGTGTACAACGGCACGTCCTTGCCTAGACGACTTCGTTCGCCGCACAGTAGTGGCGCACGGCGGCGCCGTTCCACCGGTTTAGCGGTCGTCCCCGTCGTGGGCGCCGGGCAGCGCGCCGGAGACCACGTTGCCCGCGTGACGGGCGGCGCTCGGCGCGGCCTGGGAGGCGTGCCCGGCGACATGACCCACCGCGGCCGCCGCGGTTCCCACTGCCGTGGCAGCGCCGCGCACCGCCCCCGCGGCGATTCGCGCGCCGCCGCTGCGGCCCGAGGAACCGTTGCTGCCCGAGGAACCGTTGCTGCCGGACGAGCCGTCGGTGCCCTTGCCGCCGGTCGCGCCCTTGCCGCCCTGGGAGCCGCGGGCGCCGGCGGCGGAGGCGCCGCTCGGGCCGCCCCGCTTGCCGCCGCCCGCCAGGGACGCCGCGCCCCCCGCACCCGCGGCGATCGCTCCGGTGGCCAGTTTGCCGGCGGCACCCGCTCCGCCCGCGGCCACGCCGGACACGCCGTCGGACGCGCCGAGGGCGGCCGCGGCCGGTACGACCAGGCGCAAGAGGGCGGGGAGCGCCACCGCGGACAGCAGCAGGACGCCGCAACCGGCGATCTTCTGCTGGTCGCCGTTCGCGCTCGTTGAATTGATCATCACTGTGCCGGCGTAGATGACGAGGCCGGTCGCCGGTTTGAAGACCAGCCAGGCGACGAGCCAGGCGACATGCTTGCGCCACCACGACGCGCCCCATTCCGTCATCGAGGCCGCCGCGGACAGGGGCAGGGTGGCCGTCAGCACCACCATCACGCCCAGGCGGATGTAGAGCAGGATGACGTGGATGATGCCCGCGATGATCAGCAGCAGGCCGACGATGATCAGCAGGAACGCCGTGCCGCCGCCCGTGCCGCACTCGGCGATGGTCTTGATCTGCTCCTTGACGCCCGCCTCGTAGAGGTAGTTCGTGTAGGTGTCGCCCTCCTTCGCGAGCCGGGTGATGACGAACGACGCGGCGCCGCCGACGAGGATCATCTTCACCAGGCCCTTGAGCGCCGTGATGCCAGCCTGCCCGCGGCGTTCCAGGGCCATCCGTGCGGCGGCGAAGAGCAGCGACGCGACGGCGATGGCGACCACCAGCCAGTTGAGCTGCGTACTGATCTTGGTGACCGTGGCCTCGTCGCCGAAGGTCGGGATCTTGTTCGCGACGTCCGAGAAGAGGCTGATCGCCGCCTTCAGGATCGCGCTGGCGATCGAGCTGAGGATGCCGTCGATGCCCTGGTCGAAGAAGGAGACGGCGCCCGACATGCTGCCGAAGTACATCGGATCGCCGCTGGAGCATTCCGCCATGTCACACCTTCCACATCACGAAGCCGCCGTTGGCCGTGACGGCCGTGACCGGCGTGTGCAGCTCGCCGCCGGACAGCGGCCGGAGCTTCCAGTCGCCGCCGTCCCAGGCGAGGTCGAAGTCGGCGGTTCCGTAGACGGCCGGCGACTGCCGGATCAGCAGGCGCACCGTCGCGGACTCCGGGGCGTACGACAGGAGCATGAAGCCGGCGAGCGTGTTGGCCGTGTACTGCGTCGACGAGACCGGCAGCGAGGACCTGCGGGCCACGAACACGTCCCGGTCCACGCCGGCGACGACCTGCTGCTCGGTCACGGTCTTCCACTCGGCGCCGCTCATGTGCCGGGGGATGACGTTCGCCGCCATGACCGCGCCCATCGGGGTGTGCGCGAAACACCACAACACCGTCCCGCTCTCCTGCACCGGCCCGGCCGACGGCGACACCGGGATCTTCGCGCCGTTGAGCGGTCGCCAGGTCACGTCGTCCGGTGCCCGCTGCGGCGGGCGCTGATCTGCGTCGTCGGTACGGCACCCCGCGGGGCGGGACTGCCCGTCGGCGACACCGGCGCCCAGTGGTCCGGCTGCCGCCGCACGCTCGCCGTCGGATCCGCCCCCGGAGACCCCGGCCAGGGCGGTGACGACGCCCGAGCACAGCACCAGCACGAGGAACGCGGCCGACAGCTGCCATCCCCGTTGCTGCCAGAACGGCCGGTCGTCCGCCGTACGGAAATCGATTTTGCCCATCAGAAGAAGAAGTTCACGACCGGACCGGCGACGGAGACGAGCACACAGCCGCCGAGCACCATGCCGAGCCGGCTCATGTGTTCCGAGGTCTCGCCGCGCTTGTGCGAGATCGCCATCATCATGCCCGTGATCAGGACGCCGGCCACGCCGGCCGCGGTGCCGGCCCAGGCGACCAGGCCGAGGCCCTTGCCGACCGCGGTGATCAGCTCGTTCGGCGCGGTCTTGACCGGCGTGGGGACGCCCCCGCCTCCGCCGGGCGGCGCCGGTTCGGCGAGCACTCGCCCCATCGCGGAGTAGTAGAGACCCGACATGGACATGGTTTCTCCCCTTGGGTGTGGATGGTGAGCAGCGCGGGGCGCGCCGCTCAGACGAGGTCGAGGAAGGAGACGATCGGCCCGGCGGTCGTGCCGATGAAGCAGCTGACGGCGACCAGGAAGGCGCCTCGCCAGTGGGTGCTGAACTCGCCCGGTTCGCCCCGCCGGAGCTGCAGTGACATGCTGACGCCGGTCACCACCAGACCCGCCACGCAGCAGGCGCTGACACACCAGGCGAGCAGGCCGAGCAGCGACATCATGTCGCTGTTGGGATCGTTGACGTCGATCGCGTACGGGGACATCGGCTTCTCGGAGAACTTCTGCCCCGGTGCGTCGCTGGTCGGTACGTGACAGTCCACTTTGGTGGCGTTGATAATGCCCTCCGCGGTGCACTGATGACCGCCGGTGATGACGTTCCCGTCGTGGGTGTGCTCCCCGAAGATCTCGAAGTCGAGGTAGACGGCGTCGCCGTCCTTGTACTCGATATAGAGGGTCGTCGTCTTGCGGGTCATCAGCCGGCCGGAGCAGCTGCGCTTCGTCCCGGAGGTCGTGGTCCTGATGCAGAACTCGACGTCCGCGCCCATCTTGTTGTCGACGTCGACCTTGTAGACGTTCCCGGACTCGGGGACGTTGCAGGACATGCTCGGCGACGTGACCGTGCCGGTCAGCTTGCAGTTGGAGGCGCCGGTGATCAGGTTGCCGTCGTGGGTGTGCTCGCCGAACACCTCGTAGTCGAGATAGACCTGGTCACCCTGCTTGTAGTCGATGTATAGCGTGTCCGTCTTGCGGGTGTTGATCCGGCCCGTGCAGTCGCGTACGACCCCGGAGGTGGTGGTGCGCAGGCAGAATTCGACGTCCGCGCCCATCTGGTTGTCGACGTCCAGCTTGTACTTGTCGTCGGCCCGGGCCGGTGCCGACGCGAGCGCACCGAGCCCGACCGCCGCCAGGGCTGCGATGACGATGACGGCGATCCACCGCCACGCCCTGGTCGTCACCGTCTGCATGCGAAGCCGCTCCTCCCGGCGCCTGGTCCGGCCCCGTTCGGACAGCAACAACGGGCGCCCGGGCACGCCGGTTCATGGGTCGCGGATTTTTCAGGCGGCGGCGACGACGGCGTGGACAGCCGCCGCGATGTCCTCCAGCGGGTCGTCGTGATCCCCGCTGAGGTGGTTGCGCATCGCCGCCACGGCCAGGCCGAGCTCGGGGTGGAAGCCGGTGAGCCCGCCGCCCGCACTGCTCCAGCCGATGCGCGTACTGCCGGGCTGGGCGGCGTACCCGAGGGTCTTCGGCAGGTCGGCGCCGATGGTGTGGTCGGGGCCCGTCGTCTCCACGGTGCTGATCACCTTGAGCCGCTCCGGGGAGATCAGCCGTACGCCGTCCACCTCCCCCATCAGCGCGGCGTACACGCGGGCGATGCCGCGCGCGCTCATGACCGCGGTCGACGGGATGTCGGCGCGCATCAGGTCGCGACGGTTCGCAAGGCTGGCGTCGGGGCGTACGCCCGGCGGGAAGACCCGGTCGAAGTGCTCGACCCGGGCGCTGAGCCGGTCCAGCGCCGCCGACCAGCTGCGGTCCTTGAGGCGGGCGACGCGGTGCACCAGCGCCGGGGGTACGCCGAAGAACAGCTCGCGGTCGACGCCGAGCGGGTGGGCCACCTCCTCGGCGAGCACCTGGCTGATCGGCCGGTGCGTGACCCTGCGGACCACTTCGCCCAGCAGCCAGCCGTACGTCCACTCGTGCAGGCCGTGCCGCGTACCGGGTTCCCACACCGGCTGCGCACCCGCTATGGACCGGCACATCTTGTCCCAGTGCACCAGGTCCTCCGGCATCGTGTACGCCGGCAGCCACGGCACCCCGGCCTCATGGAGCAGAAGGTGCCGGAGCGTGGTGTCCTGCTTGCCGTGCCGCCCGTACTCCGGCCACACGTCGGCGACGCGCAGGTCGTAGTCGAGCTCCCCGCGCTCGGCCAGCAGGTGCACCACTGTGCTGGCGAGGCCCTTGCCGGACGCGAAGTTGAGGAACGGGGTGTCGGGGGTGACCGGCGCACCGGTGGCCTCGTCGGCGAGCCCCGCGGCGGCGTTCACGATCAGCCGCCCGTCCAGGTACGCGGCGACCTGCACGCCGATCTCACGCCCGCCGTTCACCAGCGCGTCGAGCCGTCGCTGCACCTGCTCATGCAGGCCGGTCCCCTTTCCCACGAGGTCAGCATCGCGCACCGGCCACACCCGGAGGAGGGGAATCGGGTGAGGTTAACCCTACCTCCGGTCGGGCGGTCTGCGGGATCGGCTGGAAGGCGCCCGGTGACTAGCGTCGACGCCATGACCACCAGCATCGCCGCGGCGCCCCACTACCGGTCCCCCGTCCGGCGCCTCGTGCGGCAGATCGGGCTCGACACCCAGTTCATCCTGCTCGGTTTCCCGCTGGGCATCATCACCATCGTCCTCTGCGTCACCGGGTTCGCCCTCGGCGTGGGCACCGCGGTCATCTGGGTCGGCGTTCCGGTGCTGCTCGGCACGCTCATGCTGGCGCGCGGCTTCGCCACCGTCGAGCGGGCGCGGATCGGTCCGGTGCTCGGACGGCGGCTGCCGCATCCGTACTACAAGCGGGCCCGTGCGGGCGCGAGCTTCGGCAAGCGGGTGCTGATCCCGCTCAGCGACGGCCAGGCCTGGCTGGATCTGCTCCACGGCGTGTTCCGGTTCATCCCCAGCACCATCGCGTTCTGCTTCGCGGTGACCTGGTGGGCGGGCACGCTCGGCGGTCTGACGTTCCCGCTGTGGGACTGGTCGATCCCGCGCGGCCCGGACGACACCGACCTCCCGGAGCTGCTCGGCATGGGCGACGCCTGGTCCACCCGGGCGATCTTCTACCTGGCGCTCGGCTTCTTCTTCCTCGGCACCCTCTATCCGGTGCTGCGCGGCACGGCCCTGCTGGAGGCGCTGTTCGCCCGGGCGTTGCTGAGCGGCGTGACCGAGCTGCGGGAGCAGGTCGCCGAGGCGGAGGCCGCCCGCGACACCGCCCAGGCCCAGAAGGCGGCCGCCGTCTCCGCGGAGGCGACCGCGCTGCGGCGGCTGGAGCGGGACATCCACGACGGTCCGCAGCAGCGACTGGTACGCCTGGCGATGGATCTCGGCCGCGCCGAGCAGCAGTTCACCACCGACCCGGAAGCGGCGCGGGCGACGGTGGCCGAGGCGCTGGCCCAGACCCGCGAGACGCTGGACGAGCTGCGTGCCCTCTCCCGGGGAATCGCGCCGCCGATCCTGGTGGACCGGGGCCTGCAAGCGGCGCTGACCGCGCTGGCCGGGCGCAGCACCGTTCCGGTGGACCTGGACGCGCCGCCGATGTCCCGGCTCGACCCGGCGGTGGAGACCACGGCGTATTTCGTGGTCGCCGAGGCGCTCACCAACGTGGCGAAGCACAGCCACGCGGCGGAGGTGCAGGTCAGCGTCCGGCGCGCGCCGACCGCACTGATGATCACGGTTGCCGACGACGGTGTGGGCGGGGCGAGCCTCGCCAAGGGGCACGGCCTGGCCGGGCTGGCGGACCGGGTCGAGGCGGCCGGCGGGGTCATGAGCGTCGAGAGCCCCGACGGCGGCGGCACCACCCTCACCGCGGTTCTTCCGCTCTAGTCGGCGGGTTTGCGCGCCCCGGCCGAGCGCCGGGGCGCGGCCGAGCGTGGCGGCGCCGTCCGCATCCGGTCGCGGACGCGGCCGAGGATCTCCGTGATCGCCGCCATGTCCTTGCGGTTCAGCGAGCTGAAGAGCAGTCGCTGCACGACCTCGATGTGCCCCGGCATGACCCGTCCGAGCAGCTCGCGACCGCTCGGCGTGAGGGTCACGACGGTGCTGCGCTCGTCGTCCTCGGCGGGCGCCCGGGTGATCAGGCCGGCCTTCTCCAGCTGGGCCGCCTGGTACGTGAGGCCGCTCCGGCTGTAGACGAGGCCGTCCGCGAGATCGGTCATGCGCAGGTGACCGGCCGGCGAGCCGGCGAGCCGGGCCAGGATCTGGAACTGCGGGCCGCTGAGGCCCCCGTCCTCCCGCAGCTGCTGCTCGACGGCGTGCTCGAGCAGGCTGCCGACCTCCTTCAAGGCGAAGTAGGCGGCGAGCTGTTCCGCGTTCAGCGTGGCATCGGTCACGCCGTATTCTACTTGCTTCGAATTCGAAGCGTGCTACGGTCGCCACATGCTTCGAGTTCGAAGCAAATGATCGGAGGAGGAACCATGCGCGCCATCCGCTTCCACGAGTTCGGCGAACCGGGCGTGCTGCGTCCGGACGAGATCGACCGTCCGGTCGCCGGCCCGGGCGAGATCCTGGTCAGGGTCGCCGCCACCTCGTTCAATCCGGTCGACGCCGCGCTGCGCGCCGGCTACCTGCGCGAGGCGATGCCGCTGACGCTGCCGCACACTCCCGGCGTCGACGTCGCCGGCACCACCGAGGGCGGCCGCCGCGTCATCGGATTCCTGCCGATGACCGGGGCAGGCGCCGCCGCCGAGTGGGTCGCCGCTCCGGCGGGCGTGCTCACCGACGCACCCGCGAGCATCCCGCTCGCCGACGCGGCCGCCGTGCCGGCCGTCGCCCTCACCGCCTGGCAAGGCCTCTTCGAGCACGCCGGGCTCCAGGCCGGCCAGCGGGTGCTCGTCAACGGTGCGGGCGGGGGCGTCGGCGGCTACGCGGTGCAGTTCGCGAAGGCGGCCGGTGCCCACGTGCTCGCCACCGCGAGCGCCCGAAGTGTCCGGACAGTGGAGGAGCAGGGCGCCGACGAGGTCATCGACTACACCGCCGGCCCGGTCGCCGAGGCGGTGACCGAGCCCGTCGACGTGGTGCTCAACCTGGTCCGGGCCGACGACGCGACGATGGCGGCGCTGGTCCGGCTCGTCCGTCCGGGCGGCGTCGTGGTGACCACCGCATCCCCCGCGCCCGAGGACGCCGAGCGCAAGGTCACCACCATCAGCATGTACGTCCGCAGCGACGCCGCCCAGCTCGCCCGGATCGTCGAGCGCATCGACGCCGGCGCGGTCAAGGTCGACGTCAGCGCCCGGCGTCCTCTGGCGGAGCTGGCCGCGGTGCACGAGGACAGCGAGGCCGGCCGACTCCGCGGCAAGGTCGTCATCGAGGTGGCGCCGTGAGCTCGTAGACGCCGACCGGGCCGGAGGTGTAGCGCAGCCGCGCCAGCCGGGCGAGGTCGGGAGATACCTCACCCGCCCGGCTGTCGGCGAAGAGCCACCTGACGCCGGCGGCACGCAGCGCGCGCAGCCCCACCGGGTATGCCTCGGTGAAGACCCGCTGGTTGAGCTCGTACCGCACGGGATCCGGCGGGGGCTGCAGGACGTATTTCAGGCCGTCCAGCCCGTTGGCCGCCAGCGCGGCGTCGGAGTAGGCCCAGCTCTCCACCAGCGTCCGCCGGCCGCCGAGGCCGGCCACCCAGAAGGCCCGCGCGTCGCACGGCTCGTAGCGACCCATCGGCACGCAGTGCACATTGGTGGCGACCAGGTCATCAACGCCGGCATGGTCGTCCAGCCACAGGGCCGCGCGCATCTCCTCCTGGGTGAGCAGGCGCGCGGTCGGCGGCTGCTCCCGGCCGGCGCGGAGGGTCTCCTCGACCGACACCGCCACACCCGTCGCCAGACCGGCACCGAGCACCGCCGCCACGACGGCGGCCGCCAGCGCTCGGGGCCGTTTACGCAGGATCAGCAGGACCACGGCGGCCGCGGCGACGAACGGCAACGTATGCAGGGCGGGCAGCGCGAGCGTCCAGCCCCACTCCGCCACGGACGTCTGATCCTGCGGTGGCGGCACCGCGGGCGCGAGGACGGCCCACGCCGCGCCGGCCACGAAACCGGAGGCCGGCACCCACCAGCGGCGAGTCAGGCCGGCGAGGAGCCATGCCGTCAGCACCGCACCGAAGGGTGCCGCGCACAGGAAGAAATAGAGCTGGCTCGCCGACGGATGCCAGAGCAGCCAGGCTGCGCCCGTACCCGCGGCTGTCGTCCCGGCCAGCAGCCACGCCGCCGGGTCGCGCCGCAGTCCGCGGGCCGGCAGCCCGGCGATCCCGAGCAGCCGCGGCGACTGGAAGACCAGCCACCACACGATGATGCCCGCGATCAGGTACCGGCCACCGGCGTCCGCCTGCCGGACCCCCGGCGGCAGCAGACCGCCCGGGACCACGCCGTCGAAGCGGCCCAGGGTGGTGGTGTACGGCTCCATCCAGCGCAACAGGCTGAGCGGCTGCACGCCGAGGGTCCCCGCTCCCCCGCCGGCGAACAACCGCATCCCCAGCAGCATCGCCGCGACCACGAGACCGAGAAGCGCGACCGTCGCCCGCAGCCGGACCCGGTCCCGGGCCACAGCCACGCCCGCGAGGAGCAGCCCCACGACCAGCGGCGGCAGGGAGCTCGACTTGGCTCCCGCGCAGGCGAGCGCCAGCGGAGGCACCAGGATCCAGGCCGCCCCGAGCCGCTCGCCGCGCAGTACGCCCACCGCGATCGTCACGAGCAGGGCCAGCAGCGGCATCGCGTACGTCTGCGACGGACTCGAGAACGAGAGCGACGTCCCGCCGTACGCCTGAATCGGTGCACCCAGGACGAGCGGCAGGCCGAGCAGGGCGACCCCGGCGGCCGGCGGACCCGCCCACCACCTGCCGCTCACGTCCCGGGTCAGCGCCGCGAGCACCACCACCGCGGTCGCCCCGATCGGCACCATCCACAGCCGCAGCAGCACCGTGGTCGGCGCGATCCCCGTGATCATGCTGGCTGCGGCCATGTCCGCGTCCGACAGGTAGTGATAGCGCAGCGGGTCGCCGGCGAGTTGCGGCACCTCGAACGGCATGGACCGGGTCATCTCGTGCACCAACGCCAGGTGGTACATGAGATCCGGGTAGTAGACCGTGTCCGCGGGCGGCAGCGGCGTCGTCGTCCACGCCGCCACCCCCAGGGCGACCACGCCGATCAACACCCCGCAGACCATCCAGGACCAGCGCAGCGGCAGCGGGCTCGGCTCGGCGGTCCGCCAATGCCGGCGCCACCGCGGTACGCCCACGAACACCGCGATGACGACCGCCGGCCACCAGCGCAGCAGCGGCTGCAGGCCGGTGGCCGCGGCGAGCGCCCACCCGGCGAGTTGCACGACGAGCCCGGTGGCGGCGCCGAGCCCCACGTCCTCGGGAAGGTTGCCGCGGCTGCCGCGGAGTGCGCGATGCACGAGCGTCCCCGGCACGACGATCCCGGCGACCAGGTAGACGGCATAGATCGCGACATCGCCGCCCGGCGTCCCGGTGACGAGCAGCGCGCCGGCGAACACCGCAGCGGCCAGAATCCAGGGCAGCGCCGCGAGAAGGAGGGGCGTGCGCGAGGACTCCACCGCGGTCCGCGGAGCTCCCGGGCGGATCGAGACCGCGATCACCGCACCGAGGCCGCCGAGCGCTGCTGCGGAATCTCGGCGAGGCCGGGCTCCGGATCGAGGGAGTCGGCGGCGATGTGGAAGGCGGGGCGGCTCTGGACCGTACGGTAGATCCGCGCGACGTACTCGCCCAGCAGGCCCAGGCAGATCAGCTGCACCGCGGCCAGCAGGAGCACGGCCAGGAAGAGCGACGTCCAGCCCGGGATCACCGTGCCGTTCGCCCAGACCACGATCCCGAAGACCATCAGCGCCAGGCAGGCGAGGAAGGCGAGTGCGCCGAGCCAGGTCGCGATCCGCAGCGGCGCCGCCGAGAAGTCCGCCGCGCTGTCCCACGCCAGCGCGACCATCCTGCGCAGCGGATATTTGGTGTCGCCTGCGGCGCGCTGCTCGCGTACGTAGGAGACGGAGCCGGACGCGAATCCGAGGGCGGGCACCAGCAGCCGGTACACCGGGGTGCGCTCGGGCAACGCCCTGAGCACGTCGACCGTCTCGCGGCTGAGCAGCCGGAAGTCGCCGGCCTGGGACGGTACGTCCCCGCCGATCAGCCGCCGCATCATGCGGTAGTACGCGCCCGCGGTGTACCGCTTGAACGGGGTGTCGGTGCTGCGGTCGCTGCGCACGCCGTAGACGACGTCGAGGCCTCGGTCGCGGGCGAGGGCCAGCATCTCCGGGATCGTCTCGGGCGGGTCCTGCAGGTCGGCGTCGATGGTGACCACCCAGTCGCCGCGTGACCGGTGCAGGCCCGCGGTGAGCGCCGCCTGATGACCACTGTTGCGGCGCAACCCGATCAGCCGCAGCTCCGGCCAGCTGCGGCGTTGCACCCCGAGCAGCTCCGCGGTGCGGTCGGTGCTGCCGTCGTCGACCGCGACCACCTCGTACGGGATCCCGAGTCCGTCGAGCACCGGGCGTAATCGGGCAACCAGGGTGGGGACGACCGCCTCCTCGTTGTACATCGGCACCACCACCGACAGCCCGGTGGTCACGACTCGAGGGTGGTCAGCCGGGTGAACTCGTGGGGCAGGTCGTAGCCGTCCCAGATCGCGCTGAAGGTGAGCGCCGAGCCGAAGGGCACGATCCGGTCCACGCCGCGGCCGCCCAGCGCGGTGGCGAACGCGCGCAGGTCGGAGGTGGCGAACCCGAAGTGGCTGAACGTCTGGTCCTGCCGATTCATCGCGGGCACGAGCTCGTCCAGCGTGGCCACGTGCGCGAACGGGAACGCCCCGGCGCCGATCCAGCGCCGGGGCGCCTGCGCCACCCCGGTCAGCGACAGCGAGGTCACCGCGTTGTCCGGGAACGCCAGCGCGGACACCGCCCCGCGGGCCGCCAGCCCGTACGCGTTGACCCGCTTCTCCACCGCCATCGCGGCGTCGACCACCCAACCGCGCTGCACGACCACGTCGGCGAGCAGCGCCAGGAACTCCGCACGGGCCGTCGCCGCATCGGCGGCCGAACCGCCGACCAGGAACACCGTGCGCGGCGAGGAGCACGCGGCCTGGTCGAACCAGTACGCGTCGTTGGAGAAGCCCACCACGGCCGCGCGGCGGGCACTCGCATCCGCGGCCTGCCATCCGGGGACGGACAAGGCCGCCCACGAGGTGCGGTCCGGGAACGTCAGGTCACGCGCCGAGGGGCGCAGCGGGTGGCGGCGGATCGCCTCGACCGCCGAGTCGCCGCCCCAGATCACGCGCAGGTCGCACCAGGCGCTCAGGGCGGCGGTCAGCTCGTCGTCGCGGCCGTACGTGACCATGCGCTGGGTCCGCCCGATCACCGGGTCGGCGTCGGCCAGGGTCGTGTTCAGCGCCTCCAACACGGTCTCCGCGGCGCCGGCCGAACGCGACGAGATGCGGACGACGTTGTGGTTCCCGGCGAGCGCGGACAGCGCCCAGGAGTACACGAAAATCGTGTCCACATTGGCCGGCGGAACGTGGAAGACGTTGCCGCGCGGGAAGACGTACGTGTCGTCGTCGCGCCGCATCCGGCTCACGGCCCGGTTCAGTTCGGCCGGGCGCAGGAAGTAGCCGAGCGACCCGAGCTCCGGGTGCCGCCGGGCGACGGCCGGAGCCAGCAGCCGCCGCGCGAAACGGCTCAGGAAATCCACGACCCGCGGATCGCCGACGGCGAGCCGGTCGTCCGACGGGGCGGTCAGCTCCCCCGGCTCTCCGAACCGGAACCTCATGCGGCCTCCCTGTAGGTGTCGCTGCAACCCCGGGCTTCGGCGCGCGGCAGCCGCCCGATCACGGAGAAGCGCTTGCCCGGCCAGTCGCCGTCGTCGACGCCGTCGAGGACGCCCAGGTCCTCCGTGAGCAGTACGTGTCCCGGGTACGAGGTCGGCAGCGTGCTCACCACCTCGATGAGGCCCGGCTCGCCCACCGGCTGCTCCTGCCACGTACGCGGGTTGCGGATGATGACGTCGGCGAAGTCAGGGCAGTAGAGCGAGCCGCCGGACGGCCCCTCGAGGAAGATCGTGCCGATCTGCTCGACCATCCCGTAGAAGTTGTGCATCCGGGTCAGGCCGGTGTCGTCGCGCAGCCGCCGGCGGAACTCCTGCGGCGACACGGCCTGGTCGACGAGCTTCTTCCAGCCCCCGGAGTGGATGAGGACGCCGTTGCTCAGGTCGAGGCCGTGCTCGCGGGCGACCTCGTAGAGGTGCAGCCAGACGAGATAGGTGAAGCCGAAGATGAGGAAGGGTTCGCCGCCGTGCCTCTCGAGGAACGTACGGAGCGTGGGCACGTCCGGCCGGCCCTCCACGTCGAGCGCCCAGGCGTGGTCGCGGCCGAACGTCGCCATGCCCAGCACTCCGGCCCCGCGGGCGCTGAACGACCGGCGGTCCTTCAGGATGCCGCGCGAGTCGGCGAGGATCATCGGAAGCCGCTTCGGTCCCAGCACCGTCTGCAGGGTCGCGCCGAGCTGGCGGGTCTGGGTCGCGGCGGCCGCCTTGTCCAGGTAGATCCGGCTGACCTCGCCGGTGGTGCCGCTCGACGTCAGGACCTTGAACACCTCGTCATCGGGGATGCTCTTCAGTTCCAGGTTCTTGAAGAGGCGTACGGGCAGCCACGGCAGCCCGGCCACCGTTTCCGCGGAGGTGAAGCCCGACGCGGTGAGGATGCGGTCGTACTCGGCGCAGTGGGCGCGATGGTGCTCGGTCAGCCCGGAGAGCTCCTTGTGCAGCAGGGCTTCCCGGGCGTCCTGCGCCAGCGTGAACAGACTCATCGAAGCGCCTCCAGCGACCGGTAATCGATCTTGCCGGTGGGCAGCAGCGGCAGCGCGTCGACGCCGCGGACGTCCAGGCCCGAGAAGTGGGTGCCCAGGAAGACCGCCAGCTCCTTACGGACGGAACGGGTGAGCTCGGCGTCTGCGCCCTCGACGAAAACGTGCAGCTTGTCGTCGCCCGCCACCGCCGCCACGGCGCCGTGTGCCGCCAGGCTCCGCTCGACGTCGTCGAGGTTCACGCGGACGCCGAAGACCTTGCCGATGCGCTTGAGCCGGCCGGCGAGGAACAGGAAGCCCTCGTCGTCGAGGTGGCCCAGGTCGCCGGTGCGCAGCACGCCGCCCAGGTCGTCGCCGCGGGCCAGGTCGGCGGCGCTCTCGGCGTACCCCATCATGACGTTCATTCCGGTGTAGACGACCTCGCCGTCCGCGATCGACAGGTAGCCGCCGGGGATCGGGAGGCCCGCGGAACCGAGCTTGTCCTGGATCCGGTCGGGCGGGAGCACGGTCATGCGGGCGGTCGCCTCGGTCTGGCCGTACATGACGAACAGCCGGCCGTCGACGGCGGCCATCCGCTGCGCGAAGTCCTGGACCAGCTCGGGCCGCAGTCGGCCGCCGGCCTGGGTGAGGGTCCGCAGGCTCGGGTGCGCGGCCGGGTCGAAACGCAACCGGCGCAGCATCTCGTACTGGTACGGCACGGCGGCGAGCGAGGTGATGCCGTGCGTCCCGACCGCGGTCCAGAAGTCGCGCTGCAGGATCCCGCTGCGCTCGAGCACCACGGTCGCGCCCCGCAGCAGGTGGCTGTTGAGCACCGAGAGCCCGTACGTGTAGAAGAGCGGCAGGGTGGTGGGCGCGACGTCGTCCCCGGTGATGCCGAGGCTCTCCCCGATCGCGACCGCGTTGGTGAGGACGGCGGACCGGGACAGCCGGACGAGCTTGGGGTTACCGGTCGAGCCGCTCGTGGTGAGCAGCAACGCCAGCTCCGGGTGCGGCTCGACGGCCGGCGCGTCGCGGATCCACGTGTCGGCCACGGCGCGGTAGCCGTCCGGCGGCGCCGCGGTGATCCCGGTGATCTGGACCGGCTCGAACCGTTCGGCCAGCGCGAGCAGCACCCCCCGGTCGAGGTCCGGGTCGAGCAGCGCGACGGGCCGGCGGGCGGCGAGCGCGCCCAGATAGCGGGCCACCGCTCCTACCTCGGTGGGGGTCAGCGCGAAGACGACGCCCGGCGGAAGCCTCTCGAACGCGGCCGCCGCCGCGTCCACGTCGCTGCGGAGCAGGACGGCACCGGTCGCGGCGTCGACCACCCGGGCGCCGGGATGGAGCAGGTTCACAGCGTGAGTCCTCCGTCGACTCCGAGCACCTGGCCGGTGACGAACCGGGCCTGCCCGGAGAGCAGGAACGCCACGACGTCGGCGACCTCGTCGGCCTCGCCGAGCCGGCCCAGGGCGGTGTCGGCGATCCGCTTCGCGCGGCCCGCCTCGTCGAGGGTGTCGAGCATGTCGGTGACGATGAAGCCGGGCGCCACGGCGTTGACCCGGATGCCGCGGGGGCCGAGTTCCTTGGCTGCCGAGCGGGCGAGGGCACTGACCGCGGCCTTCGACGCCGCGTAGACCGCCTGACCCGCGACGCCGTGGGTGCCGGTGATCGAGGAGACCAGCACGACCGCGGGGTTGCGGCCGCGGCCGAGCAGGCGGACCGCGCCCTGCAACGTGTACGCGGCACCGGCCGCGTTGACGGCGAAGAGCCGCTGAACCGTGGCGTCGTCGGTCATACCCAGCATGCCGGCGGCGTGCGTACCGGCGTTGACCACGAGGGCGTCAAGCCGGCGGAAGCGCTCGAAGGCGACCCGCATCATCGTCCGGCTCGTCTCCGGGTCGGCCACGTCGCCGTGGGTCGCGACGACCTCGACGCCGTACTTGTCGGCGAGCTGGGCCGCCGCCTCCTCGACGACGTCGGCGCGGTGGCCGTGCACGACGAGGTCGTGGCCCTGCTCGGCGAGCCGCTGGGCGACCGCGCGCCCGATGCCGCGGGATGCGCCGGTGACGAGCGCAACCCGATCAGGCATCGAAGTCCACCCCGTATTTACCGAGAATTCGCATGGCCTCGTGAAAACTGGACATATTGATCACGTCGTCGGTGTCGATCATTACCGAGAATTCATCTTCGATCGCGGCGACGAGCGACATGTGCGCCAGCGAGTCCCACTTCTCATTGTCCTGGTAATGCAGATCGTCCACGGGAGCGTCCGGCGGCAGATCCAGCGACGTCCGGAACGCTTCACGCAGTCTCTGCAGCTCAATCACGGTGTTACTCCCAGGGCGGATGGACGAAGGAAACCACCTTGCCCCAGCGGTCGCTACGCGGTGACAAAAACGAGTTGAACTCGCCGTGAATTGAACCTGGCATTTGCTCCAGTCGCTGGAATCGCCGTTGCGCGTGGTTATGCTTTCGCCGTTCACAGCCCGTGCCCACCCCCCGGGGAGCAATAAGATGAGTGTGTTGAGTGGATCGTCGATCCTGGTCACCGGTGCTACCGGTTCGTTCGGGAAGGCATTCCTGGGCCACGCACTGGCGCATCTGGACCCGCACCGCATCGTGGTGTTCAGCCGCGACGAGCTGAAGCAGTACGAGGTCCGCCAGATGTTCGGCGACGATCCGCGGCTGCGCTTCTTCCTCGGCGACATCCGCGACAAGGACCGCCTGGACCGGGCCATGCACGGAGTCGACCACGTCGTCCACGCGGCGGCGCTCAAGCAGGTCGACACCGCCGAGTACAACCCGTCGGAGTTCGTCGCGACGAACATCAACGGCTCGCAGAACGTCATCGACGCCGCCATCAACGCCGGCGTGCAGCGGGTGGTCGCCCTCTCCACCGACAAGGCGTCCAGCCCGATCAACCTGTACGGCGCCACGAAGCTCGTCGCCGACAAGCTGTTCATCGCGGGCAACCACTACGCCGCGACCCACCCGACCCGCTTCTCGGTGGTGCGCTACGGCAACGTGATGGGCAGCCGCGGCTCGGTCGTACCGCTGTTCCGCCGGCTGAACGCCGAGGGGAAGAGCCTGCCGATCACCGACAAGCGGATGACCCGCTTCTGGATCACCCTCGAGCAGGCGGTCCGCTTCGTCGTCGACTCCTTCGACGTCATGCAGGGCGGCGAGCTGTTCGTGCCGCGCATCCCGAGCATGCGGATCCTCGACCTGGTCGAGGCGGTCGCGCCGGACGCGCCCACGCACGAGACCGGCATCCGCCCCGGCGAGAAGCTGCACGAGGAGATGATCGCCGCCGACGACAGCCGCCGGACGCTGCGCTTCCCGGACCGCTACGTCGTCCAGCCCGTCGTCGCCAGCTGGGGCTACGAGACCCCCAAGGGCGGCGAGCCGGTCGCCGACGGCTTCAACTACCGCTCGGACAACAACGACCTGTGGCTGGAGGTCGACGAGATGCGCGACCTCATCGGGGACAAGTGATGCTGCCGTACGGACGGCAGAACGTCACCGAGGACGACGTCGAGGCGGTCACCGCCGCCCTGCGCAGCGACTGGCTCACCACCGGCCCCCGCGTCGAGCAGTTCGAGAACGATCTGGCGGAGGTGGCCGGCGCCCCCTGCGCCGCGGTCATCAACGGCACCGCCGCGCTGCACACGGCGTACGCGGCCGCCGGGATCGGGCCCGGCGACGAGGTCGTCACCACTCCGATGACCTTCTACGCCACCGCCGGCACGGCCTCGATGCTCGGCGCGACGGTGGTGTTCGCCGACGTCGAGGAGGACACCGCCAACCTCGACCCGTTCGCCGTCGAGGCGGCGGTCACCTCCCGCACGCGGGCGATCGCCGCGGTGGACTACGCCGGGCACCCCGCCGAGTACGACGCCCTGCGCAAGGTGGCCGACAGCGTCGACGCGGTGCTGATCGCGGACGCCGCGCACGCCATCGGGTCGACGTACTGGGGAAGGCCGGTCGGCACGCTCGCCGACCTGACCACCTTCTCGTTCTTCCCGACGAAGAACCTGACCACCGGCGAGGGCGGTGCCGTCGCCGCCACGGATCCGGAGCTGCTGCGACGCGCCCGGGTGTTCCGCACGGTCGGGCTGGTCCGTGACCGGGCGCGGATGCGCCACCCGGACGAGGGCGGCTGGCACCAGGAGGTGCACGAGTTCGGGCTCAACTACCGGCTGCCCGACGTGCTCTGCGCCATGGGCAGCTCCCAGCTGCGCCGGCTTCCCGCATTCAAGGCGCGCCGGCAGCGGCTGAGCGCCCGCTACGACGAGTTGCTCGCGGGCGTGCCGGGGCTGCGGCTGCCGGTCACGCGCGACCACGTCGACCCGATGCGGCATCTCTATCCCGTACGGGTCCTCGACGGCCGCCGCCGCGAGGTGTTCGACCGGATGCGCGCGGCCGGCATCGGGGTGCAGGTCAACTACGTGCCGGCGTACTGGCACCCGGTCTACGAGGACCTCGGCTACCGGCGCGGCATGTGCCCGAACGCGGAGGCCTTCTACGCCGAGGAGCTGTCCCTGCCGCTCTTCTACGACCTCACCGATGCCGAGCAGGAGCGCGTCGTCGAGGCCCTGCGCACGATCCTGGAGAGCTGAGCCCCGTGCACCACGCGAACCACTTCTACGGCCATGCGCACGTGCTGGCCGCGTACTGCGGGCTGAACCCCGAGGATCCGCCCCGGATCAACGGGTATCTGCAGCACGGCTGGAACGTGGTGGACGGGCTCGGGGCGGGGACGCCGTACGTCTCCGGCCGCCCGATCTTCGTCTGGTCGGAGCAGACCCGGCGGCGCGCGTGGTCGATGGGCCGCCGCTACGCCACGACCGTGGGAGCGCCCTTTCTCTACCTGCTCAGCACGGCCGGGTCCGACGACGGTACGCCGCGCGAAGGCACGATCTGGTACCCGTTCCACGGCTGGGAGGGCCAGCACGTCGTCGGCAACCATCAGCGGCTCATCGACGAGATCCTGGAGACCGAGGACGGGCCGGTCACCTTCTGCCTGTACTGGCACGAGTTCCGCGACGACCGGACCCGCCGCCGCTACGAACAAGCCGGCCGGGTGATCTGCCACGGCTACCGCGGCCTGCGCTGGCGCGACACGGACACCCGGTTCCTGCACCACCAGCTCGCCGAGCTGCGCCGGCACCGCCGGGTGGCCTCCAACCGGCTGAGCAGCGCTGTCCTCTACGGTGCCGCGGTCGGCTGCGAACCCGCCGTCTACGGCGACCCCATGGAGCTGGCCGGCGAGGTGCGCCCGATCGCCGAGCGGATCCGCCGCCAGTGGCCGGAGCTGCACGGCAAGTCCCCCGACCCCGGAGCCGCCCGCGAATCGGCCCTCGCCGAGCTGGGCGCCGATGCCCTCGCCTCCCCCGCGGAGCTGCGCGAAGTTCTCGGGTGGGCGGCATGATGGCGCTGCGACACATCGGTGGTGAGATGGTCGGCTGGTCCGACGCGAGGCCCGCCGGCGGACCCTCGTTCGGCCACCTGCTGGAGGTGCTGGGTCCGCTCGTGCCGGCCGGCGCCCGGGTGCTGGTCGCCGGGCCGCACGATCCGGGGCTGATCGCGGCACTGCCGGAAACCGCGGAGATCACCTGTCTCGTCCGGGGTGAGCAGGACGCGGCCTCGTTCCAGGACCGCCCGATGACGGTCCTGTGCGGATCGCTGGCGAAGCTCACCGACCGGTTCGACGTCATCATCGCCCTGGACGGCGTGGCCCGCCTCTGCACGGTGGAGGGACCGCAGTACGACTGGGCGGAGAGCGTGCAGGCACTGCAGCGCGCCCTGCTGCCCGGAGGCGCCCTGCTGCTCGCCGTGGAGAACGAGCTCGGCGTGCACAAGCTCGTCGACCGGACCACCGTCACCTCCGCGCACACGGACGCGGACTGGCGCCCGGTCGGCGAGTACGACGACAAGCCCGGCACCCCCGCCCGCCTGCGTGAGCGGCTCACCGCCGACGGCCTGACCGTCAGCTGGCTGGGTACCGCCTGGCCGCTGCCGACGGCACCCACCTTCGTCGCCGACGAGCCCACCCTGCGCCACGGACCGGCGGGTGCTCTCGCCGCCGCGGCGTCCGGCGCGGCCGGTGCCGCCTTCGCGGGTCACCGGGTGCTCAGTGACCCGCGGCGCCTCAGCTCGGCCGCGATCCGCGCCGGCCTCGGTCCGGAGCTGGCCCCCGCCTGGGTGGTCCTCGCCTTCCGGGGCGCGCCCGGCCCGGTGAGCCTGCCCGCGGCGGTACTCGGTGCGGGCCCGATGCCCGAGCTTCCCCCCGGCCGCCTGCTGGAGGAACTGCTCATCGGGGCCTGCCTGCGCCACGACCTCCCGGAGGTGCGGCGCCTGCTCACCGCCTGGGTGGCCGCGCAACCCGCGGCGACCGCCGACAACGTGCTCGTCGACGGCGACGCCTTCTCGGTCCTCGACGCGACCCGGCCGCCGGTCGAACCCGGGGTGGCCGTCCGGCGCCTCGCGGCGATGCTGCTCGCCGGGGGGTACGAGCATCCGTGGCCGGCGGCCGGCGACACCGATGCGCTGACCGCGGTGCTGCTCGCCGCCGCTGGACTGTCCCGCGACGCCGCGCCGGTGGACGACGAGCCGCTGCCCGCGCCCGATTCGCTGCGCGAGCACGAGGAGCGCGTACGGCGGCTCGAGGAGCAGCTGGCGGATGCGACCGCCCGTTTCCGGCACGTCGAGGCCGAGCTGGTCAACCGCGACCGCGAGCTGCGCCGGGCCCGGCTCCAGATCGACATGTTCAGCGGCAAGGTCGGCTACCGCATCACCCGCCTCGGGGCGCGCGCCGCCCGCAAGGCCGTCCGACTCCTGAGGAACCGGTAAGGATCTCTATGCGTACCCTCGGCATCGTCCAGGCCCGGATGGGCTCCTCCCGGCTGCCCGGCAAGGTGCTGCGGCGCCTCGGCGGCCGTACCGTGCTGGACCGCGTGGTCCGGGCGGCGCGGGACAGCGGCGTCCTCGACGACCTCGTCGTGGCCACCACCACGGAAGCCCGCGACGACGCGGTGGTCGCCGAGTGCGGGGCGATCGGCGTCGCCGTGCATCGGGGACCGGTCGACGACGTGCTGACCCGCTTCCTCGGCGTGCTGGAGGAGCGGGAGGACGACTCCGACGCGGTGCTGCGCTTCACCGCGGACTGCCCGCTGCTCGATCCCGAGCTCGTCATGCTGGCGGCGAACGTCTTCGCGGCCACGCCGGATCTCGACTACCTGAGCACGTCGATCGCCCGTACACTGCCGCGCGGGCTGGACGTGGAGATCGTGCGTACCGAGGTGCTGCGGCAGATCGACAAGCTCGCCACGGAGCACCACCGCACGCACGTGACGTCGTACGTGTACTCCCACCCGTACGATTTCACGGTGCTCGGCCTGACCCTCCAACCGGACCTGTCGCACCTGCGGCTCACCCTCGACACGGAGGACGACTGGCGGCTGATCGAGGCCGTGGTGGCGCACTTCGGGGACCGGCCGGTGCCCGTACGCACGCTCGCCGACTGGCTCACCGACCGCCCCGAGCTGGCTGCCCTGAATGCTCACATCCGTCAGAAGGAACTTGCACAGGCGTGAAGGTCGGGATTCGTTGTGATGCGGGGGCTCGGACGGGCGTCGGGCACCTCGTCCGTTGCGTGGCGCTGGCCGAGGAACTGACCACGCGCGGCGTGACCGTGCACTTCCTCAGCGACCTCGGCGGCCTCGAGTGGGCCGCGCAGCAACTGCTCACCCGGGGACTGCCCTGGCACCCCGCGCCGTACGACGCCGTCGGGCTGGTCGCAGCCGCGGATCGGCTGGAACTGGACGCCGTCGTGGTCGACTCGTACGAGCTTCCGCCCGCGCATGCGGCGGCCCTGCGCGCCTCGGGCCGCACGGTGATGGCGATCGTCGACGGCGACCTGAGGGGCCTGCCCGCGGACGTGTACGTCGACCAGAACCTCGACGCCGACCTGGCCGCACCGGACCTGCCCGCTGGCGCCATCCGGCTGGCGGGCCTCGACTACGCGCTGCTGCGGCAGGCCGTCACGCGCCTGCGCCCGCCGTCCCCGCCCGTCCCGCGCGTGGTTGCGGCGCCTCGGGTGGTGGCGTTCTTCGGCGGTACGGATGCGTACCGGGCGGCGCCGGTCGTGGCCCGGCTCCTGATCCGCACCGGCATGGAGTGCACCGCGACCGTCGTGGCGGCGAATCCGGAGCTCCGCGCCGAACTGCTCGCCCTCGAACCCGGCGCCGGGCAGCGGCTGGAGATCATCGAGCCCACCGACGACCTGCCGAAGCTGCTGGCGGACGCCGACCTCGCGATCAGCGCCAGTGGCACGTCGACCTGGGAGCTGCTCTGCCTGGGATTGCCGGCCGCGCTGGTCTGGGTGGTCGACAACCAGATCATCGGGTACGGCCGCACGACCGCCCGCGGCCTCGCGGCCGGCCTGGGGCACCTGCCCGCCCTGCGGGAGTCCACGAGGGACGCGGCGGCGGCGGTCGACGTACTCCGGAAGCTGCTGGTGAGCCCGTCGGCCCGCGCAGCGCTGGCCGCCGAGGCATGGGCCGCCGTCGACGGCCAGGGCTGCTCACGGGTGGCCGACACCCTCCTGAACCGCTAGGTCGCGGTCATGAACCGCTCCCTCTTGCGGTCCGTCGTACGGGTGACGCGCCGCAAGCCGACCTCAGGGAGCGGGAAATGCCCGATCAACAAGATCCGTATCAGTACTCTCAGTACCCTCAGTACCCGCCGCCGCAACAGCCGTACGCGGCCGCCTCAGCACCTCGCGCGATGGCGTTCAACACCGTAGCCAGTCAGGGTGTGCCGGGCACTGCGATCAAGGCTCTCGTCTACGTCAACAACCAGTTGGTGGCTCAATCTCAGCCGTTCACCAGCGGTGCGGACCCGGTTCAGGGCAGCCGGTACTCGACCTGGCACGGAGCCGGGTCCGAGGTGCGCAAGTCCAAAAGGGATGCCGAGGTACACGCTCTCGACTGGACCTACGACGTCGTGGCGAACATGCAGGGCAAGCAGAACGTCAAGAACTTCCAGGTAGACCTCGTTGTCACCAGCGGCACCTGCAATGAATGCAAAGAACGGCAGCAGCGCTTCGTCAACGACATCGCCCGGATCCTGCCGAGCGCGAAGAGTTCGAGGACGGGACAGTGGCGCATCAAGCTCCAGGCGATCTACGACAACAACCGTGACTACCCGGCCTCTGCGGGGCGGCCGAACGCCCAGGGCATACCTACGTCGTCGTACGGCTATCAGGACGGCCGCACTGAGCGGCGGGTCAGCGCGGCGGCTCTGGACGCCGGCACTCCGTACGACAGTTCCCAATACTTCAGCCGGTCACACGTGCCCGGCGGCTCTGCCGGATACGTCGATCCGCGATCGCTGACCCGCGATCCGATTCCCGGGGAGCCCAGGACCGACAGGTATTCGCCCAACCAGTCCCGGACCCCGACTCCGCCGAAGCCCTATTCACCGCCCAAGGGCCGTCGCGGTTCGAGTCCCGGCAGGTAGAACCCGAGGCGGTGCGGATGCGGTTGCCGGCCGGCTGTCCCGCATCCGCTCGGCCACAGTTTCGATGCGGCGGCGCGAGTGCCTGACCCCACCCGCCGTCAGTGCGGGGACACTTTGACCGCTGTCCGTGCCTCGCGGGCCACGGCCAGCAGGCGCTCCTGCCGCTCCGCGTCGAGGCGGTCGATGAACAGCACACCGTCGAGGTGGTCGGTCTCGTGCTGGATGCAGCGGGCCAGCAGGCCGTTGCCTACGACCTGGACCGGGTCGCCGTGGGCGGTGAAGCCCTTGGCCACGACGTTGAGCCGGCGCTTCGTGTCCAGGTAGATGCCGGGGATCGACAGGCAGCCCTCCGGGCCGTCCTGCTCCTCGGCGTCGGGGAAGTCCAGGACCGGGTTGACCAGGTGGTCGACCGTGCCCTCGCCCACCAGCTGGGGCGCGATCACGAACACGCGGCGGCTCACCCCGAGCTGCGGGGCGGCGAGCCCGGCGCCCCGGCGGTCGGCCAGGGTCTCCCGCAGGTCCTGGACGAGGGTGCGGAGCTCGGCGTCGAAGTCGGCGACCGGGTCGGCCTTGCGGCGCAGGACGGGGTCGCCGATCAGGCGGATGGGCGTCACGGTCACCCGGCAATGCTAGTGCGGCCGGCACCCGCCTGTTGACCCATATTCAAGTCATCTTTATATTGCCCGCATGGCGAAAGCGATGCGGGAACCGACGTTCTGGATCCTGACCGCCCTGGCGAGCCACCCGTTGCACGGCTACGGGGTCCTCCAGGAGGTCGGCCGGCTCTCGGACGGCCAGATGAAGCTGCAGGCCGGCACCCTGTACGCGGCCCTCGACCGGCTCACCGCCGAGGGTCTGGTGGAGCCCGACCGCGACGAGATCGTCGAGGGGCGTACCCGCCGCTACTACCGGCTCACCGAGGACGGCGCTGCGGCGCTGGACGTGGAGACCGAGCGGCTGCGCAGCAACGCCCGGACCGCCGCACGGCAGCTGTCCGTGCGCCACGGGGTGGAGCAGACCGCGTGAGCGGCTACCAGCTGGTGCTGCGGGCGTACCCGAAAGGGCCCCGCAGGGAAGAGCTCTTCGACACCCTGACCGAGGGCGGGCGCACCCGGCCGACCCTGCGGGAGGCGCTGAATCTGCTGCGGCACGGCATGCGGGCCCGGCTCGGCCGGCCCGGCAGCCGCGGCGTGGTGGCGATCGCGATTCTCATCTCGCTGAGCACTGCCTACCTGGGCGCCGCGGTCGCGGCGCGGATCGGCTGGGAGGGCGGCCCCGCTTTCCCGTCCGGTGCGCGCCTCGCCGCCATCGAGAACGCCCTGTTCCCGGGGGTGGGCCACTGGGCGGAGCGTGACGGCGACCGGCTGTTCGACGACGTCGGGGAGCCGTCGACGACCGAGGTGCTGCTCCGGGGCCACGACGAGGACTTCAAGTTCTCGACGCTGGCCGTCGGTCCGGACGGCCGGTCCCTGCCCGGGGACTACCGCGCCTGGACCGAGGCGACCGCGGCCCGGCTGGCGGCGGACGGCTGGGACGTCGGCAAGACGGTCCCGACGGGCGACACCGTCATCGCGACCGGGCAGCTCGACCAGAACGGCACACTGCTCACCGCCACCCGCGACGAGATCCTCATGGAGGTCGAGACCTCGACCGCCGTGGTGGACACGCCGCCGGGCAACTTCGACGTGACCGCCACGCTGACCCGGATGACGCCGCGCTGGTTGTCCGCGCTGAGCTGGGCCGGATGGCTGGCCGGCGCGCTGCTGGGGTGGCTGGTCACCGGGTGGGTCAGCCGCCGCACCGAGCGGGCGCGCGGGGCGATCCGGTCGCTGACCCGGGAGCCGGTCGTCATCGCCCTGGTCCCACTCACCCCCCTGACTGTGATGGGCACGGCCGGACTGATCGCGGACACTCTGCGCACCGACCCGCCGGGCTGGCCTTTCTGGTCGCTCAGCATGACCTACGGCTGGGGCGTCACCCAGTTCGCGGTGCTGCTGTGCCTGCTGTCCGTCGTGGTGGCCGCCGTGGGTGGCCGGTCCGCCGTCCGTACCGCCGCGCAGCGCTCGCAGGCACCCTCATGACCCTCACCGCCGCCGCGCCCGCGGAGCGCACCGGCACGGGCGTCCGGGTCGCGGCCGTCCTGCTCGCCCTGGTCGCCGGCGTCCTGGCTGCCAGGATCGGCGCCCGCGCCGCGGACGCCCTCGCCCCCGCACCCGACCTGCAGGCGGTCGCCGCGGTCGCCTACCCGGGTACGCCGGTGAGCATCGAGAAGGACCTGTTCCCGGCCGACGACGAGCCCGCGGTGCTGAGCTTCCTGATGGCCCGCGACGACGTCGAGCCGACCCGGATCATCAGCCCGCAGGTACCCGCCACCGGTGCCGTGGGGCCGTACCGGGAGCAGGCCCGGGCGCGGATCGCGGCGGCCGGCTGGTCGATCGGCGAGGGCATCCCGGACGGCGGCATGGCCTTCGACGCGGCGAAGGGCGGGGTCCGGTTCGCCTTCCACGCCGACGCGGCCGAGGGCGGCGTCGCCACGTTCGCCGACGTCCGGCGGCTGCAGCCCTGGTGGGTGACGGCGATCGCGCTGCTCTGCGGGCTGGCCGGGGCCTGGCTGGGCGTGGCGGCCACGCGGTGGACCGCCCGGCGGACCGGGCCGCGGGGGGACGGCACGCGGGCGTTCGTCCGGGAGCTCACCGTGATCGCGCTGGTGCTGATGATCCCGCTGTGGGTGCGTACCGTCCTGCAGCTGGCGGCCGACGCCACCGGAACCACCCCGGTCACGCTCCCGGCCGGCGATCTCCTGCTCGGCCTGGCGCGGTGGCCCGCCGCGCTGGCGGTGCTGCTGCTCGCCACGATCATGATCACGGCATGGCGTGGCGCACGAATCCCGCGAAACGGCTAAGCGGTTCCTGGGGTACGCCGAACAGACCGGGTGACTCCGCACACGCCGAAGGGAGGTCACGTGGCCACCGTACTGATCGCCGACGACGACTCCGATCACCGTGACCTTCTCTCGCTGGCGCTCCATCGCTGCGGCCACGACGTGGTCGAGGCCGCCGACGCCGAGTCGGCGCGGCGGGCGGTCGCGGCGGGCGGGATCGACGCCGTGCTGCTCGACGTACGGATGCCGGGCCTCTCCGGCATCGAGCTGTGCCGGCTCCTGCGCGCCGATCCGCACACCGCCGACCTGCCGATCATGCTGGTCAGCGCCGACGTGAACGGGCACCGGATCCTCGCCGGCATGGACGCGGGCGCCGACGACTTCCTGGCCAAGCCGTACCACCGGTCGGAACTTCTGGCCCGGGTGGAGGCGCTGCTCCTGCGCCGGGAGCGGCCGACCAGCCGGCCCGCGATCGCTTCCCGGGCGGCACTGCTGGCGGCGCGGGCGGCCGTTCCGCACCGGGCGGAGCTGCAGGCCCCGGCGGAGCTGCGGCGCGTCGCCTGATCATCGGGCGTAGTGTCCCGGGCATGGAGCTCGGCGGCACGACAGGCGTCCGCTACCGCACTGCCGCCGGCCGGTGGGTGCTGCTCGCCACGGTCCTCGGCTCGAGCCTCGCCTTCATCGACGCGACCGTCGTCAACATCGCCCTGCCGACGATCGGCGAGGACCTCGGCGCGAGCGCGGCCGGCCTGCAGTGGACCATCAACGGGTACGCCCTCAGCCTCGCCGCCCTGATCCTGCTCGGCGGCTCGCTCGGCGACCGGTACGGCCGCAGACGCGTATTCACGATCGGCATCGGCTGGTTCGCGGCCGCCTCCCTGCTCTGCGGCGTGGCCTCGTCGATCGAGCTGCTCATCGCCGCACGCGTGCTGCAGGGCATCGGCGGCGCGCTCCTCACCCCGGGCGCCCTGGCCATCCTCGAGGCGTCGTTCGCGCCCGAGGACCGCTCGCGGGCGATCGGCGCCTGGTCCGGGCTCGGCGGCATCGGCGGCGCGCTGGGACCGTTCCTCGGCGGCTGGCTGGTCGACGTGGCCGACTGGCGGCTGATCTTCCTGATCAACGTGCCCCTGGCGGTGCTGGTCATCGCCGTCTCGGCCCGGCACGTGCCGGAGTCGCGGAACCCGGAGGCCGCCCGGGAGCTCGACGTGGCCGGAGTGATCCTCGGTGCCGCGGGGCTGGGCGGGCTCACGTACGGCTTCACCGCCTGGCCCGTGGACGGGCCGGGCAGCCCACCGGTGCTGGCCGGGCTCGCGATCGGCGTCCTCGGCATGGCGGGTTTCGTCCTGCACGAGCATCGGGCCCGGCATCCGATGCTGCCGCTGACCATCTTCCGCTCCCGCGCGTTCACCGGCGCCAACCTGGTCACCTTCCTGGTGTACGCCGCCAACGGCGGCGTCTTCTTCCTGGTGGCGGTCAACCTCCAGGTGGTGGCGGGCTACAGCGCCCTCGCCGGCGGCGTCGCCCTGCTGCCGATCACGGTGCTGATGCTGCTGTTCTCGGCCCGCGCCGGGGCGCTCGCCCAGCGGATCGGGCCGCGCATCCCGATGACCGCAGGCCCGCTGATCTGCGCCGCCGCGCTGGTGTGGATGTCCCGGATCGGGCCCGGGGCCGCGTACCTGACCGACGTCCTGCCTCCGGTGATCGTCTTCGGCCTGGGGCTGTCCCTGCTGGTCGCACCCCTGACCGCGACGGCGCTCGGCGCCCTCGACGACGCCCACGCCGGCATCGCCAGCGGGGTGAACAACGCGGTGGCCCGGGCGGCCGGGCTGCTCGCCGTGGCGGTGCTGCCGCTGGCCGCGGGCATCGGCGCCGGCAGTCTGACCGACGCGGCGGATCTGGCGCCGACGTACCGCACGGCCATGCTCATCGGTGCGGGCCTGATGGCCGGCGGCAGCGTCCTCGCGGTGCTGTTCGTGCCGGGACGGCTCGCCGGCGGGCGATGAACCGGCGGGGCGGGCGGCCCGTCGTAGCGGTATGCCTTCCGACGACAGCTGGACCCGCCATGCCATGGCCGACCTCGCCAGGCTCCGAGAGCCCGGCCGGGACCGCCCCGGTTCCGTCCGCCTCGGCCAGGCCGAGCGCTACGTCAACCGGCTCGCCGCGCCCGACGGCGACCTGGAACCGAAATGGCGGGACTATCTCCGCCGCTTGGTGAACGCCTTCCGCAGCCGGCCCGCCTTCGTCGGCGACGAAGCCGCTGCCGAGGCCGCACCGGCCAGCACTCCTTCCTGGACGGACCGCGCCAGGGAGTTCGCCCCGCACATGCTCGCGCAGGCCCGGCAGCTCGACGAGCTCAACGCCGCGCTGGTCGCCAACCCGCGCAACGACGCCTTCCGGCGGCTCTTCTACGGCGGACGGCTCGAGCAGACGAAGCGCTTCCACGAGGAAGCCACCAAGGCCCTCAAGAAAGCGGTCGAGGCGGGTGAGCAACAGGTGGCACAGCACGCCTTCCAGCAACGGATTCGCGCCGTTCCCAGCCCGGCACAGGCTCCTCGTCCGGACCTCGTCGCCCGGGCTGCGAGCGCGGACGCCGAACGGCGCCACGCCGGGCATCCCGACGGGCAGCAGCTACCGGCACGACCGTACCTCGCCCGGTCGGCGTCGCTGCCGGCGCCGAAGAAGCCCGTCCGGAACTGAGAAGGAGCACGAATGACCCAGGTCGCGAACGAACCCGAGACGCAGATCCCCTCGTTCATCCTCTACCAGGAGGGGGTCGGCTACGGCGAGACCCTCGAGCGTCTGGCCTTCTGGGTGCACAACCTCCTGATTCCCGTGTACGCCCGCGAAGTCACCTCGGCGGCGCCGTGGTGCTCGCAGTGGTGGCGGCACCCCGAGGCGGTGGCCCAGCTGCACGGTCTCTCCATGGCCTGGCAGGAGATGACGGGCGCGGCCAGCAACCTGAGCGGCCCCGCCACGTGGCACCGGGACTTCCTCCAGCCGGTGATGAGCTCGCTGCGAGATCCGTCCGGTCCGTTCGCCGGGTGCAAGCCCGGGTCGCACCGGGCCAAGCAGGCGCCACCGGTCGAGCCGCTCGTCTTCTGAGCCGCGGCCGGGCGTCAGATCAGGCCGGGCAGGCGGTCGAAGCGTGCCGCCGCTCCGGCCCCGGCCCGCGGCTGCGGCCGGGACAGCGCCCATCGGCGGAGCTCGCCCAGCAGGGAGGTCACGGCCTCCGCGTCCGCCGGAAGCGGGGCCGGATCGAAACCGCCGTCCTCCGCCGGATCCAGCTCGCGCAGCAGGATGCTCCCCCGCTGCCGGCCCCGGGGCGGCCGCAGCTCGAGCACCTTGAACATCGTCCCCGGCCGGAACACCACCCGGTCGGTCACGGCCGCGTCGTCATCGGGCTCGAAGTCTCCGGTACGGGCGGCCGTCAGCGACCAGATCAGCACGTTGGTGTCCCCGTCCTGCGCCGCGCAGGGCTCGGTCAGCGCATGGACGAAACCCCAGTCGGCGATCAGCCGGGCGTCCTGGTACATCTCCCATTCCTGCGGAGCCGGCGTACGGGCGTAGGTGACCGCACCGGCCTGTCGGGGCAGGCGTTCGAGCGCGGCAGACGCCAGATCGGCGAGCCGCCGGTGGTCGCCGTCCTCGCCGGTGCACAGCAGGGGGTCGAGCCCGGTCCCGCCACGGGTGAGGTACCAGCGCAGGGCTATGGACTCCGCGACCGCACCGCTGTCATCGGGATCAGCTGCTACCGCCCGGGTGAGGGAGTCGACGTCCGCCGCCGGGTCCAGGACCGCCAGCGTGCGGCGCAAGAAGTCGCGATCCTTGTCCACTTTTGACGACGCCGGTCGAGGAACCAGCAGAGGCGGAGCGGACAGCGGCACGGGGGCGACCGGCGGCGACGAAAACGGCGTAGGGGTGGCCCGCGGGAGGATCTCGGCAGGCTCGACCGGCCGCGGCGGCGCGGCCGGCTGCACCGCCCGCGGCGGCGGGGCAAGCTCGATCACCCGCGGCGGCTCCTTGCTGGGCGGTTCCGGTGCGGTGGCCGGCATCGTGGCGGTGCGGGACTCCACCGGCAGCGGTGTCGGTTCGTTCCACCGCTCGGGTGCCGGCGGCGGCGCTACGAAGGTCCCCTCGGCGTCCGGTGCCGGCGCAACGAAGGGCTCCTCGGGGTCCGCTGGCGGCGCTACGAAGGTCCGCTCGGGGTCCGGCCGGACGAGCTCCGACGCTGGCCGCGCCCGGCTGGTCACGCGGGCATCGGTCAGCCGTTCGGCGAGGCGTCGGGCAGCCGGCAACAGCCCGTCCTCGAACAGCACCGCGCAGTGGTCCGGGTCGGCGGTCAGGCCGCGTACCCGTTCGGCATGGTCGGGGGCCTGCGGTGGCCGTACCCAAAGTCCCGCCTCCACGATCTCGACCCACACGTCGCCGTCGGCCCGGTACGTCAGCGGCGCCACCTCCTCGCCCAGGTCGAGGGGCAGCCGGTGGCCGAGGATGACCGGCCGCCGGGGCAGCGACACCGGCAGGATGCGGGGCGAGAAGCCGAGTTCGCGGGCGAAGGCCGGCCAGCCCGGTTCCCCGTCGGCCCGGATCGGATACGCCGCGTCCTCGTACGGTGCGGTCAGCGGCAAACCGGCGAAGCACACCACGGGCGCGCCGAGCACGTCGGCGAGTGTCTGCCCGAGACGGTCGCCGTCCGGCGTGGTGACCGGGCCGTACGCCGCGAAGCGCAAGCGGGTGCGCTGGTCGTCGGTCAGGTCGTCCCACAGCAGGCGGACGGCGTCGAGGACGAGCGGCGGCGTACCCGGGCAGCCCAGCACGACGGTCATCGCGTCCGGATCGCAGGGTGACGCGGTCTCCAGCAGGGTCCGGTGCCGCTCGACGCGCTGCGGGTCGCGGGTGTCGTGGATCCACAGGCCGCCGGTCAGCGGTTCGGCGCGGATCGTCGGTCCGAGCGTACGCGTCTCGACGGCCGCCGCGTCCCACGCCGGGGCCGGATACCGCTTGGCGGACCAGACCGGCGGTTTGCCGGGGCGGAACCTCAGCCAGCCGCTGTCCGGGGACGAGTGCGCGAGCACGGTCCCGGTGGGGCCGACGGTCAGCTTGCCGTCCGGTGCGTGCACGACGCAGCGCAGAAGTTGCGCCAGCCACTGGGCGGTCAGTCCGGCGGTGCCGGGGCCGCTGCGGCAGGTGACCAGGCGGACGCCGCGGCGCCGGCGGCGGGGCCAGGTGCGCACCAGCGACTGCCAGACCGCGAACGGCACGCCCTCCGGCAGGTCCAGCACGACGATGTCGTTGCCGGGGTCGGCGGCGATCCGCAGGGCCAGGTCCCGGGCCTCGTCGCTGACCGGCTCGTCCGGGTGCAGGACGAGGGCGTTGCCGATCCGGTCCTGCAGGAGCGCGGTGCCCGGGACCACGCGATCATCGAGCGTTGCCGTCATGGCTGTGACACCTTTCGATCGGACGCGACGTCAGGACGCGAGGTACCACCAGTCGCGTGCGGTGATGTCGTCGCAGTTGCGCAGGACGATGCCGGCGTCCACCACGACCCGGCCGTCCGCGACGTCGACGCACGCACCCGCCTTGGTCGCGAGCCGCCCGGACTCCGCCGAGAACCGCTGGTCGGGCCCGCCGCCGCAGGGCGCGACTTCCACCGACACGTCCTTGGTGAGGGTGAGGCAACGCGGGCCCAGGCGGATCGTGCCGTCCGTGGCGGGCGTGAAGCGCTGGGTCGGCGAGCCGTCGCAGGGCGCCAGGGTCAATGCCGATCCGTCGGCGTCCGCGCGGGCCGCCAGGCACAGGGCCGCGTCCTCCGACACGATGCGGGGGCCGTACCCGACGTCGTCGGCCGATTGCCCGGAAAGCGCGACGGTGAAGCGGTCCGGGGCCCGCTCCCCCGCCGTCACGGCCAGGGTGACCACCGAGCCGACCGCGACCAGCGCGATCCCGCAGGCGGCCGCGATCAGCAACCGGCCGGTACGCCCAAGCCGCACGTGCCGCCCGGTGCGCGGTTCGAGGGCCTGGCTGGCCCACTGATGGGCGAGGCTGGGCGCGGGCCGGGCCGCAACCGGCCACCACCGGGGCCACTGTCCCCGGCGTGCCGTCCGGACGGCCGCGGCCAGGCCGGCGGCCAGGGTGAGCGTGGCGACGACGAGCGCCGCCCACATCGGACCGGTCATCTCCCACCGTCCCAGGCGGGCGCGACCCGGAACTCGTCACCGAGCGCCTTGCGGTACGCCGGCCGCCGCGACCAGCTCGCTGCGGCGCGCTGGGTGATCGCCTCGACCTCGGCCTTGGCCGCCCGCGAGATGGGCCCGGCGTCGGGCTCCTTGTACCAGGGGCGCAAGCGGATCAGCGCGGGCCGGACACCCGTGGCGAGCAGCAGCGCGGTGCCCTTGGGCAGGGCCCTGATCTTGTCGGCGGGCAGCACCTGCTCCTGCCGGTACGACATCGAGCGCGACGACCCGTCCCGGCTCGTCGACCAGCTGGGCGTCTTCACGTCGTGCTGACCGACCAGCCGCGCGATCTTGTCCACGAAGTCGGCGTCGTCGAGGCCGGCGCCGAGCAGCTTGACCGTCGCCGCGCTCCACAGGGCGTCCATGCCCGGTTCTCCCCAGACCCGTACGCCCTGCCGGTAGCTCTGCAGCAGGGTCACGACGTTGATGCCGCGGGAGCCGAAGTGGCTGTAGAGGTCGGGCAGGTCGCTGATGCGGCAGACGTTCGCCGCCTCGTCGAGCACCGCGGTCATCGGCGGGTCCAGCCGCCCGCCCATGCGCTCCGCGGCGACCACGCCGGCCCGCATCGTCGCGTCGGCGAGGCCGGCGATCACGCCCGCGGCCGAGCCACCGCCGTCCTTGGACAGCAGGTAGAGCGTGTCGCGGCCGAGTACGTGCACGTCGGGGACGAACTCCGGCCGGGCCGGGTCCGGGCTGACCCAGGCGAGGATGCCGGGGTCCAGCAGGCACGCGACGCACTGCCGGGCGGTCTCGTAGATGCCGTCCCGGGTCTCCACCGCGCCGCGGACCGTGCCCTGCAGCTGTTCGGCCATGGCGGGCATGCCGACCTCCCGGAGCAGGTCGATGGGCGCCCGGTCGGCCGGGTCGGCGAGCCAGCCGAGCAGGTCGGAGACGGACGCTCCGCCGCGGGCCGCGGCCAGGAACAGCGCGGTGAGCGTGTTCTGCGCCGCGGAGATCCAGAAGTCCTTCTTGGACGAGTCGTCGTTGACCGAGCTGACGAAGTGCCCGGCCAGCCGGCGGGCGCCCTCGATGGTGTCGCAGCCGGCCAGCATGTCCCACCACATCTCCCGGGGCGTGTGGGCGATGCCCTGGGGATCGAAGGTCCAGACCTTGCCGACCTTCGCCCGCTCTTGACGGGTGACGGTGTAGACGTCGGATTTGTTCGAGGTCAGCAGCACCGGACCGCGAGCACGCAGCAGCCGTGGGATGGCGATGCCGGTGGACTTGCCGGCGCGGGGCGCCATGAGGTCCAGCTCCACGTCCTCGAACGAGGACCGCAGCTCCGGCCCGTTCGGCATGAGGTCACCGAGGAGGTTCCCGGCCTCGTCGGGATGGACCGTACGGGCACCCTTGATCGACGGACGCAGGTCCCGGGCCCGCGCCTCGATCCCCTTGGGCATCATGCTCTGCATCTCTCGCCGGGTCGCCAGCCCCTTCGTGGGGTTCGTCATCCGCCCGGCGAGTTTCCGGCCCAGCTTCAGCACCGCCAGCAGCACCAGCGTGAGAACCAGGGTGGCGCCGCCGTAGACGGCCCACGACGGCGCGCCCGGCCAGGCCGCCGCGGTGTTCCCGGAGAGCACCTGGAGGTAGACGGCGAGATCGAGGGCCGGCGGGTGCCAGCCGTGCCCGGTGACCGCCGCGCCCAGGGTGCCGCCGAGGCCCACGACGCCGAGCACGACCGCGGCGAGCAGAGCGAATCCCGGGATCAGCCAGGGCAGCACGTCGTTGCCGAGGCCTCCACCGCGCGGTGACGAACTCATGCCGTGCCCCCGTCCGCGTCGCCGGCCGCCAGTTTCGCCTCGGCCTCGGCGCGTTCGGCCGCCACTCGTTCGGCGTACCCGTTGGAGACCCAGCGGGTGTTGGTGTCGTGCAGGTGGCGCTCGGTGTCGGTGATCGCCACCCGGATCGGGATCCCCGGGCGGCCACCCACCTTGATGAGGAAGCGGCCACGGCCGGGCGGTTCCTCGTTCTCGCCGTTCTGCGCCCAGCCCGGCGGCGAGGACCAGGAGGAGACCAGCTCGATCTCCCGGCGGGACAGGCCGACGACCTTGCCCAGCTCCTCCATCTCGGCGCGGGGCAGCCCGGCGCAGGCCACCATGCCGGCCCGCTCGACGAAACCGCGCGCCTTCGCCTTGTCCGACTCGTTGCCCAGCGCCTCGGCGTCCTTGAGGGTATGCGTGATCTTCGAGTCGGCGAGGCCGAGGGACCGGTTGAGGCGGGTCAGCGCGTCGATGCGGTCGACGATGCCGGAGGCGGCGCGCAGGGGCCGCCACAGCTCGTCCAGCACGGTGAAGAACCAGCGCCGCGGTGCCAGGCCGGCGTCGGCCAGCGCGTGCGAGGCGGCGACCGTACCGAGGCCGTCGGACCAGGCCGCGAGCATCGCCGCGGCGGTCAGCTGGCTGTCCGCCTCGCCGATGCGGGAGATGTCGATGCACACCGCGGTCGCGTTCGGGTCGATGTGCGTCGACGTCTCGGAGGCGAACGTGTCGCCGAGAGGGCCGTCGAGAATGCCCAGCAGCGAACGGTGCAGCGGATCCACCGCGTCCCGGTAGCGGGCCTCCTGGCCACGGTCGAGCGTGATCTGCCGGACCCGCGGCGGTCCCTCCTGCAGCACCGCGAGCAGGTCCGTGAGGTGGAAGGCGCGTCCCGGGGCCGTACGCTCCCGCAGGTGCCGCAGGCAGGCCGACAGCACGGACTGCTCGTGATCCGTGATCGGCGCACCACGCACGATGGTCAGCAGCGCGGCGACCATGTTGAGCACCCGGCCGTGCGTCTCGGCGGCCAGCACCTCCCCGGCCTGACCGCCGATCCTCGCCGCGGCGGCACCCATCGCGCCGGGATCCAGCACGTTGAGACCGCCGACGCCGCGGGCGATCCGGATGACCTGGCCGCCCAGGGCCCGGACGGTGTCCGCGTAGTCCGGCTTGAGGTCGCCGAGCACCAGCGGCACCACGCCCTGCGCCGAGAGCCCGATGAGCATCCGGTTGATCAGGGTCGACTTGCCGAGGCCCGGCATGCCGAGCATGAACAGCGACGGGTTGGAGATGTAGCGGGCGCGGGTGAACCAGTTGAGCGGGTCGCCGCACACGGTCGCGCCGGTCGCGAGGTGCTGGCCCAGCGGCACGCCCGTGCTCGGGGCGCCGGATCCGGAGGCGAAGGGCCAGAGGCCGCACGCCTGCACGGTGGTGGCGCGCCACATCGCGGGCGGGTCCATCGTGGCGACCCGGCCGCCGCCCGTGCCGTACGCGCCGCGGTGCGGGACGCTGTCGGGCCGGTCGGCCTTCGCGGCCCGCTCCTTGCGCCGGGCCTCGATCAGGTCGGTACGCGCCTGCCGCTCGGCCGCCTTCCGGAGCGCCCGCGGGGTCTGCTTGCCGACCTCGTCGATCTCGCGGTCCTGCTCGTCGGCCGGCGGGACGACGAGGCCGCTGAGCGCCGTGGTGGGGCCCGACGCCCCGCGCTTCCAGCCGGCGCCGAGGTCCAGGATGCGCAGTCGGGTCCCGCCGGTGGTGGTCACAGCGCCTCCTGCAGCTCGTGGGGCACCATCGTCTGCTCCCAGGGCAGGATTCCGGCCGGCAGCGCGCAGCTGAACGCCGCCGCCTGCATCCGGTCGGCCGGCCGCATGGCGAGGCGGGTCGCGCCCAGCATGTTGCGCATGGTCACGTCGGCGTCGGCGATGTCCTCGGCCGCGTCCACCGTCACGGTCACCACCATGGAGAACTCCACGAGGCCGGCGCCCGCCGCCTCCTCGGAGGCCGTCTGCTCGGCGGCAGCGACCTCGGACGCGGCTCGGGCGCGTACCAGGCCCTTCGTCGAGTTGGCCATGAACTGGGCGGCGCGGCGGTCGGCTTCGACGATCTTCGCCGAGGTGGCCGGGTCGATGGGCCGGTAGAGCAGCGCCACCCGCTTGCGCCGGATGCTCGGGGCCGGGTCGAGCAGCGTCCGCAGCACGCTGGAGCGCACGGTGCCGCGGGGCGCCAGCGTCAGCAGCCAGCTCCGGGAGACGCCCGAGTCGTGCCGGTACGCGGTGACACTCTCCACCGTGGCCGCGGGTCCGGCGTCCGACCAGTCGAGTCCCGTACCGCCGTGGCGGGCCCGGATGTCGAGCACGTCCGCCGAGACCGCCGGGTCGTACGCGACCCGCACCACCTCGGCGATGCGCTCGGCCGACAGCGGTTCCGCGGCGCCCCCGCCGGCGCTGACCAGCCCGCTGACCAGGCCCTGGATGCGCAGCGCGAGGTCGGTCAGCACCTCCTCCGTGCCGCGCTTCTGACCGCCGGGCAGGCCGTACGTCAGGGTGATGTAGGTGTTCATCTCGGAGGACGCGTCGGGGTAGCGCTCCACGACCTCTTCCATCACCGCCCGGGCGGCCGGTGGCGCGTCGGGCGAGATCCGGGTCAGCACCTCGGTCGCGAGGCGGGTGCCGGGGTCCGGCGCGGTCTCGACCACCACCGAGGCGCCGCGCAGGCCGGGCTCGTGCGCGAGCCGGGACAGCCAGTCGCCCCAGAGCGCCACCCAGATGTCGACCTGGTCCGCGTCGACCAGGGAGCCGCCGTCGGGCTCGCAGCCGAGGACGATCGTGTACAGGTTGCGGTAGCGGTGGTGCAGCACGCCGAAGGGCCGGTCGTACGGGTCACGTCCCTCCAACATGGTGACCTTGCTGAGCATGCCCGGGGGACGGAACCGTCCACCGGGCCGCGCGGACAGCGGGCCGGACACGTACAGGTGCTCGCGCTTCGCCTTGCGCCGGGCCCATCCGATGCGGATCGACATCAGGTTGTAGACGTTGCGGCCGTCCTGCGTACGCAGCGCGAGCGGCACCAGCGCCAGGGCGATCGGCACCAGCGCGACGAACGCCGCCCGCAGCGAGATCAGCGAGGCGAGCAGCACCACGACCAGACCGCCGAACGTGCCGATGGTGCCGACCAGGCCGAGCGACCCCAGGCCGGCCTTGCGGGGCCGCCGCCAGTTGCCGTACGTCCGCGCCCTGACAGCTTCCGTGGTCACGACTCTCGACCCCCATCTCCGGTGACTTGCCAGATCGACAGCCAGACAACGGGCGCCCGATGATCCCGGTTCACGCCTGCCCTTTTGTCCGGTGTCACTTGCACAGTTCGCCGAGCTTCTGGGCGGCCTCGGTGAAGGCGGCGCCCTCCTTCTCAGCGGTTGCCAGGTGTGTCACCGGCAGATAGGCGGCGCCGGCGTCCGCCAGACGCTGGATGGCCGATCGCAGGCGCTCGTCGGAGGACCCGACGGCGAGCTGGGTGAGGCGGTCGGTGGACTTCTTGACCCGTACGCGCATCGGCGCGAGTTCCTTCTCCGAGTACGCCGGATCCTTGCCGGGCTTGGCGACGTCCATGAGGGCCTGGAGGACGTCGTTGAACGCCTCGTTGGCCTGCCGGCACGCGTCGGCCTTGCTCACCGACATGATCGCCGCGCGGCTCGCCAGCCTCGACTCGACCGCCGGTGCGGCCGAGGAGCTGGTAGCCCCGTCCGGCTCGACGCGCGGGTCGCTCTGGCAGGCGGCGACACCGGTCACCGCCGTCACGAGTACGGCCGCTCGCACCGCTGTCCACTGCAGAGACTTCATCTCCACCACCCTGTCCGTCGTGAGGTCTCCAGACGAACGGACGGGTGGCGACCCGGGTTCAGATCATTCCGGCGCGCAGGGCGAATGCGACGGCGTGCGAGCGGTTGCGCAGGTTGAGCCGGTGCGTCAGCCCGTAGATCACGTTCTTCACGGTGCGCTCGGAGTAGCAGAGCTCCCCGGCGATCTCGCTGGTGTCCAGCCCGTCGGCCATCAGCCGGAGCACGTCGATCTCGCGCGGCGTGAGGCCGGCGGCAAGGCCCTGCGGCGAGAGCACCTCGCGCTGCAGCCGTTCGATGTGCTTGAGCAGCTCACCCACGAGGTTGGCCGGCATGATCCCGCCGCCGGCTGCGGCCGCGAGCACGCTCTTGGTCAGGCGCTCGGCCGTGACCGCCGACCTCGGCAGCACCGCGACGACCCGGCACTCGACCGCGGTCAGCAGTTCCTCCTCGCTGATCTCGGTGGTCACCAGCACCACCGGCGCCCCGGAATCGGCGGCCGCGCGGCGCAGCACGGCGACCACCTCCGGGCTCAGTCGTTCGGCCGCGACCACGAGCACTCTGGCCTCGGCGCGGTCGGCGACGCGCAGCAGCGTGAGCTCCGGCCGGGTCTGAAGAAGGCCGGCGAGCCCGGCGTGGCTGAGCGGGTCCGTCGCGTGCAGGGCGACCCGAACCTGGTCCACAGCAACCTCCAGAGATCGTTCGATGGCGGTGGCCAGTCTCCGGAAGCTGCCTTCAGAAAATCTTCATGCGACCTTCATGCCCAGCTCAGCGGCCACTCGCCTCGTGCAGCGCCCGGATGTACTTGGGCAGCTCGACGGCCGCGAGCTCGAGCTGGCCGGGCGCGAGCTGGTCCAGGAACACGGCGTCGATGACATCCGGCGCGAGTTCCTCGGGGAGCTCGTCGACCCGTTGCATCGGCTGCTGCTGCCAGATGCGGATGATCCGCATGCGGGACCGGATCTGGGCGAGCGTGGATTCCAGCCGCGCGATGATCTCGTTCGCCTGGCCCGGGTCCACGACGAGGCGGCCCTCCGCGGCGAGCTTCAGGAAGAGCTCGCCCGCGAAGGGCAGGTGAGGGATGTCCCCGCTCATGGGCCCTCCCTCGGCTTTCCGCCGGGCCGGCCGGCGGACGTCTCGACAGGGAGTCGACCAGAACGAGCGGCGGCGCGGAAGGGTCGTGGGCCCGATGTGCCCGCTACGACGCGCGGGGCTGCCCCGCTGTCGGCGTCAGGTACGCGGACACGACCGGACCCTCGCCGGCCAGCACGACCGTGAACAGCGACAGCGCGGCGAGCGGCACCTGGACATCGCCGCTGAGCTCCTGCACCTTGCCGTCGCTGGTCCAGGTCAGCACCGGCACCGTCCGGCCGTCCGTGGTGACGGCGTGCAGCTGGTATCCCCGCCCGGCCCTGAGCCCGTTGACGGTGGCGCGGATCGTGACCACGCCGTCTTCCGGCTGCGTGGCGGAGACCGAGAGCGACGCCCCGGTCCGGTCGTCCGCGGCGGTGGCGGCCACCGTCGTGCTCGGTGCCGAGGAGCCCGCGGGCGTACGCAGCAACGCCCCGACAGCCAGCCCGGCGACGACGAGCACCACGGCGAGCAGCACGCCATTGCGCAGGAGCGCGGCGGTACGCCGGTTGCGCATCCGGAACGTGCGGCGTGCGGGTGGCGCGGTGGGCCCGGACCGGCCCGGCGGCGAACCCTTGTCCGGTTCATCGACGCGGGGCTCGCCGAAAAAACGGGCGAAGCGCGCCGGCGGTGGCCCCGTACGGTGCAGGGCCCCGAAGTTCGCCAGCAGCTCGCGCCGGTCGTCCTCGGGCAGCAGCTCGAGAGCCGCGATGGTCTCGATCGTCTCGTCGGCGGCGCTTCGGCACCGCGGGCAGGACTGAAGGTGGCGCTCCACCGCGTCGCCCTGCGACCGGTCCAGCGCATCCATGTAGTAGAGCCCGAGCAGGTCCGTCACGTGCTGCTCGTCACCGGCGATGTCAGCCACCTACATCAACCCTCAGTTCGTCACCGCTCGTCATGTCCACCGATGAACGTCCGGGCAGGCCACCCGGTTCATCCGGGCGGTTCGGCAATCCTGCCGGGTCCGTGAACCGCACCGGTACGCACCCCGTTGTACCGGTGATTGCCGCCGATGCAGCCGTGGAGGACCCTTGTACTCGGTCGCCGTCGTCGCGGACCTGCCGATGTCGCGCCGGCATCTGGAGCAGGCCGCCTCCGGCACTCCCGGCCTCCGGGTGGTCACCGTCGCCGGCTCGGTCCCGGAGCTCCGCGCCGCGCACCGCGGGTACGACGTGGTGATCGTCGAGCTGCCCCGGGTCGACCGCGCGGCGCTCGGGCTCGTCTCGCACGCCGCCGCGTACGGCCGTCCGCTCGTGACCGCCGCCTGGCACCGGCCGTCGGATCTGCTGGCGACCGTCCACGCCGGAGCGCACGGGTGTGTCTCCCGCCCCGGCGATCCCCGTGAGCTGGCCGCCGCCCTCGGCGTCGTGGCCCGTGGCGGCTTCTACGCGTGCCACCAGATCGCCGGACCGCCGCTCCCGCCCGACGTGAATCTGGCGCCCCGGGAGCGGGAAACGTTGGGCTGGATCGCTTCCGGCTACACGCATTCGCAGATCGCGACCCGCATGGGCCTGTCCGAGGCGACCGTCAACACGTACGCCAAGCGCCTGCGGGCCAAGCTCGACGCGCGCAACAAGGCGGAGCTCACCCGGGTGGCGATCGGCTTCGGTCTGCTGGCGCAGGGGCGGCCGGACACGCCGGCCGCCTGAGCCGGCACCAGGCGGCTCAGGCGGCGGGTGGTGAGGGGCCGGCACGGTCAGTCCGTCCAGTGGCCACCGGGATCGGACCAGTGGTCGCCGCCGGTGGCGGGACCGCCGTTCACCGACGGGGACGAGACCGGCACTGCGGGGCCGGAGGCCGGAGCCGGGGACGCCATCGCCGGCTCGCGGGCCTGGAGCCGCGGGTCGTACAGGTCCATGTCGTTCTCGTATCCCGCATCGTCGTCGTCCTGGCGCAGCAGCTGCCGGATCCGGCGGCCGAGCAGGGCGGCGGCCGCCAGCATCAGGGCCACGGTCACGATCAGTACGGTCGTCCGCGTCGAGCCGTCGCCTCCGCCGCTGCTCCGCGAGGCGGCCGGTGCCGGTTCCCGGAGGGTGGGTGCGCTCGCCGCCGATTCCTCGCCGAGAACCTTCGTCACCGCCGAGGCCGGGTTCAGAAAGCCCCAGCCGTCGTCGCCCATCCGGTCCGCGGTGGCCTTCAACCGGTGGGTGACCTGGGCCGCGGTGAGATCCGGGTACGCGGCGCGGATCAGCGCCGCCTCGCCCGCCGCGAAGGCGACGGCATAGTGGGTGCCGCTGCCGTTGACCGGGCCGTTGCTGCCGAGGCTGGTGACGTTGACGCCGGGCGCGGCCACGTCCACCGTGCCTTTGCGGTAGTTCACCGCCCACTGGTCGTCGATGCCGACGCCGGCGACCCGGACCGTGCCCTCGGCCGCCTTGACGTCCGCGTTCACCGGCTTGTCCTCGGTCGGCGCACCCATGACGACCACGACGTCACGCGCCACCGCATCGGCGACGGCCTTGGCGACACCGGCGTCGGTCGCGTCCACGGACGAACCCAGCGCGATCACCGTCGCGCCCGCCGCCACGGCCGTCGCGATGCCCTTGACCTGCGCCTCCGGTGGCACGGGCAGCCTGTCGCGGGCCACGCGTACGGGCAGGATCGTGACGTCGGGCGCGATCCCGACCGGCCCCTCGCCCTTGACCTGCCGGGCGACGAGAAGGGCCGCCATGGCCGTACCCGTGCCCAGGCAGTCGCTGTCGCCGCGGCCGGCGTCGTCGGTGACGTCGACGCCGATCGACACGTGCCCGCTGAGCTGCGCCAGGCCGCCGTTGACGCCGGAGTCGACGATCGCGACCAGCTCGCCCTTGCCCTTGCTCTGCGGCCACGCCTTGTCCGCCGCCAGCCGCAGCCGGGCCCAGTCCGACTTGGTGCTGGACGTGGACGAGGACGGGCAGGAGGGAGGCGCGCCCGGTGTCACGCCGGGCCGGGCGCTCGGCGGGCTGCCCGGCATCGGGATCGATTGCGCGGGCGGCAGCGACGGCGGCCTGCTTGGCGTGCCCTTCTTGGGCTTGGTCGTCCTCGCCGGCGCAAGAGGGTCGGGCAGGACGCCGTACTGGATGCCCGCACCCACCGCGTCCCACGGCATCACCAGCACCCATCCGGCGTGCAGACGGTCCGGGTCCGTCAGGACGTCGCCGTCCGGCTGCTTACGGTCGGTGTTGGCGGTGAGGATCTCCGCCGACCGGGAGCTGCTGCCCAGGAACCGGGTGGCGATCTCGGTGAGGTTCTCCGGCTTGCCGTTGTACGCCGAGGTCACCGTGTAGTACTTCACGTATTCGTCGTCGGCGGCGCGTACGGGACCGGTCGCGGCTGTCAGCGCTGCCGCCACGACGGCGAGGGCGAGACCGATTCGGCCCGCGGTCCGGCTGATCGAGAACGTCGTGCTCAAAATCGGAAGCCCCGTTCCGTGAGGGCCTCGCGCAGGGCGCGCAGCGCATAGAAGGTGCGGGATTTGACCGTGCCGGCCGGCACGTCCAGGATCTCGGCCGCCTCGGCCACGGAGCGTTCCTGGAAGTAGATCTCGACCAGGATGGTGCGCAGCCGCTCGGGCAGCGACGAGATCGCCGCCCGCACCTCCTGGGCCTCGAGCATCCGGTCGATGTCGTTCTCGGCTCCGGCGTGCGCGTCGAGCCGCTCGTCGAAGTACTCGGCCGGGCGAACCTGGATCGCGCGGACGTGGTCGATGGTGATCCGGCGGGCCACGGTGAAGAGCCAGGCCCGGTTCCACCGGCCCTCGGCGTTGCGGGCCTCCGGGTTCTTCCAGGCCCGGACCAGGGTCTCCTGCAGGATGTCCTCCGCCCAGTGCACGTCGCCCTTGGTCAGGCGGGTGATGTAGGCCAGGAGCACCGGCCGGTGCACCCGCTGGAGGTGCTCGAGCGCCTCGGCGTCAGGGGTGCCGGGCCGGGCGGTGGCCGCCGCCGGCGGCGCGTCCGTCCCACTTCCGGGCGGCGGGGAAGGCGTACTCGGCATGGGCTCGTCCGATCCGCGTCGGTTCTCGGAGGCGCGTCCACCGGCGGCCGTGCGCAACGGTCCGATGAGGACCGCCACACCCGTTCTCTCCGTCCGCATCCGCTTCTCCGTCTCACCACTCGTCTGCGGCCACCGCGCGAGGAGCCGGTGGCAAATCGGATGGTTGCACCGCCGCCGAACGGGTGTCGCGTCTCCCGGGACCGTCTCGCCCGAACTGCCACCCACATCTGCGTATTCGTTCCCGGGCTCACCGTGAGCGGGAACCGCCGGGGTCCAGCGCCCGTACCCGCTGCTCGAGCCGGGCGACCTGCCGGGGCAGGCGGTCCGCCTGCCGGCCGATCCGCCAAGGCGCGATCCATGGAATCCGGTGCACCGGTACGGCGGACCGCAGCACCTTGACCCGGCTCACCAGCGTCCGCGGCAACCGTCCCGGGGCGTCGGCGACGAGGACGAGCCCCATCAGCTCCATGCCGGCCGGGTGGCGGCCCTCCCGGACGGCGTTCAGCGCCCGGGAGGCGGCACGCAGGCCCTGTGCGTGCGTACGCGCGACCAGGAACACCCGCGAAGGCTCGTGCCGCCCGGCGTTCGGCCAGCGGCAACCCAGATCCACCCCGCCCAGCACGGCGGTGAGGGTCGTCGCGCCGCACCCGCCGTGCGCGGACACCCAGGCGATCCCGTGCTCCGAGAGCCGGCCGGACGGCGCGGGCGCCGCCGCCCCGGGTTGATGCGGCTGCCATCGCGGCGCCGGAACCTCGGGCGCCGCCACAGTGGACGACGGTGGTCGATCGACGACCGGCACCGGACCTCCGATCGGCGCGTGCGCCGGCGTGATCTTCTTCCCGAAGTACGTGTACGAGTGCCGGCCGGGCACGGGTGCAACCGGCTGCTCACCGTCGACGGCGGCATCGGGTGTGACGGGCATCCGCATCTCCTCGTCAGGTGTCGGCGGGCTCGTGAACCGCGCCGGGCCGGCGCCCGTCAGGAACGGCGAGGACCCGGACGAGCCGTTGTCGAAGAGCCACAACGGGCATCGGCCGGTCCCGGTTCACGGCGCCCGGGATTTCATCGCGGCGCCCGGCGGAGAGGACGTGGAGACGATGAGCCTCATCTATCGCCTGGCGCGCGACGCCGGCCGGGGCCACGAGGCGGTCATGGCGTGGTGGCGGCGCCGAGGAGCCCGTGAGCTGGCCTCGCTGCGGCGGGAGAACGCCCGACTGCGCCGGCAGCTGGCCGATATCCGGGGGACGCGGCGGTATCGGTATTGATTCAATGCCGGGATGAGTCCCGAACCGATCCGCCCGCCGAAGCTCGCCGCCGGTGACCGCGTCGCGGTCCTCTCACCCTCCTTCGCCGCCCCTGCGGAGTTCCCCGCGGTGCACGAGCGCAGCGTCCAGCGGCTTCGCGAGGAGTTCGAGCTGGAGCCGGTCGAGTTCCCCACCACCCGGCGGCACGCGTCGCCCCCGGAGCGGGCCGCCGACCTGATGGCGGCGTACGCCGACCCGGGCATCCGGGCCGTCTTCGCGACGATCGGCGGGGACGACCAGATCACCGTGTTGCGGCATCTCGACCCGGCGGTGTTCCGGGCCGATCCCAAGCCCTTCTTCGGGTACTCCGACAACACGAATCTGCTGAACTGGCTCTGGTATCACGGCGTCGGCGCGTACCACGGGATGTCCACGATGGTGTTTCTCGGCCGGGCGTCCGGTGCCGGGCCCGAGCTCACCTCGTCCCTGCGGGCGGCCCTGTTCGCCGGCGGCGACGTGGAGATCTGTCCGGTGGACGAATTCCGCGAGGAGGAGCTGAGCTGGGCCGATCCGGGCGCGCTCACCGGGTCCGTGCCGTCGTACCCGCACCCCGGGCGGGTGTGGCACCGGGCGGACCGGGTGGTCAGCGGGCCGACGTGGGGCGGCAACCTGGAGATCCTGCACTGGACGCTGGCGGCGAACCGATGGGTACGGCCGGTCGAGGACTACGCCGGCTGCATCCTGCTGCTGGAGACCTCCGAGGACATGCCGTCCGCCACCGAGGTGTTCCACATGCTGCGCGACTTCGGCGAACGGGGCCTGCTCGAGCAGTTCCCCGCGGTGCTGGTCGGCACCGCGAAGGCCACCGCGCTGTTCGAACCGCGGCCGGTCGATCAGCGCAACGCCTACCGGGAGGACCAGCGCGAGGCGGTGCTGAAGGCGTTCGCCGCGTACCACCCGGAGGCGATGATCGTCTTCGGGGTGGACTTCGGGCACACCGATCCGCAGTGGGTCCTTCCGTACGGCGGCCGCATGACCGTCGACGGCGCGGCACGGACGATCACTGCGCACTACTGACGGCGTCGAGCCCCGCGCATTTCCGCAGCCCGGTGAAGTTGTCCCGCGCGATACCGGCTCGCCACCCGGTGAGCACGGTGGGTTGCCCGGTGCCGGAGACGACCGTGGGCACGAACTCCGAGCCCACGACCGTACGACCGCGGACGGTCAGCCGCAGGATCCCGGCCCGGGCGCTGTAAGGCTGGAACAACCCCGAGCTGTACCAGAGGAAGTTGCCGAGCCCGTAGGCGACGTACGCGTCCCCGGACCGCCCGGCGCCCTGCAACACGTGCGCGTGCGCGCCGACGATGACGTCCGCACCCGCACTGATCAGGGCGTCGGCGAAGTCGCGCTGAAGCCGGTCGGGGCAGCGGTCGCCCTCGGTCCCCCAGTGCGGCAGCACCACCACCAGGTCGCTGTCGGCGCGGGCGGCCCGCACCGCGGCCAGGGCCCGCTCCCGGTCGAACGCCATGGCGAGCCCCGCCCGGTCCGGTTGCGCCGCCCACTCCTGGGCGAGGTCGTCCACCTGGCTGAAGGCGAGCACGGCGATCCGCACGCCGCGTACCGTCCGCCGCCACGGCTGGTAGGCCTGGGTCGCGTCCCGGCCCGCGCCGATCGCGCCGAGGCCACCGCGCCGCACGGTCGCCATGGTGTCGGCGAGGCCCTGCCGTCCATAGTCGAGGCTGTGGTTGTTGGCGAGCGACACCGCGTCGACCCCCGCGGCCTTCAAAGCCGGGACCGCGCCGTCGCGCGCGCGGAACACGTACCGTTTGGGCTCGGCCTTTCCCCGGCCGGTGACCGGCGTCTCCAGGTTGACGAACGTCAGGTCGCCGTCCCCGAGCTCCTTCGCCGCCGGGCCGAAGGCGGTGGCCGGATCGGCGAGCAGCTTGTCCACCCGCCCCTCGAAGTTCACGTCGCCCGCGAAGGTCAGGGTCACCTCGGGCGCCGAGCTCGCGGCAGCCCTTGGCGCTTGGTCGCTCGCGCAGCCCGCCGCGGTGAGCAGCAGGGCCGCCGAGGCGAGCGCCGCCAGCCGTACCCTCATCGCGCCGCCACCGCCGGAACCCGCGCCCGCACCCGGCGTCCGAGCGCCACCAGGACGATTCCCCCGAGAACGACGGCCGCGGCCAGCACCGCCGGCTCGACCGCCGCGACCACGAGCTGCACCCCGGGGCCCTGCACCGAGAGCCGGGCCAGCAAGATCTTGTCGGCCACCGCAAGACAAGGAATCATCAGCAAATACCCGGGTACGGCCGCAGCACCCAGCGCCACCAGGAGCCGTCCCTGCGCGAGAGCCGCCACCGTGAGCCCGAAAGGCAGCGCCGCCAGCCCCGCGACCACCGTGGCAAGCCCGGCCGGAAAGCGGTCCACGCCGAGCACGGCCGCACCGACCAGGGCCACCGCCCCGCGCAGCACGAGGTTCCGCCGGGACGCCGTGGCGACGAGGCGGTCGGTATCGGCGGCGAGACGCAGCCCGGCGGCGAGGAACACCGCGAGAGTGAGGGTCTCGGTCAGCAGCGTCGCGGCCGCGAGGACGGCGACCACCGCGGCCGCGGGCACCCGCTGCACCAGCTTGGCGAGCACCGGGAAGAGCGCGAGGACGTACAGCAGGGACAGCTCGGGAGGCGGCAGCAGCACGATGCTCAGCACCTCGCGCGAGTCACGGGCCGGAACGCCGAGCAGACCCGGGTTGATGCGGCGCAGCACGACCAGCGTGACGGCGAGCCAGACGAGGTGAGCCGCCAGGCAGGGAAGAACCCAGGTGAACACCAGCCTGGCCCACGGCAGCGCGACGAGACGCGCCGTGCCCCGGCCGAGGCCGACCAGCAACAGCGGCGCACCAAGCACCCCCGCAGCCCCGGCCACCGCCCACCACACCAGCGGTACGGGCAGGCTGATCCCCCATTCGATCTGGAGGTAGTGGCGCGCGACGACGTACTGCACGACGGCGCCGCACAGACCGATGCCGGCGGCGGTCCTGAGGACGTCGGTGGTGTCCGGCGTACGGGTCACCGGATGCTCTCGTAGCGGCGCACCACACGGGCCCCGATCCCGGTGAGGATCTCGTGCGGGTTGGTCCCCGCCCATCCCGCCCACTCCGCGACGGTGGGCTCGCCGGACTCGCCGGGGCCGACCATGACGGCCCACTCACCGGCGCGGACCGGCAGGTCACCGACGTCGAGGACGACCTGGTCCATGCTCACCCGGCCCGCGATCGGGCAGCGTACGCCCCGGATGGCGAGCGACGCCCGGCCGGCGGTGTGCCGCGGCACCCCGTCGGCGAAGCCCAGCGGCACGAGCGCCAGCGTCGTCTCCCGGTCGGTGATGAAGTCGGGACCGTACGAGACGCCGGTGCCCGCCGGGACCCGCTTGGTGAGCAGGACCTGTGCCCGTACGGTCAGCGCCGGCCGCAGGCCGAAATCGCGGCCCGGCACCGGCTCGACGCCGTAGAGACCGATGCCCGCGCGCAGCATGTCGAACCGGGCCTGGGGCAGCTGGAGCGCCGCGGCCGAGTTGGCGACGTGCAGGATCGGCGGTTCGAGGCCGGCCGCGGCAGCCGCCTGGCGGGCCTCGCCGAACTCGTCCAGTTGGGCGAGCAGACGGGGGTTCCGCGGGTTCTCGGCGTTCGCCAGGTGCGACCACAACGCCCGTACGCGCAGCAGCCCCGCATTCTCGAACTTGCGCGCCCAGGCGAACAGCTGCGCCCACTCCTCGGCGGGCGCGCCGCCGCGCGACATCCCGGTGTCGACCTTGAGGTGCACGTTCGCGACCGTGCCGGTGCGGTCGGCCGCGTCGGCGAGTGCCTCCAGTGCCTCGACCCCACCGACCGACACGTCGATCCCGGCGGCCAGGACCTCCTCGAAGGTCTCCGTCGGCGGATAGAGCCAGAGCAGCGTCGGTGCGGTGATGCCCGCGGCGCGCAGGGTGAGGGCCTCCGCGACGGTCGCCACGCCGAGCCAGGTGGCGCCGTGGCGCAGCGTCGTACGCGCGACCTCGACGGCACCGTGACCGAAGCCGTCGGCCTTGACCACGGCCATCATCCCGGCCGGACCGGCGGTGGCGGCGAGCACTCTGGTGTTGTGGCCGATCGCGTCGAGATCGACGACGGCCTCCGCCATCGCCGTCACCGTCCGGCCCCGATTGAATACGACATCCGGCGCATGGTGGACGACGGCCCTGCTCATTCTGAAGACCATTCTCTGGTCAATCCGCCGTCGTCACGGACAGTTTCCGCTCCGCCACACGGTTGCCGGAAAGGGCCATCATGACGACCCAGCGCCCCAGCATGGACGCGGTTTACGGCGAGCGAACAACGCAACGGGAAGAATCGTACGACGATGCAGACCGAATGCCGAACGATGATTCAGGAAAACGCGGTGACGCGCCTGGAGGAGTACCTCCGCTCGGCGCGCAACCGGGCCTTCGTCGGCCGTACGGCCGAGATGGCGGCGTTCCGCGCGGCGCTGGCCGGCGGCGGCGTCTTCACCGTGCTCCACCTGTACGGCGCCGGCGGCACGGGCAAGACCACCCTGCTGCGCCGGTACGGCGTCGAGGCGGAGCGCGCCAACCGCCAGGTCGTGCGGGTGGACCGGTTCGAGCCGGGCGGGATGATCCCGGCCCTGCTGGCCGCCGTGCCACCGATGCCCGCGGGCACGGCCGGACCGGTGCTGCTCATCGACGAGTTCGAGCACTGGCGGCCGGTGGAGCCGTGGCTGCGCGAGGAGTTCCTGCCCAGCCTGCCTGTGGGCACGGTCGTGGTGCTGGCCGCGCGGACCCCGCCGGGCGTCGAGTGGACCGCCGACCCGGGCTGGAACGACGTCCTGCGGGTGCAGGAGGTCGGTGACCTGTCCCCGTCCGAGGCGGAGATGCTGCTGGACCGGTACGCGGTCCCCCGCCGGCGCCAGCCGTTCCTGACCGAGCTGGCCGGCGGCAACCCGCTGGCGTTGCGCCTGGCGGTCGAGGCGATCGGCGCCGACAAGGACGACGACGAGGTACGCCTCTCCGTGGCCCAGGCCGTGGTCCGGCAGGTGATCGGTGACGTGCCCTCGGCGGCGCACCGGCACGCCCTGGAGATCTGTGCGTACGCGGAGACCACCACGGAGAAGCTGATCCGCGCCACGGTGGCCGACGCCGACGCCGTCGAACTGTTCCGCTGGCTGTGCACCCTCCCGTACGCGGAATGCGGGCCTCACGGCGTCCGGGTGCGCCCGTTCGTGCGTACCGCGGTCCGTACGGAGCTGCAGTGGCGCGATCCCCTGCGGCACGAGGCCGTGCTGAGCCGCCTGGAGGAGGGCACCACGCTCGTCTCCACCGCGCGGGTCGAGTCCCTGCCCCGCCCCGAGTTCGACGTCGCGGTCCGCGACGCGTTGCGGGCATGGCGGCGTCCGGACCTGCTCGCCGAGAATCCGCTGGTGCACAGCCGGATGGTGGCCGCTTCCGAGACATCCGCCGAGCCGGTAGCCGCGCTCCGCGACGTGCTGAAGTCCACGGTGGACGCGCTCGGCGAGGATCCCCGGCAGGGCAAGCCGCATCGCGCGCTGGTGGCCACCTACTTGGGCGGGGCACCGACCCAGGAGGCGGCGGCGGAGCGGCTCGGGTTGCCGTTCAGCACGTACCGCCGGCACCTGAACCGCGGCCTCGAGGTGCTGTGCAGCCTGCTGTGGCGGCGCGAGACCACCGGCATCGAACTCACCTGAGCAGCGGGAGCACCATTGTCGGCCGGTCGTCCCAGGCCGGTTCCTGGCGCGCGTGCTCCCGCCGTGCCGGCAGGTCGAAGAGCCAGGACCCGCCGGCCGCCTCGATCCCGCGCCGCAGGGTGAGGCACACCGTGATGAGCAGGGCGGTGAGCGCCACGGGCAGGAGGACGGCGAGCACCAGCTGAACCGGGGTGCCCGCGCCCGAGAACGGCTTGAGCAGCGCGGCGTGCAGCAGCGCCAGCAGGGGCATGTGCATCACGTAGATGGGCAGGGTGTTACGGCCTAGATCCGCCAGGAGCCGGCTCACCCTGGTCCAGCGGTCCAGCTCCACCGCGGCGGCGATACCCACGACCACCGCGAGGCCGCAGACCGCCGGCCAGACCCCGAGCCACTGCTTCGCACCGAGCAGGCGGATCACCAGCATGACGACCAGGTACGCCGCGCCGCCGGCGAGCAGCATGCGCCGGTCGGTCGTACGTACCCAGCGCTCGACCCACGGCTTGAGCCGGAGCCCGGCGAGGAAGAAGAAGAGGTTCTGGTAGAGCTGCCCGCGGTTGCCCGGGGCGGCGAGGAGACCCGCGGAGGCGACCGCCGAGAGCAGCAGCGCCGGCCCGAGCACGACGGCGACCGGTAATTCCCGGGTGAGCTTCGCGATGACGAAGTAGGCCGCCAGCGCCACCAGGTACCACAGGTTGGTCGGGGTGATGGTGAGCTGCTCGAGGACGTCCAGGGCGCTGCGCGCGGCCAGCGTGTCGAAGCGCGGCACCATCGACAGCACCACGGTGTGCACCGTGAACCAGATGGCGTACAGGTAATAGAACCTGGCGATCCGGCTCCGCGCGGTGACCCTCCAGGACCGCTGCACCGCGGAGGCGGCGAAGAGCCCGGAGATGGTGAAGAAGACCGGCATCCGCAGCGGCAGCAGCTGATCGCCGAACGCACCCCACAGGCCGGGGATCGGCGCGGGCAGATGCCAGGTGATCTGCAGGTAGTGCTTCATGATCACGTGCCACAGCACGACCAGGATGATGCAGACGCCCTTGGCCACGTCCGCCCAGCCCGCCCGCGGCTTGGCCGGTTCCACCGGCTTCACCGCCGGGATGACCTGCGTCGGCGCGTCCCAGGTCACGGCAGCGCGGGCGCGGGCCGTCGGGTGCCGGCCAGGGCGGTGGTGACCAGCAGGTCGAGCAGCTCCGGGTACGGGGTCCCGGCCGCCTGCCACATCCGCGGGAACTGCGACATCGCGGTGAGCCCCGGCATGGTGTTGACCTCGTTGACGGTCAGGCCACGTACCGGGTCGACGAAGAAGTCGACGCGTAGCAGGCCCGCGCAGCCCAGCGTGCGGAAGACCCGGATCGCCTCGGCGCCCAGCCACTCGGTGGTGTCGGGGTCGAGGTCGGCCGGGATGACGAACTCGGTCAGGCCCTCGCGGTACTTGGCGTCGTAGTCGAAGAAGCCGTGGTGGCCGGCGACCCGGATCTCCAGCGGCGGGCTCGCGACCAACCGGCCGTCGGGCAGCTCCAGCACGCCGACGTCGATCTCGCGGCCCGGCACACCGGCCTCGACCAGCACCTTCGTGTCGCACAGCCGGGCCGACTCCACGGCCGTCGGCAGTTCGGCCCAGTCGCCGACCCGGGACACGCCGATGCTCGACCCGCCGCGGGCCGGCTTCACGAAGGCGGGCAGCCGGAGGCGCTCCTGCTCGGCGGCGGTGACCTCGTCCTTCGCGCCGCGCAGCACCACGCCGTCGGCCACCGCGATGCCCTCCGCGGCGAGGATCTTCTTGGTGAACTCCTTGTCCATCGAGGTGGCGCTGGCCAGGACGCCGCTGCCGACGTACGGGATGCCGGCGAGCTCGAGGACGCTCTGCACCGTGCCGTCCTCGCCGTACGGCCCGTGCAGGACCGGCATGACGACGTCGACGTCGCGCAGCGCCTCCAGGGCCCGGAAGAGGCTCTCCACGATGGTCGGCCGCCAGCCGTCCGGCTCGGGCGTCATGGCCCGGAGCGCCGCCTCGTCGACGGTCGCCGTGGCGCGGTCGGCGCCGACGATCCACTCGCCTTCGACGGTGATGCGGACCGGAACCACCTCGTAGCGGCCGCGGTCCAGACACTGCACGACGCTTGCCGCCGAGCGGCAGGAGACGTCATGTTCGGTGCTCCGCCCACCGAAGAGGACCGCAACTCGGACCGTTGGGGGCACGTCGCATCACTCCACGCTCGATAATCAGCCGACTCTGAGCGTGGATCGTGCGGCAGGCGGGTGCTCACCCGGAAGGTCAGTTACTGATCAATCGGTCCAGGGCCCGGGTCTCGGCGGCGAAGAAGAGGTCCGGGTCGAGGCCCATCGACCGGAAGTTGCCCTCGATCTCGAGGCTGACGAGCCCGTGCAGCCGGCTCCACGCCGTGACGGCATGCAGCGCCACCGCCGGATCCGTCTCGCCGGACCAGGCCGCGAGCTGCCGGGCGAGGGCCGGTTCCGGCTCCGGCCCGGGGCCGACCGCTTCCAGCAGTACGGTCATCGCCCGCTGCGCCGCGGCGACGAGCCGTTCGTCGTGGGCGTCGTAGCCGGGCAGCGGCGCGGCGAAGAGCAGGCGGTATCGGTGCGGCTGGGCGACGGCCCAGGACCGGTACGCCGCGGCCAGGTCGGGCAGCCGGCGGGGCGCCCCGGCGACGGCGGCGGTGAGGTCGGCGTACGCGTCCAGGATCAGCTCGGTGAGCAGGGCGTCCCGGCCGGCGAAATAGCGGTAGAGCGCGGGACCGGAAACGCCCAGCTCCTTGGCGATCGCGTTGAGCGAGAGCGCCTGCGCGCCGCCCTCGGCCAGCTGCCGGAGCGCGGCGTCCTTGACCTCCTGGCGCATCTGCGCGCGGAAGCGGTCCCGGATTCCACTCGAAGCCATGCCGCAACGCTACAACCTCTGTGCACGGTAAGACCCTCTAGCAGCGGTTACCGCAGCCCCGGCACGGCGGAGAACCGCGGCACCGCCGCGACGCCCGGCCGCGCCGAGCCGGGGCCACCCCACTGAGCGGCCGCACGGTGCAGCGACGGCACGGTCAGGTCGTCGAAGGCGACATGTCCCCGGTCCCGCTCGTCCGGCGAGAGCTCCCGCAGCACGAGTCGGCCGCGGCGTCCCGGACCCGGCTCGGCCGCCTCCAGCACCTTGAACGACGTGCCCGGCAGGAACACCACCCGGTGGTCCGCCCGGTTCTCGTCGTGCGGTTCCAGCAACCGCGTCCGCCGGGCCGTCATCGACCACACGAGCACGTCGGCCGTGCCCGGGAGGTCCGCCGGCGGTTCGATCAGGGCCTCGGTGAACGCCCAGTCCCGCAGGATGCCGTGCTCCCTGATCTCGCGGATCTCCCCGGCATTGAGCACCGCGCGCAGACCGGCGGCGCCGCGGTAGGACGGGAGCCGCTCCAGCCCCGCGCTGACGCACCGGCCGAACGGCACGTGCGGGCCCGGCTCCCCGCGGCGCAGGGCCGCCGGGAGGCCGACACCGAACGCGGACAGGTAGAGGTGCACCGCCGCGGCGTCCACCAGCGTCTCCGGCGCCGCGTGGAAGCCCGGGTGCCGGGCGAGCACCCGGGAGACCGTGGCGGCGGCCGCGTCGTACTGCCTGCTGAACGTGCTGCGCAGCCAGGTCCGCTCCGCGCCGAGGCCGTTCGCGGTGGGCAGCGCCCGGGCCTGCGGGAGGGGCACGGTCTGGAAGCGCAGCCGCGTCTCGAGGGCCGTCAGCACCATGACTCACCACTCCGACTTCTGCACGAGAGCCCAGTCGTGGTCGTTGTTCTTGCGGCAGGCGGAGAGCGCGAGCTGCGTGTCGTTGCCGGCATCCGCGTCGCCGGGAACGTCGAGGCACAGGCCCGAGGCGGTGTTCCGGATCCAGTAGTGCTGGAAACCGCCGGCGGTGATGCTCTTCTCCAGCCGCCAGTACTGGTTGTCCTCGTCGAAGCAGCCCGTCTCGTCCAGCCGGGTGCCGTCCGGTACGTCGCCCAGGCCCGGCGGATCCAGGCAGTAGTCGTCGACCACGTTGCGGATCCAGTAGAGCTGGTAGCCGTCGCCGTCGACGAACCGGGGCACGAACGCGAACTCCTGGTTGTCCTGCGTGGACCTCTGACAGGGCGACTGGTTGATCGGCCCGTCCCGCGGTCCGGGCCCGGTGCCCGGTACGTCGACGCACTGCCCGGTCTCCTTGTTGTGCAGGAAGTACGGGCCGTACACCCGTCCCGAGCCGTCGCCGTCGGCGGCCTTGATCGGCGGCTGGTTGGACCGCGCCGGTGGGTGTGTGGCCTTCGGCTTCGGCTTCCCCTTCGGCTTCGGCTCGTTTGTCTGGTCAGGCTTCGCCGGCCCGGTGGTCAACCGGGTGTCCTTCGTGTACTGCGCTTCGTACGCGTGCACCAGAGCGACCAAAGCCTTGAGTGCGTCCGACTTCTCGAGGTCGTGCTTGTCCACGTCGGAGTCGCCGCGCTGGAACGCTGCCAGGGCCAGCGGGTACGGGTCCTTGGCCCGCGGCGCCATCTCCTCGGTGATCGCGCACATCGTCGCGCCGAGGGCCCGGATCGCCGCCGTCGGGCTCCAGGGGGTGGCATCGGACGGCGGAACGTACTTCACCCACGTCTGGGGCAGGAACTGGGCGACACCCTGCTGCCCGGCCGGCCCCAGCCGCTGCGGGTCGAACGCGGACGTCGCCATGATCTGAGCCGCGATCCGAGGCGCCGGCACGGCCGCACACACCCGCCCGGCAGCCACGACGGCGGCCACGTACGCGTCCGGTACGCGCACCGGAGCAGCCAAGGTCAGCCGGGGCTCGACGGGCGGGGTCGAGGGCGCGGGGTCACCGGAGCCGCCGAACGCGGGCTGCAGCGCGTACCAGCTCGCGTAGCGCTCGACGGTGTCCACGTATTCGCGGGCCGTAGCGGGTACGCCCGCCGCCTGGATGACCGGCGCCATCCCCACCCGGTGCGCGGCCAGCGCCAGCCGCCACTGTTCGCCCGGCACCTTGATCAGACGCAGTTGCCCGACCAGGTCGCACATGCCGTGGGCGAGGGCGAGCACGCTGGCCCGGGTGTCGGTCCGCCGGGCGTCCGCCCACGGCGCCCACTTGTGCCACACCTTCGGCGTGAGGCCCGCCGGGCCACGGCCGCCGGCAGCGCTCACCGCCTCCACCGGCTCGGTGCCGAACTGGGAGGCGGCCATCACCTGGCCGGCCAGCCGGGCCGGGGTGAGCGCCGGGCAGGACTTCGCCGCCTCGATCAGCACCCGCACCTGGTCCGGCGAGACCTCGGCGCCGGGCAGCGCCTGTCCCGCGTACGCCGAATCGGATCGCCCCGACGCGGTCAGGGTCACCAACGCGGCGAGCCCGAGCGCCGCGATCGCCGCCAGCCGGCGGCCACCCAGTGTCGCTGTCCACATCCCGCATGTCTCCTTGCGAAGCAGTCGTCCCCACGACGGCGAGCGGGGCTCGCCGGTTCACGGCCGGGCCGGGATTCCGTCAGATCATCCCGGCGCGCAGGGCGTACGCGACGGCGTGCGAGCGGTTGCGCAGCTTGAGGCGGTGGGTGAGGCCGTAGATGACGTTCTTCACCGTGCGTTCCGAGTAGCAGAGCTCGCCGGCGATCTCGCTGGTGTCGAAGCCCTCCGCCATCAGCCGCAGCACGTCGATCTCCCGCGGGGTGAGTCCCGAGGCGTTCAGGCCGTGCGGGGTGAGCACGTCACGCTGGAGCCGTTCGATGTGCTTGAGCAGCTCCCCCACCAGGTTCGGCGGCATGACCCCGCCCCCGGCCGCGGCCGCGAGCACGCAGTGCACCAGGCGCTCGGCGGTGACCGCGGACCGCGGGAGCACCGCCACCACGCGGCACTCGACCGCGGTGAGCAGCTCGGTCTCGTTGATCTCGCTGGTGACGAGCACGACCGGCGCGCCCGTCTCCGCCGCCGAACGCCGCAGGAGGGCCACGACGTCGGTGGTCAGCCGGTCGGCCGAGACGACGAGCACCTTGGCGGCGACCCGGTCGGCGGCGGGAAGCAGCACGAGCCCGGGACGCGACTGAAGAAAATTGGCCAGCCCAGCATGGCTGATCGGATCCATCGCCTGCAGGGCGACGCGGACCTGCTCCACTGCTACCTCCGGTTGGTCGGCATTGCCGAGCCAGTCTCCGGAAGCCGCCTTCAGGAAATCTTCACGCGACCTTCATGGAAGCATCGACCCTGTTCACTGCGGCACTCGCAAGCTTTCTGTCAATCACCGCCGCGGAGCGGAGGCGAGGACACTCTCCGGCCTACGCGCGAGTAACCCAGGTCGAGTGGTGATCATCGATTCGCGTACGCGGCGGGAAGCGGTCAAGAATGAGTCACGACAGATCCGCAAACGGTCAAGGGCGACGATATGCTTGCCCGACGCAAGCCCCATGATCAGCTTGCACGGATTGATTAAGAATGGTTTTACCCTCCACCGCCGGGCGGCGGAGAGCGATCTCACGACCACGAGATGGGGTAGCCATGACGGCAGCGCACGAGGGCATGGACCTTCGCCTGCTGGGCCCCGTCCGAGCATGGCGGGACGAGGCGGAGCTGCCGCTCGGGTCGGCGCGGCGCGCGGCTGTTCTCGCCGTGCTGGCCCTGCACGCCGGCCACGCCGTCTCACGCCAGCAACTCGTCGGTGCACTGTGGGGGGACGAACCGCCGGCCAGCGCGATCGGCAACGTCTACACGTACGTGTCGACCCTGCGCCGGGTCCTGGAACCGGATCGCGACCGCTGGGCCGCCGGGCAGCTGCTCACCTCCGGCGGAGGCACGTATTGCCTGCACGTCCAGCCGGAGAACGTCGACGTGTTCCGCTTCGAGGCGCTGCGCGACGAGAGCCGCCGGCACCGCAGCAGGGGCGACCGGCTCGCCGAACTGGCCGCGCTTGAGGCCGCCATGCGGCTCTGGCACGGCGAGGCCCTCTCCGGCGTGCCAGGGCCGTACGCGGAAGCCCAGCGCCTGCGCCTCACCGAGCTGCGCCTGGCGAGCGCCGAGCGGCACGCGGCACTGCTCATGGAGCTCGGCCGCAACGACGAGGCGATCGCCGCCCTCCGCGCGCTGGTGCAGGCGTACCCGTTGCAGGAGACGCTGCACGGGATGCTGATGACCGCCCTGCAGGCGACCGGCCGCCAGGCCGAGGCGCTGCGCGTGCACGACCACCTGAGCCAGGTGCTGCTCGAGGAGACCGGCACCGAGCCCGGCGCGGCGCTGCGGACGATGCGCCTGCGCATCCTCACCGGCACCAAGGATCGGCCCGCGCCGGCACGACATGCGGCCGGGCCGGTCATCGTCTCCGACCCGGTGACGCTCATCGGGCGCGACGCCGAGCTGGCGTCACTCCGGCAGGCCGTCAAGGCGGTGGCGGGCGGCCGTGGCCGTAGCATCCGGGTCGTCGGCCCGCCAGGAATGGGCAAGTCCGCACTGCTCACCGTGGCGCTGCGCGGCGACGTGCCGCGCGGATGCCGGGTGGGCTGGGGGGTCGGCGACGAGCTGGCCCGGCGCATGCCGCTCGGCGTGCTGTTGGAGTGCATGGAGTCCGCGATGTCCGGCGACGCCCCGCGCGACCTGGTGCGCAACCTCTTCACGGTGGCCGCGGACGCCATCGACGGCCCCCGCCCGCAGACCGTCGCGCGTGCGGTCGAGCTGGTCCGGCAGGCAGCCGAGTCACCGCTGATCCTCGTGGCCGACGACCTCCAGTGCGCGGACGACGCCACCCTTCGGGTCTGGAGCGCCCTGTACGAGCTGGCCCACGAGCTCCCGCTGCTGCTGGTCGCCTCGGTGCGCCCCGGATCGCCGCACGTGCTCGCCGGGCCGGCCGACGAGACGCTCCACCTGGCGCCGCTGCGCCCCGAGCAGGCGACGGCGCTGATCCGCGCGATCGCTCCGGCCGCGCCGGAGCCGAGGCAGCTGCGCCGGCTGCTCGCCGATGCCGGTGGAAACCCGTACTACCTGCGGCACCTCGCGGCGAGCGCGCGCGGCGAGCCCGGCTACCGCGACGTTCCGCCGCCCGAGCTGGTCGCCGCGGTGAACGCACACCTCGCGGCCTTCAGCGAGGAGACGCGCCACATCCTGCGCGCCTGCGCCTTCCTGGGCGGGGAATGCTCCGTGGCGGAGGTGGCCGCCGTGACCGACCGGGATCCCGGGGAGCTGGCCCGGACCGTCGAGCCCGCCCGTATCGCGGGCGTGCTCACCGACGACCCGCAGACGCTCGCCTTCCGGCACCGGATCGTCTCGCGGGTGCTGCACGAGAGCACGCCGGCCGCCCTGCGGATCATGCTGCACCGATCGTTCGCCGAGAAGATCGCTGACCTGGGTGGCGCGCCGGAACGGGTGGTGGAGCAGCTGCTGGCCGGACCGGTGCCGCTCGACGCCGGCGCCAGCCGCTGGCTGACCCGCCACATCGAACAGCTCGCAGCCCGCGCCCCCGAGGCCGCGGTGACCATGCTGCGGCAGGTCCGCGCGGAGTACGCCCTCGACGAGAGCACCCGGCTGGGCCTGACCGCCTGGCTGGCCCGGCTGCTGCACGAGCAGGGCCACAACGCCGTGGCGGACGCCGGCTGGGTCGCCGCCCGCACCACCGACGTGAGCCTCGAGGCCGAGATGCAATGGATCATGGCGTGCGGCCACGACCGGCACGGGGATCATGTGGCGGCGGCCGACGTGGCGCGCGCCGCGCTCAGCTCCCGTCGCTATCCGGAGCCCTGGCTCACCCGCTTCCGCCTGCTGATCACCAGGCTCCGGCCGTACCTGCCCGGTGAGCCGACCGCGCCGCACCTGAGCCGCTCGGCGCTGCTCGGAGACCAGGTACCGGCCGGTCGCTGACCGGCCGGCGCGGAAACGGAGGACGGATGTCGGACGACCCGCAGGAACCCCTCCGGGTGTCGGTCCTCGGCCCGGTCCGGGCCTGGTACGGCGACCGCGAGCTGAACCTCGGCCCGGCCCGGCAACGCGCCCTGTTCGCGGTCCTGGCCGCCGACGCGAACCGGATCGTCGGCCGGGACGAGATCATCGAGGCGGTGTGGGGCACCAGCCCGCCGGCGACGGCGCCGGGCAGCGTCTACACGTACATCTCAGGTCTGCGGCGCGCGCTCGCCCCCGGCCCGGACCGCAGCGGCGCCGCCGACGTGCTCACCTCCGGCCCGAACGGCTACTCGCTGCGGGTCACACCGGGCGGGTTGGACAGCGACCGCTTCGAGCAGCTCTGCGCCGAGGCGGCCGCGCTGCAGGAGTCCGGCGACGCCACCGCCGCTGCGGCGCGCCTGGACGAAGCCCTGCGCCTGTGGCACGGCGAGGCGTACGCCGGCCTTACCGGCGACCGCATCGAGGTGGAACGCACCCGGCTCGGCGACCGGCGGCTCGCGGCGGCGGAGCGACGTGCCCGCATCGCCATGCAGCTCGACGACGACGCGCTCATCGCCGACCTGGCAGGACTGGTCCGTGACTATCCGCTCCATGAGCCGCTGCACGAGCTGCTGATGCTGGCGCTGTATCGCGCGGGCCGTCCGGCCGAGGCGCTGGAGGCGTTCCGCGCGGCCCGCCGCACGCTCGTCGCGGAGCTGGGTGTCGAACCCGGTCCCCGCCTGCAGGAGCTGCAGCGCAGGGTGCTGGACGGTTCGGTGGGCGGCGAGGACGAGCCGGTACGGGCCGCGGCGGTCGTGCCCACCCAGGTCGCTCGCGCCATCCGGGACGGGGTGACGGACCAGCCGCTGTTCGGGCGTACGGACGAGGTGGCCCTGCTGCGCGACCTGGTCCGGCGGACCGCGGCCGGGGGTGGGGCGGCCGTCTGGATCGAGGGCGAGCCGGGCATCGGCAAGACCGAGCTGCTGACCCGCTCGCTGTCCGACGCCGACGAGGCCGGCTGCCAGCTGTTCTGGGGCGTGGCCGGCGAGCTGGACCGGCACGTCCCGCTGCAGGTGCTGGCCCGCGCGCTGGGCCTGGCGGCGAGCTCACCCGATCCGCGCCGCGCCGCCCTCGCCGGGGAGCTGCACGCGGCCTCCGGCGACGACAACGATGATGCGGGGCCGGGGATCGCGGCGGAGCGCATCCTCGCGTACCTGCGGACCGCTTGCGCGGCGACGCCGACCGTCCTGGTCGTGGACGATCTGCAGTGGGCCGACGAGGCGAGCGTGCTGCTCTGGGATCGGATGGCCGCGGCCACCCGGCACCTGCCGTTGCTGCTCGTGGCCGCGGCCCGTCCCGAGCCCAACGGGCGCGAGCTGGCCCAGTTGCGCCGCGGCGTGCAGCTGCGGCAGGGACACGTCCTGGTCCTGGAGGCGCTCGCGCCGGAGGCGACCGAGGAGATCGTCGCCGCGGTGGTCGGCGCTCCGGTGGGCCCGCACCTGCGCACCGTGGTGAGTCATTCCGGCGGAAACCCGCTCTGCGCCCGGGAGATGGCGTCCGCGCTGGTACGCCGCGGCGTGGTGTCGGTGGCCGAGGGCCGCGCCGACATCGACGCGTCGGTGCCGGTGGAGGCGCCGCGCTCCCTGCTCGCCGTGGTCCGCACCACTGTGGACTTCTTGAGCGACGACACCAAGGAGGTGTTGCGGCTCGCGGCTCTCCTCGGCACGGAGTTCGCCGTCGACGACGTGGTCGCGGTGACCGGCCGTTCCCCGTTCGAGCTGGTGAACAACCTCGAGGAGGCCCTCGCCGCGAGCATCGTCGTGGACTCGGGGTCCGACCTCGCGTTCCGCCACCCGTTCCTGCGCGAGGCCCTCTACGAGAGCATCCCGCGGGCCATCCGCGCGCTGCGGCATCGGCAGACCGCCGAGATCCTCGCGCGCAAGGGCAGCCCGGTGACCCGGGTGGCCGAGCAGCTCGCCGCCGAGACCCCGGTGGTCGACGACTGGGTGGTCGCCTGGCTGACCGAACACCACGCCGAGGTGGTCAAGCGGGTCCCGCAGATCGCCCACACGCTGATCCGGCAGGTGCTCGGCACCGGCCTGGCCACCGCGGAGCAGCGCGAGACGTTGCTGATCGCCCTGGTGAAGCTCGACTTCCGCTACGAGCGCTATCCGATAGAGGAGGCCCGCGAGGCGCTCGGTATCGCCACCGACCCGTCCGACCGGGCCGAGATGCGCCAGCTACTGGCGGCCATGCGGTTCCGGCAGGGGCATCCGGCCGAGGCGATCGAGCTGCTCGCCGACGCGGTGTACGACCCGGCCGCGCCGGAGATCTGGCGTACCCGCCACCGGGTGCTGCTGGCCAACTTCCGCCGGGGCTCCCTGGACGACCTGGACCAGGCCGACGAGCGGGCGCGGCACGTGTTCGACGAGGCGATCGCGGCCGGTCAGCCGTACGAGGCGGCGTTCGCCCTGCAGACCGGGTGGCTCACCCACTCGATCCGGCGCGACCACGAGCGGGCCCTCGAGTACGTCGACCGCGCGCTGGAGCTCATGCGCGACCATCCCACGTTCGCGGGCATGTACTTCGACCTGCTGGACAACCGCATGTTCACGCTGCAGAACCTCGACCGCCTGGACGAGGCCGAACGGACCCTGCGCGAGGCGGCTCTGTTCGCGATCCGGCACCGCCTGCCGGCCAGCCTCCAGGTGGCCTCGGCGGTGCAGTACTACTGGCTCGGCCGCTGGGACGATGCCACGGCCGAGGTCAGCGCCGTCACCGACGACGCACCCGGCATCACCTTCCTGGGCATGCGGGAACCGGGCGCCGTCGCGATGCTCCTGCATGGCGTGGCGGCCCTGATCGCCGGGCGGCGGCGTGATCACAGCCTGGCCGCCGCCCATCTCGACGCCGCCAACGCCCTGCCCGTCACCGACGCCGAGCGCGAGAGCTGCGACTTCCTGCTGGTCGCCCGTGCGCTCGTCGCGGAACAGCAGGGCCGGGCGGCGGAAGCACTGGACGAGCTGGCGCCGCTGCTCACCCCCGGGTACGCGCCGATGATGCTGCGCCACCAGTGGCTGCCCGACGCCCTGCGGCTCGCTCTCACGCTCGGCCGCCGCGACGTTGCCGAGCAGGCCGCGGCCATCTGTGCGGCCGAGGCCGACAAGGAGATACGTCCGGCGCGCGCGTTCGCCGCCGCAGCGCGGTGCCGGGCCTTGATGACCGAGGACCCCGAGCCGGCCCTGCAGGCGGCCGCCCACTACCGGGACGTCGGTCGCGTGCCCGAGCTCGCGGCCGCGCTGGAGGACGCGGCGGTGCTCCTCGCGCTGTCGCGACGGCCGCACGAGGCAGCGCGTACGGGTGCCGAGGCGGCGGAGCTCTACACCGTGCTGGGGGCGCAGTGGGATCTGCACCGCACTCGCGAGCGGCTCGCCGAGTACGGCATCGACCTGTCCCGGGGCTCCACGCCCACGGCCACCGTCCGGTAGCGACGGAGAGCGTGTCCAGATGTGATCGTTAACAACGTCGATGGCTCATGATCGCCAACCCACCAAGCTCCGGGAAACCCTACGCTGACCTGCGATTTTACGGCGTTGCAGTCGCATAACGACCCAGCGTTGCGTTCGTTTCTGGTTGGTTATGACCATGACCTTGACAGGAAAAGTTCGATAGTGCGTGAATGTGTTTCCGGATGGTAAAGCGTCGATGCCCCCACCGACGAGCTGGGAATCACCACTAAGGAGCACATGCCATGAGCGCCATGTCCGGCCGCTGGAGGCCGGCGGTCATCTCCCTCGGAGCTACCCTGCTCCTCGTCAGCGCCTGCGCGAAGTCCGAGGACAGCGGCACCCCCACGGCCGGGTCGAACGCGTCGGCGGGCGCCCAGGTCGTCCAGTCGGCGGCGCCCGGCGCCAAGACCTGCACGCTGGACCAGTTCGGCGGCCAGAAGGTCGACCTGAAGACGGCGAAGATCGGCTTCTCCCAGTCGGAGAAGGAGGCGAACCCGTTCCGCATCGCCGAGACGCAGTCCATCAAGGACGAGGCGGCGAAGCTCGGCATCCCGGCCGGCAATCTGCAGACCACCAACGCGAACTCGCAGTTCAACAAGCAGATCAGCGATGTCGAGCAGATGATCGACTCTGGCGTGCAGCTGCTGGTGATCGCCCCGCTGAACTCCGACGGGTGGGACTCGGTCTTCGCCAAGGCGTCGGCCAAGAAGGTCCCGATCATCACGATCGACCGCAAGATCAACGCCACCTCCTGCAAGGACTACCTGACCTTCATCGGGTCGGACTTCGAGGAGCAGGGCAAGCGCGCGGCCGACAAGATGGCCGCCGCGCTGGGCAACAAGGGCTCGGTGGCGATCCTGCTCGGCTCACCGGGCAACAACGTCACCACGCTGCGGACCAAGGGCTTCAAGGACCAGATCGCCAAGGTCGCGCCCGACGTCAAGATCGTGTTCGAGCAGACCGGGCAGTTCTCCCGCGAGGAGGGCCAGAAGGTCACCGAGCAGCTGCTGCAGTCCAACTCGGACATCAAGGGAATCTACGCGGAGAACGACGAGATGGCCCTCGGTGCCGAGGTCGCGCTCAAGGGCGCGGGCAAGCAGAAGGGCGACGTCAAGATCGTCTCGATCGACGGCACCAAGGGCGCGGTCCAGGGCATCGTCGACGGCTGGATCTACTCGGTGATCGAGTCCAACCCGCGCTTCGGCCCTCTCGCCTTCCAGACCGCCACCAAGTTCTTCAGCGGCGAGCCGATCCCCGAGGACATCATCATCAGCGACCGCGAATACGACCAGAGCAACGCGAAGAGCGACCTCAACAGCGCCTACTGATCACGGTTTCATCCCCCCACGGCGGCGCTGGACCTCTCCAGCGCCGCCGTGCGCCGTTGCACGCTCCTGGACAAGGAGAACCAACGTGACTGAACATCGATCCCGGTCATGGCGACGCCTCCTCGCCGTGACCACGGCCGCGCTGACCTCCTCCGCCGGCGCCCTGATCGCCACGCCGGCACCTGCGGCGGCGTTCACGCCCAAGACTCCCCCGCTCAGCACCCCGTGGACCAACCAGGTGTCCACCACCAACCCGCTGCCCGAATATCCCCGGCCCCAGCTGACCCGCCGCGACTGGCAGAGCCTGAACGGCATCTGGCAGTTCGCGGGCGCGGCGAACATCAACAACCCGCCGATCAACGGCAATCTCGGCGAGGAGGTGCTGGTGCCGTACCCCATCGAGAGCGCTCTCTCCGGGATCATGCGGCACGAGGACTTCATGTACTACCGCCGGACCTTCACCGTCCCCGCGGGCTGGGCCGGCCGCACCGTGCAGCTCAACTTCGGCGCGGTCGACTGGCAGTCGAAGGTGTGGGTGAACGGCACCCTGCTCGGCACCCACGAAGGCGGCTACGACAAGTTCTCGTACGACGTCACCGGCGCGCTGCGGGCCGGCTCGAACGAGATCATCGTCGGCGTCTGGGACCCGACCGACAACCAGGACATCCCGGTCGGCAAGCAGCGCACCAGCCGCGGCGGCATCTGGTACACCTCGTCGTCCGGCATCTGGCAGACCGTCTGGCTCGAGCCCACCAACCCGGCGCGGATCACCCGCCTCGACACCACGCCCAACCTCGCCGCCGGCGCGCTCGACCTCGTCGTGCAGGGCGCCGGCACCAGCGGCCAGGGCGTACGCGCCGAAGTGCTCAGCGGCGGCGCCGTCGTCGGATCGGCCACGGGCGGCATCGGCTCGAGCATCCGCGTACCGGTCCCGAACGCCCACCTCTGGACCCCGTCGGACCCTTTCCTGTACGACCTGCGCGTGACGCTGACCGGCACCGGCGGCGGTGATGTCGTGGGCGGCTACTTCGGCATGCGCTCGCTCGGCAAGGCGATGCTCGGCGGAGTGCTGCGCCCGACGCTCAACGGCAAGTTCGTCTACCAGCTCGGCACTCTCGACCAGGGCTTCTGGCCGGACGGCGGCTACACCGCGCCCACCGACGCCGCCCTGCGCTTCGACCTCGACCAGCAGAAGGCGCTGGGCTTCACCATGGTCCGCAAGCACATCAAGGTCGAGAGCGACCGCTGGTTCTACTGGGCGGACAAGCTGGGTCTCCTGGTCTGGCAGGACATGCCGGCGCTGGCCAGCGGCCGTGAACCCTCGGCGGCCGGCCGCCAGCGGTTCGAGAAGGAGCTCAAGGAGATGATCGACGAGCACAAGGGCATCACGTCGATCGTCCAGTGGGTGCCGTTCAACGAGGGCTGGGGCGAGTACGACGCCGGCCGCATCGCCGACCTGGTCAAGAGCTGGGACCCGACCCGCCTGGTCAACCACGACTCCGGTGCCAACTGCTGCGACTCCGACCCGGACCCGGGCAACGGCGACGTGATCGACGACCACGTGTACGTCGGCCCCGGCATCACCCGCGCCCCCAGCGCCACCCGCATCGCGGTCAACGGCGAGTACGGCGGCCTCGGCCTGCGCGTACCCGGGCACGAGTGGCCGACCAGCGGCAAGTTCGCCTACGAGTGGCTGCCCGACTCCCACGCCCTCACCAACCGCTACGTACAGATCACCAGCAAACTGATCGACCTGATCACCAGCAACGGTCTCTCCGGGTCTGTCTACACCGAGCCCACGGACGTGGAAGAGGAACTCAACGGCTTCTTCACCTATGACCGGCAGATCCAGAAGATGGACTTCGCCCGCGTACGCGCGGTGAACCTGACCGTCCTCGGCGCAGCCGACGGCACGACCCTGCCGACGAACAAGCTGGTATCCCTGCGCGTGACCACCCCGGGCTACACGAACCGCTACCTGCGCCACCGCGACGGCGCCGCCCGCACCGACGTCATCGCCACCATCAGCACACCAACCGACCGCCAGGACGCCACCTTCACCATCCGTCCCGGCCTGTCGAACAACGCCTGCTATTCCTTCGAGTCCCGCAATTTCCCGGGCCGCTACCTCCGCCACCGGAACTACCGCGTCTACAGCGAGGCGAACACCGGTGGCACCTTCAACGCCGACGCGACATTCTGCGCCCGCCCAGGCCTCTCCGGCGGCGGCACCTCCCTGGAAGCCGCAAACATGCCGGGCCACTACCTCCGCCACCGCAACGAAGAAATCTGGATGGACCAGAACACCGGCGGCACCTACAACGACGACGCCACCTGGACCATCACGGCGCCGCTCTGGCGCAGCGGCGCCGACCTGACCGTCGGACAGAAACACTCGTTCCGGGTCACCACTCCGGGCTACGACACCCGCTACCTCCGCCACTACGACGGCCTCGCCCGAACGGACGTCATCACCACGAGCAGTTCGGCGACCGACCGAGCCGACGCCACCTTCACCATCCGCCCAGGCTTCGCCGACACCAGCTGCTACTCCTTCGAATCAGTCAACTTCCCCGGCCAATACCTGCGCCACGCCGCCTACCGCCTCCAGAAGTCCCCGAACGACAACACGACGACGTTCCTGCAGGACGCCACCTTCTGCGCCCAGCCACCCCTGAACGCCGGCACCGCCAACATCTCGCTGGAGTCGCTCAACTACCCCGGCTACTACTGGCGCCACTACGCCGAGGCGGTCTACATCGCCACCCCAGGCGGCGCCAACTCCTGGGACAACCCAGCCAGCTACTCCGCTGACGCCACCTGGACCAACGCGGCTCCCCTGGCCTGAAGCCGATCGTCGAAGAGCAACCACAACGGCTTCGGGGATGGGATGACCCACGCAGGGATCAAGCCTGACCGCCCGGAGTGGGTCATCCCATCCCCGAAGCCCCCACAGCAACCACGACGAGAGATCATGTGCGAAGTCTTGACGGATTATGTTGAGAAGTGAGTGAATGCGTTCATGGCGCTGCTAGAAGTCGTCGATGTATCGAAAGTCTTCCCGGGCGTACGAGCCCTGGACGGCGTGTCCTTCACCCTGCAACCCGGCGAGGTCCACGCCCTGGTCGGCGAGAACGGCGCCGGAAAATCCACATTGATCAAGGTCCTGACCGGCGTCTACCAGCCCGACGCCGGCCAGCTCCGCTACCGCGACGAGCCGGCCCGCTTCGACTCGCCGATGGACGCCCAGCGCGCCGGCATCTCGACGATCTACCAGGAGGTCAACCTCATCCCGCTGATGAGCGTGGCCCACAACCTGTTCCTCGGCCGCGAGCCGCGTAACGCCCTGGGCCTGCTCGACGAGAAGCGGATGTTCCGGGAGGCGCACGAGATCTTGCTGCGCTACGGCGTCACCACCGACGTACGCCGCCAGCTCGGCACCCTGGCGCTGGGCGCGCAGCAGATGGTCGCGCTCGCACGGGCGGTGATGATCGACGCCAAGGTCGTCATCATGGACGAGCCCACGTCGTCGCTGGAACCGCGCGAGGTGGAGACCCTCTTCGGCGTCATCCGGGATCTGCACGCCCAGGGCATCGGCATCGTCTACGTCAGCCACCGGCTCGACGAGCTCTACCAGATCTGCGACGCGGTGACGATCCTGCGCGACGGCAAGGTGGTCCACACCGGGAGGCTGGCCGATCTCGAGCGGATCCGGCTGGTGTCGCTCATGCTCGGCCGCGACATGTCCGCCGTACGCCGGGAGGGCTTCACCGGTTTCGCCGGCGATCACGCCGGTGTCGGGGATGCCGCCCCGGTGCTGCGGGTCTCCGGCCTCAGCAGCCGGCACAAGCTGCACGACATCAGTTTCGCCGTGCAGCCGGGCGAGGTCGTGGGGCTGGGTGGGCTGCTCGGCGCCGGGCGCAGCGAGACGATCAAGGCGATCGGCGGGGCGTACCCGGTCGACAGCGGTGCGGTCGAGGTGGACGGTAAGGATCTCCAGCGACCCACCACCGTGCAGGCGGTCAAGGCCGGCATCGCCGTCCAGCCCGAGGACCGCAAGGCCGAGGGCATCGTCGCGGGCCTGTCCGTACGGGAGAACATCGCGCTCGCCGTGCTGCCCCGCATGTCGAAGCTCGGCCTGGTCTCCGACCGGAAGATCGACGAGATCGTCCGCACCTACATGACCCGGTTACGGATCAAGGCGTCCAGCCCCGACCAGCGCGTCGGCGACCTCTCCGGCGGCAACCAGCAGAAGGTGCTGCTCGCCCGCCTGCTCGCCACCCAGCCCAAGGTACTGCTGCTGGACGAGCCCACGCGCGGCATCGACGTCGGCGCGAAGGCGGAGGTGCAGGGGCTCATCGACGAGCTGGCCGCCGAGGGCCTAGGTGTCGTGCTGGTCTCGTCCGACGCGGAGGAGCTGGTCGAAGGCTCGGACCGGGTGGTGGTGCTGCGCGACGGCGCGGTCGTCGGCGAACTGCGCGGCGACGACGTGACCACCGAGGCGCTGCTGGAGACGATCGCCGCGGCGGCGGTCGAAGCGAAAGAGGTTGGCAATGACCACTGAGGCTGCGACCGCCCCGCGGCCCGCCGTGGACATGGCGCGGGTGCGCGCCTGGCTCCCGAAGTACGGCGTCTACGTCGCGATCGGCGTGCTGGTCCTCTACAACGTGCTGTTCACCCCCCACTTCCTGACCTGGAGCAACCTGCGCATCCAGCTCGTCCAGGTCGCCCCGATCGTGATCGTGGCGCTCGGCATGGCGCTGGTGATCGGCACCGAGGGCATCGACCTGTCGGTCGGCTCGGTGATGGCCCTTGCGGCCGCCCTCATCCCGCTCTATCTCGGGTACGGCGTCATCGCGGCGATCCTCGTCTCGCTGCTCGCCGGCGCGGCGGTGGGCCTGATCAACGGCACGCTCGTGGCCCGGGTGGGTCTGCAGCCCATCGTGGCCACCCTCGCCCTGTTCGTCGGCGGCCGCGGGCTGGCCCTGGTGATCTCCAAGGGCCAGCTCAAGGACGTCCGTAACGAGGACTTCATCTTCCTCGGCTCCGGCGATCTCCTCGGCATCCCGATGCTGGTCTGGATCGCGGCCCTCCTGGTCGTCGTCGTCGCGTTCGTGGTTCGCCGTACGGTCTTCGGCCGCCGCCTGCTCGCGATCGGCGGCAACCGCCCGGCGACCGAGCTCGCCGGCATCCCCGTCAAGCGGGTGCTGATCACCGTCTACATCGTCTGCGGCGTGCTGGCCTCCGTCGCCGGCCTGCTCGCCGTCGCCCGCATCCAGTCCAGCGACGCCTCCTCGGTCGGCCTGCTCATAGAGCTCTCCGCCATCACGGCGGTGGTGGTCGGCGGCACCCCGCTGACCGGCGGCAAGGTCCGCATCGTCGGCACGGTGGCCGGCGCCCTGCTCATGCAGCTGGTGGTCGCCACGATGATCAAGCACAACCTCCAGCCGTCCACGACCGAGATGGTGCAGGCCGTCATCATCCTCATCGCCGTCTACGCCGCCCGAGAGAGGAAGACCCGGTGACCCAGCAGATCGCGTCGGAACCGCAGGGTGCCGTGGCCGTCGCCGCCGACGAACGCCGGGCCCAGCGCACCGACCGCCTCGTCGGCCTGGTGCAGCGCCAGGGGGCGCTGGCCGTCCTCATCGCCGTCGTGGTCATCGCCTCGGCGGCGTTCCCCAACTTCCGCAGCTACGACAACGCGGGCACGATCCTGGTCGCCGCGGCCCCGCCCGCTCTCATCGCGCTCGGCATGACCTTCGTCATCATCACCGGTGGCATCGACCTCTCCGTGGGTTCGCTCTACGTCCTCGGCGGCGTCGTCTCCGCCTATGCGTCCCAGTGGGGACTGATTCCGGCATTCCTCTTACCGTTGGCCGTGTGCGGGCTCATCGGCGTGATCAACGGGCTGCTCATCGCGTACACGAGGATGGCGCCTTTCATCGTGACCCTGGCGGCGCTGCTCGGAGCGCGGGGGCTGATGCGCGCGCTCAGCAACGAGGGTTCGACGACCTATCTGGTCACCGACGACGCGTTCCGCGGCTTCGGCACCGGCTCGTTCCTGGGCATCGGCTACCCGGTGTGGCTGGTGGCGGCGGTCTTCGCGGCCGGCATGGTGCTGCTGTCGCGCACCCGGTTCGGTCACTCGGTCTACGCGGTCGGCGGGAGTGAGGACGCGGCGAGCCTCATGGGCGTCGCTGTCCGGCGTACCAAAGTCTGGGTCTATGTCATGTCGGGCCTGCTCGCGGGCCTGGCCGGGGCGATCAACGCGGCCAAGCTGGGCTCCGGCGTCACGGTCCTGGGCACGGGCATGGAGCTCGACGCGATCGCCGCGGTCGTCATCGGCGGCACGCTGCTGACCGGCGGCGCGGGCACCATCGCGGGCACGATCGCGGGCGTGCTGCTGCTCGGCGTGATCCAGAACATGATCAATCAGGTGGGCAACGTTCCCAGCAGCTATCAGCAGGTCATCAGCGGCGCGTTCCTCGCGGTGGTGGTCGTCGCGCAGACCTACCTGGTCCGGCTACGCCGGGTCACCTGAGAAGATAAGAGCATGATCGAACCCACCTTCGTGTACGACGGCGACTGCTCGTTCTGCACCACGTGTGCGCAGTTCATCGAGCGCCGCATCCCGTCCCGCGCGACGGTGGTCCCCTGGCAGTTCGCCGACCTCGACGCGCTCGGGCTCACGCTCGAGCAGGTGGAGGAGGCGGTGCAGTGGGTCGGCCCGGACGGCACGATCGCCTCCGGGCCGGACGCCATCGCGCTGCTGCTGCGCGACGCCGGCCGGCTGTGGGAGGTCCCGGGCCGCGCGCTGCAGCTCAAGCCCGTCGGCCTGCTGGCGTGGCCGGCGTACCGCTGGATCGCCGGCCACCGCCACCTGCTGCCGGGCGGCACGGCGGCGTGCTCCCTGCCGCAGGCACAGCGCGAGCGCCTGTACGGCCGCGACGCCGCGTAGTCACTTCAGGCGGGCGGTACCCAGCACGTGGCCCTCCTTGTCGGCCACCGCCACCGCCCGTACGTCGCGCAGCTGGATCGAGCTCGCGCCGGTCACCTTGGCGTTGCCGCTCGGCGTCGGACCCCAGATCGCGGCCTGCTCCATCGAGCCGTCGGCCTCGTGGACCTGGCACACGAACGGCCCCCGTCCGGTCAGCCGGGACACGTTGAGGTCGATCGACACCCCCCAGGTCTTGCCCGTCAGCACCGCCTCGCCGGTCATCCCGCCGCCGCTCGCGGGCTCGAAGACCGCGGTGACCAGCGGGGGCCTGCTCGGCACCGCCTGGGGCGGCGGCGCGGACCGGTCGTCGTCGCGCGTGACGACGACCCCCAGCGAGATCGCCGCCACGAGCACCGCCGCGGCGGCCGCCAGCCAGCGGGTGCTCAGGCGGCGGCGCTCGCGGGCCCGCTCGGCACGCATCCGGGCGAGCAGACCCTCGATCCGCACGGCGCTCGGCCGCGTACCGGGTGCGACCGCCGGCGGCGGCGAGGCCTCCAAGGACCGGAGGAGCTCGGGTACGGGACCCAGCTGCTCCAACTCCGCACGGCAGTCGTCACAGTGCAGCAGGTGCGCGTCGAGCCGGTCGGTGTCAGCGTCGTCGAGCCCGCCCAGCAGATAGCCGCCGAGCAGTTTGCGCAGGTCGTCGTGGCCGGTGCTCATCGGAGCACCCCCATCTCCTCGAACACCTGCCGCAGGGCGCGTACCGCGTAGTAGGCCCGCGACTTCACCGTGCCCTCGGGCACCGACAGCCGCTTGGCGGCGTCGGCGACCGTCCGGCCCTCGTAGTACATCGCCTGCACCACCGCGCGGTGGTCCGCCGACAGGCGTTCCAGCGCCTCGGCGACCAGCCATCCCTCGACGAGCTGGTCGACGTTGTCGGCCGCCGGCACCGCCGCGACCGCCGCGTCGTCGCCGACCAGGTGCGGCCGCCGCTGCTCGGCGCGCCACGCGTTGGTGACCACGTTGCGGGCGATCGTGAGGAGGTACGACCGGGTACGACCGGGTTCGGGATCGAGGTGGTCGATGTGCCGCCAGGCCCGCAGCAGCGTCTCCTGCACCAGGTCCTCGGCCTTGTGCCGGTCCTGCACGTACCGCGAGACGAAGCTGAGCAGCACCGCGTAGTGCTCGGTGTACAGCGCGGTCATCAGCTCCTCGTCGGGACTCACCCGTCGCCTCATCGCCGCCTCCCGTCGCCGTCCCGCCTCGTTGTACCCCGCCACGGGCCGCCCGGTTCGATCAGCGCGCGGCAAAGAGGCCCGATCCCCTCGTACGGGATCGGGCCTCGGGCGTCGGGATGTGATCAGCAGGCTCCGCGGCCGCCGAAGCGGAAGGTCCGGTCACTCAGGGAGAGCACACTGTAGTACTCGCTCGTGGCGCGGACCGCGGCCCTCGGTTCCGGGCCGTTGGTCATGGAGATCGAGCCGATACGTCCCGCCGCGTCGTTCGTCGCCGGGTAGCCGTTGCCCATGTCGGTGCAGGGCGCCGCGCTGGACGCCGCGACCTCGCCGAACCACTGGGTCAGGCCGGCGCGGGTGTACGTGCCGTTCCACAGCTTGTCCGGGAAATACCCGATCCACTCGGAGTCGTACGCGATCCACCACACGCCGCCGGAGTGCTGGATGCCGAACCGCTTCTGCGAGCCGGTCGGCAGGGTGTCGCCCGGCTTGACCGTCTTGCTGTACATCTCGAAGCCGCAGGCGTTGTAGCAGCTCGGCTGCCGGTCCTTCCAGTAGTAGACGAACAGGTGGGGATCGTCGTCGCCGTTGACCGTCCGGTCCACGGTCCAGCCGACCTCGACGATCTGCCGGCCGTCCGCGGACTGCATCGCGATCTCGGTGAGCGTGTGGAAGTCGTCGTGGTCCAGCTCGGGCTTCGCGATGCTCAGGTTGGCCCAGCTGCCGTCGGTGTCGCCGGTCTGGGTGCCGACGGCGTAGTGGAAGTACACGTTGCCGCCGGCGGCCACCGCGCCGGCAAGCGGGGGCGCCGGCGGCACGACGGTGGTGGTGGCCTTGCGCAGGATGCCGGTGCGGGAGTTACGGCCCTTGGGCGCGTACTCCGGCGTGGGCTCCAGCGATCCACTGGCGTCGGCAGGCGCGGCGTCCGCACCGGCGGCGGCGACCGCGGCACTGGAGACACCGGCCCGCGCACGTTTGAGCTTCGACGGCCGCTCACCCCACGGCAGCAGCTTCGGCGGCGTCGGCACCGGATCACCCTCGTCGTCCGTCGCCATGGTGTCGGGAACCGCCGCCCCGGCGGATGTCGAGTCGACGGGCGCGGCCACCGCGGGCGCCGCGTCGGCGGGCGCGGCCACGGCGGGCGCGGGCGCCTCCGGCGTCTCCTCGGCGTTGGCGTTCAGGGTCCACACGACGCCCATGGAACCGACTACGGCGGCGGCTAGGCCGGCGGCGAGCAAACCGCGGCGGGAGTTCGACACGTGTCCGTCCTCGTTCATCGGGGGGCTCGGAGGCGGGGGGCGAGGGGAACCTCCGGGCACCCGCTCTCGCAGGCGCCGCCGACCATATAACGCTCCGGATACCGATGGCTCCGCTCGAGCGCCCATTCCGCCTGAACGGCTGAGGTCGTGGGCCGATCCGGTGAATCATTACGCGCGAATATCGACCGTACGTATCGGCTCAGTAGCTGTACGGCAGCTCTTTGTGAAAGAGGCTAACGGGTGTGAGGCTCTTTCGGGTCTAGCGTGAACACATGGCCGGCATCGAGGTTCTCCTCCTGACTGATCAAGGTGTCGAAAAGCACCTGATGTCCGAAGTCGACGAATTGCTCGCGCGCAACGACTCCCTCATCTGGATCGATATTCCGGAGTGCGACGAGGAAGCCGTACGGCTGCTCACCGACGTGCTCCGGTGCCACCCGCTCGCCGTACGGGACTGCGCGGTGCGCAACCGGGTGCCGCGCGTGCGCATCTACCCGGAGCACCACCTGCTGATCCTGCACGGGCCGGAACGGGGGCCGTCCGGGCACGTCCACTACCTCGAACTCGACCAGATCATCGGCGACCGGTACGTCGTCACCGTGCACGGGCCGCTCAACCCGGCCGTGAATCCCGAGGTCGCACGCCGCGAGACCGACGCGGTGCGCCGCCGGCTCGAGAGCGGGCGGTTGCGGCCGGACTCACCGTACGAGCTGTCGTACGCGATCGTCTCCACCCTCGCGCAGCGGCTGGAGTCCTTCATCGAGGAGATCACCCGCGACGTGTGGCATCTGGAGCAGCGGGTCACCGGCGGCCACATGGGCAACCCCGAGGAGTTCCTCGAAGAATTGTTCCAGGCCCGGCACGGCCTTCTCGCGGTGCGGACGATGGGCGCTCTCGGCGCCGAGGTGTACGGCCGCATCGTCGCATTGGGGAAGAGAATCCCGGAGTCGGATCTACCAATGATCACCGATGTCGTTGATCAATTAACCCGGATCAAGGGACTCGCGGACGGCGAACGTGAATATCTTCAGGGCGTGATCGAGTTCTACCGCGTCCGCGCCGAGACGAAAATGACCATCGCGGCCGAACGCCTGGCGGTGATCGCGGTGGTGACTTTGCCGATAACCGCGCTTTCCTCGATTTACGGCATGAACATCATCGTCAACCAGAACACCCATGTGCCCCAGTTGCTCGTGGTCCTGTCCGTCATGGCGATCATGTCCGCCCTGCTGCTCACGTGGGCCAAGCGTCGGGGCTGGTGGTAGCCGCCGTCGGCCATCTCACATCGTGGTAGATCCCGCGCGCCTCGCCCACCGGCGTATCCTCACCAGGTAAACCTATAAGCCTCATAGGATTTATAGACAACCGGGGGAGCGCTCCGTGACCACCGTCGACATCCGCCTCGACCACCTCGCCATCGCCCAGCGGTACGCCGCCGACCCGCAGGCGTGGCCGGTGGCTCCGCGCTTCGACGCGATCGACCGGTGGTTCCACCGGCTCGCCGACGAGGCGGACCACGAGGTATGGCTGCTGACCTGGCTGCCGGGCCAGGGCACCGACCTGCACGACCACGGCGGCTCGGCCGGGGCGTTCCACGTCTTCTCCGGCAGCCTCGTGGAGGACACGGTCACCGTCTCCCCTGGCTCCGCACCCCGGATCACCTCGCGCGAGCTCGGCGAGGGAGCGGGCCGCCGCTTCGGCACCCACCACATCCACCGGATCACCAACCGCTCCGGCCGCCCGGCGATCAGCATCCACGCGTACGGCCCCGCCCTCACGACCATGACCCGCTACCGCATCGCCGCGACGGGCCTGGACGTGGTGACCGTCGAGCGCGCCGGAGCCCAGTGGTGAGCGCACCCGCCCCGCCCGGCTCCCGCGGCATCGACGACCTGCTCGCCGAGGCGCGCACCCGCCTCGTACGCGTCGGCCCCCACGAGACCCACCGCGCCCTGGCTCGTGGCGCCGTCCTGGTCGACATCCGCCCGGCCGCCCAGCGAGCCGAGCACGGCGAGATCCCGGGCGCCGTGATCATCGAACGCAACGTCCTCGAGTGGCGCCTGGATCCTCGCAGCGATGCACGGCTGCCGTTCACGCACTATGACCTCGAGGTAATCGTGACCTGCCAGGAGGGCTACACGAGCAGCCTGGCGGCGGCCGCGTTGCAGGACCTCGGGCTGCTGCGGGCGACGGACCTCGAGGGCGGCTTCAAAGCCTGGCGGGAGGCCGGTCTCCCGACCGCCTGACCGTCAGCGTCAGGATCGGGCGTAGCGCGCCAGGCCGTCGATGATCAGGTCGAGGCCGAACTCGAAACGCTCGTCCTGCCCGCCGGACGTCATGACCCGGGCATTGGCCCGCAGATGCGGGAACCGGTCCACGGGCAGGTTCTCGAAGTAGCCGGCGAGCTGATCGGTGAACGTGTCGCCGTACTCCCCTTCGGTCACGCCGCGCCCCGCGGCGGCCTGGGCGTGGAGCGAGCCCTCGTACGCGTCCGCGACCAGGTACAGGAAGAGGCGGTCGAGGGCCCACGCGGCGACCTTCGGCGGCACGCCGCCGGCCAGCAGGATCGCGAGCATGCCCTCGGACACGCGCAGCGCGTTCGGGCCGCTCGGAACGGTGGCCAGGGCCGCCCGGGCGATGTCGTTGTGCCGGCCCATCACGGCGTGGCCGGAGCGGGCCATCTGTTTGATCTGCTCGCGCCAGCGGCCCGGCTCGGGGACCGGCACGTCGATGTCGCCGCAGATGCGGTCGAACATCAACTGGAGCAGCTCCTCCTTGTTGGCCACGTGCGCGTAGAGACTCGACGCCCCGGTGTGGAAGACGGCCGCGATTCGCCGCATGCTCACCGCTTCGATGCCTTCCTCGGTCACGATGCGCAGGCCGGCGTCGACGATCTGGGCCTGGCTGAGCGCCGGCCGGACGGGGCGGGCACGCTTCGAGACGCCGCGGCGCCACGGAGGCAGGGGGAGCTCGGTGTCGGTCATCAACGAACATCGTACTTGACTCGAACGGTGTTCGTCAGTAGAACGGTGTTCGACACATCGGAACACTGTTCGGGGGAATTGCATGCAAGCCGTAGTGGAGGGAACGCCCACCGGGGTGGCCCCGTACCGTTGGCGCTGGGTCGCGCTCTTCGTGATCCTCGCCGTCGAGGTGATGGACCTCCTCGACTCGCTCGTCACCACGATCGCCGGCCCGGTGATCCGCGAAGAACTGGGCGGCTCGCTGAGCCTGATCCAATGGCTCGGCGCCGCCTACACGCTCGCGATGGCCGTCGGGCTGCTCACCGGCGGCCGGCTCGGGGACATTTACGGCCGCCGCAGAATGTTCATGATCGGCGCGACCGGCTTCACGCTCGCGTCGCTGCTCTGCGCCGTGGCCTGGACGCCCGGCGTGCTCATCGGCGCCCGCGCGGTACAGGGGCTCTTCGGCGCGCTCATGCTGCCGCAGGGCCTGGGCATGATCAAGCAGATGTTCTCGCCGCAGGAGCAGGCGAAGGCCTTCGGCGCGTTCGGGCCGGTGATGGGCCTCGGTGCCGTCGGCGGGCCGATCCTCGCGGGCTGGCTGGTCGACGCCGACTACTTCGGCACCGGCTGGCGCATGATCTTCCTGATCAACCTGCCGCTCGGGCTCTTCGCGGTGTTCGGGGCGATCAAGTTCCTGCCCGAGTTCCGCAGCGACCGTACGCCGCGCCTCGACCTCGCCGGCGTCGTCCTGGCCGCGGTCGGGGCCTTCCTGCTGCTCTACCCGCTGGTGCAGGGCCGGGAGCTGGACTGGCCGGCCTGGATCCTCGTCATGCTGGCGGCCGGGATCGCCGTGTTCGGGCTCTTCGCCCACTATGAGGCGCGCCGGGACAAGCGTGGCCTGGACCCCCTCGTGACCCCCAGCCTCTTCCGCAAGCGCGCGTTCACCGGCGGCCTGCTCCTCGGGCTGGTCTTCTTCGCCGCGCTCATCGGCACCGGGCTGGTCTTCACCCTCTACCTGCAGGTGGGGCTCGGCTTCTCACCCCTGAAGGCCGGTCTGACCACCCTCCCGCAGGCCCTGGGCACGGTCGTCGGCTTCATCGCCGCCGGCGCCGGGCTCAGCGACCGGCTGGGCCGCAAGCTCCTGCTGCTGGGCACCGTCGTCATGGCCCTGGCCACCGCCGGGGTGGCCGCGACGATCCAGGCCGCGGGCGCCAGCATCACGCCCTACCACCTGATCCCGGCGCTCGTCCCGCTCGGCGCCGGCATGGGCCTGGCCATGGCGCCGTTCTTCAACATCGTCCTGGCCGGCGTCGACGACGAGGAGACCGGTTCGGCCTCGGGCGCGCTCACCTCGGTGCAGCAGCTCGGCGGCGCCTTCGGGATCGCCGTACTCGGCACCGTCTTCTTCGGACTGCTGCCCGGCGCGGTCGGCGACCACGTCGATGCGGCAAGCCTGCGCCCCGCCCTGACCGCGGCCGCCGTCCCGGCGGAGGCCCAGCCCGGGGTCGTCACCGCGCTGCGTACCTGTCTGCGGGACCGGGTGGCCGAGAAGGACCCCGACGTGGAGCCGCCGTCGTGCCGGGCGCAGGCCCAGCCGCAGGGCCCGGCCGCCGCGGAGCTCGGCACGAAGGCCGCGGAGGCGGTCCGTGCCGGATTCCGGGACGCCACGGTACGCACGCTCGGCATCGCGCTGCTGATGCTGGCAGCCTCGTTCGGCCTCGCGTTCCTGCTGCCCCGGCGGGCGAGACCGGAGGGGGCGCAGCACTGATCAGACGGCCACGCTGGTGTACTGCTTCCCGCCCTCAGTGACCACACGTACCGAAGCCACCTGGTCCGGCGGCACCAGCGCGCTCCCGTCCAGGGTCGTACCGGCGGCCGCGCCGGCTGCCGAGACGACCCAGCTTCCGGCCAGGACCGCCGTACCGTCACGGGCCACGACCTCGAGCCGGCACCGCTCACCCTGCGGAATTCCGGAGACCGCGGCCTTGATCCGCACCCAGCCGGGCGCCGGCGCGACCGCGACCGTGATCCGGGCCTTCGTGCCCGGGTCCACCGCGGTCGCCGTCCTGGTGCCCGGCGCGGTGGTGGGCTGCGACAGGGTCGGCGACGGCAAAGCCTCCTGCGGCGCAGTGGCGTGCCCGACCATGACACCGGAGGCGACGGAGAGGCCCACCACTACCGCTGCGGCGGCTCCCACCAGCGCCGTGCGCCGATGCCGCCTCCCGGCCGACTCGTTCCTGATCTGCCGCAGCGTGCGCTGCAATAGCAGATCGGCGTCGTCCGGAGGCCCGTCCAGCAACATCGCCTCGGGCACGGCCTCGAGCGCCATCGTCCACTCCCGCAGGGACTCCACCTCGGCCCGGCATTCGTCACAGCCGGTGAGGTGCTCCTCGACCGCGCGGATCTGCTCCGCGTCCAACGACTTCGTCAGGTAGCCGGCGAGGTCCACGTGATTCGTCTTCATGAGGCAGACCGTTCCGTTCCGGCGGGGCTCAGCGACCTGAGTTCGCGTAACGCCCGGAGTGCGTAGAAGGATCGCGACTTGACGGTTCCCGGCGGTATGCCGAGCGTCTTGGCCGCCTCCGTCACCGTGCAGCCCTGCAGGTACAACTGCTCGAGGACCTCACGATGCTCGGCGGAGAGCCGGCTCAGCGCGTCCACCACCACCATCGAGTTGACCACCCGTTCCGCGTGGTCGTCGTCAGACGCCACGTCGACCGGGCTCTCCCGCACCTCGGGGGCGCGGGCGTTGCGGGCCCGGATCTGGTCGGTGACGATGTTGCGGATCACGGTCAGCAACCAGCCGCGTACCGAACCCTTTCCGTTGACCAGGCTGTCCGGGTGCCGCCATGCGCGGACCAGGGCTTCCTGGACGACATCTTCGGCAGCCGCGCGGTCGCGGGTCAGCTGCGTCGCGTACGCGAGCATCGCCCGCCCGTGTTCCTCGAACAACGACCTGACCAGCGCCTCATCGGCCACCTCCCGGCGACGTTGGAGCCTCAACCCCGGCATCTTCTCCCCCACCCGGCGGTCCACCTGCCAAGGCCGGCCGGACGGAGCGTTGTTCCGGCCACCCTCGACCCCCGTTTCGTCGGTCTGACTCTCCTCACACGTACGCCCCCCCGGATCCGGTTCAAAGAAATTTCGCTGAACCGGATCGGCGGTCCTTCCGTGTGGAGGGGGTCCGCTTCGCTGACAGGGGGAACCATGAAGCGCACCACCATCGTGTCCGCGGCGATCGCCGTCACCGGCGTTCTCGGCCTCACCGCCTGCGCCCGGCCCGCGGAGCGCACCGCCATCGAGGTCGCCGCGGTGGTGGCCGAGCCCACCGCCCCGCCGGCGGCCGACGTGCCCCCGGAGAGCGGCCGCGGGCCGGCACCGGAGCTGGCCGGGGCCGAGACGCCGGATCCGCCCGCCGCGCCCGTACCCGAGCCGACCGTCGCGAAGACCCAGAAATGGGTCAAGATCTACAGCGGCCGGTCGAAGAAGGACGTGAAGCCGCCGCGGAGCATCCGTACGGGCAGCAGGACTGTCGAGCTCAACGCCACCGAGAACGCGCAGATCGGCACCTACGTCACCGACGGTGCCGGTCGCACCCTCTACCGCTTCGACAAGGACGACAACAAGCCGCCGAAGGCCACCTGCAACGGCGACTGCGCCAAGGCCTGGCCGCCGCTGCTGATCAAGTCGCCCGGCAAGATCTTCCCCAAGGGCATCAACCCGAAGATCCTCGGGTACGTCGAGCGCGCCGACGGCCACTGCCAGGTGACGATCAACGGCTGGCCGGTGTACTACTTCGCCAAGGACGAGAAGCCGGGCGACATCAACGGACAGGGCGTCAACGGCACCTGGTTCGCCGTGAACCCCGAGGGCGGCAAGACGAAGCCGCTGCCGGACACCCTCCAGCCCGCCCCCGAGGGCTACTGACCCCTCCGCCCCGCGTTCAGGCAGGCGACGACCGCATCCATGTGCCGCTGAGCGTCGAACGGCGGCCGGGCGTGAGGAACTGGTCCGGCGCCTCGACGATCACATCCGGCATCGCCTCGTCCGCGACGGTACGCAGCACCGGCCGGTAGTAGGTGGATTCGTCACCGTTGCGGCAGGTCGTCGCCGCGCCGGCGAGGTCGTCGACCGTGGTGTCGGCGTTGACGGCGAGGTTGCCGACGTACTCGTGCACGTGGTGCGGCGGGCCCAGCCGGCCCGGCGTGACGACGACGTTCGCGGTGTTGCGGTGTCCGTTGTAGATCCCGGCTGACCGCCGGCTTCCCGTGCGGGTCACCGCGTACGGCCCGCTGCGCCTGCTCGCCCGCCACGTGGAGGCCAAGGCGCTCCGCGACCTGGCCCGGATCAACGGCACCCGGTTGCGCCGCAACGCGGAGATCACCCGGAAGCGGCTCGACGACCAGCCCGACCCGACCGTCACCGCGTACTCGCACAGCGCCGTGACTACTGGGGGTACACCACGTCCGAGCGCCCGCTGTACGGGTGCCGCGACCCGTCCCGCTCGTGCCCGGTGTGCGGCGCGTCCAGCCACACGACGTACGGGACGCCCGAGGCGAGCCCGGTGATCGTGGCGGTGACGGTGCACCCGGTGGCCGGGGGAACGCTCTGCCACGTGTACGGGGGCTGGCTGCCGGCCTTGAGGGGCTGCTTGACGGCGGTGATGCGGTAGTCGGAGTCGTACTGCCGCGGCCACGTGACCGTGAGCTTGCCGACCCCAGGCTTGACCTCGAGCGGGATCAAGATCGGCTCAACGGTCCAGTCGTCGGGGCAGTCGCTCGGCGCGGTCGGGAGGAAGGACACCGGCGGCAGCGCGGGCGAAGGGGACCCGCTGTAGCCGATCTTCGGCGTGGGGGTCGCGCTGCCGCTGGCCACCACGATCCAGTTCGGGCCGCCCGCGGGCGTAGCGCTCGCCGAGGCTCCGGGCGTACCCGCCGAGCCCAGCCCCAGCACGCCGCAGCCGCCGACGGCCAGCGGCAGGGCGAGGACCGGGAGCAGGAGCTTGAGCAGGCGCATGCCTTCCGGATCGGCCTGTTCGCGCGCGGGATTAGCCGCCGGCGCCTCCTCAGGCCTTGAAGAGCTGGTGACCGGCCATCTCGAGGCGGCCGTCACCGACCGCGATGCGGGTACGCAGCCCCGACTCGTCGCTGAGCACCAGGCCCTCGTCGTCACGCCGGTAGGTGCCGCGCGCGCTGCGGCGGCGCCCGGCCACCTTGCCCTCGTACGACCAGTCCTCGGCCAGGCAGAGGCGCACGGTGCCGTCGGCGTTGCGCCAGAAGCCGGCGAAGCCCTCCGGCGGGCCGGCGGGACGCGGCAGGGTGATGCGGTCGATCTTGTCGGCGTCACCGAAGGCCAGGGCCAGCAGGGACGTGGTCGGGAAGATCGTCGCGTCGACGCGGTCGATACGCATGGGCGCGCTCCGGGGGGTCGTACGTGGGCGGGGACCTTACCTTTCGGCCGCCTTGACCTCAGCTTGAGGATTCTCCCGGCAAGCCTGCGCAGAGGTAATGCTCATGCGGCGGCCGTACCGACCGATCCTGCGAGCAACGTCCCGGCGCGAGAGGAGAGCCATGACCGCCCAGCCCCGCACCCCCGTGCGGTACCGGCGGCTGCCGCTGATCCTCCGGGCGGTGGCGGTCGCCGGTGCCGCCTGGCTGCTGCTCGTGTACACCGCCAACGGCGTCGTTCCGCTCGGCGTGGCCACCGCCGCCGGCGCGGCGCTCACCGTGCTCGTGATCGCCCGCCAGCTGCGCAGCCTGCGCCGCAACGACCAGGTGCTCGAGCGCCTCGACTTCAACATGCTCGAGCTGGGGCACCAGGAGCAGCGCTTCCGCCTGCTGGTGCAGAACTCCACCGACGTGGTGACCATCACCGACGCCGACGGGCGGCTGGCGTACGTCAGCCCGGCCGTCCGGCGCGTGCTGGGCAGCGATCCCGCCACCGTGATCGGTACGAACCTCGTGCACCGCATGCACCCGGACGACCGGAACGCCGTCGCGGGCCACATGAGCCGGATCGCCGTCTACCCCGGCGCCACCACGACCTACCGGGTACGCGTGGCGCATGCGGACGGCTCGTACCGGACGCTCGAGGTGATCAGCGCCAACCTGGTCGACGAGCCGGGCGTCGCGGGCATCGTGAGCAACTGCCGGGACGTCACCGAGACGGTCGAGGCGCACGAGCGGCTCAGCTACGAGGCGACCCATGACGTGCTCACCGGCCTGGCCAACCGGGCGCTCTTCGCCGAGCGGCTCGAGGCGGCGGTGGCCCGCCGGGAACGCGGCCAGCGGCTGAGCATCGTGCTGGTCGACCTCGACGACTTCAAGACCGTCAACGACACGCTCGGGCACGCCTGCGGCGACGAGCTGCTCATCGCGGTCGCCGAGCGGATGCGGGCCGGCGTACGCCCGACCGACACGGTGGCCCGGCTCGGCGGCGACGAGTTCGCGATCCTGTTCGAGGGGCTGGGCGGCCGCGACGTCGACCGGGTGCTGGAGCGCATCACGGAGGCGCTGGCCGTACCGATGGAGGTCGAGGGTCACCTGCTGGCCGTGCGCGCGAGCTTCGGCGTCGTCGACGGTCGCGGCGGCGACGACGCCGGCAACCTGCTGCGCCAGGCCGATATCGCCATGTACGAGGCAAAGGAGCGGGGCGGTGGCCATTTCCAGCGCTACCGGCCCGGTTCGGAGGCCCGGGGTGCCGAACGCCGCCGGATCACCACCGCCCTGACCAACGCGCTGGAGCGCGACGAGCTGGTCCTGCACTACCAGCCCGTGGTCGCGCTGCCGGAGGGCCGGCTCACCGGGGTGGAAGCCCTCGTGCGCTGGGCGCATCCCGACCGCGGGCTGCTCGGCCCCGGCGAGTTCATCCCCGGCGCCGAGCTGACCGGGATGATCGTGCCGATCGGCCGGTGGGTGCTGCGCGAGGCCTGCCGCCAGGCCGCGGCGTGGATCGCCGAGCTGGGCGACCAGGCGCCGGGCTCGATGTCGGTGAACGCTTCGGCGCGCCAGCTCCAGGACGCCTCGTTCGCCTCGGACGTGGCGGCGGTGCTGCGGGAGACGGGCCTGGCGCCCGGCCGGCTCACCATCGAGATCACCGAGTCGACCGCGGTCGGCGGCGGGGCGACCGCGGAGACGCTGCGTACCCTGCGCGCGATGGGCGTACGGCTCTCCCTGGACGACTTCGGCACCGGCGCCTCGACGCTCAGCCTGCTGGCGAACTGCCCGGTGGACCAGATCAAGCTCGACCGCTCCTTCGCGCCGGTCCCGGGTCCGGATGCCATCGCCGGGGCGGTCCTGCAGATCGCCCGCGCGATGGGCGTGGAGGCCGTCGCCGAGGGTGTCGAGACGCTGGCGCAGGCGGAGAAGCTGGGTGATCTCGGTTACGTCCGGGCGCAGGGCTTCCACTTCGCCCGGCCGATGGCGCCGGAGCAGCTCGCGGCGGCCATCATGATGCCGGCGGAGTGCCTCGCAACGCCGTCGTGACGGTGGCCACGAGCTTCTCCAGGTAGTCGTCGTCGATCGGGGTCCGCGCGACCGCGAGCCGCCAGTAGAGCGGCCCGAGCATGAGGTCGACGGCCAGCTCAGGATCGGTGCCCGCGGGCAGCTCGCCCCGCTCGACGGCCTGGCCGACGATCTTCTCGCCGACCGCGAGCTGGTGGGTGCGCAGCGCGCGCTGGAGCGTCTCGGCGATCTTGGGGGTCCGCGCGGCCTCGGCCATCAGATCGGGGATGATCTGCGAGGCGATGCGGTGCTGCAGGGCCTTGCTGACGATGAACATCAACAGCTGCAGATCCGTGGCGAAGCTTCCGGTGTCGGGCATGGGCACGCTACGCTCCGCCACGCCGGAGACGATCTCCAGTACCATCTCCAGCTTGTTGCTCCACCGGCGGTAGACGGCGGTCTTGCCGACCCCGGCCCGGCGTGCCACCGCCTCGATGGAGAGCCGGCCGTAGCCGACCTCGGCCAGCTCGTGCATCACCGCGTTCCGGATGGCCGCGGTGATGTCACCGCGGAGCACCGCCGCTCCGGCCGGTGCGCGTTTCGCTGTCGCCACGAGGACACTATACGCGAGGACGCAACGGTTGCGTTTCGACGTCGGGTCGGATAAGTTCGGGCCAACGTCGATACGATGGCGTTTCATCGCGTCAGACTGTTTAGTGTGTTCCCGCGCAAGTCATTCAGGTCCCCGACCCCTGACGGACCGACCAGATCGGAGCGCCACCCCATGTCCCAGACGGCGGTCGCCGATTCCGACACCGGCATCCCTCTGAGAGAGCTGGCCCGCCGGCATGGCCTCGGTGCGGCCGGCAAGCTGCCGAGCCTGCCCGCGTACACGCGCCAGCTGTGGTCGTACCGGCACTTCATCGCGTCGTACGCGAACGCCAAGGTCACCTCGTCGCTCGGCAAGACCCGGCTCGGCATGGTCTGGCAGGTGCTGACGCCGCTGATCAACGCGGCCGTCTACTACGTGATCTTCGGCAAGATCCTGGGGACCTCGCACAACACTCCCAACTTCGTGGCCTACCTGTGCACGGGCGTCTTCATCTTCAGCTTCACCCAGTCGGTGGTGCAGGCCGGCATCCAGGCCATCAGCGGCAACCTGGGTCTCATTCGGGCGCTCCACTTCCCGCGTGCCGCCCTGCCGCTGGCCATCACGATGGTCGAGGTCCGCAACATGGTGGCCTCCATCGCGGTGCTGATCGCCATCGTGCTGGCCTTCCACGAACCGGTCACCCTCGAGTGGCTGCTCATCGTGCCGATCTTCCTGCTCCAGTCGATCTTCAATGCGGGTCTTGCGATGGCGGCCGCGCGCCTGGGTTCCAAGGTCGCCGACTTCAAGCAGCTGGTGCCGTTCATCATGCGCTTCTGGATGTATGGCTCCGCGGTGCTCTACCCGGTGACCAAGTTCGAGCAGGCCGGCATGCATCCCGTGGTGCTGCGGCTGGTCGAGGCGAACCCGCTGCTGGTCTTCATCGAACTGATGCGCCACGCACTGATGGAGGACGTGAAGCTCGCCGCCTCGCCGCTCGTGCTTTGGTCCGAGGCCATCGCCTGGACGCTGGTGGTCGGCATCGGTGGCTACGTCTACTTCTGGCGCGGAGAGAAGGGCTACGGCCGTGGCTGACCAGCGCGAACCCACCGTGATCGTGGACGACGCCCACGTCGTCTACCGGGTCCACCAGGCCGGCAGCGCCGGTACGGGCAGCCCGCTCGCCAGCTTCAAGCGGATCGTCACCGGCGCCAAGCCGGCCACGCTGCGCGAGGTGCACGCCATCAAGGGGGTGAGCTTCGTCGCGTACAAGGGCGAGGCGATCGGCCTGATCGGCACCAACGGCTCGGGCAAGTCGACCCTGCTGCGCGCCATCGCCGGCCTGCTGCCCGTCGAGAAGGGCGCCATCTACGCGGCCGGCCAGCCGTCGCTGCTCGGCGTCAACGCGGCGCTCATGAACGACCTCCCCGGGGAGCGCAACGTGGTGCTCGGCTGCCTCGCCATGGGCATGACGCCGGCCCAGGTGAAGTCCCAGGTGAAGGACATCATCGATTTCTCCGGCATCAACGAGCGCGGCGACTTCAGCTCGCTGCCGATGCGGACGTACTCGTCCGGCATGGCCGCCCGGCTGCGCTTCTCGATCGCGGCGGCGAAGAAGCACGACGTGCTGCTGATCGACGAGGCGCTCGCCACCGGCGACGCCAAGTTCCGCAAGCGCAGTGAGCAGCGGGTCCGTGACCTGCGCGCCGAGGCCGGCACGGTGTTCCTGGTGAGCCACAGCGAGCAGTCGATCCGGGACACCTGCGAGCGCTGCATCTGGCTGGAGTCGGGTGTGATCCGCGGCGACGGCCCCACCGACGAGGTGCTCAAGGAGTACGAGGCCTACGTCAAGAAGTGACGCAGGCCCCGCATCCTCATCTCATCGACAGGTGCACGTGATTCGTGTGATCGCTGGACGGATCGCCGTTGCCCCGGGTGTACGCCTTCCAGCCGCTGCTCGGTAGCCAGATCCGCCGGAACCAGATGACGTAGAGCACACCCAGCCGGCTCGCGTTGTTGATGAAGTAGTTCGCGAGCCGGTTGCCGTAGTCGCGGCTGCTGCCCGTCGCCACGCCGCCGAAGCCGTTTCGATCGGCGGCGAAGTCGCAGGCCCGGCCCTTGGGATGTTCGCCGCTGTTCTGGTGCCGGAAACACGCGACGAAGTGGGTGAAGCCGTCGGCCTTGGCTTCCTTCATCGCGTGCAGCGTCCGCGGTGTGATGCACCCGCTGGTGGTCGGGTCGTCGACGGTGCAGGACTCGCTCGGCAGCGAGCCGTCGGAGTTACGGGGCGCGGGGGCGGCGCGCGAGCTCGAACCGCCGCCGGTGGAACCGCTGCTGCCGCCGTCGTCCGCGGCCGGCGCGGCGGCGTTGTGGGCCTTCAGCGCGCCTTCGGCCTGGGCCTTGCGCTTGGCCATGATGGTGAGCTGCTTCTGCTGGTCGCGGATCGACGCGTCGATCGCGAGCTTCGCCTGCTCCTGCTGGGCCCGTGCGTCCCTGAGGTCGCGGACCGCGCGGTCCTGCTTCCGCGCGACCGTCTCCAGGGTCTGCGCCCGGTCCAGGAGGCTGCCGGTGGAGTCGGCGGTGAGCAGAGCGCTCATGGGACCCAGCCGGCCGGCCTGGTACGACCTGCGCACGATCTCGTCGAGCGCGCCCTGCTTGGGGCCGAGCTGGACGTCGATCTCCTTGAGCTTGGTGACCAGCTCCTGCTGGCGCTTCTTCGAGCGGTCGAGCGCCTCCTTGGCCTCGACGAAGCCCTTGGACGCCGCCTCGAGCTGCTCGATCAGGGACTTGGAGGCCCCCTCACCGTCGTCGCCGGAGTCCCCCGGCGCGGCGAGCGGGCGGGGCGCGGCGTGGGCCGCGGCCGGCGCGGCGAGCGTCAGCCCCGAGGTGGCGACGAGGACCGCGAGCAGGGTCGCTAATCGCCGGCGAACAGGGTCGAGCCTCACGTGCGTTCCTTCCGTCGGCCGCCGGCCGGGTTAGCTGACGGGTTCGGGACGGAAGTGATCCCTACCGCAGGAGCTGCGGATTCACCCCATTACCGGTTGGGTCCCCGGCTCGCCTTTCGGCGATTAGGCGGCGGTTCCGTGATGGAACCGTGACGAACGATACCCATGGTTTTCCGGAATCGACAGTTGTCGCACTCTATGCGGTCGCATGACCACACGCCGTCATTCTTTACCGGCCCCCATTCCATCGAGCAGTAACGCAAAGTCGTTGCTAGGTAACACTTTTGCCGACGTCGCGACCGCTGATGAGCGGCCCCGAGTCAGGTAAGCTTTCCGCCGGTCGCTGCCAAGGAAGGCACCGCCCCCAAGGTGCCGGCGGACCACCGCTCAATCGCCGCGAGGCGAATCGGGGAACCACCTGGTAATGGGGTGAATCCGCTGAACAAGCGGTAGGGATCGCTTCCGTCCCGAACCCGTCAGCTAACCCGGTCGGCGGCAACACGGAAGGAAACTGGATGACGGCAAGACCCCGCCGGTGGCTGGTCCTCGCCCTGGCATCGCTAGCCGCGGTCACCATGATCGCAGCCCCCGGCGCGCCCGCGAGTGCGGCGCCCGGCGGCGGGAATGCGTCGACCGCCGACGACGGCGACGACAACCCCATGCTCAACGACCTGCTGGACAGCACCGGCCGGCGCTACCTGGCGGCGAAGTCCGCGGTCGCGAAGTCGACCAAGGAGCAGCTCGGCCTGGCCCTGAAGGTCAAGAACGCCGAGGCCACGCGGGACGCGCTGCTGCCTCAGGTGGGCGCCGTGGCGGCGCAGCAGTACCGCACGGGCGGCCTCACCACCGTGGGCTTCCTGCTCAACGTCCGCTCGCCCGACACGTTCGTCGACAAGGCGGTCTCGCTCGAGGAGATCAACGCCCTCAACGACGGCAAGCTGCGCCAGCTCGACGCCGCCATCAACGAGGTCGCCACCGCGAAGGCGCACCTCGATCAGGAAGTCAAGGCGCAGCAGCAGAACCTCCAGCTGATGGCGAAGCAGAAGGAGTCGGCCGAGAAAGCCCTCGACCTGGTCGGCGGCAAGACGGTGACCGGCGGCTTCGTGCTGGCCAAGTCGAAGGTGGCGGCGCCCGCGCCACGGAACGCCGACGGGGAGTTCGGGCCCCTGCCGTGCAACGTCGACGACCCGACCACGAACGGCTGCATCACCGCGCGCACCCTGCACATGTACCAAGAGGTGAAGAAGGCCGGATTCAACCGCTTCGTCGGTTGTCACCGCGACGGTGGCCCCTTCGAGCATCCCAAGGGCCGCGCCTGTGACTGGTCGTTGCAGAAGAGCGGGTTCTCACCCTGGCACAACCAGGACACCCGCGAGTACGGCAACAACCTGATGGCGTTCGCGGTCCGCAACGCCGACCGGCTGGGCATCCTGTACGTCATCTGGAACCGCATGATCTGGTTCCCGGCCACCGGCTGGAAGACGTACCACGGACCGTCCAACCACACGGACCACGTACACATCTCCATGCTGTAGCAGCGCCCCACGCACGACGAAGCCCCCGTCCGGTCGAGCCGGACGGGGGCTTCCGCGTTTCTGAGCTGTCAGGACCCGCTCGCCCGGCGAACCGGTGCGCGCCCGGCCGGCTGCGTGGGTGCCGGGCCGGTGGGCGGCGCCGGCGGAATCGGCAGGACGACCGGCTTGACCTGGGTCACCGTCACCTCCTTGCCGTGGTGCAGCAGGTCCAGCCGCGCGGACCCGCCGCCGTTGCGCAGCGAGTACGTCACCTCGTCGGGCGTGACCTCGACCCGCAGCCGCAGCCCGCGCCACAGCAGCGAGAACTCCAGGTTGCTGATCCGGCTCGGCAGGCGCGGGGCGAAGGAGAGCTGGCCGTTGTAGTCGCGCATGCCGCCCAGCCCCGCGACCAGGGCGATCCAGGAGCCGGCGAGCGACGCGACATGCACGCCGTCGCGGGCGTTCTGGTGCAGGTCGTGCAGGTCCATCAGGGCCGCTTCGCCCAAGTAGTCGTGGGCCAGCTCGACGAAGCCCACCTCGGCCGCGATGACCGCCTGGATGCAGGCCGACAGCGACGAGTCGCGGACCGTACGGGCGTCGTAGTACGCGAAATTGCGGGCCTTCTCGTCCGGGGTGAACGCGTCGCCGCGGACGTACATGGCCATCACCAGGTCGGCCTGCTTGACGACCTGCTTGCGGTAGAGGTCGAAGTACGGGTAGTTGAGCAGCAGCGGGTACGCCTCCGGCGGCGTGTTCTCGAAGTCCCACTCCTGCAGCCGGGTGAACCCCTCCGACTGCTGGTGGACGCCCAGCTCACGGTCGTACGGGATGTGCACCGCGGCCGCGGCGTCGCGCCAGGAGGCGGACTCCTCGTCGTCGACGCCGAGCTTGCGGGCCAGGTCGGGGTGGCGCTTGGCCGCGTCCGCCGCCGCGAAGAGGTTCTGCTGGGCCATCAGGTTGGTGTAGACGTTGTCGTCCACCACGGCCGTGTACTCGTCCGGGCCGGTCACGCCGTCGATGTGGAAGCGGCCGTGCCGGTCGTGGTGTCCCAGGGAGCGCCACAGCCGGGCGGTCTCGACCAGCAGCTCGAGGCCGACCTCGCGCTCGAAGTCGTAGTCGGCGGTGGCGGAGACGTAGCGGCGGACCGCGTCGGCGATGTCGGCGCCGATGTGGAAGCCGGCGGTGCCGGCCGGCCAGTACGCCGAGCACTCCTGCCCGCGGATCGTGCGCCACGGGAAGGCCGCCCCTTGCAGGCCGAGGGTCTGCGCGCGCTCCTTGGCGAGATCCAGGGTGGAGTGCCGCCAGCGGAGCACGTCGGCGGCCGCGGACGGCTGCGTGTACGTCAGCGCCGGCAGCACGAACGTCTCGGCGTCCCAGAAGGTGTGGCCGTCGTAGCCGGGGCCGGAGAGTCCCTTGGAGCCGATCGGGCGCTTCTCGGCCCGGGCACCGGCCTGCAGGGTGTGGAAGAGGCCGAAGCGGACCGCCTGCTGCACCTCCGGGTCACCCTCGACGCGCACGTCGGAGTGGTCCCAGAACTCGTCGAGGTACTCGCGCTGGGCCTCGATCAGCCCCTCCCAGCCGTCCAGCCGGGCGCTGGCGAGGGCCGCACCGACCTGGTCGCGCACGGCGGGCAGAGAGCGGTTGCTCGACCAGCCGTAAGCGGCCAGCTTCACGACCCGCAGCTTCTGCCCCGGCTCCAGCTTGCAGGCCACCGTGGTACGCAGCCAGTCGGGGTGGCCCTCGGTGGTGACGGCGTGCTTGCCGGGCGCCTCGACGAGGTGCTCCATGGCCGCCGCCATGCGCAGGTCGCTGGCCTTGGTGCAGTGCACGAGCAGGCCGCCGGTGCGCTGTTCCAGCATCTCCTCGGCCTGGAGCGGGTGGTCCAGCACCGCCGCGACCCGCGGGTCCTTGCTGGTGGGCGGCAGCTGCTCGTTGGCGACCAGCTCGGACTGCAGGATCAGCCGCGCGGTGTCGTTCAGCGGCTCGACCTCGTAGAGGAACGCCACGACCGAGCGCTGGGTGAAGGACACCATCCGCACGGTGCGTACGCGGATCGCCTGCCCGGACGGCGACACCCATTCGACGATCCGCTCGAGGGTGCCGGCGCGAAGGTCGAGGGTGCGCTCGTGGGAGCGCAGGTCGCCGTACCGCACGTCGAACGGCTCGTCGTCGACGAGCAGCCGCATGAGTTTGGCGTTGGTCACGTTGACCATCGTCTGACCCGACTCGGGGAAGCCGTAACCGGCCTCGGCGTACGGCAGCGGCCGCAGCTCGTAGAACGAGTTGAGGTAGGTGCCGGGCAGGCCGTGCGGCTCGCCCTCGTCCAGGTTCCCGCGGATGCCGATGTGGCCGTTGGCCAGGGCGAAGACCGACTCTGACTGGGCCAGGAGATCCAGGTCCAGCCGGGTCTCCCGGATGTGCCAGGGGTCGACGGGGTAGGCCCGTTCACGGATCACGGTGGTGCCTCTCGCAACTGAGAAGAGTAAGTAAGTCGATGGGGGTGTTACCGGGTCAGGAGCTCGGCGAGGTCCTGCACCACGATGTCGGCGCCGTGCTCGCGCAACGCGTCGGCCTGACCGACCCGGTCCACGCCGATCACGATGCCGAATCCACCGGCCCTGCCCGCCTCGACACCCGCAAGGGCGTCCTCGAAGACGGCACAGTTCTCCGGCGGGACGCCGAGGAGCTTCGCACCGTGCAGGAACGTGTCCGGCGCCGGCTTGCCGGGCAGGTTCTCGGCACGCGCGACCACACCGTCTACGCGCACCTCGAGGAGGTCGGCGATCTTCGCCGCCTCCAGCACGTCCTTGCAGTTGGCGCTCGCGGACACGACCGCGCGGCGCAGGCCGGCGTCCACGGCAGCGTGCAGGTAGTCGACGGATCCTGGATAGACCTGTACGGCCCCTTCCTGGATCTTTTGCAAGACCAGCACGTTCTTGCGGTTACCGATGCCGTTGACGGTCTCCTCGTCGGGACCGTCGTCCGGCGAGCCCTCGGGCAGGGTGATGCCCCTCGAGGCCAGGAATGTCCGGACCCCGTCGGCGCGCTGCCGGCCGTCGACGTATCGATGGTAGTCGGAGCCGGAGTCGAACGGCACGAACGGCTGTCCGTTCTGCGCGGACCACACCTGCAAGAACGCGTCGAAGGTTTGTTTCCACGCTGCGTTGTGGACCAGGGCGGTCTGGGTGAGCACGCCGTCGAGATCGAAGAGGCATGCCGTCACGTGAGGAGGTAGTCCGAGCACCGGCCTAATGTAGTCGCCCTCGGTGACGAACACGCTTGAATGCCGATGTCGACATTTCCACGGCGTTTCATGCCGTGTTCAGCCTCCGGCCGACGCTCCGTTGAGCAGGTCAGACGTCGAGCGCCGGCCGGGGAGGTCGATGCGCAGTCCGATAGTTGTCCCAATTGGGCCCGTCGCCATGGTGACTTCGTCGCACAGCTGGTACGCCAGCCAGATGCCCCGGCCGCCGTCCTCGAACGCGCCGGGCGCCTCGGGCGGGCGCCGGTGCTCCTCCGGGATACCGGGCCCGGAGTCGGTCACCGTGCACCAGACCGCGGAGGCGGTGCGCGACAGCACCAGCCGCCCGCTGCCGCCGGCGTGCAGCACGACGTTGGTGATGACCTCGTTGACGGCGAGCAGATAGCCGTCGAGGCGGTCGCCCAGCAGAGCCGGATCGAGATGCTGGAGGACCTCGTGCCGCAGCACGGTGATGTCGTCACGGCCGAAGACGCGGTCGAGCAACGCGTCGTCACCCGTTTTCCGGTACGAGGAGACGGCGTCCGGTGACTCCCTGCCCGGAGCCGGACGCAGCACTTCGTGGTCGACGGTTTCCTCCACCGCCGAGCAGCCTACGCTGTGTACCGCCTCCGTGGCAGCCGTCCGAGCCCGGTAAGTCCGGTCAGAACAGGTGGGAGAGCGTCCGGAAGATCTCGGCGTAGAAGTTGCCGTCGATCTCGCGGTACAGGCTGAACTTCATGCCGGGGCTGCCGAAGAAGGGCCGCAGGGTCCAGGCGAGCTGAGTGCCGACGAAGCCGAACAGCAGGATCCACACGTACAGCAGGGCCATGCTGGGCGGTGCCGGTTGCTTGACCGCCGCGGGGCGCGGGGCGGGCCGGGGCTGGCCGATCGGCGTGAGCATGTAACCCGGCGGCACCTGGGCCACCGCCGGCGGCACGCCCGGAGCCGGGGCCGGGGCTCCGTTCGCGGGAGCGCCCACGGGAACGGGCTCGGGAGCGGGAGCGGCGACGGCGGGGCTGACCGGAGCCTCGACCGGCGTCTCCTTCTTCTCGGGCGCCAGCAGGCCGTGGTCGTTGAGCACCCGCATGCCGCCGGTGAGGAAGCGGAGCCCGACCAGGGCCGACAGCGCCAGGATCGCGACGTTGAGCAGCTTGAAGAAGCTGTAGTCCGGCGCGGTGATCAGGAAGAACAGCGCGATCGGCGCGAACGCCAGCGCCAGCATGGCGGTCACGGTCAGGGCCACCATGACCAGGGCGAGGGACTGCCGTACGGACAGCCGCGCCCCGAAGACGAGGTTGAACAGGTAGAGCGTGGGCAGGCAGATGGCCAGCGTCACGAGGAACAGCAGCGGCAGCTTCACCGCGGAGGTCAGAGCCATGAGGACACTGTGGAAGGAACCGAGCACCGCCCCGTAGCACGCGAGGGCGATCACCGAGCTGATCATCATCTGGCCGGTGAGCTTCGACAGTGCGCGGTCCTCGACGACCTGCTGCCAGATCCCCTGTCTGTCGCGCAGGATTCTCTCGATCACCAGCAATCCGGATGCGTTCGCCATTGTCGCCACCCTTCAGGTGTGTGACGTCGATACGCCATCGCACCGACGTGCGGCGAACGGTACGGCACCGTGTCAACGACACCGACCCGTCTTTTCCGTCGCGCCGGTCGGATTACAACCTGATGAGCAGAATGTCTTCTTTAGCGCCACCCGACATCGATGCGGTCGCCGCGCTCGTCGAAGAAGTGCAGCGCGTCCATCCGTACGCTGATCGCCAGCGGATGCCCCGGCGAGACGGCGGGGTACGGAGCCAGCCGGACGGCCAGCTCGGCCGGACGCCGGTGATGCCGCCCCGGGTCGCTGAGCACGGAGTCCTTCTCCGCCTCCTCCCGTTCCAGCACGGCGCGGTCACCGCGGCCGGCGAGCCGCTGCAAGGCACCACCGAAGCGCCGCAGCGCACCACCGCTGGGAGCCGCGTCCGTGACTCCCTTGCCGAGCTCGTCGACGACGATCGCGGTGGCGCCGATGTCCAGGAACGCCAGCGACTCGTGGCCGTGGTGCTCGAGGTAGCGGATCCGGCCCTGCAGCACGTCGCCCGGGGCGTCGGGCGCGACCGGGGTGAGCGCCTCGGCCCGCATCCCGATGACGATCCGCTCGCCGTGGTAGTGCGAGATCGCCCGGGCGCGGATGTCGTTCCACGGCAGGTAGAGCGCCTGCTCACCCAGGTTGAGGGCGATATAGCGGTCGAGGTGCACGTACACCGACGCCTCGAGCAGGTTCATCCGAGGCGAGCCGAGGAAGGCCGCGACGTAAAGGGTCGCCGGGCGGCCGTACACCTCGGTCGGGGTGCCCAGGTCCTGCAGGACACCGCGCCGGATGATCGCGACCCGGTCGGCCATGGTGAGCGCCTCGGCCTGGTCGTGCGTCACGTACATCGTCGTGACGCCGAGCTCGCGGGTCAGGCTGGTGATCTCGGCGCGCAGCTCGGCGCGCAGGCCGCTGTCGAGGTTCGACAGCGGCTCGTCCATGAGGAACAGACCCGGACGGCGGACGATGGCCCGGCCCATCGCGACCCGCTGGCGCTGGCCGCCCGAGAGCTGACCGGGCTTGCGGGCCAGCACATCACCGATGCCGAGCGCGCTCGCCACGTCGCCGATCCGCTCGACCCGGGGACCGGGCTCGACGCCGGACAGCTTCAGGGGAAAGCCGATGTTGTCCCCCACCGTCATGTGCGGGTACAGCGCGAAGTCCTGGAAAACCATGGCGATCCGCCTGTCCCTCGGGGCCAGGTCCATCACCGGTTCGCCGTTCAGCAGGATGGCACCGGCGGTGGGGTCCTCGAGGCCGGCGATCATCCGCAGGATCGTCGACTTGCCGCAGCCGGACGGGCCGAGCAGCACCATGAACTCGCCGTCCTGCACGTCGAGGCTGACCCTGTCGACCGCCACGGTCCCGTCCGGCCAGACCTTCGTGACGTCCTTGAGCGCGACGGTGGACACCGTCAACCTCCTGCATGTGAGCTGCGACGATGGCTTAGCGTGACCAGACCCATCGATGACTGCCATCGGGTGAACGGCCATTCGCGGTCAGTTACCGAATCGTCACAGGGGTAAATGTCTCAGCAGGAAGTCAGGGGGCTGCCTCGCCCAGGAGCACGCGGCGGACCACCCGTTCCGCGGCCTTTCCGTCGTCCAGGTAACAGAACCGCCGCCGGAAGCTTGCCCGTTTCTCGGCGGCACCCGCGCTTTCGTACGCAGCGGTGGCGAAGACCTCGGCCAGCTCGGACACGGTGGTGGCGACCTCGCCCGGCGGCAGCTCCATCAGGTCGAAGTACACCCCGCGCAGCTCCCGGTACGCCGGCCAGTCGGGCGCATAGATCACGATCGGCCGGTCCAGCACCGCGAAGTCGAACATCGCCGACGAGTAGTCGGTCACCATGACGTCCGCCGCCAGATAGAGGTCCTCGACGACCGGGTACGCCGACACGTCCACGATGCGCCCACGCCGTGCCGGCGCACCGTGCTCGTCGGTCACCGCGAAGTAATGGGCGCGGACCAGCAGGACGGTGTCCGGGCCCAGCAGGTCGGCGAACGCCTCCACGTCCAGCACCTGGCGGCCCAGCGGCAGCCACTCGCGGTGCGTCGGGGTGTAGAGGACGACGCGCTCGTGCGGCCGGATGCCGAGCTGGTCGCGGACGACGGCGGTGTCCGCGGCGGTCGCGGTGGCCAGCCGGTCGTTGCGCGGGTAACCGACCTCGAGGATCTCGTGCCGGCAGGGATAGGCCCGCTCCCACGCGATCGTCGTGTGCGCGTTGGCCGTGATGCTGAAGTCCCAGCGGTCCGCCCGGCGCATCTGCGCGTGGAAGTCCTGGTCCTTCGCGGCCGCCGGGTGGTCGGCCTGGTCCATGCCCATCATCTTCAGCGGCGTGCCGTGATGGGTCATCAGGTGCGTCGTGCCCGGGCGCTTCACCGCCCAGTTCGGCCAGTTCACGTTGTTGACCAGCCATCGGGCCCGAGCCAGCGCACGGTAGTAGGACGCCGAACCGGCGATCACGTAATCCGTGCCGGGCGGGACCGTGGTCACCCGTCCGCGGCCAACGACCCAGACGCTGCGCACGCCGGGTGCCAGCTCGGCGGCCTTGCTCGCGATGGCGGCCGGGTTGCAGGTCACTCCGCGATACCAGTACGCGGCGTACAGCGCGAGGCTCTCGTCCACCGGGAGCCGCAGCTGCGCCCGGTAGTACGCCCGGTAGGCCGCCTGGCGTACGCGCTTGGCGAGTCCCTCCGCCTCGATCAGGGGCAGGTACCGGACCCGGTCGACGGCCCGCACGACGCCGATCATCCACTGCAACGCCAGGAACAGCACGAAGGCGCGACGGGCCACGAGCCGGTGCCGCAGTCCCATGGCGCCCGGCGGCAGCCGGTAGCCCACGGCCGGCTTGTACCGGTGGTAGTCCTCGGCGATCCGGTCGAAGAAGCGCCGGCGGGACGCCTTCGGTACCCGCTGGGCGTTGCGCAGCACCACCAGGTAGTGCCACATCATCCGCCGGAACAGCACCGGCCGCAGCGCCTCGGCACTGTCGCTGTACCGGTCGACCAGCGTCATGGCGTGGGCCCAGTGGTCGAAGACCTCGAAGTGCCGGTCGTCGAGCGTACGGGTGATCGCTCCGGTGCGGCGCTGGCGGTAATGGACGCAGATCCGGCTCAGGCCGCTGATCCGCGGCGCGGCGGCGAGCAGGGGAAAGGTGAACGAGACGTCCTCGTACCAGCCCGTGCCGAACCGGAAGCCGAGCTTGAGCAGCAGATCGCGGCGCACGACCTTGTTCCAGGCGACGTGCAGGGTGTTCAGGATCCGCGGCCACTCCTGGGCCGTGAAGGTCTCCGGCGCCTCGGCGAGGAGCCGGCCGGCCCCCGGCACGGCCACCCGGCCGTCCCACTCCACCCGGTCGAACCCCACGATCAGCACGTCGGCGGCGGTGTCGGCGAGCCGGTCCGCGACGGCGGTCAGGGCCCCCTCGGCGAGCCAGTCGTCGCTGTCGACGAACCAGACGTACTCGCCTACGGCGTGGTCCAGGCCGGCGTTGCGGGCCCGGCCGAGTCCCACGTTCTCCGCCAGGGAGACGACGCGGACGCGGGGGTCGCGGGCGGCGTACTCGGCGAGGATGGCCCCGCTGTGGTCGGGCGAGCAGTCGTCGACGGCCACGACCTCGAAGTCGGTGAACCGCTGCTCGAGCAGCGAGTCGAGGCATTGGCGCAGGTAGCCCTGCACCTTGTAGACGGGCAGGACCACGCTGAGCAGCGTCATCGGCGTCCGCCGGCGCGCCAGTCGCGGATCGCCCCCGTCAGGAAGCCGAGACCGACCCCGACCGCGAGCAGGATGTGACTGGCCGTCGCGGCCCCCGCCAGCGCGAAGAGCACCAGCAGCAGGACGCGTCCGTCCCAGCCGAGCAGCGCCCGCTTGGCGTTCGCCGCGGGTGCGGCCTTCTCCATCCTGGCCGTCAGATCGTAATGGTGCAGCGCGAGCACGAACAGCAGGGCGAACAGCACCGGCGGCGGCACCGAGCAGATCATCGCCACGGCGACCGCCGTCAGGTACTCCGCGGCCCGCAGCCCGGCCGGGACCAGCCAGTCCAGGGGGCCGTCGTGCGCCGTCCGGGCCGCCAGACCGGCGCTCAGCACCAGCAGCCCGGTCACCACGAGCGGAAGGGAGGCATCGCCGGCACGGACCAGCTCGAGGGTGCCGGCGACCCACCGTGTCCCGCGGGGCACCCATCCGGCCGCGACCGCTCCGATCAGAAGCAGCGGGGCCAGGGCGGCCACCGCCGCCCACAGCAAGGGCCAGGACAGGTCCGCCGCGCTCACCGTTCCGCGCACCAGCCGGCCGTCGTCGCGGTGCCGCGACGTGTCGACGGTGTTCAGCACCCCGACGCGCATCGAGACCGAGCGCAGAGACCTCAGCCCCAACGTGTACGCGGCGGCCAACAGCCCCCAGACCACGACGGCCGCCAGCGCGACCCGGCCGTTCGTCAGCGCCGCGAGGACCGCGATCAGCGCCCAGCGCTCGCCGATCGGGAAGACGACGATCCGCTTCAGCCAGTACGCGACCGACCCGGTGTCCGCCTGCACCTTGTTCGAGGCGCGGCTGAGCCGGGCACCCATCCCGCCGCCCGCATCGGTGTTGCCGGCGGTGCCCACCGCTTGGCGGGCGGCCGCCTCGTCGTGCAGCGCGCCGTACCAGGTGTCGGTCATGTGCCGGACGGTCTGCAGGACGATCGCGGTGATCGCCAGCGGCCAGGCGTACGGCAGCCCGACCCGCTCGGCGCCGGCCGCGAGACCGGCGTAGACCGCGTACTCCTTCGCCCGGTCGGCCATCGTGTCCAGCCATCCGCCGAAGGCCCCGAAACGCCGGGTGTAACGGGCGAGCTGCCCGTCGACGCAGTCCAGCACGAACCCGAGGTAGAGCAGCACCGCCCCGGCGACCATCGCGGGCCGCGACGCCTGCCAGAACGCGAGCGCCGCCGCCACCGCGAAGAGCACGGACAGCGCCGTGACCCCGCTGGGCGTCAGGCCGGCGCGGGCGCACAGCTTGGTGACCAGCGGCGACCAGGAGCTGACCGCGTACGTGGTGAAGAAGTCGTCCTTCTCCTTGACGGCGAGCCGCAGCAGGGCCTTGTCCTCGTCGACCGCCGCCACCGCGGCCCGGGCGGCGGTCAGCTGGGCGTCGGTGTGGACGCGCTCGGCGTGGAGCAGGCGTACCCGGGTCGCGATCGGCACCAGCCCGCTCGCCAGCAGCGTGGGCAGCAGGGCATCCAGCGCGTTGCCGGCCGTCCGGGGCGTCCGGGTGATGAGGTCGGTGCCGCCGCTGTTCTCGCCGGCGAGGATGGCCTCCTCGGCGGCGGCCGCCACCAGGCGCAGGTCGTCCGGCGCGATGCAGAGGGCGCCGAGGAAGCGGGTGGGGCCGTCGGCCGCGGGAACCAGCCGGCCGCGCTCCTCGCGCAGGTCGCCGCCGGTGCCGCTGTCCGTGGTCGCGACCAGGGCGGTGCTGCGCCCGGCCGGCTCGGTGGCGAGCGTCCACAGCAGACTCCGGTGTGCCACCAGGTCGTCGGCGCAGAGCAGCAAGGGTTCCTGCGCGCCCGCCGCGATGCGCGCGATGTCGCGCAGCTGCGCCGCGATGTCGGCGCCGTCGGCGGTCAGCACCGCCGAGGCGCCGGCGGCGGTCAGGGCGACGGTCAGCTCGTCGGCAAGCCGGCCGGCGGCGGCCGGTTCGAGGTCATTGCCGGTGCTGCCGCACAACACGGCGAGCGTCACCGCGGCATCCCTCCCACCAGAAGCCGCCCGGGGGCGGAATTGCCCCGATGTTAACAGCGGATGGGTGGGGGGTACGGGGAGCCCTTACGGGAATGCGAGCCGCCTTCTCCCCCTGGCGGCCGAGGGCGCAGACGCTCCGCGCTCCTACCGTTGATCGCAGGTCGGGCACCCGCCGGACCGACACCGAAGGAGTGGATGACATGGCTAGCCGACTGGCCCGCCCCCGCGACGACCGTTGGATCGCCGGCGTGTGTTCCGGCCTGGCCCGCCGCTTCGGCGTGTCCCCGGGCATCATGCGGCTGGTCTTCGTGCTCTCCTGCCTGCTGCCCGGCCCGCAGGTCCTGATCTACCTGATCCTCTGGGTGCTGCTGCCCAACGAGTGACGGCTGTCCACCGGGTCAGGGGTTGGCGAACTCGACGGTGACCTTGGTGTAGCCGAGCCGTTCGAACAGGCTGGTGAGCATCTTCTCGGTGTTCTCCCGCGCCCGCTGGTCGAGGCCGCTGGCGCGGGCCGCCTCCGTGATCCGTTGCTGCGCCAGCTGGTAGACCCGCTGCTGCTGGTTGGGATCCTTGGAGAAGGCGTCGCCGATGCGGTTGAGCAGTCCCCGCTCCTCCGCCACGACGTAGCTGCGCTGCATGTCCAGAGCGGCTTGGCCCTGCTCCGGCGGCGGCAGCTTGATCTGCACCGACTTGTTCTCCTCGTCGACCGTCAGGGCGCTGGAGGCCAGCTGGCCGAAGTCGACGTACTCCTCGACCGTGCCGGCGCCGACGAACAGCGTGCGCTTGTTCAGCAGGAAGTCGGGGACGTTCTCCTTGTTCTCCTGCAGGTCGACGATCACCTGGAAGGTGCCGTCGGCGGCGACGTACCGGCTGAGGTCGCGCATCGACTGCAGCAGCACCGGCTGGCTGCGGTCGGTCGTCTTGTCGGCGAACGGGTTGTCGAAGCCGGGCAGTACGTTGAGCGCCCGCAGCCCGAGGCAGAGCGCCACGATCAGCGCGAAGACCACGCCGATGAAGATGACGACCCGGGCTAAGCCGCCGATGCCGGGCGGACGTTCCGGCGCCGCGGGCTCGGCGGTGGCCGGCCCGGGCTCGGTCACGGCCGGATACTCCCTGGTCGGCTCATCCACATCGTGTGAGTTGGCCATGCTCCTTACGGTACGGCGGGGGTGCGACAACCGCAGCGCTCAACCGCCGAATGCGTTCAGACCGGTCAATTTCTGCCCGATGACGAGCTGGTGGATCTCCGAAGTTCCCTCGTACGTGAGCACGCTCTCGAGGTTGTTGGCGTGCCGGAGCACGGGATATTCCCCGCTGATGCCGTTGCCGCCGAGGATCGTGCGGCACTCCCGGGCGATCTTGATGGCCTCGCGCACGTTGTTGAGCTTGCCGATGCTGACCTGCTCGGGCCGCAGCCCCGCGGTGTCGCTGCGGCGTCCCAGGTGCAGCGCCAGCAGGTAGCCCTTCTGCAGCTCGAGGGCCATGTCCGCGAGCTTGGCCTGGGTGAGCTGGAAGCCGGCGATCGGGCGGCCGAACTGCTCCCGGGCGGTCGCGTACGCGATGGCCGTCTCCAGGCAGTCCCGGGCCGCGCCGAGCGAGCCCCAGATGATGCCGAAGCGGGCCTCGGTGAGGCAGGAGAGCGGGGCCTTGAGACCGCGGGCCAGCGGCAGGCGCGCCGAGTCGGGCAGGCGCACGTCGTCCAGCGTGATCTCACCGGTGGCGGAGGCGCGCAGCGACAGCTTCTTCTTGACCTCCCGCACCGAGAAGCCGGGCGTCGTCGTCGGCACGGCGAAGCCGACGACCCCCTCCTCGGCACGGGCCCAGATGACGGCCACGTCGGCGAGCGGCGCATTGGTGATCCACATCTTGCCGCCGTGCAGCACCCAGTCGTCGCCGTCGCGGCGGGCGCGGGTCGCCATGTTCGCCGGGTCGGAGCCGTGGTCGGGCTCGGTGAGGCCGAAGCAGCCGATCAGCTCGCCGGCGGCCATGCCGGGCAGCCACTGCTGCTTCTGCTCCTCGCTGCCGAACTTCCAGATGGCGTACATGGCCAGGGAGCCCTGGACCGAGACCAGCGAACGGACGCCCGAGTCGGCGGCCTCCAGCTCCAGGCAGACCAGGCCGTACTGCACCGCCGTGGCGCCGGCACAGCCGTAGCCGGTCAGGTGCATGCCGAGGAAGCCGAGCTTGCCGAACTCGCGGGCCAGGTCGCGGACGGGCACCTCGCCGCGCTCGTACCAGTCCGAGACGTGCGGGCGGACCCGGTCCGCGGCGACCCGGCGCGCGAGCTCGCGAACGTCGCGCTCCTCGTCGGTCAGGAGGTCATCGAGGTCCAGCAGATCCAGCGGTGAGACGGCCATGCCGTTTAAACTAACAGCGTTAGTTGGCGATGACGAGCACTCTCGCGTGGATCTGATTGCGTTGTTGCAGCGCGGCCCGCAGCGCCCGGTGCAGGCCGTCCTCCAGGTAGAGGCCGCCGTTCCACTCCACCACGTGCGGGAACAGGTCGCCGTAGAAGGTCGAATCCTCCGCGAGGAGCTTGTCGAGGGCGAGCTCCCGCTTGGTGGTGATGAGGTCGGCCAGCCGGATCGGCCGGGGCGGGATCTCGGCCCACATCTTCAGCGTCGTGTGATGGTCGGGGTACGGCGCTCCGTCCCGTACCGCTTTGAAGATCACGACGGCACGCTCCCCTCGGTCCCTCACTCTGGCCATACCCGGCGGACGGGCCTGTACGCCTGCCAGCCTAGCGAGCCGCCGGCGTCCCTCCGGCGGTCCACCGGCCATGATGCACCACTTCGTCCACGGGGCGGTGCCCCCGGCGCAGTGACGGTGACCTCTTGTCCGGTGCCGGATAGCCCACGGTCAGGACCCCGACAGGCGAGAATTCGTCCGGTATGCCGAAAGCCTCCCGCAAAGCACCGATCCGATCCGCCGGTACGCCGAAGAACAGGGAACCGAGCTCCTCGTTGACGGCGGTCAGGTGCATGAGCAACGCGGCGAACCCGGTGTCGATGTGCCAGTACGGCACCGGCCACCGGCTCTCCCCGCGATCGGTCCAGCCCTTGTCGGGCTGGGCGTACCGATCCAGGTACACCGACTTGTTGGAGAGGGCCACGATGATCAGCGGCGCGGTGCGCATCCGCTGCAGCCAGGAGTCCTCCTGGCCGCCCGGAGCCGTGACGGACCAGTAGAGCTCGCGGTCCTCCGGTTCCTGCAGCACCAGGAAGCCCCAGCCCTGGGAGAACCCGGCCGAGGGCGCCCGCAGCGCATGCTTGATCAGCTTGTCGACGATCTCGGGCGGCACCGGCCGATCCGGGTCGTACGTACGCACCATCCGGCGCCGGCGCAGGACCTCGTCGAACTCCACGGCTCAGGCCGCCGAGGGCCGGATGCCCCAGGACGCCCGCCAGGTCTGGCCCGGTGCCAGCACGATCAGGTCCCGGCCGGAGCGGAAGGCGTCGGGCGGGCAGGTCATCGGCTCGATCGCCAGCGACCGCCGGAACCGCTCGCCGCGGAGCGTGTCGCCGGTGAACACCTGCCACCACTTGAACGCGTCGTCACCCCAGACGGTCACCGCCTGGCTGCCGTCGGGCGCCGCGATCGTGACCGACGAGCCGCCGTCGGCGTCGGTGGCCAGATCGCCCCAGGTGGTGTCGAGGACAGCGGCACCGATGCGGCGCGGCTCGGTGTAGTCGAACTCCGTGCCGGAGACCCGGACGGCGCCGATCGGCAGCAGCCGCTGGTCCGCCAGGATCTTGCTGCGCCCCGGCACCCGCAGCAGCGTGTCGTCCACGGCTACGCCGGGGAGTTGCACGTACGGGTGGACCGAGAAGCCCCACGGCGCGGCGGCCTCCCCCGTGTTCGTGACCTCCTGATCGGCGCGCAGACCGTCGGCGGAGAGGCTCCACCGGATGCGCACCGTCAGCGGCCACGGGTAACCGACCTGGGGCGGCAGGTCGAACTCGAGGGTGACGGAGCCCGCGGCCTGCTCGGCGAGCCGCCACCGGGACCAGTTGACGAGCCCGTGGATCGCGTTGTGCTTGTCCGGCTCGGTCAGGGGAAGCTGGTAGGTCGTGCCATCGAACGTGTAATGGCCGTCGCGGATGCGGTTGGGCCAGGGCGCGAGGATCTGACCCGCCGACGCCGGCGAGATCTCGTCCGGCCCGAAGCCGTCCAGCACCGCACGATCGCCCACGGTGTACTCGCGCAACACGCCACCGACCTCGGCGACCGTGGCCCGGTGGCCGTCGGCCTCGATCGTCCACTGAGTCCCGGATCTCGCCGACACCACGTCAGTCATGAGCACGACATTATCGGTTCGCGTCAGTACCAGCCGGAGGGCGGTATCGAACGAGGGCAGGGAACGCGAGGGCCAGCACCACCGCGAGACCGGCGGCCGCAAAGCCACCGCCCGCCCAGGACGCGGTCGGCCCGGCAAGATCGGCGGTGGCGCCCGCCCGCAGGTCACCCAGGCGCGGGCCGCCCGCCACCACCACCGTGAAGACTCCCTGGAGCCGGCCACGCAGCCGGTCCGGTGCGTACACCTGCAGGATGGACTGCCGGTAGACCGCGCTGACCAGGTCGGCCGCGCCACCCACGGCGAGCAGCAGCACCATCGTCCACAGCGAGGTGGCCAGGCCGGCGAAGCCGACCGCCACGCCCCAGCCCACCACGGCCAGGACCAACGCGACGCCCTGCCGCTTCACCCGGCCGATCCAGCCGGAGGTGAGGCCGCCGACCACCGAGCCGATCGCGATGGCGGCGAAGAGCCAGCCCACCGCGGACCCTCCGCCGAAACGGTTCGCGGCGATCTCCGGGAAGAGCGCCCGCGGCATGGCGAGCACCATCGCGATGATGTCCACCGCGAACGACAGCAGGAGCACCGGCTGGGTGGCGAGGAAGCGCAGGCCGTCGACGATGCCGCGCAGGCCGGCGGTCGGCTTCTCGGCGTGGTCCTCGTCGTGCACCGGCGGGATGGGCGGGAGCCGGTAGGTCGCCCAGAACGAGACCGTGAAGAGGGCGGCGTCCACCGCGTACGCGATCGTGACACCCGTACCCGTGGACCAGGCGCCGAAGATCAGACCCGCGGCCAGCGGGCCCAGAACGCCGCCCGCCGTGGTGGTCGTGTAGGCGAGGGTGTTGGCCGCCGGGACCAGGCCGGCCGGCACGATCCGCGGGATGATCGCCTGCCGGGCCGGCGAGCTGACCGCGAAACCGGCGGACTGCACGGCGGTGAGCACGAGCAGCAGCACGCCGCTGCGGACCCCCAGCAAGGCCTGGACCAGCAGCCCCACGGTGGACAGCCAGGCCAGCGTCGAGCTGGCGAGCAGCAGCTTGCGACGGTCGACCACGTCCGCGGCGGCACCGCCCCACAGCCCGAAGATCAACAGGGGTACGAGCCCCGCGATGCCCAGCAGGCCCACCCACGCGGACGAGTGCGTGATCGCGAACATCTCGACCGGCACGGCCACCGAGGTGAACTGGAAACCGAAGTACGAGACCCCGTTGCCGATCCACATCCGCCGGTACGCGACCTCGCGCAGCGGGCGTACGTCGATCACCCAGCTCCGCCGCTTCCGCTCCTCGACGATCTTCTCGGCGGCCTCCACGGGCTCCTGGCTCACGGGGCGAGCCGCTCGACGACCCAGGTCTCCCCGGCCCGGCGGTAGCGCAGCCGGTCGTGCAGGCGATTGCTGCGGCCCTGCCAGAACTCGACGGTCTCCGGCACGACCCGCAGACCCCCCCAGTGCGGCGGCGCCGGCACCTCGCCCTCCTCGCCGAAGCGCTCGACCGCGGCGGCGAGTCCCGCGTCCACGGCGTCGCGGTCCGGCACCACCCGGCTCTGCGGGCTGGCCCAGGCGCCGAGCCGGGACCCGCGCGGCCGCGTGGCGAAGTACGCCTCGGTCTCCGCCCGGGACACCTTCTCCACGGCGCCGCAGACGATCACCTGGCGCTGCATCGGGAACCACGGGAAGACCAGGCTGGCCTGCGGGTTCTCGAGTGCCTCGGCCCCCTTGCGGGAGGTGTAGTTGGTGAAGAACACGAAGCCGCGCTCGTCGTAGCCCTTGAGCAGCACCGTACGGGCGCTGGGCCGGGCCGCCGCGTCGGCGGTCGCCACGATCATCGCGTTGGGCTCGGGGAGCGCGAACTCCAGGACCTCGGTGAACCAGCGGGCGAACTGCTCCGGCCAGGTCGCCGCCAGGTCCGCCTCGAGCAGCGCGCCGCGCTCGGTGTAGTCGCGCCGCATCTCGGCGGGCGACGGTTGTTCGGACGTCACAGGCTTTCCTTTTCCGAGATCGACCCAACGAACCTAAGTGGCGTACGCCGCCACGTCCGCTCAGGAAGGATAGGTGTCGCAGACAGCACATTTCCGCGGGTCGACCTGCCGGTCACCGGCGGGCAAGATGAAGCATCCACGGCTTTCGTCCAGCCGGAACTCCCAGGAGGCGTCGTGTCCGATTTCAAGCCGGGCCTGGAGGGCGTCGTCGCCTTCGAGACCGAGATCGCCGAACCCGACAAGGACGGCGGCTCGCTGCGCTACCGGGGCGTCGACATCGAGGACCTGATCGGCCAGGTGTCCTTCGGCAACGTGTGGGCGCTGCTGGTGGACGGCCGGTTCGGCCCCGGGCTGCCTCCCGCGGAGCCGTTCCCGGTGCCCGTGCACTCCGGCGACATCCGGGTGGACGTGCAGTCCGCGGTCGCCATGCTCGCGCCGTACTGGGGGCTCTCCCAGCTGCTGGACATCGAGGACGACCAGGTCCGGACCGACCTGGCGCGGGTGTCGGTCACCGCACTGTCGTTCGTGGCGCAGGCCGCCCGCGGGCTGGGCCTGCCGGCCGTGCCGCAGAAGGACATCGACAAGGCCCAGACGATCGTCGAACGGTTCATGAAGCGCTGGCGCGGCGAGCCCGACCCGCGTCACGTCAAGGCGGTCGACGCCTACTTCATCTCCGCCGCCGAGCACGGGCTCAACGCCTCCACCTTCACGGCCCGGATCGTCGCCTCCACCGGCGCGGACGCGGCCGCCTGCATCAGCTCCGGCATCGGGGCGCTGTCCGGCCCGCTGCACGGCGGCGCTCCCTCCCGGGTGCTGCACATGATCGAGGCCGTCGAGCGCAGCGGCGACGCGGAGGGCTACGTCAAGGGCGTGCTCGACCGCGGTGAGCGGCTGATGGGCTTCGGCCACCGGGTCTACCGGGCCGAGGACCCGCGGGCCCGCGTGCTGCGGCGGACGGCCAAGGAGCTGGGCGCGCCCCGCTTCGAGGTGGCCGAGGCGCTCGAGCGGGCGGCTCTGGCCGAGCTCCAGGCCCGTAAGCCGGACCGCGTGCTGGCCACCAACGTGGAGTTCTGGTCCGCGGTCGTGCTCGACTTCGCCGAGGTTCCGGCGCACATGTTCACCTCGATGTTCACCTGCGCCCGGGTGGCCGGCTGGAGCGCGCACATTCTGGAGCAGAAGAAACTCGGTCGCATCGTGCGGCCCAGTGCGCGTTATGTAGGACCGTCGGCCCGCAAGCCTCAGGACGTCGAGGGCTGGGACGCCGTACCGCATAATCTGTAGTCGCTTCGCCACCGCCCGGAAGGACCCCCCGTGACTGACCCGATCCGCATCCCCGACGACCTCAAGCCCGTCGACGGCCGGTTCGGTTCCGGTCCCAGCAAGGTGCGGCCGGAGGGGGTCGAGGCGCTCTCCCGGGTGGCGAAGACCTTCATGGGTACGTCGCACCGGCAGCGGACGGTGAAGGATCAGGTCGCCCGCCTGCGTACCGGCATCGCGGAGTTCTTCTCCCTGCCGGACGGCTACGAGGTGATCATCAGCAACGGCGGCACCAGCGCGTTCTGGGAGACGGCCGCGTTCGGGCTGATCCGCGACAAGGCCCAGTTCGCCGAGTTCGGAGAGTTCGGCGCCAAGTTCGCCAAGGCGGTGAAGGACGCGCCGTTCCTCGCCGAGCCGACCGTGCACAAGGCTGCGGGCGGCAGCGCTGCCTACCTCACCGCCGAGGCGGGCGTCGACGCGTACGCGAGCGTGCACAACGAGACCTCGACCGGCGTGGCCGTGCCGGTCAAGCGGGTCGCGGGCGCCGACGCCGGCGCCCTGCTGCTGACCGACGCCACCTCGGGCGCCGGCAGCCTGGACGTGGACCTCACCGAGACCGACGTCTACTACTTCGCCCCGCAGAAGGCGTTCGGCTCCGACGGCGGGCTGTGGATCGCGCTGATGTCGCCGGCCGCGATCGAGCGGGCTCACGAGGTCAAGGCGTCCGGTCGCTACATCCCGCAGTTCCTCGACCTCGTGACCGCGATCGAGCAGTCGCGGCTGGAGCAGACGTACAACACGCCCGCGCTGGCCACCGTCTTCCTGGCCGCCGAGCAGGTGGACTGGATGAACGCTCAGGGCGGCCTGGGCTGGGCGGCGAAGCGCAGCGCGGAGAGTGCCGCGGCGATCTACGGCTGGGCCGACCGCTCGGCCACGGCATCACCCTTCGTGGCCGATCCGGCACTTCGGTCGCACGCGGTGGCCACGATCGACTTCGCCGACGGGGTGGACGCGGCGACCATCGCCAAGACACTCCGCGTGAACGGCATCGTGGACACCGAGCCCTACCGCAAGCTGGGGCGCAACCAGCTGCGCGTGGCCCTCTACCCCACCGTCGACCCCGCGGACGTCGAGGCTCTGACCCGCTGCATCGACTACGTCATCGAACGACTCTGAACGATCCTTGGCTACCGCCCGTACTGATGGGCGGCAATGTCGCTGGATGAGAAGGAGTCGCCGTGGCCCGGACCGGTTTCGACCCCTCGATCCTGCACAAGGGAGCGCACAGCGCCTCTTATTTCGATCTTTCTCGAAGCATGGGCGAGGGCGCGGAGATCGTCGACTTCTGCATCCCGTGCAACCCGTACTTCCCGACGCCGGAGATGTTCGACGAGCTCTCCCGCGACCTCAAGAACATCCTGAAGTACTACCCCAGCGACTCCCACAGCATCACGAACAAGCTGGCCAGCGTGCTCGGCTTGCACCCGCAGACGGTGGCGATGGCCAACGGCTCCACCGAGCTGATCACCTGGATCGACCACCTGCTGATCAAGGAGAGCGTGGCGATCCCGATCCCCACGTTCGGCCGCTGGACCGACCAGCCGTTGGAGACCGGCAAGCGCGTCGACATGTTTCCGCTGCAGGAACGCGACGCCTTCCGGCTCAACCTCGACGACTACGTACGCTTCATCCGCGAACGCGGCTCCCGCGTCGCCGTGGTCTGCAACGTCAACAACCCGGACGGCGGCTACCTGGCCCGCCGGGACGTCATCCGCTTCATGGACGCGCTCGGCGACCTGGACCTGGTCGTGATCGACGAGTCCTTCATCGACTTCTCCGACGCGGAGCAGTACCCGTCGGTCGGCCCGGACGCGGTCATCCGCCCCAACGCGGTCGTGCTCAAGAGCCTCGGCAAGAACTTCGGCCTGCACGGCATCCGCTTCGGCTACCTGCTGGCCAACCCCGCCATCGCCGGCAAGATCGGCAAGGCGCTGCCCAAGTGGAACCTGAACTCGCTGGCCGAGAAGGTCGTCTACATGATCCAGGAGCACGACGCCGAGTACGACGACAGCCTGCGCCTGCTCAGCCGCGACCGCCGTACCATGGCCGGCGAGCTGGCCCGCGTCCCCGGCCTGACCGTCTTCCCGTCCCAGGGCAACTTCATCCTGGTCAAGCTGCCCACCGAGTGGTCCGGGGTGGCCCTGCGCGACTACCTGGTGGCCAACCACGGCGTCTACACCCGCGAATGCGGCAACAAACTCGGCATGACCAGCCAGTTCATGCGCCTGGTCGTGCGCCCGGCCCGGGACGTGGACCGGCTGATCGACGGGATGATGGACTACGGACGCCAGTTCCGGGTCCGCCCCGCCTACGAGGACGACCCGCTGGACACCCGCCGCAGCTGGAACACCGCCGACGAGGAACCCGACAACCTCATCCCGTACCCGTCCCACCGGTCGACGGAGTACACCGCGCGCCGCGCCGCCAACGGTTAGCCCAGGTGCCGCACCATGACGATCTCGCCGTCGTCGACCTCACCGGTCTCCTGGAAGCCGGCGGACAGGTAGAGGGCGCGGGCCCGGTCGTTCGACGGGACGAAGCTCAGGCGTACGGAATCAGCCTTGTGCTCGTGCGCCGCATGGCTGACGGCGGCCTCGAGGGCCTGCCGGCCGAGCCCCCGGCCCTGGAACCGGTGGTCGATCATCAGTCGGACCAGCACGTGTTCGCCGGCGCGCTCGCCGGGGTGGAGCAGTACGAAGCCGACGAGCTCGCCGTCCGCATAGACGGCACGCGGCTCGGCCTCCGGGTAGATGTGCGTCTCGGCGATCCCGATGACGTTCGGCGCGACGAAGCCCGCCTGATCGGGCGCGACCTCCAGCTTGATGACGGCGCGGAAGTCGTCCTTGGTCACCGGGCGGAGTTCGACTGCCATACCGTCTTTGTAGGGTGGATGACCAGCCCGGGCAACGGGTTATTCAGTGAAGATCATCTTCGCAGGTCAGCAAGTTGGAACGGCGTGGCTACCACCATCGAGTGATCGCAACGCGTACCGTGTTCCAAAACGTGCCCGGGTGGCTGACTCTCGGGGCCCATATCCGATCGAAATCCGAGCAGCGACGGGACGGAGGCAACGCATGCGGCCGGTACGCTTCGTCGCCCTCTCCGAGGACGGTCAGGCCCTGGTGCTCGCCGATGAGGTCGGCCGGCTCCTGGCACTCCCCATCGACGACCGGGTCAGCGGCGCCCTGCACCACGAGGGCGGCGCCGTGGCCGTGGCCACGACGACCAACGCGCTGGCCGTGTCCAACGCCGAGTCCATGGCGACGCTGTCGCCCCGCGACATCCAGGCTCGGATCCGCTCCGGCGAGTCCGCCGAGGACGTCGCGCGCGTGGCCGGCGTCCCGGTCGACCGGGTTCTCCGGTACGCCGGACCCGTGCTCCAGGAGCGGGCCATGCTCGCCCAGCACGCCCGCCGCACCCGGCTCAAGACCTCGGACTCCGGCGCGCCGCTGGCCGAGGTGGTCGACAGCCGGCTGGCCCAGCACGGCATCGACACCGAGAAGATCTCCTGGGACGCGTTCCGGCGCGAGGACGGCACCTGGCGCATCGTAGCCACCTGGCCGTCCGGCAAGGCCACCGCGCAGGCGGTCTGGGACCTCGACAAGGGCCGCCAGGTCGTCTCGCCCCACGACGACATGGCGCAGTACCTGTGCGCCGAGCGCCCCACCCAGATCCTCGGCCAGGAGCCGGCGCCCGAGCGCAGCGCCCACGAGCGCGGGGGTCACGGCCTGCCGGGCCCGGCCCGTGCCGCCGAGCCCACCCGCGGCGGACGCGGCCTGCCCACCACGGACTCCCCGCGTCCCACCCGTGACCCGATCCGGGCCGGGCGCGACGCGCTGCTCGCCTCCCTCGACCGCCCGCTCGGCAGCGACCGTCCCGGCCGCGGCCTGGAGCCGGCCGCGCAGGAGACCCGCCGCCCGGTGGCCGGCGGCGCGGCGGCGCTGCTCGGCGGCGGTGCCGGCTCGGCCTTCGACGACGACGCCGACCTGCCCAAGGAGGTGCCGGCGGTGCCCAGCCTGGCCGTCCTCCGGCCGCGCCGCACGGTCGGCGCCCAGCCCGGGGAGGCCGAGTCGGAGGAGGCCGCGAAGCCGCGCAAGCGCCTGCCGAGCTGGGACGACGTCCTCTTCGGCGGCGGCCCGGCGGCTCGCGAGAGCTCCTGAGCTACCAGGTCCGCAGGGTGGTGTAGGCGCCGCCCGGATCGCTGCGGACCAGAGCCATCTCGTCCACCGTCCACGGCGGGCCGGAGTAGGCCTCCAGGGCCGCGCGCACGGCATCGTCGTGGGCGTACATGACGGTCAGGTGCGCGGTGAACGGTCGCTCGTCGAACGACACTCCGGCCTCCTTCGCCGCCCCGCGCACCTGGTCGCTGAGGTCGCGCAGGTCACCCTCCACACCGGCCCATGTGACCCGGCCACTGAAGCCGCCGCCGCCGCGCAGCCGCAGCTCCCGGCCGCGAGGCACGGCGACCCGGTCGAGGGCGGCCTCCAGCCCGGGAAGCTGCTCGCCGGTCACGTCGCCGAGGAACGCCAGCGTCACATGCCACTTCTCGAGCTCGGTCAGGCGAAGCCGACGGCCGGCCAGCGCCTCGGTCAGCCGCCGGCGTAGATCCCGGCGTACGTGATCCGGTGGGTACACCGCCACAAAAAGCCGCACGCGGAGACCCTAGCGAAGGCGCAACCCCGCGGCGCGCAGTTCCTCCTCCACCCGGATCCGTTCCAGGTCCCGGTCCATCCCGTCGAGCCCGGCCAGGTGGTGCCGCACCCCGAGCGCCTCGCTGGCGACCACGAGGCGATGGTCGTACGCCCGCACCACGGCGTTCAGCCACGCGGCGGACTCGAGCGTCGGACCGCTGGACCGCTGCCGTGCCAGCCGGCGCAGATCGGCGGCCAGCTCCTCGATGCCGGGACCGGGCACCGGCGGCCGGACGAACGGGTCGGCGCTGCTCAGCCTGCGGTCGAGGCAGCGCAGGGCACGGTGCTCGCGCCGCCGGGCCCGCGCCCAGGGGCGGCGGGCGGCCACGGCGTCCGTGCAGACGAGGACCGCGACGGCACACGGCAGGCACAGCAGCGCCACCAGCGCCATCGCGAGTACCGCGATGTGCGTGATTGCCACGTCGATGACGCTAAGCCTTCCGGAAAGAGAAGCGAGACAGCCGTTCGGATGACTCGGTCTGCCAGGATCCGGCGTCAGCCGATCTGCCGGTCCCGGCCGGCGAGGAATCCGGCCACCATCTGCGGCAGCATCAGGACCGTCATCAGGGCCAGTGGCACCCGCCAGCTGCCGCTGTGCTGATAGAGGGCGCCGACGACGATCGGACCGGGGATCGACAGCAGATAACCCGTGCTCTGGGCGAACGCGGACAGCCGTACGACCACCACGGCGTTTCGTCCCCGCAGCGCGATCATCGTCAACGCCAGCGGGAAGGAACAGTTCGCGACGCCCAGCAGCACCGCCCACACCCACGGGGCCGCGGCCGGGGCGGCCCAGAGTCCGGCGTACCCGGCGACGCCGAAGAGCCCGACGCCGACGGCGATCCCGCTCTGCCGGGGCAGGCGCCCGGCGACCGCGGAGAGCACGAAGGACAGCGGTACGCCGAGCAGCGCCGTCACCGCGAAGAGCAGCCCGGCCTTGGTCGCCGGGATACCCGCGTCGCGGAACACCTGGGGCAGCCAGCCCATGATCACGTACGCGGCGGTGGACTGGAGCCCGAAATAGACGGCCAGCGCCCAGGCCACCGGCTGATGCCGAAGCCGCAGGTCCGGCTCGACGGTGGCCGCGGCACCCGGCGGCGTCTCGCCGTCCCGGTCGCGTGCGAGCTTGACCCACAGCGGCACGGCCGGCGCCGCCACGACGGCCCACACGCCGAGCCCGAGCCGCCAGTCGCCGCCGAACCCGGCGGTGAGCGGCACGGTCACGGCGGCCGCCGTGGACGCGCCGAAGTTCAGCGCCACCGAGTAGAGGCCCGTCATCGCGCCGACCCGGTCCGGGAACCGCTGCTTGACGACTACTGGCAGCAGCACGTTGGCGAGGGCGATGCCGGCCAGAGCCAGCGCGGTCAGGGCGATGAAGAGCGGTGTGCCGCCGGCCCACGGCCGTACGGCGAGCCCCAGCGTGAGCGCCGCGGCCCCGATCGCGACGGCGCCGCCGGTGCCCCATCTGCGGGCCAGAAGCGGCGCGACGGACCCGACGGCCGCGAAGCAGACCGCGGGTACGGAGGTCAGCAGGCCGGCGACCGTCGCACTCATGCCGAGGCTCTCGCGCACTTCGGCCAGCACCGGTCCCAGGCTCGTCACGGCGGGCCGGAGGTTGATCGCCGCGAGGACCAGCGCGGCGGTCGCCACGGCACGGTCGCGGGCCACGCTGGTCATCGTCATGAGCCCATCATAGAATCATGGGATGAATTTGGGTCCGGTAACCCGTGCCGAGCCGCTCGCCGGCCGGGTGATCGCCGAGTTGCGCCACCAGATCACCTCCGGGGCCTGGCCGGTCGGCTCGCGCATCCCGACCGAGCCGGAGCTGGTCGCCCGGCTCGGTGTCGCGCGCAACACCGTTCGCGAGGCCGTCCGCGCCCTGGCCCACAACGGGCTGCTCGACATCCGGCAGGGCTCGGGCACCTACGTGGCGGCCACCAGTGAGCTGGCCGGCGTGATGCAACGCCGCTTCGCCGCCGCCGATCCCGGGCAGGTTCGCGAGCTGCGCCGGACGCTCGAGGCAGCGGCCGCCGGCTTCGCGGCCCGCCGGCGCACCGAGGAGGACCTGCACCGCCTGGACACCCTGTACGCCCAGCGCGAGCAGGCCTGGTCCACGGGTGCCCGGGACGCGTTCGTGGACGCCGACGCGGCCTTCCACCGGGCGGTGGTGGCGGCTTCGCACAACGAGGTGCTGACCGAGCTCTACGCCGATCTCGGCGAGGTGATCCGCGAGTCGCTGAGCGGCCACTTCGGCGCGGCGCTCAGGCCGGAGGAATACATGGAGCACCACGGCCTGCTGGAGGCCATCCGCGCCGGCGACGCAGCGGCCGCCACCGCGGAGGCGTCGCTGATCTCAGGCGGCGATTGAGGGCGCCGGCGCCTCCTCGGGCTCGCTGCGGACCAGGGTCAGGCGGGGCCGCGACCCGACGCTGACGCTGACCTTGTCGCCGCTCACCCGCAGCTGCCAGAGCAGAGCTGTGACCGACGCCACCAGGCAGACGATGCCGGCCGCCCAGATGCTGGACGACACCCCGAAGTGCTGGCCCCACCAGCCGGCCAGGGACGCACCGACCGGCGTCGTGCCCAGGAACACGAGCACGTAGAGCGCCATCACCCGGCCCCGGTACTGCGCGTCCACGCCCATCTGGACGCGGTGGTTGGCCGCCTGGGCGAGGTACATGGAGAAGAATCCGGTCGGCACCAGCAGGATCATCGCGACGACGAAGGTCGGCGCGAACCCCACCGCGACCTCGAAGGCGCTGAAGATCAGCGCCGCGCCGAGCACGCGGTAGGCACCCGGCCGGCTGCGACGGCCGCTGCCGGCGAGCGCACCGCAGAGCGCGCCCACCGCCAGGGCGGTGGTGAGCAGGCCGAAGGACGACGGCCCGGCATGGAAGTCGATCTTCGCGAGGGCGGCCAGCGTGACCGGGAAGTTGAAGCCGATCATGCCGATGGCCGCCATGAGCCCGATGGGCAGCAGGAGGTCGTCGCGCTTCCGGACGTACTTCAGCCCGTCGATGATCCTCGTGTCTCCCGCCTTGGGGTGCCGGTCGGCGCGATGCAGCTCCGCGGGGCGCATGCGCCAGTAGCTGAAGACCGGCGCGATGGCGAGAACCGTCGCGATGAGGAACACCGGGCCGGTGCCGAACAGCGCGAGCGCCACGCCGGCCAGCGCCGGCCCGCCGATCCGGGCGGTGTTGAAGGTCGCCGCGGACAGGGCCAGCGCATTGGGCAGCAGCGGGAGCTCCACCAGCTCCGAGACGAACGACTGCCGGACCGGCGTCTCCACCGCGTTCGCCACGCCGAGGAGCGAGGCGAACATGAACACATGCCAGAGCGCGACGATCCCGGCCGCCACCAGGATCGCGAATACGATCGCGGTGATCGCGAAGACCGCGTTGGCGAGGATGAGCAGCTTGCGCTTGTCGTACCGGTCGGCGAGCCTGCCACCCCAGAGCGTGAGCAGCAGCACGGGCAGGAACTGCAGGGCGGTGACCACGCCGAGCGCTCCGGGCGAGTTGCCGGAGAGGTCGAGCACCAGCCAGTCCTGCGCGGTGAACATCATCCAGACGCCGATCAGCTTCACCAGCTGACCGGTCGCGAAGATTCGGTAGTTACGGATCTGCAGGGACCGGAACGTCGTGCTCAGCACTGCCCGCACTCGGGTGCGCCTCCTCCTCGGTCGTACGCGTCATCGCCGTGTGACGGAACGACAGGAGGCGGGGGCGGGTCAGGCCCGGGCGACCTGCTGGAGGATCTGCGCCGCCCGTTCGAGCGTGTCGCGTTCGTCCGGGGTGAGCTCGGCCAGCTGCTTCGCCAGCCACTCGTTGCGCGCCTTCTCGAACTGTGCGAACACGACCCGGCCCTGCTCGGTCGCGGCCAGGATGACCTGGCGGCGATCGGTGGGGTGGGGCGTGCGCGCGACGAGGCCGCGGTCCTCGAGCTTGCCGACGATCTTGGTCATCGTCGGCGGTTGCACCCGCTCGACGTCGGCGAGCTCCCGCGGCGTCAGTGCCCCGGCCAGCTGGAGGCTGGTCAGGGCGGACAGTTGACTGAAGGTCAGATCGCCGACCGGGCGTTCCTGACGCACCCGCCGGTTGAGCCGGGTGATCGCCTCGCGCAACCCGACGGCCAGCTGCTCGGCTGAAGTCCGCTCCGCCACCGACCGCTCCATCACGTTAATTAGCCTAGCTAATGAGCTTGGCTAACGACATCGAATACGCCTATGACCGTAGTCACCGGGCACGGTAACGCACCCGGTGACCGCCGCGTCCGTCAGAGCAGCACCGACTCCAGCGGGCCGCGCAGGAAATAGAGGACGAACAGCACGGCTACGCCGTACAGCAGGGGGTGGACCATCCGGGCCTTGCCCACCGCGAGCTTGATGATCACGTACGAGATGATGCCCGCGCCGATGCCGTTCGAGATCGAGTACGTGAAGGGCATGAGCGTGATCGCCAGGAACGCCGGGATGGCGATCTCGTAGTCGGTCCAGTCGATCTGCCGTACGGCCATCATCATGAGGAAGCCGACCACGACCAGCGCGGTGGACGCCGCCTCGAACGGCACCACCGTGACCAGCGGGGCGAGGAACATCGCCAGCAGGAACAGCACCCCGGTGACCAGGTTCGCGACCCCGGTACGCGCACCCTCGGCGACACCCGACGCGCTCTCGATGAACGAGGTGTTGCTCGAGACGCTGGCCGCGCCACCCGCCGCGGCCGCGACCGAGTCGACGAGCAGGATCTCCCGCGTGCGCGGCGGCATGCCCTCGGCGTCGAGCAGTCCGCCCTCCTGACCGACGGCCACCATCGTGCCCATGGTGTCGAAGAAATCGGTGATCAGCAGCGTGAAGACGAACATGAGCACGACCAGCCAGCCGGCCCGGCCCCAGGAGTCCAGGACGTTGAACTTGCCGAGCAGCGACAGGTCGGGCGTGTCCACGATCTTCTCGGGCAGCTTCGGCACGTTCAGCGACCAGCCGGCGGGGTTCGGCTTGCCGTCGACGAAAGACGGACCGATCTTGCCGATGGCCTCGACCACGATCGCGAGCACCGTGGTCGCCAGGATGCCGATGAGGATCGCGCCCTTCACCCGGCGTACGAAAAGAATCAGCGTGAGCAACAGTCCCAGGCAGAAGACCAGGAGCGGCCAGCTCGTGAGCTTGCCGCCGATGCCCAGCTCCACCGGCACCGTCGTGCCGGCGACGTCCGGGATGCGCCGCACGAACCCGGCGTCGACCAGGCCGATGATCATGAGGAAGAGGCCGATGCCGACGCCGATGGCCGTCTTCAGCTCGGTCGGCACCGCCCGGAAGACCGCCGTCCGCAGCCCGGTCAGGACCAGGATGCCGATCACGACGCCCTCGATGACCACCAGACCCATGGCGTCGGCCCAGGTCATCTCCGGCGCGATCTCGTAAGCGACCAGCGCGTTCACGCCGAGGCCGGCAGCGAGCGCCAGCGGGAACCGCGCGACGACACCCATGAGGATCGTCATGACGCCGGCGACCAGGGCCGTACCGGCAGCGAGCGCGGTGAGGGGCAGCTTCGCGCCGGTGGCGTCGACGCCGGCCGCGAGGATCAGCGGGTTGAGCACGACGATGTAGGCCATCGTGAAGAACGTGGCGAACCCGCCCCGGATCTCCCGGCCGACCGTCGAGCCCCGGGCCGAGATCTGAAAGAAACGATCAAAACCATTCCGGGGGGTACGCCCGGACGAGCCGACATTCGCATCGGCGGCAGTAGTGGCCATCGGAGCCCTTCCACGCGGGACGTGCGGCGGGTGTTACGGGCATCGAATCAGACCATTGACCTCGGCAAAAGATCGGAACTGTTACAACCGTCACGCGTCCCCACGGGCCATCTCGGGAGACGTACGCTCATCAGGTGGCCGACCTCTCCCCCACCCCGCACGCGACCACGCCCGGCACCGGCCCGGAGCGGCACGTACCCGGGCTGGACGCGGTGACCGGCACGAAGCCGAGGCCGGAGCCGCTCGATCCGCCCATGGTGCCGTTCGCGCTCGCCGGCATGGCGGCCTTCGCCGTGGCGGGCGTGATCCTGCTGGTCGCCGATGCCCCGGACGACTGGCTCTGGACCTGCCTCGCCGGCCTGCTCTCCGGCATCCCGGGCCTGATCACCATGCTGCGCCACGACGCCAACCGGCGCCGCCGGCGCGCGCTCAGCCACCCCGAGTTCACGGTGACCGACTGAGGCTGACGGACCGGCTCAGCTGTGGCCGTAGTCCTCGGCGGGCTCGCTCGCCTCGACGGAGCCGTGCGCCCGGCTGACCGCCACCGCCTCGACCTCGCTGTCGTCGTAGACGGTCGGGAGCTCCTCGACCGGCTGCTCCGACGTGCCCTGCAGCGCCTCCGAGTGCGCACCGCAGCCGTGGTCGGCGCTGACCGCGCGACCGTCGTCAGGGGCGTACAGATTGCCGCAGACGCCGAACATCGCCCGCATCGACCCGGCGAGCGGCAGGTAGAACCCGCAGGTGCCGCAGCGGGCGGCGCGGGGCGCCGCGGCGGAGATCGGTGCCTCCGGGCCGGACTCGCCGTCGTACCACCGCTGGGCGGTCTCCATGCGGCCCTCGCGGGACATCACGCGGGAGCGGCCCAGGCCGAGCTCCCAGGAGACCTCCTCCACGGCGGCGTCATCGCTGAGCACGTAGCCGGGCGCGAGCCGGTCGTCGTCGGGCGCGGTCGGCATGAGGTCGCCGACGCCGAGATCGCCCGGCTGCACCCGCTCGTTCCACGGCACCCACCCGGGGGCGAGCAGCGCGTCGGGCCCGGGCAGCAGCACGGTCTCGCAGACGGTGACGTGCCGCGACCGGGGCACCCGGGTCACCGTGACCGCCCAGCGCCAGCCGCGGTAGCCGGCGAGGTGGCTCTCGAAGAAGTGGGTCACGACCCGGTCGCCCTCGGCCACCGCCTCGAGGTGCTCGCCGATGTCGGCGGCGTCCACATCGGTGATGGCGCCCCGGGCGACGCCGACCGCATCGGCACAGACCTGATCGAGTCGGGCGGCACGGTTCCCGGTGGTCCTGGTCGTCACGGGGTCATTGTCCCCCACGCGCCAACCCCGGTGGCAACGAGTCCCCCGAATCCGCGTACGCGGGTCGGGGCCGCCGGTTTTCCGGCACACCGCGGTCGCGGACGCGACGCGGCTCGCCTCCATGCGACAGGATGGGGCGATGCCGCTGCTTCCCACTCTCGGACGCACCGTCGGCACCGGCGTCAAGGCGATGCGGATGCTGGTGCGAGGCGGCCTGCGCGGCAGCGCGTGGGCCACCCGCCGGGTCGGTGACGCCCGCGCCCGCGGCGCGGCCAACGAGATCGGCATGATCCGCCTCTTCGACCTGCACGCGCTCTCCTGCGCCGGCGACACCCTCATCGCGATCGGGCTGGCCGGCACGATCTTCTTCAACGTGCCGCTCGGCGAGGCCCGCAGCAAGGTGGCGCTGTACCTGCTCGTGACGATGGTGCCGTTCGCACTGCTGGCCCCGGTGGTGGGCCCGCTGCTCGACCACTTCCGGCACGGCCGCCGGTACGCACTCGCCGTCACGATGCTCGGGCGCGCGTTCCTGGCGTACGTGATCGCGGGCAATTTGCTCGGCTGGGGACTGTATCCCGCCGCGTTCGGCGTGCTGGCCCTCTCCCGGGCGTACGGTGTGGCCCGCTCCGCGGCCGTGCCCCGCCTTCTGCCGGAAGGGGTCGGCCTGTCCCAGGTCGGCGCCCGGGCCAGCGTCTACGGCACCTTCGCGGGCGCGGTGGTCGCCCCCATCGGCCTGCTCGCCTTCGAGTTCGGTCCGCAGTGGCCGCTGCGCGTCGCGTCGATCATCTTCGTGGTCGGCATGGTGATCTCGCTCCGGCTGCCCCCGCGCGCCGACTCCGACCCGCCCGAAGAGGTGCCCCGGCCGTTCCGCACGATGCTGCGCCTGCGCCGCGGCCCGGACCGCCCGCTGTCCGGCAGCCTGGTCATCAACACGCTCGTCGGCAGCGCCAGCTTCCGCTGCCTGTACGGCTTCCTCCTGCTCTACCTGGCGTTCGCCGTCAAAGCGGAGGGCCTGGACACCGAGGTCTTCGGCCGCGACATCGGCAGCCAGGGCGCAGTGGCCCTGGTCGGGGGCGCACTGGCGGTCGGCACGTTCCTCGCCACCGCCGTCGGCACCCGTCTGCGCATCCGCCGCCCCGCGGCGCTGCAGTCCAGCGGCCTGACCATCACGGCCGGCGTGGCGGTGCTCGCCGCGATCTTCTTCACCCTCCCGATGGTGGCCCTGCTGTCGCTGGTCGCCTCGATCTTCAGCGGCATCTCCAAGCTCGCGGTGGACGCCAGCATCCAGGAACGCGTCCCGGAGCGGCTGCGAGCCAGCGCATTCGCGCACTCGGAGACGGTGCTGATGATCGCCTGGGTGGTCGGCGGCGCGGTCGGCATCATCCCCCTGGACGGCCGCATCGGCATCGCGATCGCCGCCGCGTTCTCGGTGGCAGCGGCGGTACGCGGCACGATCGTGGCCGGCCGCCTGCACAAGGAGCGGCTGCACGGCCGCCCGGACGTCGCCGTGGAGGACCCGACGGCAGCGGAGCCACCCACTGAGACCATCCCGACCTCCCCGGCGCCGGGCGGCCCGACGGCCGGGAAGCCTCATACCGCGGCACCGCCGCCTCCGGCCGCCGCCAAGCGCCGTCTCTTCTCCCGCTCCGGCGCGAAGGCTGAGAAGGCCGGGAAGGTTACGGCGGCCGGCGGCTCCCATCCGCCCGCCGCACCGGAGTCAGCACCGGAGTCGGCAGCCCCGGCCCTGGCATCAACACCGGCACCAACCTCGGCCTCGGCTCCCGGCCGTGGCTCGGCTCCGGACCCTGGCTCGGCTCCCGGCCCCGGCTCGGCCGCCGCACCGGCCCCGAGGCAACCCGAGACCTCAGGAAACGACGATCACCTCGCGCCGCCTGGCTTCCACATCTACCGCCCGACGTCGGCCACGAACCACACCGACCCCGGCCGGGAGGAGACCACCCCGTGACCGCGATCAACCGGCTGCTCGTCGTCACGGCCGTCGAGGCCGAGGCGGAGGCCGTCAGATCCGGTGCCGACGCCACGACGGTCCACGTCGCGCCCGTCGGCGTCGGCCCGGCCGCGGCCGCCGCCGGCACTGCCCGCCTGCTCGCCCTCGCCGAGGCACGCGGCATCCCCTACCGGGCCGTGCTCAGCGCAGGAATCGCCGGCGGCTTCGCCGGGCGGGCGGACGTCGGCGCGACCGTCCTCGGCGCCCGCAGCATCGCGGCCGACCTCGGCGCAGAGACCCCCGACGGATTCCTCCCCGTCGAGGAACTCGGCTTCGGCAGCAGCATCGCCGAGGCCGACGTGTCCCTTCTCGAATCCCTCTCCACGGCCCTCCCGCACGCCGTCGTCGGTGACGTGCTCACCCTCGCCACCGTCACCGGCACCGCCCGAACCGCCACCTCCCTGCTCAACCGCTTCCCCACCGCCGTGGCCGAGGCGATGGAGGGATACGGCGTGGCCTGCGCCGCCCGGGACGCGGGTGTGCCCTTCGCCGAGCTGCGGACGATCTCCAACCCGATCGGCCCCCGCGACCGGACCTCCTGGCGTCTCGCAGAAGCATTCTCCGCCCTCACCGACGCCGCCGCGAAGGCCTGTGGATAAACCTGTGGACGAGCGCCGCGCGTGTGGCGATGCGAACAGGGCGACCCGCCGCTGACCTGGCTACCGTGGGGACGTGGCGCTTTCTCTGGCGGTTTCGCCCTGCCCCAACGACACCTTCGTCTTCCACGCCCTCGTGCACGGGCTGATCCCCGGCGCCGAGCCGGTCGACCTCACGTTCGCGGACGTCGACGTGACCAACACCGCGGCCGAGCGCGGCGACTTCGACCTGGTCAAGGTCAGCTACGCGGCGCTGCCGTGGCTGCTGGACGCGTACGAGCTGCTGCCCTGCGGCGGAGCCCTCGGCCGCGGCTGTGGCCCGCTCGTGCTGACCCGCGAGGGCCACGACGGGGACCTGAGCGGCGCGACCGTGGCCGTGCCCGGTGACCGTACGACGGCGTACCTGCTCTTCCGCCTCTGGTCGCAGCAGAACCAGCCGGCCCGCATCGAGGTCGTGCCGTTCCACCGGATCATGCCGGGTGTGGCCGACGGCACGTACGACGCGGGCCTGGTGATCCACGAGGCCCGTTTCACGTACCCGCGCTACGGCCTGACCGCGCTGGCCGACCTCGGCGAGTGGTGGGAGGCGGACACCGGCCTGCCGATCCCTCTCGGCGCGATCCTGGCGCGCCGGGGCGCCGTCGACCCGCAGACGGCCGCCGATTGGATCCGCACCTCGGTGAGCATGGCGTGGGCCGATCCCGCCGCGAGCCGGGAGTTCGTGCTGGCCAATGCCCAGGAGATGGAACCCGACGTGGTCAAGCAGCACATCGAGCTCTACGTCAACGAGTTCACGCTGGACCTGGGCAAGGAGGGGTTCGCGGCGGCGGACGCCCTGCTGGGCCGGGCCGCCGCGGCCGGATTGACCCCACCGGTCGCGAACCTGCAAGCATGACGAAGGCCGCCCCGCGGGGCGGCCTTCGCACGAGAACCGGGGCTCAGACCTCGAGCTCGCGGGCCACCGCGTGCACGAGCTGAGCGATCTTCTGAGCCGTACGCTTGTCCGGGTAGCGCCCGCGGCGCAGGTCCGGCTGGACCTTCGCCTCCAGCACCTTGATCATGTCTTCCACCAGGCCGTGCAGTTCGTCGGCCGGCCGGCGGCGCAGCTCGGCCACGGACGGCGGAGCGTCCAGCACCTTCACGCCCAGCGCCTGGGCGCCCTTGCGGCTGTCCACCACCCCGAACTCGACCCGCTGGCCCGCCCGGAGGTCGGCGACCCCGGACGGCAGGGCGCCCTTGGGCAGGAACACGTCCCCGCCCTCGTCGCTGGTGACGAACCCGAACCCCTTCGCCGCGTCGTACCACTTCACTCGACCCGTGGGCACCGCTGGACCTCGACTTCACTCAATGGATTGATTGCTCAACGCAAGGTTATCGACCGAGCCCGTCAGGACCCAACCGTTATCTCCCGGAGCAGAACCGGGAGGCCGGTCAGGTCCGGAAGCACGTGCGCCGCGCCCGCTTCGGCCAGCTCCTCGGCCGAGCAGGGCCCGGTCGCCACGCCGATGCCGGGGATGCCGGCCGTCCGCGCCGCGATCATGTCGGCCACGTGGTCGCCCACGTACCACCGCACGCCGTGCTCGGTGAGCGCCGCGGCCTTGCCCTCCGCGAAGAGGTCACCGGCCAGCTCGTCGTACTCCATGCCCAGGTGAGAGAGGTGCAGCGCCGCCAGCCGGCCCAGCTTGGAGGTCACGACCACGACCCGGAGCCCGCTTTCCCGTACGGCGGCCAGCGCGGCCACCGCCCCCGGCATGGGAACGGTGGGCGCGATGGCGTGCTCGGGATACAGCGCCCGGTAGGTGGTCACGGCCTGCTCGACGTCCGGCTCGGGGAACCACTGGCTGAGCTCGGCCCGCAGCGGCGGCCCCAGCCGCGTGACGGCCAGATCGGCGTCGACATGCACCCCGGTCTGCTCCGTCAGGGCCCGGTAGGCCGCCCGGATGCCCGGCCGGGAGTCGATCAGGGTCATGTCGAGGTCGAACCCGACCGCCCCACTCACGGAGTGGTGGTCGGCGTGTACGTCAGGCGCTCCACCGGCAGCGGGAAGGTCTGGTCGTCACCGAACGGCGAAGGGGCGGCCGCACGGTCGCTGACCAGCTCGGACACGGCGAGATGCCCCTCCTTGATGGAAGACTCGCGGCCCGGCTTCCCGGTGGCCCGGCCGGCCTCCACCGCCGTACCCGGCATCTTGTTGCTCGCCCCCACAGCACACTCCCCTTGGTCGCTCAGTCGGCCCGGCCACGCCCCGGGCCCCCGCCAATCGTCCCACGGCGGTTAGCGTTGATGACGATGGCCACCGCATTCGCCGACCAGCTCCGGTCACTGTCCGACGACGCCCTGGGCGCGCTCATCCAGTTGCGTCCCGATCTTGTCGTGCCCGTACCGGCCGACATCTCCGCCCTCGCCGTACGCGCCCAGTCCCGCGGCTCGGTGGCCCGCTGCCTGGACGCGCTCGACGAGTTCACGCTCGCCGTGCTGGACGCGGCGCGGCTCAGCCGGGGCGAGGAGACCGCCCTGACCTCGGTCACCGCCATCGTGGCGCTCGCCTCCGGGGTCTCGCCCGACGACGTGGGGGTGGCCATCGGCCGGCTGCGGGCCCGCTTCCTGCTGCACGGGCCGGAGGAGGCGCTGCAGGTGGTCGGCGCGGTCGACGAGGTGACCTCGCCGTACCCGGCCGGCCTGGGCCGCCCCGCCGACTACCTGGACGCACAGGCGGCGGCTCTCTGCGCGGATCGGGCCAAGCTTCGGCGTACGGTCATGGCCGCGCCCCCGGGCGCCCGCGCCGTGCTTGACCGCCTCGCGGCGGGCCCCCCGGTCGGCGCCCTCAGCTCGGGCGGCACGGTCGCCGAGCCGGTGCAGTGGCTGATCGACCATCACATCCTGGTGCCGGTCACCGAGGCCGGCCGGGCGCCCCGGCCCGACGGCGAGCTGGTCGAGCTGCCCCGCGAGGTCGGGCTGCTGCTGCGCCGCGAGTCCGGCCCGCTGGGCGAGCTGCGCCCGTTCCCGCCGTCGCCGCAGGGCCCGGTCCGGGACGTCAAGTCCGTCGACTCGGCGGGCGCCGGCCAGGTCATGGAGGCCGTACGCACCACGGAGGCGCTGCTGGAGGCGCTGAGCGCCGAGCCGGCCCCGGTGCTCAAGACCGGTGGTCTGGGCGTACGGGATCTCAAGCGCCTCGCCCGCGCCGCCGGTGTGGACGAACCGGTCGCCGCCCTGCTGCTCGAGGTGGCGTATGCCGCCGGCCTGCTCGGCGAGTCCGACGCGGCCGGCACCGGCCGCGGCGTGACCACCAGCCGGGCGACCGGCACAGCCGACGAGATCTTCCTCCCCACCGGCGCGTACGACCTCTGGCGGGCGCTGAGCGTCGCCCAGCGCTGGTGGGCGCTGGCCACCGGGTGGCTGGTGATGACCCGCCAGCCGGGGCTGGTCGGGCAGCGCGACGACCGGGACAAGCCGATCAACGCCCTCTCCCCGGACGCCGAGCGGGCGGGCGCGCCGCAGGCCCGCCGGGAGGTGCTGGCCGCGCTCGCCGAGCTGGCGCCGGGCACCGCGCCCGAGGCCGGCGACGTGCTCGCCCTGCTCGCCTGGCAGGCACCACGCCGGGCGCGGGGCCGGGAGCAGACGCACCGGGACGCCCTCGCCGGCGCGGCGACCCTGGGCCTGACCGGGCGGGGGGCGCTCACCTCGTACGGCCGGCTGCTGGAGTCCGGCGACGACCGGGCCGAGGCCGACCCGCTGGGCGCCGGGCCGGGCGGCGAGCGGTTGCCGGGTGCGTCCGAGGCGGTCCGGGCCCTCGACGCCCTCCTGCCCGCGCCGGTCGACCACGTGCTGGTGCAGGCCGACCTGTCCGTGGTGGTGCCGGGCCCGCCCGAGCCGGAGCTGGCGGCGGAGCTCGAGGTGATCGCCGAGCTGGAGTCGGCGGGCGGCGCCAGCGTCCACCGGGTCACCGCGGCGAGCGTGCGCCGCGCCCTCGACGTCGGGTACGCGGCCACCGACCTGCACGCCCTCTTCCAGCGCCGGTCCCGTACCCCCATCCCGCAGGCGCTCACGTACCTGATCGACGACGCCGCCCGCAAGCACGGCGGCCTGCGCGGCGGCTCGGCCGGCTCGTACGTCCGCAGCGACGACGAGGCGCTGATCGCCGAGGTGCTCGCGGACAAGCGGCTGAGCACCGCCTCGCTGCGCCGGCTCGCCCCGACGGTGCTGGTCAGCCCGCTGCAGCTGACCCGGTTGCTCGGTGCGCTGCGGGAGGCCGGTTTCGCCCCGGTCGCCGAGGATGCCGCGGGTGCTGCCGTGTTGTCGCGGCCCAAGGTCCGCCGGGCTGCCAGCCGTACCCCTGTCTCGGCCCGGATCGCCGAGCCCGCCGGACCGCTGCTGACCGGCCCCCGCCTGGCGGGGGTGGTCGAGCAGATCCGCCGCGGCGACATCGCCACCCGGGCGGCCCGCCGCGCGCCGGTCACCGTGCGGGCCGCGAACGGGCAGAGTGTTCCCGGCCTCACCTCGGTGCAGGCGCACACGCAGGCGATGGCGGTGCTGCAGCAGGCGGTCCGGGACAAGGCCCGGGTCTGGGTCGGGTACGTGGACGCGCACGGCGCGACGCTGTCCCGGCTGGTACGCGCGGTCTCCCTGAGCGCCGGCTACCTGCGCGCCGAGGACGAACGAACGGAGACGCTGCACACGTTCGCCCTGCACCGGGTGACCGCGGCCGTGCTGGAGGAGTGACGGCCGGGACCGCGCGCCCCCGTTTCCCCCGCTGCGCGCGATCCGCCGCCGTGTCCTTTATCGATAAACGCCTACCTGTGCAGCAGGGTTGCACGACCGGTCAAGGTTTCCGCCCGGCCGTGTCAGACTGGAGGGTCTTCTCTCGTTCGTGGAAGGGCACCCTGGTGAGCGGCGGACCCCTGATCGTGCAGTCCGACAAGACCCTGTTGCTGGAGGTCGACCACCCCGACGCCCAGGCCTGCCGGATGGCCATCGCACCCTTCGCCGAGCTGGAGCGCTCGCCCGAGCACGTCCACACCTACAGGTTGACCCCGCTGGGCCTGTGGAACGCCCGGGCCGCCGGTCACGACGCCGAAGGCGTCGTCGACTCCCTGATCAAGTTCTCCCGCTACCCGGTGCCGCACGCGCTGCTGGTCGATGTCGCCGACACCATGGATCGGTACGGCCGCCTCCAGCTCGTCAACGACCCGACGCACGGGCTCGTCCTGCGCGGGCTGGACAAGATCGTGCTGGTGGAGGTGGCGAAGAGCAAGAAGCTCGCCGGCATGCTCGGCGCCCGCATCGATGACGAGACGATCGTCGTGCACCCCTCCGAACGCGGCCGCCTCAAGCAGGCGCTGCTCAAGCTGGGCTGGCCGGCCGAGGACCTGGCCGGGTACGTGGACGGCGAGGCGCACGAGATCGAGTTGGCGCAGGACGGGTGGACGCTGCGGTCGTACCAGCAGGAGGCGGTGGAGGGCTTCTGGGCCGGTGGCTCCGGCGTGGTGGTGCTGCCGTGCGGCGCCGGCAAGACGCTGGTCGGTGCCGCCGCGATGGCCACGGCCAAGGCGACGACGCTGATCCTGGTGACCAACACGGTCGCGGGCCGGCAGTGGAAGCGCGAGCTCGTCGCCCGCACGTCGCTCACCGAGGAGGAGATCGGCGAGTATTCCGGCGAGCGCAAGGAGATCCGCCCGGTCACCATCGCGACGTACCAGGTGCTCACCTCCCGCCGCGGCGGCGCCTTCACCCACCTCGACCTCTTCGGCGCCCGCGACTGGGGCCTGGTCATCTACGACGAGGTGCACCTGCTGCCCGCGCCGATCTTCCGCTTCACGGCAGACCTGCAGGCCCGCCGCCGCCTGGGCCTCACCGCGACCCTGGTCCGCGAGGACGGCCGCGAGGGCGACGTCTTCTCGCTCATCGGCCCGAAGCGCTACGACGCGCCCTGGAAGGACATCGAGGCGCAGGGCTGGATCGCCCCGGCCGAGTGCACCGAGGTCCGGGTCACGCTGACGGACGCCGAGCGCATGGCGTACGCGGTGACCGACGCCGAGGAGCGCTACCGGGTCGCGGCCACCGCCCGTACGAAGCTGCCCGTGGTCCGCGCCCTGGTGGAGAAGCACGCGGGCGAGCAGACCCTGGTCATCGGCGGCTACATCGACCAGCTGCACGAGCTGGGCGAGTATCTCGACGCCCCGATCGTGCAGGGCTCGACCACCAACAAGGAGCGGGAACGGCTCTTCGACGAGTTCCGCGCGGGCAAGCTCCGCACGCTGGTCATCTCCAAGGTGGGCAACTTCAGCATCGACCTGCCCGAGGCGGCGGTGGCGATCCAGGTGTCCGGCACGTTCGGTTCCCGCCAGGAGGAGGCGCAGCGGCTGGGCCGGGTGCTGCGGCCGAAGGCGGACGGGCGCCAGGCCCACTTCTACACCGTGGTGTCCCGGGACACGATCGACACCGAGTACGCGGCGCACCGGCAGCGGTTCCTCGCGGAGCAGGGGTACGCGTACACGATTGTCGACGCGGACGACGTGCTCGGCCCGCCGCTCCCCCAGATCGACTGACCCGCCGGCGCCTACTCCGTCGCGACCGCTGTCGGCCTGGTGGGCGCGGTGGGCCGCCCGGTGGGCGCATCAGTCGGCTCGGGGGCCTGCTGCGTTGCCTCGGTGGCCTGCTCATCGGGGACAGCGGGCGGGTCGGGCGGGAACTCCGAGGACACCGGCGCGGGCACGACCACGGCGGGCTCCGAAGCGGGGCCGCCGTCCCTGCTGACCAGGAATGCGCCGCCGAGGCAGCCCAGGAACACCACGAACGCGAGGGCGACCGCCCCGGCGATCAGCGCCCGCGCCCACGAACCGCCGCCGGTCCCGGGCCGGCGGGGCAGCGGCGGCGGGGCCATCGGCGGTCCGCCCACGAACGGCGGTGGCGCGCTCGTCGGTGGGCGGAAACCCGGCCCGCTCGGCGGGAACGGTCCCGGCCGGGTCCGCCGCAGATCGTCCGGCGGCGGAATCACCGCCGCGGGCGCCGGCGGCACATAAGCCTGCGGCGCGGGCGCCGACGGCGGCACCCAAGCCGGTGCGGCCGATGCCGGAGCCGCGCCCGCAGCGGCGAGGCCCGCGGCTGAAGCCGCCGCCGTGAGGCCCGGGGCCGAAGCCGCGAGGCCCGGGGCCGCGGCCGGAACCGGAGGCGCCGAGGCCGGGAGACCGGCGGTCGGCGCACCCGCGGCAGCCACCATCGCGGCCACCTCCGACGTGTCCACCGGCGCGGTCCGCTCGGCCCGTCCGGTGAAGCGCGACGACGAGAAGGTCACCGTCCCGGCGAAGACCCGGTCGACCGGGTCGGCCGGTTGCGGCAGCCCGGCCTCCTCGTACGCCGCCGCGGCCACGACCTCCGGGCTGCCGAGCCGTTCCAGCACGGCGAGCAGTTCGGTCTCCGAGGACACCCCGCGCTCGGCGCGCTCGTTGACGATGTGCGCCTCGAGGTCGCCCAGCAGCTCGCGGCGCTGGAGGACCGGCAGGCCGTGCAGGCGTTGCTCGATCTCCGTCAGGTACTCGGCGACGACGTCGTCGATTCTGTCGCTGCTCATTCCCCACCGGTCCCTACGAGACGGTCGACGGTCTGTCGAAACGAAACCCATTCCGTGCGGAAGTGCTCCAGCGCCGCCCGGCCGCTGTCGGTGAGGGCGTAGTAGCGCCGGGGTGGGCCCGACGGCGACTCGCTCCACTTGCTGTCCAGCCAGCCGACCCGGCGCAACCGGGACAGCAACGGGTAGATCGTGCCTTCCGAGGCGGCGAGGTTCACCTCGTCGCCGAAGCGCCGCACGATCTCGGTGCCGTACCGGTCCTCGTGCTCGACCATGGCCAGCACGCAGAACTCGAGGGTCCCGCGCCGGAGGCCGGTCGAGAGCTGCGCCACGTCTGCCATGCGGCACACGGTACCTTGCGTCGCAAGGTACCTCAAGAAGTCACGGCAGCGCCGGGCCGGGCTCCAGCAGATCCTCGAGCAGATCACCGTGCGTATCGACGCGCTCGAGTACCTCCGCGGCGCCGAACTGCCGCGCGGGCTCGTCCCCGAGCGCCATCGCGGCCACCTCGTCCCAGGTGAGCGGCGTGGAGGCGGTCGGCGCCTCCTGGGCCCGCAGCGAGTACGGCGCCACCGTCGTCTTCGCGGCGGCGTTCTGACTCCAGTCGATGAACACCTTGCCGGGCCGGATCGCCTTGGCCATCTTCGCCGTGATCGAGCCCGGCACCTGCGCGGACAACTCCTCGGCCACCTTCTTGGCGTATCCCGAGACCGTCTCGGAGTCCTGGGTGCCGGAGATCGGCACGCACAGTTGCATGCCCTTCTTGCCCGACGTCTTCGGGTACGCGCTCAGCCCGTCCGCGGCCAGCCGATCACGCATGAGCATCGCCACCGCGCAGCACTCCTGGAGCCCGGCGGGCGCACCTGGGTCGAGGTCCACCACCATCAGGTCCGGGTGCTCGCCGATCCGCCACTGCGGGGTGTGCAGCTCGAGCGACGCCAGGTTCGCGACCCACACGAGGGTGGCCAGCTCGTCGACGACCACGAAGTCGATGGTCTCCCGGGACTTGGTGGACCCCGGTACGGGCAGCGTCTCCAGGCGTACCCATGAAGGGGTTCCGCCCGGAGCGTTCTTCTCGAAGAAGTGGGCGCCCTGGACACCGTTGGGATAGCGGATCCGGGTGAGCGCGCGGTCGCGCAGGTGCGGCAGCAGCACCGGAGCCATGCGCGTGTAATAGTCGATCACTTCACCCTTGGTGAAGCCGGCGGCCGGGTACATCAGCTTGTCCAGGTTCGACAGTTCGAGGTCGCGGCCCTCGATCTGGACGGCGAAGCGCTCACCCGCCATCGTCGTCCTCCTCCACGCACTCGTCCGGCGTCTTGTCCGGGCGCAGCCGCAGGAAGCGCGGGAACCGCAACCGGCCGTCCGGCGTACGGTTGCCGTAGCGCACCTCGACCACCAGGTCCGGGCTTACCCAGTGGGCGCCGCGCGCATCCTCCCTGGGCACCGCCCCCGCCGCGAACGGGGACTCCCGGGTGGCGAGCGGCGCCAGCACGGACAGCAGCTCGCGTTCCGCCGCCCCGCCGATCCCGCCGCCGACCCGGCCCCGGAAGCGCAGCCGGCCGCCCGGTCCCGGCAGGCCGACCAGCAGGCCGCCGAGACGCCGGGCCCCGGACCGCCACCCGCCGATCACGTAGTCGCCGGTCCGGTCGAACTTCACCTTGATCCAGTCGGGCGAGCGCAGGCCCGGCACGTACGGCGTGTCCAGGCGCTTGGCGACGACGCCCTCGAGGCTGTTCTCGCGCGCGGCCGCGGCGGTGGCCGGCCCGTCCGTGAAAGCCGGCGGCACCATCCACGGGCCCGGGCCCAGGTCGAGCTCCTCGAGGCGGGCGCGCCGCTGCTCGTACGGGAGGTCGAGCAGCGACTCACCCCCGTACCGAAGAAGGTCGAAGATCATGTACGTGACCGGCAACGTGACCGCCAAGCGCGCCGCCTTGCCGGGATCCCGGACGTGCATGCGCTCGGCGAGCGAGGTGAAGGACGGCCGTCCGGCCGCGTCGAGGACCACCATCTCGCCGTCGAGGAGTGAATCGGGCGGCAAAGCGAGCGGGGCGATCTCCGGATAGGCGAGGCTCACGGAGGTGCCCGAACGGGCCCACAGCCGCGGCGCACCGCCGGAGAACGAGGAGAGGACCCGGACGCCGTCCCACTTGAACTCATAGCTCCAGCCCGCGCCGAGCGGGAGCGGCCCCGCCGTCGCGAGCATGGGAGACAACGGCGCACCCGGCACCTGATCACCATAGGCAGGCACGAACACCTTACGCAGGCGTCTCGGTGATGCAATCCTTGATCGAGCGGCTGCTCACGGGGGGTAGGAGGCGACAATGCGGGCGATCTGGAAGGGCGCGGTCTCGTTCGGCCTGGTGTCGATCGCTGTCAAGCTGTACTCGGCCACCGAGGAGAAGGACATCCGGTTCCACCAGGTGCACCGCACCGACGGCGGCCGGATCAAGTACCAGCGCACCTGTTCGATCGACGGCGAGGTGGTCAGCTACGACGACATCGCCAAGGGGTACGACATCGGCGGCGGCGAGATGGTCATCCTCACCGACGAGGACTTCGCCGAGCTGCCGCTCACCACGTCCCGGGCGATCGACGTGCTGCAGTTCGTGCCGGCCGACCAGATCGATCCGCTGCTGTTCGCCAAGGCGTACTACCTCGAGCCCGAGGGCCAGGCCGCCAAGCCGTACGTGTTGCTGCGCGACGCCCTGACCGAGGCCGACCGGGTCGCGATCGTCAAGATCGCTCTGCGTCAGCGCGAGCAGCTCGCCACCCTGCGGGTTCACGACGACGTCCTGGTGCTCAACACCATGCTGTGGCCGGACGAGGTACGCACCCCCGACTTCGGCTTCCTGGACGACGACATCGAGACCCGCCCCGCCGAGCTGGCGATGGCGTCGTCGCTGATCGACTCGATGGCCGGCAGCTTCAAGCCCGAGGAGTTCACCGACAACTACCGGGCGGCGTTGCAGGAGGTCATCGACGCCAAGGTGGAGGGCCGCGAGATCGTCGCGCCCGAAGAGGCCGAGGAGGCTCCGGCGGCCGCCGTCGATCTCATGGCCGCGCTGAAGGCCTCCGTCGAGCGGGCGAAGAAGGCCCGCGGCGAGAAGCCGGAGGACCAGGCGCGCGCCGTCGAGGCGACGCCGATGCCCAAGAAGAAGGCGACGCCTGCGAAGAAGACGGCTTCCGCGAAGAAGGCAACGCCGGCGAAGAAGGCGACGAAGAAAACCGCCTGATTAACTGGTCCGCGTGGGATTGACGTGGGCTGAGTCTTATCTGGGTCGGGTTCGCACGAGCGTCGGGGACGCCGACACCCTGCTGTTCGTGGGCGCGCGCGGCGTGATCCTCGACGAGCAGGGGCGGCTGCTGCTGATCCAGCGCTCCGACAACCGGCGCTGGGCCATTCCGGCCGGCGCGATGGAACTCGGCGAGAGCATGCAGGACTGCGCGATCCGCGAGGTCTGGGAGGAGACCGGCCTGCGGGCCACCTCACTGACGCCGTTCGCGTTCTACAGCGCGTACACGTATACCAACGAGTGGGGGCACACCTACCAGCAGATCCTGATGTCGTTCCGGATCCACGAGTGGGAGGGCGAACTGCAGAAGGTGACGGACGAGTCGGTGGACGCCGGCTTCTTCCCGCTGGACGCGCTGCCCGGCCCCCGGTCCCGGATCATCGAGGAGACCCTGGCCGACCTCGCGACGTTCGAGAGCACGGGCCGCATGGTCCTGAAATAGCGTCGCGCCCGGCGGCGGGCCGGGGCAGGATCGACGCTCGATGGACCTCACCCCGCTGCGCACCTCCCGCGACTTCCGCCTCGTCTTCGCCGGCGGGGCGGTCTCCGGCTTCGGGTCGTTCATCACGTACGTCACCATCCCGTACCAGGTGGCGGCGCTGACCGACGACCCGTTGATGGTCGGGCTGCTCGGCGTGTGTGAGCTCGTACCGCTGCTGGTCATGGCGTTCGTCGGGGGCGCCCTCGCCGACTTCCTGGACCGCCGTCTGCTGGTGCGCGGCGGCGAACTGGCGCTCGCGGCACTCTGCGGGGTGCTGCTGCTCAACGCGCTGTCCGCCGAGCCGCACCTGTGGCTGCTGTTCGTGATCGCCGCCCTGACGGCCACGGTCGACGGCCTGCAACGCCCGGCGCTCGAGGCGATGATCCCGCGGCTGGTGCAGCCGGAGGAGCTGCCGGCGACCATGGCCCTCAATTCGCTGGGCATGCAGATCGCGCAGCTCGGCGGCCCCGCGCTGGCCGGCGTCCTCATCGCGTCGGTCGACCTGTCCCTGGTGTACGCGTTCGACCTGCTCACCTTCGCCGTCTCGGTGACCTGCCTGACCCTGGTGAAGGCGGTGCCGCCGCCACCGGACGCCGACCGCCCGTCGCTGCGGTCCGTGGTCACCGGCCTGCGCTACGCCCGCAGCCGCCCCGAGCTGCTCGGCACGTACCTGGTCGACATCAACGCCATGTTCTTCGGCATGCCCCAGGCCCTCTACCCGTTCCTCGCCACCCAGCTCGGCGGCCCGCGGATCCTGGGCCTGCTCTACGCGGCCCCGGCGGTCGGTTCCCTCCTGGCGACCCTCAGCTCCGGCTGGACCGGCCGCGTCCACCGCCACGGCCTGATGGTGATCGTCGCGGCGGCCCTGTGGGGCGTCGGCATCGTCGGCGTGGGCCTGTCGGAAACGCTCTGGCTGACGCTCTGCTGCCTGGCCTTCGCCGGTGCGGCGGACATGGTGTCGGGCATCTTCCGCTCGATCATCTGGAGCCAGACCATCCCCGACCACCTCCGCGGCCGCCTCGCCGGCATCGAGATGCTCTCCTACACCACCGGCCCGCTGCTCGGGCAGCTGCGCTCGGGCCTGATGGCCCGCACCCGCCTGGGGGTGGGCGGCTCGATCTGGGTGGGCGGCGCACTCTGCATCATCGGTACGGCCGCACTGGCGCTCAGCCTGCCGAGGTTCGTCCGGTACGACGGCAAGGACGGCATGGCACGCAAGAAGGCCGAGGACGAGGCCTGGGCATCCCGCTCCTTCTCAGGCGCGGCCGCCGACAAGGGAGACGGTTAGCCGGATCGGCTTGCGCTGCAGCACCTCGGCCATCGACAGCTCGCCGCGGCAGAACGCCTGGAACGCCCGCCAGCCCAGCGGCATCCGCATCGCCGTGTGCATCAGCCCGGGATACCGGGAGAACACGCCCAGCAGCCGGCGCCCCGCCGCCATCTCCGGGGCGAGACGCGCCTCCACCAGCCGCTCGTACTCGGCGAGATCCTCCGGAGTGCGGGCCCGGGCGGCCACCTCCCCTGCCCAGGAACCGGAGCGCAGCGCGTAGCTGATGCCCTCCCGCGTCCACGGCTCGACCAGGCCCGCCGCGTCGCCGACGACGAGCACCCGCCCGCGGCGTACCGGCGCGTCCGCGCTGCGGCAGCGGGTCAGATGGCCGGAGTCGCGGACCACCTTGCGGTCGGTGAGTCCGAGCTGCCGCAGGAAGTCCGAGAGGTATTGCTTCGTGTCGGCGCCCCGGCCCTTGGCCATGATCACGCCGACGGTCAGCTCGTCGTCCTTGGGGAAGACCCAGCCGTACGACCCGGGTACGGGCCCCCAGTCGAGCAGCACCCGCCCCCGATAGGCGGCGCGGTCCTCCGGCGTCGCGGCGAGCTCGACCTCCAGCCCGAGATCCTGCTGGTCGAACGTGACGCCGACGTACCGTGAGGTCACCGCAGCGGAGCCGTCCGCGCCGATCACCGTCCGCGTGGTGATCACCTCTCCGTCGGCCAGGGTCACCCGCGCCTCGCCGGCGTCCTGGTCGACCGCGCGGACCTGGGCGTTCTGGCGGACGTGCGCGCCGGCGGCGACGGCGGTCCCGTACCAGGCGAAGTCGAAGTCGTCGCGACGCACCATGGTGAGCAGCGGGCGATGCGCGCTCCGGCGGGTGAACGCGCGCCTCCCCCGGTCGGTGAAGGTGATCGCGTCCACCGTGTCCCGCGCCGGTACGGAGATCCGGGGGCCCGCTATCTCCAGCGAGGTGCCGATCAGCCCGCCGCCACAGGTCTTGTAGCGCGGGTGTTCCGCGCGTTCCAGCACGATCGTTCTCGCCCCGGCCGACGCCGCCGCACAGGCCGCCGCCAGGCCGCCCGGACCTCCGCCGACCACGGCCACGTCCCACTCCGCCACCACGACCGGAGTCTATCCAGGCGTTGTTGTGTACAGACGTACACAACATATGTACGCTTGTACACATGACGGAGCCGACTATGCGCGACCGGATGCTGGCCGGCGAGCTCTACATCGCCGACGACCCGGAACTGTTCCGCGACATGGAGCGGGCAACCACCCTGAGCCACCGCCTCAACACCATGGACCCCACCGACGTGGCCGGTCGCCGAGCCGTGCTCACGGAGCTCCTCGGGGGGTTCGGCACGGACAGCGAGATCAGGCCCCCATTCCGGTGCGATTACGGCTACCAGACCTTCATCGGCGCCCGTACGTTCGCCAACTTCGGCCTCATATGTCTGGACGTCGCTCGCATCACCATCGGCGACGACGTGCAGATGGGCCCGAACGTGCAGCTGCTCACCCCCACCCACCCGGTCGCCGCCCGCCCCCGCCGGGACAAGTGGGAGGCGGCCCGCCCCATCACGATCGGCGACAACGTCTGGCTCGGCGGCGGCGCGATCGTCCTTCCCGGGGTCACCATCGGCGAGAACACGGTGGTCGGCGCCGGCGCGGTCGTCACCCGCGACCTCCCGGCCAACGTGGTGGCCGTCGGCAACCCCGCCCGCATCATCCGCGAGGTCGAGCCGTGACCGCCTCCGCCCGGTCCGCGCGCCGTCACGACCCCGACCGCAGGTCCCGCATCATCGACGTGACCGTCGACATCATCGCCGAGCACGGCGTCGCCGGAACCACCCACCGCCGCATCGCGGCGGCTGCGGACGTACCCCTGGGGTCGCTGACATATCACTTCGACGGCCTGAACGACCTGCTCACGCAGGCCTTCCGCCGGCACGCGGAACGCATGTCGGTCTCCTACGCCGCGGCCTTCGCCGAGGTACGCACCCCCGAGGACTTCGTCGACGCCGTCACCGATCTCATCCACAGCGACGCGGACGCCGACTCCCGCGATTGGGCCGTGGCGTACGAGCTCTACCTCGCCGCGCTGCGCGACCCGGCGCTGCGCCAGGTGACGGAGTCGTGGATGCGAGCCAGCCGGTCGGTGCTCGAACGCTTCATCGACCCGACCACGGCCCGCGGCGTCGACGCCCTCATCGAGGGCCTGGTGATGCACAAGGTCCTGGCCACCACGTCGGGCGCGACGCGCGCCGAAACCCACGACATCATCGCCCGCCTGGCCGATGCCGCCACCGCCGGGAGCCACTCGTGACCACCCCCATGTCCACCGCCACGCCCGGCACCGACGTGCGGGCCGCCACGCGCGCGGTCTACATCGCCTTCATCGGCGCCGGCGTCGCCATGGCGTCATGGGCCACCCGCATCCCCCAGGTACGCGACGGCCTGAGCCTCACACCGTCGCGGCTCGGACTCGTCCTCCTCGCGATCGCCACCGGCTCGATCGTGTCGCTGGTGCTCGCCGGCCAGATCGTCGCGCGACTCGGCTCCCGGCGCACCGTCACCGCCATGGCCGCCGTCCTTGCCGTTGCGCTCGCGGTCGTCGGCCTCGGCTACCCGTACGGCGTACCCCCTGTGCTCGCGGGCCTGTTCCTCTTCGGCTTCGCCAACGGCGCCTGGGACGTGGCCATGAACGTGCAGGGCGCCGTCGTGGAGCGCCGCCTGGGACGCGCCATCATGCCCCGCTTCCACGCCGGCTACAGCGTCGGTACGGTCGCCGGCGCCCTCGCCGGAGCGGGAGCGGTCGCGGCGCACATCCCCGTGACCGCCCACCTGATCGTCTCGGCCGCGCTCGTGGCCGTCGCCGTCATCGTGTCGGTCCGCAACTTCGTCCCCGACAACGCCGAGCCGCCGGCAGCGGAGCACGCCGTCGCGGAGGAGCACACCGTCGCCGGGACGTTCGCCACCTGGCGGGAGCCACGCACCCTCCTCATCGGCCTCTTCGTCCTGGCGTTCGCCTTCGCCGAGGGCGCCGGGATCGACTGGATCAGCGTCGCCCTGATCGACGGCTACGGCACGGCCGCCACCACCGGCACGCTCGGCTTCGCCCTCTTCCTGACCGCCATGACCGTGGGCCGCTGGTTCGGGCCGGCGTTCCTCGACCGCTACGGCCGCGTCCCCGTCGTACGCGTCCTGGCCGCCCTCAGCTTCCTCGGCCTGGCGATCTTCGTCTTCGGCCCGACGACCGCGACAGCCTTCGCGGGAGCGCTGCTGTGGGGCCTCGGCGCCTCCCTGGGCTTTCCGGTGGGCATGAGCGCGGCAGCGGACGACCCGTCCCGCGCGGCACCCCGGGTGAGCGTCGTCGCCTCGATCGGCTACTGCGCCTTCCTCGGCGGACCGCCACTTGTCGGCTTCCTCGGCGACCACGTCACGGTCCTCAAGGCGCTGACGGCGGTGGCTGCCCTGCTCGCGCTCGCCACCGCCGTCGCCGGCGCGATCCGCCCGCTCCCGGCCGCGCGGTGAGCCCTCAAGACTACGAGTCGCGATCCCCATCCTCGGGCGCGCGCAGCGGCCAGGGCGCCCACTGCACCGCCGCGGCGAAACCTTCCCGCCGCGCGTCCCGGGCCTCCCGGCTGTCCAGCGGGATCTGACGACTCGCCCGGAGCCCGGGGCCGATCAGGCGCGTCTCGCTCCACGAGCCGGTCATGCCCCGGCGTACGCGTTCCCAGAGGCCGCCCTCGACATGCGCCGCGGACAGCGCGCGAAGGTCGGCCACCAGCTCGTCCGGGTCCTCGGTGCAGTCGTCGCAGCCGCAGTCCGGCATCGCCTCGACGAACCACCGTCCGAGGCGGAGCACGATCCCCGGGAAGTCGGTGAAGGTGATCGCGAACGGTCCCGCCCCGGGATATCTGGGCACCAGCCGTACGGTACGGACGATCTCGGCGTCGGGCTGCGGGCCGACCGCTTCCTTGACCTCGCGCCGGTCCACGACGTATCGCTCGGTCAGCTCGTCGAGCAGCCGCTCCGCGGCGTCGTGGAGCACCTGGAACCGCCCACGCTCACCGGCCCGGACGGCGCGGTGATCCGGCCGTCCCCTCCCGTCGCCCACCTGGGCAGTATGCCGCGCCCGGCCCGAGCCGAGGACGGGATCTCAGAAGCTGAAGTCGCCGGAGCCCACTCCCTCGACGAAGGCCGCCCATTCGGCCCCGGAGAATCGGAGCGGTTCCACCGCCGGGTTCTTGCTGTCGCGGACCCAGAACTCGTCCCCGACCTTGGCGACCTCCACGCATGCGCCCGTCGAGCACCGGCCGGCCCTACGCCACACGACTGAGTTGTCCGTCCTCTTGGTCATGCTTGCTCCTCCGTGACGGTTTCCCGACCCACGGTACGAGACTCGCGCTCGCGGCTACAGGAGGAAAGATGAGTGAAAGCATGGCAGGAGGGGCCTTTCGCCGACTAAGGGGCGAAAAGCTCCGTTAGTCCCGTCATGCGGGTCGCGGACGGTCGCGTGAATCCCACTGAGTTGCGCACGACGCCTGGCCGCACGCAAGCCAGTGACGTCATTCGCCTCCGAACTCGTTCGCCTTGACGCCGAGTACGAAGGCGGTCCACTCACCCCGGGTGAAGGTGAGCGGCGCCGCGGTGAGGTCCTTGGAGTCACGGACCATGACGCGGTCCGGGAACTGGGCGACCTCGACGCAAGCGTTGGTGCTGCAGCGGCTGCTCTTACGCCACTGAGCGGTCTGAGTGGGATTCACCGTTGAACCTTCCGGATGAAAACAGCTGTCGAGTCGATTAACCTTTCGGCCTCTGGAAAGTTGCTAGATTTTTTTCGCCGTCAGCGCAGCTCTCTGATGCGTTTCCTCACGAAATCGACGGTTTCATCTTCATTTAGTGCCGCTTCCCAGAGCTTCCGGTACCGAGCGAAGTGCCGCGTGGTCACAGCCTTGTCCTCGACGATCTCGTCCGTCGTCCCGGTCTCGCGGTACATGACGGCGTTCACCTTGTCGCCGGCGTCCGACTCCTCCTCCTCGCTGCCGAGGAAGAGGATGTCGAACCCGGCGTTGTAGGAGAGCGCGGCGTCCGCGGAGAAGGGGAACATCCGGATCGACACCAGCCGCTGTTCCTCGAGGCGGAGGATTTCTTCCAGCTGGTCCGCGAAGATGCCGGGACCACCCTCCGCGCGCATGAACACCGACTCGTCCAGGAGCGCGGTCATCCGCAGGGAACCGATGCGCTGGAGCACCGCTTCCCGCCGGATCCTGCGGGCCTCGAGCCGGAAGTGGCGCTGTTCCTCGGAGATCTCGTCACGCCACTTCTCGATGAGTGCCTTGGAGTACGACGGGATCTGCAGCAGGGCCGGAATGTGGAACAACGAGTAGCTGTGCATCGACGTCGCCTCGGTCTCATATTCGATGAGCCGGCGGAGTCCGTCGGTGAGGTACTCGCGGAACTCAGGCTTCTGGTACCAGGCCTGGCGTTGCCGCGTACGGGCGATCTTCGCGGTGGCAAGGAGATCGGCGACCTGCGCACGGTCCTTGACGTTGAGGTAGTTGAGCAGCGGTCGCAGATCGTTGGGCGCGATGGTGACGTCGCCGTTCTCGATCCGGATGACCTTGCTCAGGCTCCATTCCATCTGTTCCGCGACGTCGAGCTGGGTGTAGCCGGCGGCCTCCCGCGCCTCGCGCAGCACGAGACGCACGCGTCTGCGTGCAACCGTGGGCGAGTCACCCTCAGCCATGAGTCCTCAACGTCGATTCAGTGTCATACCGCATCAAAGTGCTACCTCGCTGGTTGCCAGACGGCACCCAGCGAGGTCGCGCATCAGCCTACCCACTGTCCTATCAGAACCGGACAGGCGGGGCCGAGTGTTTCCGAAAAGAGACAAGTCACAGACCCGAAACTCTCGGTGATTCCTAGGCGGTCGCGAGACGGCGCACCTCGGGAACCGAACCCGAATCCTCGATGGCTCGCATGAGAGCCCGGGCCACCTGGTTGAACATCTGCTGGTCGGCCGAGGAGTACAGAATGATCTCCGCACCCCGGTACGTGGCCCGTACGTGCCACCACCGGTCGCTACGGCGTCTCGCCGCCACCATCACCACGGCGACGATGACCGCCACGCCGGCCACCGCATAACCGGCAGCCGGGCCGATCAGCGACCAGCTCGCCGCCGTCAGAGCCACCATCCCGGCGCCCGCGGCGAGCAGTCCGCCCATGCCGTCGGGGGCGGGAGCACCCTGCACCCGTACGACGTTGCGGAGGTCACGAACGGCGAAGACGGCCTCCACCGAGGGCGTACGACGGATGAAGTGCTGGTCGGTCACGCGTGCGTCGGGGCCACGGTAGTAGGTACGCATTGCGAACTCCCTTCCATGCTCTTCCGCGAGAGGGAAAGGGCGTTGCGGAGAGAATTCCCGTCTCGCTCGAACGGGCCGGAGAATGCACGAGAGGCAAGCACGGCACCCGGTTGCCGCCGGGTGCCGTGATGTCGTCTCCCCTCACTCTGTCCGCCCTGACTGCCTGCGATGAGTACAGCATGGCCACCATCCTGAGCGCTACCTCTCAACATGCCACCTCGCAGATTGCGAACAAGCAGTCTCAGGCGGCGGCGGAGTCGTCCCAGGAGGAGGGCGGCCGGGCGTCCTCGATGGCCCGCCGCAACGCGCGACTGACCTGGTTGAAGATGCGCGCGTCGGCCGACCCGTACAGATCGACCGTTTGACCTCGGTAGATCGCCTGGAGCAACCACGTCCTCGGGCGGCTCCGCCGCAGCAGCGCGGCCGCCGCCATCCCGAAGCCCGCCAGGCCCACGACACCGATCGCCAAGAGCGGCGACAGCTTCCACAATGGCCACGCCGCCACCAGAGCGACCGCGCCGCCACCCAGCGGCAGGGCCGTCGGTAGGCCCGCGCCGTCCACACTGGCGATTCCCACGTTCCGCAGGTCCCGCACCAGAAAGGCCTTCGTCGTGGTGGGCGTACGGTGGACGAAATGCTCGCTGGTCACCGTCGCGTCGGGCCCACGGTAATAGATGCGCATGACGAACTCCCCCCTTCCGACTCCTTGCGAGGAGAGGAAAGGCGAGCCACCATTGGCGCAGAGAGAATTCCCCGCCTCGCTCGTGTGCCGCAGAGCTTCAGAGGCAACAACGGCACCCGGTTGCCGCCGGGTGCCGTTGCCCGTTCGCCTCAGCTCCACTCGTCTTGCCTGACCTCAGTACAGCACGCCACCCGGCTCTCCGCCACACATCAACCTGCCATATCGCAGATTGCGTACGAGCCAAGTACGCGTCTCAGCGCGCCGCCAGCACCGCCGCGAGAGCCACGGCACCAGGGAGGACCTGCACGAACAGGATCCTGCGGTTGGCCGTTACGGCGCCAAAAATTCCGGCGACGATGACGCAGCACAGGAAGAAAACGATGAAGGCGAGGTCGTCCGCGATGAGGCCGTACACCAATCCCGCCGCGAGGAAGCCGTTGTACAGACCCTGGTTCGCAGCCAGTGGCGCACTCTCCGCGGCGAACTCGGCAGTGGTACCGAAAACGGCACGCACCCGGTCCGTCCGCCAGAGAACCATCTCGAGCACGAGAATGTAGACGTGGATCAGGGCCACCAGGCCCACCAGGATCTGCGCGACCGGCTTCATGCGGCTCACCCTGGCGATCAACTCGCCCATCGACGCGTTTCACCGGCACAACGACCGGGTAGGCCAACCGAGAACCGGACAAAAAGCAGCTCAAGGAGGGTGAAGACCAGCATGGAGAGCCGACTCAAGATCGCCGGCCAGGCGGTCCAGCCCGTCCTGGTGATGTTCCCGCTGGGGCTCTTCGCGATGGCCGTCCTCTTCGACGTCGGCAATCTGCTCGGCGGACCGGACATCCTCGGCGCCCTCGCGTACTGGAACATCCTCGCCGGCCTGATCGGCGGCATCCTGGCCGCCCTGGCCGGGGCGGTCGACCTCATGTTCGTCCGCAACGGCACCCCGGCGAAGCGCGTCGGCGTCCTGCAGGGCCTCGCCAACATGGGCGTCCTGATCCTCTTCGCGGTCATCCTCATGCTGCGCATGCGCACCCCCGACCGGGTGGCGGGCGGCGGCCTCCTCGCCGTCGAACTCCTCGCCCTCGCCGGCGCGGTCTTCGGCGCCTGGTACGGCGGCGAGCTCGTCAACCGCCGGGCCGCCACGTTTGCCCGCGCCCAGGCCGGGAACCGCACGTACTGAAAGGAGACCGATCATGCCCACCTCGATCAAAGGCAAGCGTGTCGCTTTCCTCGCGACCGACGGCGTGGAAGAAGTCGAGTACACGCAGCCCCGCAAGGCCGTCGAAGAGGCAGGCGGCTCAGCCGACCTCGTCTCCCTCAAGAACGGCAAGATCCAGGCCGTGAATCACATGGACAAGGCAGGCACGTACCCGGTCGACAAGAAGGTGAAGGACGCCGACGCCGACCACTACGACGCCCTTGTTCTGCCGGGCGGCGTAGCCAATCCCGACTTCCTGCGCACAGACCCCGACGCGGTCCGCTTCGTCCGCGACTTCTTCACGGCGGGCAAGCCGGTGGCAGCCATCTGCCACGGCCCCTGGACGCTGATCGAGGCCGGAGTGGTCGACGGCCGCACCCTGACCAGCTGGCCCAGCCTCCGCACCGACCTGGCCAACGCCGGCGCGACCTGGGTCGACGAGGAGGTCTACGTCGACCAGGGCCTCGTCACCAGCCGCAAGCCGGACGACCTGCCGGCGTTCTGCGACAAGCTCCTCGAAGAGATCGCCGAGGGCGCTCATCAGGAACAGCACGCCTGAGCACCACCGAACCTCCCTCGACGCGTGCGGGTGCACGAGCACGGGTATCCGGTCCCCGGCCGCGGTGAGGATCACCTCCGTGTGTCCGGGGCCGAAGCGGTAGCCGGTCGCGTCGAGCAACGCGATCACCGCCGCCTCCATCGCCGCGCGCTCGTCGTCGCGTACGGGCGCGGGGAAGAGGTGGCCGGTCTCGACGAAGTTCGGCGGACCGCTCGTGTGCTTGGCGGTCACCCCGACGACGACGTGCCGGCCACCGGTGGTGAGCGGTCCTCACCCGGGGTCCCGACTGGGGGCTCGGCACCAACCTCCTGACGACCGCCGACGGCGGCGGCACGACCCCGGTCGGACGGGCTCGACGCGCGGACCAGCGCGGTCTTCGACGGCGAGATCTACAACCGCGACGAGCTTCGGTGCGACCTTCGGCGGCGCGGCTACCGGTTCGACGACCGCTCCACCGGAGCCGTCATCCGCGCGCTGTACGCGGCACACGGCGACCGTTTCGTCGAGCGGATCGACGCCATGGCCGCCATGGCTGCCCGGTCGGCCGGGGCTCATCGCGTACCCGCGGTCACAGCCGGTCCTGCCTGATCCCCGTCCTGCCTCGATCCGTTTCAAGTCATCCGGATCACGAGTAGTCGGGCGCCGTCGCGGTGGCGGCTGGGCATCATGGTGCGGGCCCGGCGCATCGGGCCCCCACCGCCGTTCGACGAGGAGGACCATGCCGGATCCCGAGCCGCACGACCGACTGCTTGCCTTCGGCAACCAGCTCATGGAAGTGCACATCTTGTTGCGCGACGAGCTGGCCGACCTGCGCGACAACGTCGACGCCTACTTCGCCGGCCGTGGGGGGCCACCCCGCGACCTGCGGACGCACTGCCTCGCCTTCTGCGCCGGCCTGCGCCGGCACCACACCGGCGAGGACCAGGAGGCGTTTCCCGAGATCCTCACGCACTTCCCGGAGCTGCACGGGCTCATCGTCCAGCTGCGCACCGACCACAACCGCATCGAGTGGACGATGCACAACCTCGAGAAGCTGCTGCAGGAGCTGCCGGACGAGCCGAGCCCGGCGGACGCCACCCGCTTCCGCGCCGAGCTCGACTCGATGACCGCCATCATGGAAACCCATTTCCGGTACGAGGAGAAGAAGCTGCGGAGCGTTCTCGACTCCTTGGACATACCGCGCTGGCGGACCGATCCCCCGGCGTTCCTGAGGTATACCTTTCCGGACGACGCACTCGAATAGAGACAGTCCTCGTTCGGGTCCTAGACGACCGGGCGGGCGCGGCGGCGACGGGCGGCCAGCACGGTCACCACACCGGCGGCGATTACCAGCAGGCCGATCCCACCGAGCCGACCAGCCCCCGCGCCGGTGGTGGCGAGGCTCCGACGACCGCCCACGACGCGGACTTTGCTCCTGCCGGTGATCGGCGCCACTCCCTTGGCAGAGAACGTCATGCTCACCGTCCCGGTGTCCCCCGCCTTGGCGGTCCTGGCAGCTTTCACCAGCACGGGCAGGTAGAGCTCGATCGTTTCCCCTTCGAACGAGAGCACCCGCGGATCGGTGCAGACCACCCGGGCCGGTGACGGCTTGACGCACACGCCACCGCCGTCGCCAGGGGTGATCCGAACCCCGGCGACCCCACTCAGGCGATAGCTGACCTTCGCGCCCGTGAGTTTGATCGGACCCTTGGTGGACCAGAGGCTCGGTCCCAGCGGGTCAACGGCGGTGCCACCTACGGGGACCTCGATGTCGGGAAAGGCCGCCGAGATCGGATCGCCGTTCTTGATCCCCCCGGCCTGCGCCGGCCCGGCCGCGGTGGCAAGGAGAACCCCGGCTACCCCCAGCGCGCCCACGAGGCGCCGCGCGTACAGATGCTGCATCGCCACTCCTGATACGAATCAGCCGCCGCCTACTAACCGTTAGATGGCGCGTGCGCAGCGTACGCGGTGATGCCGCAGGAGCCCGGCATTTCGTCCGTAAGGCAATGTCGAACCGAGGCCGGAGTTCGAAGGGTCACCCTCAGGCCGTGATCACAGCACGCGAACCCTGACGCTCTCGCCGACGGCGTCACTGTAGGCGACGTGCTGGGACGGACGCACGATCAACTCGAGACGGCGCGCGCGATCGCGGAACAGCCGCGCGTCGATCATCATGGCGGAGTCGCGGACGTCGAGCACACGGAGATTCCCGAGCTTACGTAGGGGAGACCAGTCCAGATCGGCGGCATTGTCGCGGATAGCAAGATGCTCCAGGCTGTCGATCGCACCGAGCGGCCGGAGATCCCGCAGGTGCCTGCCGTCCAATTCCAAGTGGCGCAACCGACTGCCTTGCAGCGGATCGAGGGAGTTGATGGTCGGCACGTTCCCCAGCACCAAAGTGTCCAGCTGGGGGATCGTGTCGCGCAGGGCGTACAGGCCGCCGGGGAGAAAGGCGTGGTTGATCTCGACGCGACGCAGCCGCGGCAGCCTGGCCAGGGCCGACACGTCGTGCAGTCGGTCGCAGCCCTTGAGGGAGAGTTCGGCGAGGTGATGCATGTGCGCCAGCGGCTCGAGGTCGGTCACCTGATGTGCGCGGACGAGGCGCAGCACCCTCAGATTCCCCAGGCTTCCGGCGTGGCGCAGAACGCAGTCGGCCGGCGCGCCGTCGAGCTCGAGCCAGGTCAACTCGGTCAGGTTCGCCAACGCCTCCCAGCCGTCCACCACGCCGGCGCCCTTGATTGCCAACCTTCGCAGGCCGGTGTGCTTACCGAGTGAGGTCAAGCCGACCCCGTGTGACGTCTCGACGGCCAGGGTGCGGAGATTGCTCGCGGCGTCGAGGAACCCCAGGTCCTTCACCGGCGCGCCGTTCAGCATCTCGATCTCGAGGTGGATCAGCCGGTCGATCACCGCGGCATCGTTGAGCTGCTCTGCCGTTTCGATGATCAGACCACCGTCGACAAGGTGGGCCCGGCTCAGCACTCGCCGTGCGAAATCCTCACCGGCGAAGTATTTCCAGGCCCGCATGATCGCACGCTGCACGGCCGGCCGTTCGTCGATCGCGTACCCGGCCAGCAGGTCCAAAGCCGCACCACCGCCGATGTAGCCGGCGAGCTCCACGCACGCCGTAGCGGTCTCCTCGGGATGGGAACTCAGCAGGCGCGGGACGTAGCTCAGGCCACGCTCACCGACCAAGGCGACGATGCGGCTCTCACTCGAGCTCCGGGGCGGGAAGAGACGGGTCATCTCGTGCTCGATCTGGCTACTGACCTCGGGAGCGACCACCGTCGCGGTGTCCAGGCAGGCGGCCGCCAGCAGATGCAACCGGCGAGCCTGCCGTGGCTGCGTCTCGGCCAGGCGCAGGATTCCGACGAGCAGCCGTTCGCGGTTGGGCGGAGTGGCATGACCAACCGCCATCACGATCGTCTCCCGCCACTGGTCCTCACCCGCCCGGGCGATCAGCATGTCGATCAGATGCTCATCCGTGGCCTGCTTGGCGGCCAGGTACTCCTGGAAGGTGCGGTGGATGAAGTCGACCTGGCCGACCGTGGGCTGCCGGACGACTCCGCTTCGTTCGAGAAGCTGCGACATCACGACGCCCGGCTCGACGTCGATGTCCGGCATCCGGCGCAAGGCATTCGCCACGAAGATGCGGGCGTCGTCCAACGAGAATTCCGCCTTGCCCGCGAGCATTGCGGACCACGCCAGGTGCTGCAACACCTCCAACCTGGCACGGACGCTCAACGCGGTCAGCACGGTGTCGGCGGGCAGGTCACGGTCGAGATCGCGACGGTTGACAAGGAGCTTCAGCGCCTCCTCGTACAGCTGCATACGGTCGGGCGGCAGATGCATCCGGCGGTCCAGGTTGAGCGCGCACAGCATGGCGCACAGCAGCGGACTGGCGGCGAGTGCCTTGAGATGGTTGCGGGAGTCGAGATGCCGGAGCAATGCACGCTCGTAGTGCACCAGATCGGCCGGCTCGCAGGGCAGATTCGTCATGCCGCGGCGGGTGGCATCGCGGATGGCCTCGTGCCACCGTCCACAGAAGACTTCGATGTCACGAACCGTCATGGGCTCGATCGAGACGCTCGCGAAACTCTCCGCGGTGAGCCATGCGGCGTCCACCGCCGCGGGCCGGGTCGTGACGACGATCGGAATGGTCGGGTATTCGCGCAGGATGTCCTGCAGCCAGCCCCGAACGGCCTTGCGCCGGCGCGGCGGCAGCTCGTCCACGCCGTCGACGAGCAACACCGCCTTCCCGGACTTGAGCTGCCTGTGCACCCAGCCCTTCGGCTGGATGTCCAGAAGTACGGGCGCTACGTCACCGAGCATGGCATCGCCGACGGGAAGGTCTCCCTCGGCATAGCGGCGTAACCGCACGAGCACGGGGGTGTGGTCGTTCCATGCGCTCAGCGGACCGACGAAGGTGCCACGAGCAGCGTTGACAGCGATCCACTGTAGGAGCGTCGTCTTACCGCAGCCGGCCTCGCCCCGCACGAGGGTACGCGGCGCCAACGCCAGCGCGCTTTCGACGCCGATTGCCGTCCCGTTGTGGCCCCAGTCATGCTCAGGGGTGTCGGAGGTGACGCGCAAGCTTAGGTACGCGACGCTGACCCGGGTGTGCGGCCGATAGCGGCGGATGTCGACGCCGAAGATCTCCAGCCCGTCGAGCTTCCCGCTGATGTGGTCGATGTAGCGGTCGCGGAAGTTCCAGTCCTCCTCGGTGCCGCCCGGAGCATCGAGCGTGGTTCTGGGAAGCCGCTCGAGCACCTCCTCGATCGCGTCGGAGGCCTCGCCTACGTCCTTGATCAGATGGCTCAAGGCGCGGGGTTCGAAGGCCGGCAGCTGCTGGAGGATCTTGACGACGGACAGGCACGCGTCGTCCACGACCCGCAGGTAGAGCTGGAACGCCTTAGTGCTGAGCCCGGAAACCGTGTGCTGGTTCGAGTCCAGCGAGGGCAGACCGACCGGCACGTCACTCAGCTGCAGGATGGCGGCCGCCCGGTCGCCGAACTGCCGGTCATCCATGATGGGGAGTCGGTCACGTACGGTCCGGGCGATGGCTCGCGAGTCGAACCGGGCTTCGAAGAGAGCGGTGTCTGACAGGTCGGCGGAGGTGAGGGTGTCCGTCGCGGCGATTAGGGCCGCACGCTTCTCATTCTCCGGTAGATCGTGGAACTCGACATCGTAGAAGGGGCGGATTCGTACGGCGACATGCTCAACGATGTCCTCCAAGCGACGGGCGAGCTGCCGGCGCTTCACGGCGTCCGGAACGCTGTCGACGAGCAGATCGATCAGCTGGGAGTTGCGCTCCACACGCTTACCGCGTAACCCGGTCCAAGATTTGACAGCCAGTTTTACCGTTTCGCGGCCAACCGTGAGTCCCATCTCCGCCAGCGCCATCGCGGCCTCGCCTCCGTGCACCGCCGTCTGGCCGGAGGCGCATCTCCAGACCCGCGACCATCGGTAGGCGACATGCTACTGACGGGCACGGTCCGCCGCCATGACAAGCTCGGTCCATTCCCCCGTGACGGAGACATCAGCCATCCCTTCGAATTGCCGGGCACACCCGATCCGCATGGGTCGACGCGTGCACTCCGCTCACCTTCAGGGTGTCGCGGTGGGTGACTCGGTGGTACGACGGGAATCCATCCGGCGCGGATCTCATTCGGGTGAAGGCTTCTGGACGCCTTGAGCGCCTCGATGAGCACCTCGGCCGTACCGCCCAGCGGCCCCAGCCCCGCGTGACTCGGCACCACGTCGCTGTCTCGGAGCGCATCGCCATCCCGGTGCCGGTCAACCCAATCCGGAGGGCGCCGGTGGGCCGATCCTGGTCGCAATGGCGTTTCCGGGGCGATTAACGCCGCACGACAAAGCGAGGCCCCGGCCAGCGTTCCCGCTGGTCGGGGCCTCATCATGGAGCCGCCTGACGGAATCGAACCGTCGACCTACGCATTACGAGTGCGTCGCTCTAGCCGACTGAGCTAAGGCGGCAACGGTAGTTGAGTGTACGGCATGCCGGACCCGGTTCCCGCCACGGGTGGGGGTCGCGGCGCGCCGTAACCGGACGATCCTTGTCATACCTCCGGGCTAGTCTGCGACTCGTGACCGATCACGACCCCGCCCGGCATCTCCGTCCACGGTCCGCCGAGGCCGAGCCCTCCCGGGCGCGCCGGCCGGTGAGCATGGATCCGCAGCAGCTGGGCTTCACGCCGCAGCGGCCGGTCGGGTGGCTGGCGCCGTTGTTGCTGCTCAACACCGGGCTGCGGACGCTGCTGGCGATCCTGTTCGGGGCTTATCTCGACAAGCGCGAGCTCCAGAACGCCCTGTCCGGCGAGTCCTTCGAGCAGCCGGGCACCGACGGCGAGCTCTGGCTGGACTACGTGGCCGACCTCGGCGACGGGTTCAACGCGACCTACTCGGTGGCGTACCTGTTGGCGCAGCCCGGCCTGGAGGCCGGTGGCCGGATGCTGCCGCGCGGCCAGGTGCTGCTCATGGGCGGCGACCAGGTCTACCCGGTCGCCAGCGGCGACCGATACGAGAACCGGACCAAGGGTCCCTACCGGGCCGCGCTCCCCGAGCCTCCGGCCGACGGTCCTCGGCCCACGCTTTTCGCCCTGCCGGGCAACCACGACTGGTACGACGGCCTGACCGCGTTCCTGCGCCTCTTCGCCCGCCGCAAGGACGGCCACATCGGAGGCTGGCGCACCCAGCAGCGCCGGTCCTACTTCGCCGTGCGGCTACCCGCGAACTGGTGGCTGTTCGCCATCGACGAGCAGTTCGGCGCGTATATCGACGACCCGCAGCTGCTGTATTTCGAGAAAGCCGCCGCCGCGCTGGGCCCCGACGACCGGGTGATTCTCGCGACGCCGTCGCCGACGTGGGTGAAAGCGGCGAACAAGCCGGAGGCATACGACTCGGTCGACTACTTCATCCGGACGATTCTGGCGCCGACCGGGGCGCAGGTGCGGGTGCTGGTGTCCGGGGATCTGCACCACTACGCCCGCTACACCGGCGCTGACCGCGAGCTCATCACATGCGGTGGCGGTGGGGCGTACCTGTTGGGAACCCACCAGTTGCCGGACAGCCTCACCGTGCCGCCGAAGGAGACACTGACGCGCAGTGCCAGCCCCAGCCGGGAGTACCAGATCGCTTCCCGTTATCCGAGCGCGGCCGACTCTCGGCGAATGAGCTGGGGTGTCTTCCGCAGGGTCCCGGCCCGCAACGCCGGCTTCGCCACCATGCTCGGCATCATCCATACCCTCACCATGCTGGCCATGGCGGGAGCCGCCAGTCAGGGCGGCATCTTCCAGCGGCTCTTCAGCATCCCGCTGGTCTTCATGCTGGTGGTGATCCTGGCCGGCACGGTGCTGTTCGCCCAGCCGCCCAGCGCCAACCAGAACAAACACGCCCGGCACTGGATCATCGGCCTGGTGCACGGCTTCGCCCACATCGCCCTGGCGGTGGGCGGCACCTGGGTCTGGCTCCGACTCCCGTTCCACGACTGGACCTGGCCGGCTCCCCTCATCCTGGCGGCCATCCTGTACGGCCCGGTGATCGCATTCCTGGCCACCCAACTCCTGGCGCTGTACCTGATGGTCGCCAGCCTCTTCGACGTCAACGTGAACGAGCTGTTCGCAGGTCAGGGCATCGAGGACTCGAAGAGCTTCCTGAGAATGCACATCGCCTCGGACGGCACCCTCACCATCTACCCGTTCGGCGTGGACAAAGTCTGCCGGAAGTGGCACGCCGATCCGGACGGTGCGCCGCACAGCCCGTGGTTGCTGCCGGACGAGCCGCTGACGGCGCACCTGATCGAGCCGGCCATCGTGCTCAACGGGCCTACGGGCAGGGCAGTCCCCTCGAAAGGTGATGTGGCAACCGCCTGATCAAAGCCGATCCCCGTCCGACGCCTACGGCCGACAGCCGACGCAGCGCGGACCGACGCAGCGCGGACCGATGCAGGCTGGCGCGGCGCGGACCGACGCAGCGCGGGCCGATGCAGGCTGGCGCGGGCCGGCGCGGCGCGGGCCGGCGCGGCGCGGGCCGGCGCGGCGCGGGGCGGCGCGGGCCGGCGCGGCGCGGGGCGGCGCGGGCCGGCGCGGCGCGGGGCGGCGCGGGCCGGCGCGGCGCGGTTCCCCGGGCACTGGCTCGGCGGCCCGTGTGACGCGGGTCGAGATGGACCGGCAGGGGTCGAAACGACGCGGGGCCGGCGCGGGCCCGAGAGCGGGCCGACCCGACGCACGCCCACGCGGGGCGCACGCCCGGCCGGCGCGACGGGTCGAGCGATGCGGGTCGACGTGGGCGGAATGGGTTTCCGGGCAGGCCGGCGCGACACGGGCGAATGCAATCTGGGCGTGTTTTGCGGGCAGGGAGCCTAACTCCGTCGCAGAGCTCAACTCCCTAGGGAAAGGAGCGGTGACTGCCGAGGTCGGTTCCTGCGGTCCGGGCCGCCTGAGACCGCCAGCTGCGTCCAACGGCGCTCAGCCCGAGTGATCACGGCGCACCGGCTGAGCCGTCAGTTGTACTGCTCCTCGTGTGCCTGGCGGGGGCCGCAGACCGATGCCCGGCTGCACGAGCAGCGCGACCCGTCCGCGTCCATGCGTACCACGACCGCGTCTTTCGGGACGCTGTGGCCGACCACGCGTCCGTCGCCTTCCGGGGTGGTGACTCTGCTGCCTATGGCCGGCGCCGATGCCTGGAATTTCTGGTACAGCGGGTGTTCGTACTTGAGGCAGCACATCAGCCGGCCGCAGGCGCCGGAGATGCGGAGGGGGTTGAGGGGGAGGTCCTGGTCCTTGGCCATGCGGATGGTGACCGGTTCGAAGTCGGTCAGGAATGTCGCGCAGCAGAGGTCTCGGCCGCAGGAGCCGATGCCGCCCTGGACCCGGGCCGAGTCGCGGGCCGAGAGTTGGCGCAGTTCCACGCGGCAGTGCAGGGTGGCGCCCAGGTCGCGGACCAGGGACCGGAAGTCGACCCGGTGCGGGGCCGTGAAGTAGATCGTGGTGCGGGCGCCGCCGGTGCCGCCCTGCTCGAGGACGTGGTCGACCGCGACGACCTTCATCGGAAGCTCGTGTGCCTTGATCAGCTTTTTGGCCGCGACCTTCGCCTCGGCCTTCTTTTTCCTCAGGAGTTCGTCGCGGCGCAGGTCACCATCGTCCGCGAGGCCGGCGACCTTGGGGAAACCGCTCGTGTCCTCGCTGACCCATTGCGCCGCCCAGACGCACTCCGCCACCTCGGGTCCGTCGTCGGTCGGGACCAGCACCCGGTCGCCCACCTGCGGCGAGAACTCGCCCGGATCGAGGTAGTAGAGGCGGCCGTACCGGTTGAAGCTGACCGCGCACAGCATGCCCATGCACCCACCCTACGGCGACGGACCGGGCGTGCGAAACGCCACAGAACTACATAGATACGCGCAACCCCCCGCATCGAACCTCGTTGGGCAGTCCCGTAGACGCCGCTCGCCGCGGCATCCTTGGGGGAGGACTTTCATGACGCGCGCCGCGCCCGTACCGGATGATCTTGCGCAATCGACCCGGCTTGCTCGCTCGCTGCGAGGCTGGATGACCGGAGTGCCCGCTATCGTCATGTTCGGGCGGGGGTTGCGGCTGGGCATGCTGGCCGCAAGATCTGCCCGGGCATCCGCATTCGCCGGGGCGGGTCGGGCGTCGGAAGTCGCGACCAGCGCTTTCGAAGCCGCCGCAGTCGATCCGGTGGGCGCAACGCGGCCGGGGGAAGCCGCCACAGTCGATGCGACGCGCGCACCCCGGCCGGGGGAAGCCGCCACAGTCGATGCGACGCGCGCAACCCGGCCGGCGGAAGCCGCCACAGTCGATGCGACGCGCGCAACCCGGCCGGCGGAAGCCGCCACAGTCGATGCGACGTACACCGTGCGACCGTCGGAAGCCGGCGCGGTCGATGCGACGCGCATTATGCCGCGGTCGGAAGCCGTCGGGGTCGATGCGGCATGTGAAGGCGCCGAGTCTCCTTCCGCTGCCGCGGCCACCGAATCAGCGGCCGGTCGCGGACGGCGGGGGCGCAAGGTGGTTGCCGCGGGTGCGGCGGGTGTTGTCGGGGTGCTGCTGCTACCCCTTCCGGCGAGCGCCGCGCCCGCTCCGTGCGAGCAGGCGGAACGCTATTCCGCACAGTCCGGCAGCCAGATTCTTCGCCTCACGCAGCTGCACGCCGGGGAGGACGCCGACCGCTCCGCCGCGGCCGGCGACACGCAGGAGGTGCATGTCGGCGAGGCGAAGTCGGCCATGGTCGCGGAGGCATCGGTGAGTTCGGCCGCCGTCGCGCGCATGATCGATGCCGCCGGTGACGGGCCGGCCGGGAAGTTGTCTGAGGCCGTGCAGCAGCAGGCTCCGCCGACCAATGCCGAGCCGGAGCGCCGGTCGACGGGCGAGGCCGAGGTGGGGCCAGTGAGTCTCGGTGCCGGGTCGATGACCACGCTTGCTCAGTGGGAGGCCGGGATGGCGTGCGGCGCCACCGTCGGTGACGTCACTCGGGCTACGGCTCGGCTGCGTGACGCCGGGATCGGTGATTCGGCGCTTGTGCGCGTACCCGGGAAGGTCCAGAGCGAGAGCACCACGAAGCTGGAGCGGCGCGGCGCGGCCGCGGCGACGGTGGCCTCGGCCGGGTTGCAGGGTGGCGATCTCGAGCTGCTCGACGGTGCCGTCAAGGTCAAGGTGATCAAGGCGCCCTCGCTGCGAGCCAGCATGTCCATTCAGGACGGCGGTGAGGTTCGTTACATCCCGGCCGTGGTCGAGGTGTCCGGACGGGGGTTCAAGACCGAGCGGCTCAGCACGGCCGGTGACGACATGGACATCACGTTCGATGAGCCGGGCGGGCGGGCCGGCACCGAGTCGGCCTCGACCGGGCTGCTCGGCAAGCTGCCGGTCGTCGGCGGCCTGCTCCACTCCGGCGACCCGCTGCCGCTCCCCCAGGTTCCCGGGCTGCCCGAGGTCGCGCAGCCCGGTTCGGACGCCGCGCCGGCCACGGAGCCGGGCACTCGGGTGCGGATCTCGCTCGGCGACGTCCGCCAGGCCTCGCGGGGCCGGGCGATCGCGGCGCGGGCGGCGGCCCTCTCGGTGACGATCACGCGCGGTCCGTCGGACAAGCGCCCCAAGCCCGGGTACGCCGACAGCCTCGCCCTCGCCTTCGACATGGGTGTGTTGGAAGCGGCGGCGGTAGCCCCGGAGTCTGCGGGTGGCGTGTCCGCGGGAGCCGCGCCGGCCGGTGGCGTGTCCGCGGGCGAGGGCGGCGGGTTGCCGATCACCGGGCCGCGCGTGGACGTGATCGCCCTGAGCGGTGTGGCGCTGCTGATCGCGGGCGCGGCTGCGCTGATCTTCGGGCTGCGGGGCCGCTCCCGCTCATGACGTCCTCTGGTCGCGGCAGGCGCGGGGCGGCGGCAGTCGAGCGGACGCGTGGACGCAGCCTTCCGTCGGGTCACCGCCGCGCAGAGCATCGACGCACGCGAGCGGCCGATTCCTGCCGGCGGCCCACGACAAAGGTACGGCGAGGGCGTTGAGTGTGAAGTAGACCTGCGGGGGGTGCAGGAGGTTGCGGCGCCGCTTCGGAACCGGTAGTCCGAGTGCGGCGCCGCAGTCATGCCGGGACGAGCTCCGCTCGGCAACCGCGAGCCGGCGAACCCGCCGAGCGAAGGCGGCGCGTAAAAGCCGGCCCGTCCGGCTGGGTCAGGGGATCGCGGCGAACGGCTCGGCCAGGTTCGACGAGCTGCGTACCAGGTCGACGGCTTCGTCGTACGAGTCGGCGACTGCTTCCAGGATCTTCTCCGCCACGTCCGCGGCAGCCAACATCTCCCCGGGCGACGTAATATCCACTTTGTCCCCGGCGAGGATGATGGCTTCGGCGGAGCCCACGATCTCGGCGAGCACCTCGGCCAGCCCGTCCCGGGTGGTTCGCATCCAGTCGGCCAGCGCCTCCGCCAGCTCCGCCGAAGCCTCCAACCGCCCACCGAGGCTCGACTCGTTGCCGCTCAAGCGTTCCGCTGTCCGCTGCCGGGCCCGGTCGTACGCCTCCGCCGCCGTGCCGGACCACTCCCCGGGCGGGGGCAATGAAGCCGCCACCTCCGCACAGGCCCGGGCGTCCGCTCGCAGCTCCGGGCCGGCATCGCCGAGGTCAGCCGGCCGGAGTGCCGCGACCGCGCGTGCCGTGTCGCCGGGCAGCAACCGTACGCGGCGCAGCTGCACCCAGACGCCGTGGCCGGGCGGCGCCCCACCGGCGCGCAGCAGCGCGTCGACCCGGCGCAGCAGGGGGCTCGCCGTGTCGAGGAGCTGACCCAGCCGATCCATCAGATGCCCCGTCGCACTCGGCGGCCGGTCTCGTCGTCGGTCTCCGCGTATGTCTTCGCGGTCATGCGTACATCGGCAGCGAGGTCGAGCAGGTGTCTTGCCGTTTCAGCGGCTTCCCGGGAGCGGGCGGTCAGCACCGCCCGCCAGTGGTCGTGAAGCTGCTTGCCGATGCGGCCCGGTACGCCCTCGTCGTCCACGCCGAACGCGCCGGGCGATGCGGCGTGGGCCGGGAGCGAGCGGTCCACGGTCGTGAGCGCGTCGGCTGCCGCTTCGAGGCTCGTGGCGAGCTGGTCCATCAGCGGTCTCCCAGGCTTCTGAAGGCGCCGAAGATCTCGTCGTGGAGTTTGTCGCGGGCCCAGCGGGCTGCTTGCGTCGCGTTGGTGACCACCGCTTGCACCTCCCGGGCCAGCTCCGTCGCGTTCCGGTGTTGCAGGCTTCCTCGGATGCGGACGTCCGTGATGTCGCCCGCCGCCGTGACCAGGACCTCGACCGAATTGTCCGGCGAGTGGACGGACACGACGTGGGAGGCTACGGCCTTGTCGAACTCCGCCCGCAGGACGTCGAGGCGGCGGTAACGCTCGATGGCTTCGTCGATCCACGCCTCGTCGATCTCGCGGGGCATCGTCGGCTCCTTACCGGGCGTACCGCTTTGATGGCGTTACGGCACCGAACCGTACCCGGTCGAGCGACCCCGGCGCATCCCCTGTGGACGTCCCCTGTGGATAACCGGCGATTGTGGAAAGTCCGTCAGCCGCGCCAGAGAGCGAGCATCATTGCTTCTACCGCAATCTTCGGTTTGACGTTCTGCTCGATGGCGTCGCGGCAGGCGAGGACCGCTTCGAGGCGGCGAAGGGTGCTTTCCGGTGACCATTTGGCCGCGGCTGCTGCCGATTGGGCTGCCGTGTCGGAGTGGACCACTTCTACGGGCGCACGAAGGGAGGTGATCAACACGTCGCGGTAGAAGCCTGCGAGGTCCACGAGGGCTCGGTCGAGCGCGTCGCGCTGGGAGCGGGTGAGGCGGGATTTCTGCCGCTTCTCCAGCTCCTTGATCTGGCCGGCGGCGCCGCGCATGGCGGTTGTCGCGCCTTTGCCCGTACCCCCGGCTCCTAGGGCTTGTTCGAGGGCGGCGCGTTCGGCGCTGTCGGTTTCGGCGAACGTTGCGGCCGCCTCGGCCTCCGCAGCCTCGATGAGGGACGACGCCGCGTCGAAGCAGGCCCCCACGCCGGTCAGGCGACGCGGGACGGTGAGGACCGCTTCGCGGCGGTTGCGGGCGTCGGAGTCCCGGGCGAGGCGCTTGGCACGGCCCACATGGCCCTGCGCCGCCGATGCTGCCCAGGAGGCGACGTCGGGGGTGATGCCGTCGCGGCGTACGAGGACTTCCGCGACGGCCTCGGCCGACGGCTGCCGCAACGGTACGACCCGACAGCGCGACCGGATCGTCACCGAGATGTCGTCCGGGTGGGTGGAGGGGGTGCAGAGCAGGAACACCGTCCTGGGCGGCGGCTCCTCGATGGCCTTGAGCAGCGCGTTCCCGGCCGCTTCGGTGAGCCGGTCGGCGTCCTCGATCACCACCGCCTGCCAGCGCCCGCCGGACGGGGCGCTGCCGGCGCGCAGCACGAGCGCGCGCATCTCGTTGACGCCGATCGACAGGCCCTCGGGGACCACGAACCTGATGTCCGCGTGGGTGCCGCCGAGTGCGGTGTGGCAGCCGTGGCACTCGCCGCAGCCGATGCCGTCGCGTTCGCACTGCAGGGCGGCCGCGAAGGCGCGGGCGGCGACGGAGCGGCCGGAACCGGGCGGGCCGGTGAAGATCCAGGCGTGGGTCATGGCGCCCTGGGCACCGGTCTCCCCCGCCACGATCCGGGCGGCGGCCGCGGCGGCGCGGCTCAGGGTCTCGACGGCCTCGTCCTGCCCGACCAGGTCGGCGAACACAGTCATGGCGTCGATTCTCGCTCGCTCATCGGCGCTCGCCCACCTGGTCGTCGTTGTCTCCGGCGGCCTCGGCACGGTTACCCGTCATCTCTTCCAGAACCTCGATGGGCACGACCTGCGTCTCCTCCGCCGACGACGAGGAAGACGACGAGGAAGAGGCGGAGGAGAGCGACGAAGACGGGGACGAGGGCGGCAGAACCTGAGTGGCGTCGGGAGACGAAGGGGGCACGACCTGCGTGGCGTCGGCAGAAGAAGGCGCGGCGTCGAGAGAGGGAGCCGTGGCATCGGCAGAGGCGGCCTTGGCGTCGCCGGAGGAGGGCGTCCCGGCCGGCAGGATCACCGCCGTCTCGTCCGGGCCACCGGCGGAGCGGACCACCACCGTCTCGTCCGGCCCCGGCCCCGGCGCCGTCGCCGCGCGCATCACCTGCGTCTTCTCCGGGTCGGCCCCGCTCGGCACCACCATCGTCGGCGCCAGGTCGGACGCCGTCAGGTCAGGGCCCGGCGGCAGATCCGTCGACGCCGGATCCGGATGCCCGTCGTCCCCCGCGGTGAGCAGCCCGTTCACCCGGGCGGCCACCACCGCGGCGATCTCGTCGGCCGGCCTCGCGGCGTCCAGCACCAGATAGCGCTTCGGGTCGGCGGAGGCGAGGTCGAGGAAGGCGTACCGGACGCGTTCGTGGAAGGAGCGGGATTCGCTCTCCAGGCGGTCCGCGCCCAGGCCGCGGCTGTCGACCCGGCCGAGGCCGACCGCGGGGTCGACGTCGAGGAGCACGACCAGGTCGGGCTTCAGCCCGCCGGTCGCCCACGACGACAGCCAGGAGATTTCCTGGACCGGGAGGGTACGGCCGGCGCCCTGGTACGCCAGCGACGAGTCGACGTACCGATCGCTGACCACCACCGCGCCCCGCTCGAGGGCCGGGCGGACGACGGTGGCGACGTGGTGCGCGCGGTCGGCGGCGTAGAGCAGGGCTTCCGCCCGGGGGGACGGCGAGTCGCCGCCGTCGCCGTGGGCCAGCACCAGGCTGCGGATGCGTGCTCCCACGTCCGTCGCACCCGGTTCGCGTGTGACGACCACGTCGTGGCCGGCCGCGGCGAGGGCCTCGGACAGGCGGGTGACCTGGGTGGATTTGCCCGCGCCCTCGCCGCCTTCGAAGACCACGAAGATTCCGGTACGGGCGAAGGGCTCGGCCGGCGACAGCGGGCGACCTCGGATCGCGCCCCACAGGTCGGCCAGGACGGGAACGCCGCGCTTGTCGTCCATCTGGCGGAAGGCGCTGATGCCCGTCCAGACGCCGATGACGCCGGCGACCAGCAGCAGGACGCGGGTCGACGAGATGTCGACGGAGAGGCTGCCCATCCGGACCGTACGGGAGCTGCCGAGGCCGACCAGGACGCCGGCCAGCGAGATGGCGAGCAGGAGGACGAGCCGGGCGCCGATCTGGACAACGGCGAAGACCCGGCCGCGGACCTCGTCGCCGACCTGGCCGCCGAGCAGCGTGACGCCGGCGAGGAAGGCCATGCCCGCCCCCGCTCCGACGAAGAGCGCGCCGAACAGGGCCATGGACAGGTGGAACGCGACCGAGAGGAAGGCGACCGCGCCGGACGCGAGCACCAGGCTGACGCCGAACCAGCGGCGGCGGGACAGCTCCTTGACGATCGCCGGGCCCAGGCCGATGCCTACGGCGAGCCCGATGAACAGGGTGGCGAAGAGCAGGTAGAACGCCGCGTCGCCGGCGCCGAGGGAGGCGGTGAAGAACCGGGCCGTGCCGACGACGATGCCGGCGCCGGCGAACGCGCCGAAGATGCCCAGCACCAGGCCGCGTACGAACGGGGTGCTGCCGATGTATTTCCAGCCCTCGACGAACTGCCGGAACATGCTCTGCTCGGCGTTCTTCTGCTGGCGCTCACGCCGGCCGGCGCTGATCTCCTTGATGCCGAAGAACACCACCGCGGCCGTGGCTGCCCGGGACAGCGCGTTGATGTAGAGGGCGATCTGCACCGGTGACGCCCAGGTGGGCAGGCCACCGATCGGGCCGCGGACGACACCGTCGAGGGCGGCGAGGACCAGCGCGGCGAGGATCGGGGTGACGCCGTACGTGGTGATCAGGCTGAGCTGGTTGGACGCCTCGAGCCGGCCCTTGGGGATGAGGTTGGGGACCGCGGCCTCCTTGGCCGGGATCCACATCAGGGTGATCGTCTCGCCGATGAAGGTGGCGATCACCGTCCAGGTCACCGTGAACGCGCCCGAGTCGCTGATGAGCGCGACGACGGGGATCGACCCGTACACGAAGAAGCGCAGGATGTCGCAGATGACCATGGTGTAGCGCCGGTCGAACCGGTCGGCCATGACGCCCGCGATCGGGCCCAGGACCAGGGCCGGGAGCAGCCGGATCGCGATCGTGCTGCTGAACGCGCTGCCCTGCGCGACGCTGCCGCTGACCTGCTGGGAGGCGAACAGCGCGGTGGCGAGGATGCCGATCCAGTCGCCGAACGACGCCACGCTGAGCACGAGCCAGAGCCGCCGGAACGGGCGGATCCGCAGGACGGCACGCAGCGCCGCGGCCCCGGACAGGTCCACCGGGGCGGCGTCCTTGCGTGCCGTGCTCGTTTCGGTGTCGATGGCCCTTACCTCCCGGTCGTCACTGCCCGAAGCACTCTAACGGGCGCACGTGGTTCGTCGTGGGTGCGCTCGTAGGGGTGGCGCATAAATGAGAGTGTTTCGCATTCTTCGATGAGCGGTTAAGTTGCTCCTCGTGACGGCCGAACGCAGCGCCCTGCAGAAACGTCTCGACCGCGCCACCGCGGACCTGGAGACGCCGCTCGCCGTGATCGACCTTGCCGCCTTCGACGCGAACGCCGCGGCACTCACCGCCCGTTCGGCGGGCAAGCCGATCCGGGTGGCGAGCAAGTCCGTCCGGGTACGCGCGCTGCTCGAGCGCGTACTGTCCCGTCCCGGCTGGTCCGGCGTCATGGCGTACACGCTGCCCGAGGCGATCTGGCTCGTCCGCACGGGCACGAGCGACGACGTGCTGGTCGCGTATCCGACGGTGGACCGCGGCGCGATCGCCGAGCTCACCGCCGACCCCCGGCTGGCCGCCGCCATCACCATCATGGTGGACAGCACGTCCCACCTCGATCTCGTCGACGCGGTGACGGCCCCGGGCCGCCGCCCCGAGGTACGGATCTGCCTGGAGCTGGACGCGGCGTGGCGCCCCGCCGGCCCGCTGCACATCGGGGTGCGCCGCTCGCCGGTGCATTCCGCCGCGCAGGCCGGGGCGCTCGCCCGGCGCCTGGTGGCGCGCCCGGGTTTCCGGTTGGTCGCGATGATGGCGTACGAGGCGCACATTGCCGGACTGGGCGACGCACCGCCCCGGCGCCAGTTGCGCGGACGGGCCATCCGCCTCATGCAACGCCGCTCGCTCCGGGAGCTCATCGAGCGCCGGACCGCCGCCGTACGGGCGATCCGCGAGCACGCCGAGCTGGAGTACGTGAACGGCGGCGGCACCGGCAGCGTGGCAGCGACCGCCGCCGACCCGTCCGTCACCGAGGTCACGGCGGGTTCCGGGCTGTACGGACCCACGCTGTTCGACGCGTACCGGTCCTGGCAACCGACCCCGGCGGCGTTCTTCGCGCTGTCGGTGGTCCGGCGACCGGCACCGCGGATCGCGACGGTGCTCGGCGGTGGCTGGATCGCCTCCGGGCCGCCGGAGCACGCCCGGCTGCCGATGCCGTGGATGCCGGCCGGCCTGCGCCTGCGCGCGGACGAGGGGGCCGGCGAGGTGCAGACCCCGCTGATCGGGGCGGCGGCCGACGGTCTACGTCCCGGGGACCGGGTGTGGTTTCGTCACGCCAAGGCCGGCGAGCTGTGCGAGCACGTCAACGAGGTGCACCTCGTCGACGGCGACACGGCGGCGCCGGCCCCGACGTACCGGGGTGAGGGGTATGCGTTCCTCGGTTGATCCCCTAGGCCGGCACGTGGCGGTGCAGGTACTCGCGGATCAGGGCCTTCGCCTCGATGAGCACGGCCTCGTCGCCGGTCAGGTCGCGCCGGAACGCGAGCTTGATCAGCGCGTCCGCCGCCTCGACCGCGATCAGCAGCGCGAAGCGCAGCCGCACCCGGTCCATCAGCTGGAACTGGTCGACGAGCAGCTCGGCCAGCCGGTCCGCGATGACCGCGTTGTTGTCCCGCTCGGCGTCGAGCAGGTGCAGATCCACCACGTCACCGAAGTGCAGCGTGCGGAAGCCCGCCACGCTGCGGTGCATGTGGATGTACGCGTCTATGGCCGCATCGACGCCGTCCCACCAGTGGGCGAACGTCTCGTTGGCGAAGCGCGCGGAGAGACTCTGCAGGTAAGCGTCCATGTTGCGCATGGCCAGCGCCTGGACGATGGCGCGCTTGTCCGGGAAGAACTGGTAGACCGAGCCGATCGCGACCTCGGCACGCTCGGCAAGCAGGGTGGTGGTCAGGCCCTCGTACCCGACCTCGTCCACCAGCTCCGCGCAGGCGTCGAGCATGCGCTGGACCCGGGCAACGCTTCTGCCCTGCACCGGAACCCGCCGCAGCGGCCCGGTGGTGACGGTTGGTGTCGACACGCGTCGCCACTCCCTCTCAGCAGTGAAGTGAGAATTGCTCGCGACGGCGGCGAAGGCCGCATCGCAGGTCGTAAACAACCCTCAAAAAGGAACGTTACTCGGATCAACGAGCGAGACGCATCGACGGGACGCGGGGGGAACGCGGTATCCGCGGTTTTGTGCGACTGTCCGCTCGTCGGGAGGACAGGACCGTTATGACCAATGACAATTCGGCGCCCGTCACGTCCCGTCGATGGCGCAACTGGGGCGGCAATCAGCAGGCCGTCGCCGCTGACGTCCTCACCCCTCGAACTGTCGACGAGGTGGCCGCCCGGGTCAAGGAGGCGGCGGCCGCCGGGCATCGCGTGAAGGCGGTCGGCAGCGGCCATTCGTTCACCGGCATCGCCGCCGCCGACGACCGCCGGATGCTGCTGCACCGGCTCACCGACCTGGTGGCGGTGGACGGCGAGTTGGTCACCGTGCAGGCCGGCATGCCGCTGTACAAACTGAATGCGGTGCTCGCCGAGCACGGCCTGGCCCTGCCCAGTCTGGGTGACATCGACCGGCAGACGGTGGCCGGCGCCATCTCCACCGGTACCCACGGCAGCGCTCGCGACCACTCGACCGTGGCCTCGTCCGTGGTGGCGGTGACCCTGGTCACCGGCTCCGGTGAGGTGCTCCACGTCGACTCTTCGTCGGAATTGTTCCCGGCCGTGCGCGTCGGACTCGGCGCCCTCGGCATCCTCACCGAAGTCACCCTGCGGTGTGTGCCGGCTTTCGTGCTGCTCGCCGAGGAGCGGCCGCTGCCGCTGGCCGAGGTGCTGTCCGGCCTGGACGAGCGGGTCGCCGGCAACGAGCACCTGGAGTTCTTCTGGTATCCGTACACCGACCGGGCGCAGGTCAAGCTCAACAACCGGGTGCCGGTCGCGGATCGGCCCCTGTCCCGATTCCGCGGCTGGATGGACGACGACTTTCTGCCCAACACCCTGTTCGAGGGCCTGTGCCGGCTGGGTCGGCGCATCCCGGCGACGGTCCCGGTGATCAGCGCGGTCGCGGCTCGCGGCCTGACGGCCCGGGCCTACACGGACCGGTCCGACCGGGTTTTCTGTACGTCGCGGCGCGTGCGTTTCCTGGAGATGGAGTACGAGATCCCGCGCGAATGCGTACCCGAGGTGATGGCGGCGCTGCCGAAGATCATCGAAGGGTTGCCGTTCAAGGTGCAGTTCCCCGTCGAGGTCCGCTTCACCGGGCCGGACGACGTCTGGCTCTCCCACGGGTACGGCCGCGAGTCGGCGTACGTGGCGGTGCACCAGTTCGCGGGGACGCCGTACGAGCCGTACTTCCGGGCGGTCGAGGCGTTGTGCGAGCCGCTGGGTGGCCGTCCGCACTGGGGGAAGCTGCACTACCGGGACGCGGAGTCGCTGCGGCGGGCGTACCCGAAATTCGACGACTTCCTGGCCGTGCGGGAGCAGCTGGACCCGCAGCGGGTCTTCGCCAACCCCTACCTGGAACGGGTCCTGGGACGCTAGTTGTCCACAGGCCCGTCCACAGGGTCACTCCGCGCTGGCCGTCGCCTTCGCCGGTGCGGCCTTCTTCGGCGCTGCCTTCTTCGCCGCCGGTGCCGCGTTCGTCGCCTTGCGCGGTGCCGCCTTCTTGGCCGGAGCCTTCTTGGCGGCCTTCTTCGCGGGCTCGGCGCCGTCCGCCGCCTTCTTGGCGACCGCCTTCTTGGCGACCTTCTTCTTCGGTGCCGGTCCCTTGGCGCGCTTCTCGGCGAGCATCTCGGACGCCTGCTCGACGGTGAGCTCCTCGGGCGTCTGCCCGCGCCGCAGTGAGGCGTTGAACTCGCCGTCCGTGACGTACGGGCCGAACCGCCCCTCCTTGATCACCATCGGCTTCTGGGTGACCGGGTCCGGGCCCATCTCGCGCAGCGGCGGCTTGGCGGCCCCGCGCTGACGGGTCTTCGGGGCGGCCAGCAGCGCCAGCGCCTCGTCGAGGGTGACCGTGAAGAGCTGGTCCTCGCTCTGCAGCGACCGCGAGTCGGTTCCGCGCTGCACGTACGGGCCGAACTTGCCGTTCTTGGCGACGATCTCCGCGCCCTCGGCGTCCTTGCCGACCACCCGCGGCAGGCTCAGCAGCTGCAGCGCCTGATCGAGGGTGAGCGTCTCCGGCGACTGGGTGCGGAACAGCGACGAACGGCGCTCCCCGCTCTCCACGTACGGGCCGAAGCGGCCGGACTTGAGCAGGACCTGCCCGCCCGTCGCCGGGTCGTCACCGAGGCTCTTCTCCCCGCCGCCGCCGAGGAACAGCTCCCGGACCTTGTCCGGGGTCAGCTCGTCGGGCGCCACGCCGTCCGGGATGGAGACGCGGTCGTTCGGCGACTCCTCGGTGGCCTCCGGGAGCTGACGCTGCAGGTACGGGCCGTACCGGCCGACCCGCACGACGATGCTGCGCCCCTCCTCGTCCTCGAAGAGCGGGATCGAGTTGATCGAGCGGGCATCGATGGCGCTGAGGTTGTCGGTGACCAGCTTGCGCAGGCCGCCCGCCTTGGCGATCGAGTCGTCGGCGTCGGCGGTCTGGCTGCCGAAGTAGAACGCGCTGAGGAAGTCGAGCGAGGCGTTCTCACCGCCGGCGATGCCGTCGAGGTCGTTCTCCATCGCCGCGGTGAAGTTGTAGTCGACCAGGCGCGGATAGTGCTTCTCCATCAGCCCGATCACCGCGAACGCGATGAAGGTCGGGATCAGCGCCTGGCCGCGCTTCTCCACGTACCCGCGGTCCTGGATGGTCTGCATGATCGACGCGTACGTCGACGGACGACCGATACCCAGCTCTTCCAGGGCCTTGACCAGCGACGCCTCGGTGTAGCGGGCCGGCGGGCTGGTGTGGTGGCCGACGGCGGCCAGCTCCTCGGCCGTCAGCGGCTGGTCCTTGACCAGGTTGGGCAGCCGGCGCTCCGCGTCCTCGGCCTCGGCGTTCTCGTCGTCGGACGACTCGACATAGGCGCGCAGGAAGCCCGGGTCCGTGATCGTCTTACCCGTCGCCGCGAAGTCCGCCTCCTCCTGGGCGGTGGAGACCGCCCGGATGCGCACGGAGATCGAGTTGCCGATCGCGTCGGTCATCTGGGAGGCGACGGTACGCCGCCAGATGAGCTCGTAGAGCCGGAACTCGTCGCCGGAGAGCTCGTTCGCCAGCTCGCCCGGGGCACGGAAGGTGTCGCCGGCGGGCCGGATGGCCTCGTGCGCCTCCTGGGCGTTCTTGACCTTGCCGGTGTAGCGGCGGGGCTCCGGCGGGACGCTGCGCTCGCCGTAGAGCTCGGCGATCTGCCGGCGGGCGGCCGCGATGGCCGTCTCCGACAGGTTCACCGAGTCGGTACGCATATACGTGATGTAGCCGTTCTCGTACAGCCGCTGGGCGGTGCGCATGGTCTGCTGCGACGACATGCGCAGCTTGCGAGCGGCCTCCTGCTGCAGCGTGGAGGTGATGAACGGCGCGTACGGCCGGCGCCGGTACGGCTTCTCCTCGACCCGGGTGACCTGGAACGGGCGGTCCTCGAGCCGGGCGGCGAGCCCACGGGCACCGTCGCCGTCGAGGTGCACTACCGCGGCACCCGGCCTGATCCGGCCGGTGGTGGGCTCGAAGTCCTTACCGGTGGCGATGCGGTCGCCGTTGAGGGCGATCAGCGTCGCGGAGAAGTTGCGCGGCCCCTCGACCTTGCCCTGCACGGCGAGCTGGGCGTTGATGTCCCAGTACTCGGCCGAGCGGAAGGCCATCCGCTGGCGCTCGCGCTCGACCACGATCCGGGTGGCCACGGACTGGACCCGGCCCGCCGAGAGCTTCGGCATGACCTTCTTCCAGAGCACCGGGCTGACCTCGTAGCCGTACAGCCGGTCCAGGATGCGGCGCGCCTCCTGGGCGTCGACCAGGTCCTTGTCGATCTCGCGCGGGTTGGCGACCGCGGCCTGGATCGCCGGCCGGGTGATCTCGTGGAAGACCATCCGCCGGACCGGGACCTTGGGCTTGATCGTCTCGACCAGGTGCCAGGCGATGGCCTCGCCCTCGCGGTCCTCATCGGTGGCGAGGAAGATCTCGTCGACCTCCTTCGCCAGCTGCTTCAGCTTGGCGATCTGCTGCTTCCGGTCGGCGGAGACCACGTAGAGCGGATGGAAGCCGTTGTCGACGTCGACCCCGAGCCGCGCCCACGACTCACCCTTGTACTTCTCGGGCACCTCGTCGGCGTTCTTCGGCAGGTCGCGGACATGCCCGAAGGAGGCCTCGACGAAATAGTCGGGCCCCAGGTAGCCGGCGATCGTCTTGGCCTTCGACGGGGACTCGACGATGACCAGACGGGTCGTCCTGGCGTTGCTCGGCACGGCACTCCCAAACTTCACACTCACTCGGCGGCCCGTCGCGGACGGCGGACACGCGGACGTTCAACGTAACGCGCCGGACGAGCTCCCATTCCCCGGGCACACAGATGTCGGATGGTAACGGCCCGGCCACCGCACGCGTCCGACGGCGCCACCGTACACCGGGAACATGGCGTCGTGTCGCACACAATCCCGGAAGATCACGCAGCGGCGCTGCCCGGCCACAGCCGCGCGGGGGCCGCGGCCGGTCTTTCGCCGATGAGCTCGGCGAGCCGGGCGAGACGCCTCCGACCTGCGATCACGTACGCCGGACCGGTCTGGATCGTGCCCGCGAGACCGACCCTTGTCAATGCGGCATCCACCGACGTGTCAAGAGTCCCGTCGGGATCCAGACCCAAGGCGTAACCCTGGGACACCGGCGCACCGGCGGCAGCAACCCACAGGCGCAGCCTCGGGCCGTTGAGGAAGAGTCGCCCGGCCGGCGGGGGCCAGGCGCGGGCGAGGCCGTTCAGGCGGCTGCTGTACGCCGTTCTGACCTCGAACGCCACCGTCTGCTCCGCGTCGTCCCCGTCGCGCTCCGGTTCGGGCTCCCGGGCGGCCGGGGCGATCTCGTCACCCTCCTGGTCGACCGGCACCGAGGTCAGCTCGACCACCGGCTCGTCCCGGGTCTTCTCGGAGATCGGGTGCCAGTTGACCACCAGGCCGCGGCTGACCAGCTCCTCCGCCAGGACGTGCACCCGCCAGGCCGCGTCCACCCGTACGGTGACTCTGGCCGTACCTCCCATCCGGCCGAGCCGCCCCGGGCCCGCCAGCAGACCGGCGAGATCGGTGAGCGAGGGGTCGACGGCCTCCACCCCGAAGACGGAGAGCTGGCGGCCCGCCGGGGCAGGCGCGGCCGTGCGCCGCTGCCGCGCGGGGGCGGGCCGGACCGGCGCGGGCAGCACCTCGCGCGGAATCAGCGGCCAGCCGGGCTCGGCCATGGTCAGCGGCACTCCGGAACTTCGTCGAAGGCCTGCTTGAGCTCGACCGACGCCAGATTGCTGGTGTCGAGCTCGCTCGCCTCGTACTCGACGTTGAGGGTCTGGACCACGGTGCCGACCTTGGCGTAGAAGTCCTTCGACGGGCTGGTGGCCAGCGCCTCGATGCCCGACCTCGCCCGGCCGTACGCGTCGCGCATGGCGCTGAGCGAGGCGGTGAAGCTCTCCGCCACCTTCTTACCTTGGTCGACGTCCGGCACGCCGGCGTGCTGCACCCCGGCCCGCGCCTTCTCGCTCGCCGACTCCGCGCCGCCGAAGAGCCGCATCAGGTTCTCCTTCGCCTGGGCGGGGGTCGTCGCGGCGGTCATCTGCTGCTGGGTGCGCGTGGTGAGCATGCCGATCTCCGTACGCCACGGCGCCAGCGCCTTGCAGACGGAGGCGGCCCAGGCGCGGGGTGCCGGGCCGCTCGAACAGGCACCGAGCGTCACGACGAGCGAGCAGACGATGAGTAGGGGGATGGTGCGGGCCGTGCGCATGGGTTGCAGCGTACGGCCAACGAACGGCGGAGGGCACCCGGCGAGCGCCGAGTGCCCTCCTCCCTTCTGTAGCTCAGGCGCTGACGCGCGCCGCCTTGTTCTCCGGGGCCGGAGCCTCTTCGCCCATGGAGATCGGCTTGCGCTTGCTCCAGACCACCGCGGCCACGATGATCAGCGCCGCCACCACGGCGACGCCGACCCGCAACGGGGTGTTCTGGTCGGTGCCGACGCTCCACGCCACGACCGCCGGGGCGATCAGCAGCGAGACCAGGTTCATCACCTTGAGCAGCGGGTTGATGGCCGGGCCGGCGGTGTCCTTGAACGGGTCGCCGACCGTGTCGCCGATGACCGTCGCGGCGTGCGCGTCGGACCCCTTGCCGCCGAACGCGCCGTCCTCCACCAGCTTCTTGGCGTTGTCCCAGGCACCACCGGAGTTGGCCAGGAAGACCGCCATGAGCGTGCCCGCGCCGATCGCACCGGCCAGGTACGACGCCAGCGCGCCGGCGCCCAGGCCGAAACCGACCGCGATGGGCGCCATGATCGCCAGCAGACCCGGGGTGAGCAGCTCCCGCTGGGCGTCACGGGTGCAGATGTCGACCACCCGGCCGTACTCGGGCCGCTGGGTGCGGTCCATGATGCCGGGGAAGTCGCGGAACTGGCGGCGTACCTCCATCACGACCGCGCCCGCCGAGCGGGAGACGGCGTTGATCGCCAGGCCGGAGAAGAGGAAGACCACCGCGGCGCCGATCAGCAGGCCGACCAGGTTGCGCGGGTTGGAGATGTTCAGCAGGCCGAGGATCTCGGAGCCGATCCGGTCCGGGGAGACACCCGCGTCGGCGAGCGAGGACGACAGCGTGTTCGTGTACGACCCGAACAGCGCGGTCGCGGCGAGCACGGCCGTCGCGATCGCGATGCCCTTGGTGATCGCCTTCGTGGTGTTGCCGACCGCGTCGAGCTCGGTGAGGATCTGCGCGCCGCGCTCGTCGACGTCGCCGGACATCTCGGCGATGCCCTGCGCGTTGTCCGAGATCGGGCCGAAGGTGTCCATCGCGACGATGACACCCACCGTGGTCAGCAGGCCGGTGCCGGCGAGCGCAACCGCGAAGAGCGACAGGGTGATGGACGAGCCGCCGAGCAGGAACGCACCGTACACGCCGGCGCCGATGAGCAGCGCCGAGTAGACCGCCGACTCGAGCCCGACGCTGATACCGGCGAGCACGACCGTGGCCGGGCCGGTCTGCGACGACTTGCCGATGTCCTGCACCGGACGGCGCTCCACCTCGGTGAAGTAGCCGGTGAGCGCCTGGATCGCGGCGGCCAGCACGATGCCGATGACGACCGCGCCGATCGCGACGAACTGCGGGTTGCGGCCGCTGGCGAGAACGCCGGCGTCCAGCGTGGCATCCTCGAACCCGGCGAAGGTCTTCGGCAGGTACATGAAGCTGACGATCGCCACGATGATCGCCGACAGCACGGCGGAGATGTAGAACGCCCGGTTGATGGCGGTCAGGCCGTTACGGTCCGAGGCGCGCAGCCGGGTGATGAAGACGCCGACGATGGCGATGACCACACCGATCGTGGAGACGATCAGCGGGAAGATCAGGCCGTCCTGCCCGAACGCCGCCTGACCCAGGATCAGCGCCGCGACCAGCGTGACCGCGTACGACTCGAACAGGTCGGCCGCCATGCCGGCACAGTCGCCGACGTTGTCGCCCACGTTGTCGGCGATCGTCGCGGCGTTGCGCGGGTCGTCCTCGGGGATGCCCTGCTCGACCTTGCCGACCAGGTCGGCACCGACGTCGGCGGCCTTGGTGAAGATACCGCCGCCGACCCGCATGAACATGGCGAGCAGCGCCGCACCGAAACCGAAGCCCTCGAGCACGGTCGGGGCGTCACCGCGGTAGATCCACACCACCAGCGCGGCGCCGAAGAGGCCGAGCCCGACGGTGAGGAAGCCGACGACGCCACCGGTGCGGAACGCGATGCCCATCGCCTTCTCGCGGCCGCCGGTCTCGCCGGCCGCCGCGGCCACCCGCAGGTTGGCCCGCGTCGCCAGCGCCATGCCGGCGCCGCCGATGAAGGAACTGAAGACGGCACCCACGATGAAGAACAGCGACCGGCCGATCTTCACGGTGGTCTCGTTGTCGCCGGAGCCGTGCACGGGCAGCAGGAACAGCAGCACGACCGCGATCACGACGAAGATCGCCAGGGTCTTGAACTGCCGGAACAGGTAGGCCGACGCGCCCTCCTGCACGGCGCCGGCGATCTCCTGCATGTTGGTGGTGCCCCGACCGGCCTTCAGCACCGACTGCACGAACATGGCGGCGAAAGCGAGTGCCACCAGCGCGAACACGACCGCGACGATCACGAACGTGACGTTCTGACCGCTCAGGGATGTCTCGCCGCTCTCCGCGGCAAGGGATATGGAAGTCCCGGACATCAATGTCCTCCTGTACACACCGACCGCACCCGGTAGCGGACGAGACTGCCGGGCGCATCCCCGCTAGGGGAGACGACAAACCGGATCTCGCGGACACGAGACCAGGGAGCAGTAGCTGATTACCGGCGTACTGTAGCGGCCGGACGTGGCAGTGGTCACACCTGGCTCCGGCCGTGTCGTGGTGATGTTTACCGCTGTGTTAGCGGTTGGCATTGATGCGCATCAACCCTTAGGCTACGGTCCCGACCTGCGGCTTTCCCAGCGCGCACGCGACAGTGCCCATTTTGTCCCCTCGGTGGGGCTGGCCGTTCCACGCCACGCCGTGGCAGAGATGTTCCCCCCGTAGGCGACGGTCTCTCCGCTGGCGACGGTCTCTCCGCTGGCGACGGTCTCTCCGCTGGCGACGGTCTCTCCGCTGGCGACGGTCTCTCCGCTGGCGACGGTCTCTCCGCTGGCGAC
>NZ_JBITLP010000010.1:243346-361096 GCF_044465265.1 Actinoplanes sp. NPDC049681
ACGGTCTCCTCGGCAGCGACGGCCTATCCCGGCAGCGACGGCTTCTCCGGCAGCGACAGTTTCTCCGTCAGCGACGGTGGACGGGCCACACCATTCGGACCTCGGTGCCTGCGCCCTCGTCGACCGGACGAACCTGAAGATCGTCCACAAAGCCGGCCAGCAGGGCGAAGCCGACACCGGTGGTCAGGGCTTCGTCCGTCAGCGACTCATCCGCCAGCTCGTCCGGCGGGAGCTTCGCGAGACCGATGCTCGCCTCGATCGGCGCGCGGTCGATCACCCGCACCGTGTACGAGTCCGAGTCCGACATTTCCACCATGACGAGGTCGGGCAGGCCGTACTGGTTGTGCAGGGCTACCGCCCGGGTGCACGCCTCGCCTATCGCCAGCCGCACCTCGTCGAGCAGTTCCTCGGCGACCCCCGCACGCCGAGCCACCGCCACGCCGACCAGCCGGGCCGTACGGACGTGCACCGGGGCCGGGGAGAACGACAGCCGTACCGTGGCCATCACGCTGTTTCAGTGGTGTCGTCGCGATCGCCTGACGGAGTCGAGGTGGCCGCCTCGACGGAGGGGTAGATCGGGAACACCTGGTCGAGGGCGGTGATCCGGAAGATCTTGAGCAGCGGTTCCTTCGAGCACACCAGGCCGAACGTGCCGCTCGCGGCCCGCAGCCGCTTCAGCGCGCCGACCAGCACACCGAGGCCGGTGGAGTCGAGGAAGTCGACCCGGGCGAGATCCACCACCACGTGGCGCGCGCCGCCGTCGACCAGCTCGACCAGGCGTTCCCGCAGCCGCGGGGCCGTATAAACGTCGACCTCACCGCCGACGTCGAGCACCGTGTGCTCGCCGACGGTCCGGGTCGTCAGCGACAGCTCCATCGGTCCTCCTCCCTCCGGGGCAAGCCCTCAGGCAGCCGATCTCCCCAGCGAATCTAACCACCGACCGTCATCCCCCGACGCGTGGGCACCCACCGTCGTACCCGTTTGGGGTTCGGGCCATACCGATGTCAGAGTGCAGGACGTGACCACGACCGCCCCGGACATTCCGGCCGCGCGCGGCGCATTGAAGGCGCTCGGCCCCTCGTCGGACGGCTCCCGCGTCACCCACATCGAACGCGTCGAGGCGCGATCGGGGCGGACGGTGCCGTGGCCGGACTGGGTGCCGCGGCAGCTGCGGGACGCGTACGGCTTCGAACCCTGGGAACACCAGGCCACCGCGGGATCGCTCGCCCACGACGGTCACCACGTCGTCATCGCCACGGGTACGGCGTCCGGTAAGTCCCTCGCGTACCAGATGCCTGCACTGAGCCGGCTGCTCGACGACCCGCGCGCGACGGTCCTGTATCTGTCGCCGACCAAGGCCCTGGCAGCCGACCAGCTCCGGGCGCTGACCCGGCTCGGCCTCGACGGAGTGCGGCCGGCCACATACGACGGTGACACGCCCCGCGAGCAACGCGAGTGGATCCGCCAGCACTCCCGGTTCGTCCTGACGAACCCGGACATGCTCCATCACGCCCTGCTGCCCGGTCACGCCAGGTGGGCCACCTTCCTGCGCCGTCTCGCGTACGTGGTGATCGACGAGTGCCACGCCTACCGGGGAGTGTTCGGCTCCCACGTGGCCCACGTCCTGCGCCGCCTCCGCCGCCTGGCAGCCCAGTACGGCGGCACCCCGACCTTCGTCCTCGCGTCCGCGACCTCCGGCGACCCGGGCGACGCCGCGACCCGGCTCACCGGCCTGCCGGTGACCGCCGTGACCGAGGACGCCTCGCCGCGCGGTGCGGTGACCTTCGCACTGTGGGAGCCCCCGCTCCTCCCGCACGAGGACCCGGACCTCCCCCCGACCCGCCGATCGGCACTCTCGGAAACCGCGGACCTGCTGACTGACGCCGTCGTGGCAGGCACACGCACCCTCGCCTTCGTCCGCTCCCGCCGAGGCGCGGAAGTGGTGGCGACGATGACCCGGCGCTCGCTGGACGAGGCGGTGCCGGGCCTGGGCGAGCGCGTCGCGGCGTACCGGGCGGGCTACCTCAAGGAGGACCGCCGCGCGATCGAACGCGCCCTGATGACCGGGGAACTTCTCGCCCTGGCGTCGACGAACGCGCTCGAGCTCGGCGTCGACCTGGTCGGCCTGGACGCGGTACTGATCTGCGGCTACCCGGGCACCCGAGCGTCGCTGTGGCAGCAGGCCGGCCGCGCGGGCCGGGCGGGCGGCGAGGCGCTGGCGGTGCTCGTGGCCCGCGACGACCCGCTGGACACCTACCTGGTGCACCACCCGGACGCCCTCTTCGGCCGGCCCGTGGAAGCAACGGTCCTGGACCCGGCCAACCCCTACGTCCTCGGCCCCCAACTGTGCTGCGCGGCGGCGGAAGCACCGCTGCGCCCCGCCGACCTGGACCTCTTCGGCGCCGCCGAGGCGGTCGATGCCCTGACCCGCTCGGGCGCCCTCCGCAAACGTCCCACGGGCTGGTACTGGACCCGCCAGGGACGTCCCGAGGTTGACCTGCGCGGCACGGGCGGCACGCCGGTAGCGGTGGTGGAATCGGCAACGGGCCGCCTGCTCGGCACGGTCGACCAGGGCTCGTCCCACGCCATGCTCCACCCGGGCGCGGTCTACCTGCACCAGGGAGCCTCCTATCTGGTGGACGACCTCGATCTGGACGAGGCGGTAGCCCTCGTCCACGCCGCGGAACCGGACTGGTCCACCCACGCCCGCGACGTCACGGACCTGTCGGTGGTGTCGATCCGCGAGTACGTCGACGCGGGGCCGGTCGGCCTGTTCCTGGGCTCGGTGGACGTGACCAGCCAGGTGGTGTCGTACCAGCGCCGCCGCCTCGGTAGCGGAGAGGTGCTGGACACCCGCCCGCTGGACCTGCCCGCCCGCGAGCTGCGTACGGTCGCGGTCTGGTTCACCGTCTCGCCACAGGCACTGCACGCGGCGGGCGTTGCACCGGCGGACGTACCGGGCGCGTTGCATGCCGCGGAGCATGCGGGCATCGGCCTCCTTCCACTGATCGCGACGTGCGACCGATGGGATATCGGCGGGCTGTCGACCGCCAACCATGTGGACACGCAGAGCCCTACGGTGTTCGTCTACGACGGGCACCCGGGCGGGGCGGGCTTCGCGGAGCGTGCGTACGGGACGGCGTCCGCCTGGCTCCGCGCGACTCGCGAGGCAGTGGCGTCGTGCGCGTGCGAGACGGGCTGCCCGTCCTGCGTGCAGTCGCCGAAGTGCGGCAACGGCAACAACCCCCTCGACAAAGCGAAGGCGATCGCCGTGCTGGATGCGGTGCTGACCGCACTGCCGGACGCCCCTCCTTCCTGAGCCGGTCCGGTGGCGTGGCCCCTTCTGAAACGGGTGGCCCCCGGACAGCGGCCTCTTCTCCGACCGTGCCGGCCGGCGCTGCGGCGACCACCTGCACCGGGCCCGCCCGAGCGGCGGCTTCTGCCTGGACCGTCAGGCCTGGCAGAGGACTCACGGGCGTCGCGACCTCAACGACGATCTCCAGTCCCTCCAGCCGGCAGGAGACCACCCGACCGCCGTTGGCCGATACGAGCTCGGCCGCCCGGCCGCAAGCGGACTCCGGCCCCTCGATCGCCCGCATGGCTCCGGCCAAGGCCCCGAGATCGGCCGCCGTACGCGCCTGATGCCGTCCCACCCGAGCCGTACCGACAGCCGCACCGGCTACCCCGGCGGCGACCAGAACCATGCCGACGGCGAGCACGAACACCGACCCGGCCCCACGATCCGATCCGACAAGGCCGCCTCGGTCCACCCTGAGCGCCTTCACGGGACGCCGGCTGGTTCACGGGCGGCCACCGCCGCCGAACCTACCGTGATCATCGGCAGATGCCCGCCCAGGACCGCCACCTTCGCACGGACTTCGACGGTCACGGTGTCGTCGCCCTCGACGACCATCACCTCCGCGCCGGGCGGCCCGATCCTGACGGCGTTCTCAACACCCGGCCCACCGCGAGCGGCAACGATGGCACCTTCGCGGGCTGCGTCGACGCAGCGGCCCTGGGTAGTAACCGCGACGACCGCCGTCAGGCCGGCGAAAAGCAGCAGCATCAGCGCCGGCAGCCCGGCCGCCAGCTCGGCCGTGAAGGATCCCCGGTCTCGCCCCAGGCCCGCCGGGACGCGGCCACCGCACCAGCGTCCAGGCTGCCGGCGCCGTGTCACTTCAGGGCCTCGGTGATCACTCTGGTGAGGGACTGCGCGATGCCCGGGCTCGTCAGAACCTTGAGCAGCACGCCGGCGAACGCTACGGCGGCGAGGGTGCCGACGGCGTACTCCGCCGTGTTCATCCCTTCGTCGGCCTGGGACCCGGTGAGGCGGGCGATGAGTCGGTACATGGGGACTCCTTGATGTCGTGGGTTGTCACAGGACGTCGCCGCGAAGGGCGACCAGCACCGGTCCGCGAACCGGCGAGCTCTTTCGCTCCGCGCTGCTCACCTGCCGGCGCGCTCCGTACGCCGGCGCAGGTTCACAAAACATCGGCGAGGACGGCGATCACTACTGGCACCAGGCCGGCGAGCAGGAACGCCGGCAGGAAGCACACGCCCAGCGGCAGGACGATCAACACTCCGGCCCGGCGAGCGGCCGCCTCCGCCGCGATCGCGCGATCGGCGCGCAGGTCTTCGGCCAGCCGGGTGAACGCTCCCGCCAACGCCCCGCCGCTCGCACTGGACCGCACCGCCGCGGCGACCAGCCGGTCAGCGCCCGGTACGCCGGCGAGATGCGCCCACGCCTCCGGCGGGTCGGCACCCAGCCGCAGGGACCGGCCGATGCGTGCAAGCCGCTCCCCCAGCGGACCACCCAACGCCTCGGCGACGGCGGACATCGCACGGTCGACCGGCGCCCCGGCACGAAGAGCCGCCGCCACAAGATCGGCACTGAGCGGCAGGTCGGCCTGAGCACGGGCGCGGGCGGCTCGAACCGCGGCGGGCTCCTGCTTGCTCAACCATCGGTTCGTCCCGTACGCGATGAGCAGCGCAGGCGGAACACCCCACCAGTGCCCGACGTACCAGGCCACAGCGGCACCGCAGACACACGCGGTGAGGAGGCGGCGAATCATGCGACGCCTTCCCTCTCCCGGGCCAAGGCGGCCGTCAGGGCGGTCAGGTCGGCACGGAGGGGGCAGGGCAGGGGCATCATCGGGTCCGGCGTACGCGCGGAGTGCAGAAGCGCGACGACGCAACACGGCTGGAGCGGCACTTGAACCGGGCCGCCACTTCGCAGGATCGACTCGGCACCGCAGGTCGAGGCACTCATCCGCGCCGTCCGACCCGGGTAGCGGGCCGCTGCACAACCGGTGCGCCGGCTGCGCCGCCTGTAGGCGGCATCGACCGTCGGCGAGCCTGTCCCGGCGGCTGCAGGCGGGCGGATCCGCGCCCACGCGGCAACTGGACCTCGCGGCCGGTTCCCCGCCACCGCTGCGGCCGAAGCAGGCGGGCGGATCCGCGCCCACGCGACGGCTCAAACAGGCGGGCGGGTCCGCGCCACCGTATCGCCGCGGGATCGGCGTGCGACGCGGGCGACCGTGCGGCTTCGGAACCCGCCGCGGGAGGTCTCTCGCCGGACGAACCGTTCGTGAGGCGGTCCGCCCACAGCAAGCCCGCGACCTGCAGCACGACGGCACCGATTGCGCACGCCGCGCCTGCCGGCGTGTGGAGCAGGACGTGCAAAGGGTCGACGCCGATTCCGTACCCGAGCGCGATGCCGCCGATTGGCAGCGCCGCCAGCAGGACGGCGGTCGCCTGAGCGCCGGCTGCCTGGGCCGCAGCGTTTGCAGCCGCCCGGTCGGCGGCGCGGGCGTCGGCTTCGATGCGTTCGATGAGATCAGCGGTGGGAGCACCCGTACGTTCAGCGAGCTGCCCAGCCGCTGCCGTCAGCTCGCCGAGCCGCCCGCCGATCGGCGCCGTTGCGCGCGGAAGGCCGGCGCGCAGGTCAGCAGCCAGCGCGCTGAGCTCGTCGAGATCACGCGCCCGGCCCTCGGCGGACTGTCGTCGCGCCGCCCTGCGATTGAGCGCGCGGGCGCCCAGCATCGCGTATGCGAGGGCGATCAGCGCGGCGACGGGACCGCCGAGGAAAGCGCCGACGAGCACGGCGGACGTCCCCGAGACGACGACCAAGCGTCGCGGCGAACGAACCACGCGCGCTCCGACAGCGACGAGGTGCAGCGGCCGGGACGGCAGGGCGAGGCGGCGCAGACCGTGCCTCACCGGCCAGACGGCCACCAGCGCGGCCGTGGCCAACAGGACTGCCGCGAACAGCCAAGGCCACGTCGTCATCGCGGACACCCCAGCACCGGAGGGACGCGCATGCCGCGGTCGGCCAGGAGGCGCCCGAGGGTTGGCGCACCGGGTCCGGTTCCCCGGCCTCGCTGCCAGGCCGGAACCACCGTGGCGAGGTGCTGCTCCCCCGTCGGAAGCAGCACTCCGATCGAGTCGAGGACGCGGCCGCCTGCTTGGCGGTGTACCTGAAGAATCACCTGCAGTGCCGCGACGACCTGAGCGTGCAAGGCCGCTCTGGGAAGCCCACCTAGCAGGCCGAGCGCCTCGAGCCGGGCCGGGACGTCGGCCGGCGTGTTGGCATGCAACGTGCCGGCACCGCCTTCGTGCCCGGTGTTCAGCGCGCCGAGCAGATCCACGACCTCCGCGCCTCGGCATTCGCCGACCACCAGCCGGTCCGGCCGCATACGCAGTGCCTGGCGCAGCAGATCGGTGAGACTGACCGCGCCGGCGCCCTCGACGTTCGATGTCCGCGTCTGCAGGGCCACCAGGTGCGGGTGCGCGGGCCGCAGCTCGGCGGCGTCCTCGACCAGGACGATCCGCTCCGTGGCCGGCACCATGCCCAGCAGCGTGCCGAGCAAGGTCGTCTTTCCGGAGCCCGTACCGCCGACGACCAGGTAGGCAAGCCGCGCCTCGACCACCGCCGCGAGCAGCGGAGCGACCTGCGATGAAACCGTTCCACACCGGACCAGGTCGGCCAGCGTGAACGGACGCTGCCGGAAAGTCCGCAGAGACAGGTACGGCCCCGAGGTGGCGACCGGCGGCAACACGGCATGCAGCCTGGTGCCGTCGGGCAAGTAGGCGTCCACGTAAGGCCGGCCATCGTCCAGGCGGCGGCCGCAGCTTGCCGCGAGGCGCTGAGCCAGGCGGCGTACGTCGTCGGGGTGAGCAAACGTCGAAGGCGCCCGAAGCAGCCCCGCGCCGCGGTCGACCCACACGTCGGTGCCGTTGACGAGGACGTCCGTCACCTCGGGGTCGGCGAGCAGCGACGCCAGGGGTCCGGCGCCGACGAGGTCGTGGCGGACCCGGTCGGCAAGCCGCCGCACGGCGGTGTCGCCGAGCAAGGAGACCGACGAGTCTTCTTTCACCGCGGTGACCACGGCCGCGGTCGTCGGATTCACGCCCTCGACCGCGAACCGATGCCGCACCTTTTCCGTGATGCCCGGCTCGGTCACCTCAAGCATCGGAGCGCCCGGAAGCGTCCCGGCGAGGCACAAAGGACTGTCTTTTCAGGACAAGCAAACGAACGAACACAGCGACCCCCGGAGGTGGTGGATAGGTCGCATACGTTCGCTCGGCGGCGCCCGAGGGCTCAACCGACGACGGCCGAGCCTGTGGACAACGAAGGCTGTTGTGGAAAACCGGCGGACGTCATGAAGGCCGTGCGATCCTGTCCTCAGCCGAGCAGGCGCAGGCTGCTCAGGGTCTGCGGGTGGTCGGACACGACGCGCAGGAAGGCCGGCCCGTCGACCGGCGCCTTCCAATCCCCCTCCCGCGGGATCAGCGTGTAGAGCGCGGACCCGTCCGGCGGGAGGCTCTGCGGGCCCGAGTAGACGTACCAATAGCTGTCGATGGTGACGTCCGTGGCGACCGCGAAGTGCGGCGTGATCGGGTCCGACGAGCGATTGGTGACCTGCACCATGACGTTCTCAACGGATTGACCGGGGGAGATGACACTGGTGACGAGAAGCTCGAGCGGCTGTGGAGTGGCAGCGGCCACTACGACGCAGGCTATCGCGGGCACGAACAGTGCGGCCGTCCCGAAAATGCCGGCGGTCCGGATGAGCCCGGTGGGCAGGCTCGCCCGCAGCCTTCCCGCCAGACGTCCCGGCAGGCGGAAACGATGAGCGCCCGCGAAATCGTCGCGGCTGGTGGTGACGAGCGCGACGATCCACAGCGGCATGGTCAGCACCCAGTAGCCGTCCTGGGAACGGTTGGCGACCATGAAGACCAGCCACGGCAGGACCACCGCTGCCGGTCCGAGCGTGCGCAGACGTACGGCGAACGTGATCAGCAGCGCCGCGAGCAGCAACAACGAGGCGTAGCCGTAGAAGTCGAGTGCGCCGCTGCCACCGATCACGTACGCGGACAGGCCCATCAACCCCTGCCCGTGAGGAACCGCGTGCTGCAGCATCGGCTCGAAAATGGCGGTCAGCCACGCCACCGGCGAGGTCACGATGAACCAGCCGCTGACAAGGAGGAATACGCCGAGCGCAACTCCCACATAGCGCGCCACCAGGACGGTCGCCGCCCGGAGCGGCATCTCGCCTCGGCGCAGCACCACCAGACCGACCGCGAGGAACAGCGCGATAAACCATCCGAGCTGATGGGTGGAGCACGCGAGGCCGAGCGCGACCGCACGAATGACCCCGCCGGCGCCCAATCGGCCGCCACGGCCGATCACCGTCCAGCGCCAGACCGCCACGCAGAGGAACGGAAGTGCGATCAATGACGGGTACGCATTATTCGCGTACGAGGTCAGCGTGCCGAGACCGAGAACGCCCAGCGTGGCCAGCGGTCGCAGCGGCGCGGGAGCCGCCAGGAAAATCAGGGCCGCGGTGGCGAGCAGGGCGAGCCAGGTGACGACCACGATGCCGGGGACCGACGGCAACAGTCGCTGCGCAAGGGCGCCGAGCTCGGCGCCGAACGGCGGGTAGCCGAAGTCGTAGACCGTGCGCCCGTTCATCAACTGGGTGGGCAGGTCCGGATCGATGAAGGCCCAGGCACCCACGTACGGGTTGTGACCGTTCGCCAGGCTCCGCGCGGCGCCGTCCAGGAACATGCCCTCGTCGACGGTGATGGGCTTCTCGCCGATCAGGCTGGGCCACCCGCCGATCACCTTGATCGCCATGGCGGTGCCGAGAACGGCCACGTCCAGGCGGGCGAGCGACCTGCCGCTGGACACGCAGAGGGCCAGGATCGCCGCGACCAGCATCACGAGGTACGCACCGGTCAGCGCGAGTGCCAGCCCGGGCCGGGTGAGTGCGTGGGTGTTCCAGAAGCCGCGAGTGCCGACGACCAGACCCATGATCGCGGCCAGGGTCAGGCCCCGATGCAGCCAGCGGACAGTGCGGGCCGGCTCGTCAGTGTTGGCGATCACGCCGGCATGAGGTCGCGGGTCGGGGTGGGCCGGCGAGTCACCTGTGTCGGGCTCGTCACTGCGGACCGCCGCGTCGCTCGGGACCGGCCCGTCGCTGGGGGCCGCCGCGTCGCTGGGGACCGGCGCGTCGGCACCGACCTGCAGGTCCCCGCGGATCCGCCGGTCTGCATCGACCGGCATGTCGACGGTGGACCGGCCAGCAACGTCATTAGCCACCGACGAAATGATACTTGCCGCTCGCCAGCGTGCTCTGCGCTTGATCAAAATCAGCCGTACACAGGTGATGGTCACCGTGCGGCGTTCAAGCCACCGAGGATGCGTCGGCAGAGGTCCGCGAGGGGTCCGCGTCCTCCTGCGGCGGGCGGCTGACCCTGCTCGAGCCCTTCGCACAGCGCCGGCTCAGGGCGGAGAGAGCCGGCCAGCGGAAGCCCCAGTGACCGGGCGACCTCCGTCGCGCGTAAACGGCCGGGTGCTGGGCCGCGTACCACCACGGAGAGTTGCGGGCAATGCCGCTGGGCCGCAGCCGCCACCCGGGCCGCGGATGCGGTGGCCCGGAGCTCCGCCGGGACGATCAAGATCGCCCGGTCCGCGGCTGCGAGGGCGATGGTTGCGGCGTCGTCCAGGTGGCGTGGCACGTCCACCACGGTCACGTCGCGGTTCTCCCGGGCGGCTTGCATCGTGACCGCCATGGCTTCGGGTGGGACGCCCGGAAGGCCGTCTCGGGAGAACGACAGGAGGACCAGGTCGCCCTGGTGCGGGAGCGCCTTGAGGAGGGCGGACGGATCGGCGTGGGCGCCCGCCTCGGCCAACGCGGGCCAGCGGAGACCTTCGACGCGCTCCCAGCCGAGGACGAGATCCAGGCCGCCGCCGAGGGGGTCCGCGTCCAGGAGGAGCGTACGGAGGCCCTCGTGCACCGCCGTGACGGCGAGTCCGCCGGCGAGGGTGCTCGCTCCGGCGCCGCCCCGGCCGCCCAGGACCGCGAGAATGCGGCCGGCCGGTGAGGGCTCGGCGGGGCCGGCGGTGGCGAACCGGTCGACCAGCCAGGGCTCGGCGGCCGGGAGCATCGCCACGTGCTCGGCGCCGAGCGGCTGGGCCACCTCCCATGCCGCGTGCACGATCGGTTCGTGTCCGGTGACGATCACGCGGGGACGGCGCGGGAGGCGGGCGCGCAGGCAGGCGATGGCCTGGTCAGCGCCGATCATGACGAGGGGCGCGCCGAGATAGCGGTCGCGGGCCGCAGCCGGGTCCGCCGCGACGTCGACCTCGGTCCCGCCTGCGGCGGCGAGCCGGACCAGGTCGTCGAGCAGCTCCGGGTCGGCGGTCACGACCAGCGGCAATGAGGTACGCGCAGACATCAGGACTCCAGAGGGACGGCGAAAGACGGCACGGGGACGGACAAGGACGACAGGGCGGGCGAGGACGAGTACGAGGCGACGAACAGGGAAGGCCGGCCGCGAGCGAAAGACGGGACTACGGCAAGACGCGAGCAAAGGACGGACTACGGCAAGTAGGACAGCGGACGAAAAGACGGAGCCACGGGCGGGAACTGGATAGTCGATGCGGAAAGGGGATAGCCGAGTGGGTGAAGACGAGCAGGCCGAGGGGGATGCGTCGCCCGCACATGGAGCGACCCGCCGATGCGGGGCGCAGCGGGATTGCGTCCACCGTCTCGGGTAGGCGGGTGCGGCTCAAGCAGTGGCGCCCGGGGCTGTGGATGAACCACCGGGCTGTGTACAACCGCCCACTCCCCCGGCTGATCTGCTACGCGCAGCGGGCTGTAGGGGCGGGTGCGGGCGTAGCATCGTCGGGCCCGCGACAGACTCGTGAAGGGTGGATGGGGCTGACGTTGGGTATGTTGTTGCCGACACGACCGATGGAGTTGGCATGGAGCACCCGATACGGAGCGAGCTCGGCGAGGACGGCATCGCCCTGGTGACCCTGTATGGGGAGATCGACTTCTCCAACGCCGACGATGTCGCGCAGGCGGTGCGGGATGCCGTTGACGACTGGGCGCCGCCGGAGATCCGGATCGATCTGGCCGAGGCCACGTTCATCGACTCCACCGGGCTGGGTGCTCTGATCGAGGGCTATCGAGCGGTGACGCAGGCGGAGAGCCGCTTCGTGGTGACCAATCCGAGCCCGAGTTTCCGCCGGGTGCTTTCGGTGACCGGGCTGTGCGAGCTGTTCGGCATTCCCGAGGAAGAGCAGTCGGCCGACCTGAGCCAAGCCACCGGGGCCTGACCGGCAAAGAGCCGGCCGCCAGGTGAGACTGCAGGCCGCCGGCGAAGATCAAGCGAAAGACAACCCCGCCGAGCCAGGCCAGCCGGACACCGCCACGACCAGCCGCGCAAACCCAGGCCAGCCACACACCGCCACGGCCAGCCAGCCACGGCCACGGCCACGGCCAGGACACCGCCACGGCCAGCCAGGACACAGCCAGGGTCAGGTTAGGCCGAGCACAGTCACGCCCGCCAGCACAGCTACGTCGGCCGAGCACAGCAGGTCCCGGACGCGCGAAGCAAAAAGTCGGGCCGCCCGCCGAGCGATCCGCGCCAACCCGCCGGACCACCGCCTCCGCCCGGATGGTCGCGTCCCCGCAGAGCGACCCCGCACCGCCTCGCGCGGTGTGCGGGCCCCGCCTCCCCACCGCCGTACCGTAAATTCCGCCGAAACCGAGCAAATAAGAACGACCCCCGTCGGGGGTGACGGGGGCCGTCCGAGGATTCGGCTCCGGGGGGGTCGAGCCGAATCGGCTCGGCGATCGCGGGGGGCGCAATCACCGAGAATCTTGCGGGAAAAGGCGACTGAACAAGACAAACCACGGGCAACGTGAATCCCAGTCGCAACACAAGCATGCCTCAGTCCCCGGCTACCGTCGAGTACCCACCGTCACGAGAAACACCACAGACCCGGTTCCGGTGCGACTTGCGGCTACACTTTCGGCCCGTGGGCCAGAGCGCCGCGTTCTTCGACCTCGACAAGACCGTCATTGCCAAGTCCAGTGCACTGGCCTTCGGACGGCCGTTCTACCGGGATGGGCTGATCAGCCGCCGGGATGTCGTGAAGTCGGCCTATGCGCAGCTGATGTTTCGGCTGGGCGGCGCCGACGAGCACACCATGGCGCGCACTCGGGACTATCTGGCCGCGCTGTGCAAGGGCTGGAAGGTCGAGCAGGTTCGGCAGATCGTTGCGGAGACCCTGGAAGAGCTCATCAACCCTTACGTGTACGCCGAGGCGGCCATCCTCATCGGCGAGCACCAGGCGGCCGGCCGCGACGTCGTGCTGGTGTCCGCTTCCGGGGACGAGATGGTGCGGCCGATCGGCGCGCTGCTCGGGGTGACCGACGTGATCGCCACGCGGATGGGGATCGTCGACGGGCGCTACAGCGGCGAGGTGGAGTTCTACGCGGCGGGTCCCAGCAAGGTTGCCGGAGTGCGGGAGCTTGCCGAGGGGCGCGGGTACGACCTTGCGGAGTGTTACGCCTATTCGGATTCGAGCAGTGACCTTCCCCTGCTGGAGGCCGTGGGGCGTCCGAGCGTGGTGAACCCCGACCGGGCGTTGCGGCGGGTGGCGCTGGAACGCTCGTGGCCGGTGCTGGAGTTCCGGCACCCGGTGCCGCTGGGCCGCCGGCTGCGAGATCGTCCGGCCGTGCCGGTGGCCGCCGCCGCTCTGGGTGTGGGTGTGGGCCTCGCCATCGGGATAGCGCTGTACGGGCGGCACCGGCGGCTGCGGGCCGCGCTCGCATAGAAAATCGTCACCGGCAAGGGTCTGACTAATCACCGTTGGTAGCTTTTGCCCTGGTGATCAAGGGCGCGGCGGCGTAGAAAGAACACGCGGGACCACTTAGCACCACCGAAGGTTCCGTGCACGGCCACCGGGAACCCACGCGCGATCAGCCACGGCAGGCACGTTGCGGCGGGACCCACCGGGGATACCGGCGGGACTGCCGACAACGACCCAGGTGCACGCTTGATAACCCGGTCGGACGCGCAAGCGGCGGCGCCTCATCAGTGAGGCGCCGTCCTTACTTTTCTCCGCTCAGACCGTCGCCGCCAGGTGGCGGTTGCGCAGTTCGTGGTAGACCTCGCGGAAGAGGTGCGGGCGGCGGTGGAAGTCCACGCCCTGCGCCCACAGCTCGGTGTTGACCGTCGAGCCGTCGCGCCGCTCGATCAGCACCGTCATGCCGCCCTCGAGTTCCCACCGGCCGATCTTGTTGGTGTGCCGGTGCAGGCGGACGTGGGCGATCTCGTCCCAGCGGAGCGTGCGCGAGCGCAGGAGACCGCGGATGCGCAGCGCGTGCGGGCTGACGTAGACGCCCATCTCGAGGATGCGCCAGCCGCCGACCACCCACACGATCGCCATGAGGACGGCGAGGATGCGCACCCCGACGCCGGTCAGCTCGAAAAGCCCGATGCTCGCCCAGCCCAGCAGCCCGAACGCCACCGCCTCCCAGCCGATGACCAGCCAGCGGCCGGTGCCCGGCGAGTAGGGGCGAACCCAGTCGTCTCCCACCCGCACGAGTATGCCAACCGATCCAGGGACGAAAGGGGCAATCCGTTCTGCCGAGGCGTCATTTGCCTGAAGGTGCCAGCACCTCATCGGCCACCCGAACCAACTCCTCCGTGCCCGCCGTCACCGCGGCGGCGTAGTGGCGCAGCCAGGAACGGACGCCGTCGGGCGTTCCGGTCGCGTACGCGCCGGCCGAGCCGACGTACTCGGGTTCGCGCTCCAGGTGACCCTGCTCCACGCCGACCAGGCCACGGATGTCGAAGCCGCGCGAGACCAGGGTGAGCCGCGCGGCCGCACGAGCCACCACGCCCGCCGGGCCGGCGAACGGGCGGAGCGTCAGCAGCTCGGCGTGCACGATCGCGGCCAGCAGCAGCGGCGGCGTGCTCTCGTTGCCGGCGACCAACCCGGCCAGCGCGTCGATCCGCTCGGCTCCGGACACCAGCCGGCCCAGCTCGCCGTCGGCGACCGTTCCGCGCGCCGCCAGCACGTGCAGCCGGGCCAGGACCTGGCGGGGAGCCCGCGGCCAGAGGTCGGCGAGGCCGTCGAGCGCCTCGGACACCCGCAGCGCACCCTGCACGACCGGGTCGGTGACGGTGCCCGCCCGGACGACCGACAGCTCGTAGCGGTGGTCCTCGAGGGCGGCGCTCGCGACGGCGGCGCGCAGGCCGATCTCGGCCGCGACCTGGCCGCCGTTGCGCCGCAGGGCCCGGTGCCGCAGGGCGGCGTCCACGCCGGCGCGGGCGTCGGTGAAGGCCTGGTCGATGTCGGCGAGCTCGAGCAGCGGTGCCAGGGGATCGTTCGTCACGCGCCTAACTTAGCCGGAAATTGACCTCTTCCCGGGGATGCGCGTACGGGCTCGGAAATGGCAAGATTCGCGCAGCACTGATCACGCCGCGCGCAATCCTCGCTCGACACGCCCGGCGGAACTAGTGTTCACCGCAAAAGAGAGCAGAGGAGCCGCCCTCATGAGTGAGACGCTGGAGAACCTGTATTCGGAGACGCGGCAGTTCCCGCCGCCGGCCGAGCTCGCCGCCGCGGCGAACGTCACGGCCGAGGCGTACGAACGGGCCGACGCGGACCGGCTGGCGTACTGGGAGGAGCAGGCCCGGCGGCTCACCTGGGCCAAGCCGTGGGACCAGGTGCTGGACTGGTCCAACCCGCCGTTCGCCAAGTGGTTCGTCGGCGGCGAGCTCAACATCGCGTACAACTGCGTCGACCGGCACGTCGAGGCCGGCCACGGCGACAAGGTCGCGATCCACTGGGAGGGCGAGCCGGGCGACACCCGCGCCATCACGTACGCCGACCTGCTCCGGAGCGTGAGCCAGGCGGCGAACACGCTGACCGAGCTCGGTGTCACGGCCGGCGACCGGGTGGCGATCTACCTCCCGATGATCCCGGAGGCGGCGGTCGCCATGTTGGCCTGCGCCCGGATCGGCGCCCTGCACAGCGTGGTCTTCGGCGGCTTCTCGGTCGACGCGCTGGCCACGCGCATCCAGGACGCGGACTGCAAGGTCGTGATCACCGCGGACGGCGGCTACCGCCGGGGCAAGCCGTCCGCGCTCAAGCCGACGGTCGACGAGGCCGTCGCGCAGTGCCCGAGCATCGAGCACGTGCTGGTCGTCCGCCGCACGGGCGAGGACGTCGCCTGGAGCGACAAGGACCTCTGGTGGCACGAGACGGTCGAGCAGGCGAGCGACAAGCACGAGCCGAAGGCCTTCGACTCCGAGCACCCGCTGTTCATCCTCTACACCTCCGGCACGACCGGCAAGCCGAAGGGCATCCTGCACACCACCGGCGGCTACCTGACGCAGACGTCGTACACGCACCACGCCGTGTTCGACCTCAAGCCGGAGACCGACGTCTACTGGTGCACCGCCGACATCGGCTGGGTCACCGGACACTCGTACATCGTCTACGGGCCGCTCTCCAACGGCGCCACCCAGATCATGTACGAGGGCACGCCGGACACCCCCCACAAGGGACGGTTCTGGGAGATCGTCGACAAGTACAAGGTGACGATCCTCTACACCGCGCCCACGCTCATCCGCACGATGATGAAGTGGGGCGACGACATCCCGGCCAAGTACGACCTGTCGTCGCTACGCGTCCTGGGCAGCGTCGGCGAGCCGATCAACCCCGAGGCCTGGATGTGGTATCGCGCCAACGTGGGCCGCGACAACTGCCCCATCGTGGACACGTGGTGGCAGACCGAGACCGGCGCGATCATGATCTCTCCGTTGCCCGGCGTCACCAGCGCCAAGCCCGGCTCCGCGATGACCCCGCTGCCCGGCATCTCCGCGGACGTTGTCGACGACGCCGCGGAGTCGGTGCCGGACGGCGGTGGCGGCTTCCTGGTGCTGCGCGAGCCGTGGCCGTCGATGCTGCGCACGATCTGGGGCGACGACCAGCGCTTCATCGACACGTACTGGTCGCGCTTCGGCAAGGGCGCCGGCTCCGGCGAGGACTGGGTCTACTTCGCCGGCGACGGCGCGAAGAGGGACGAGGACGGCGCCCTCTGGCTGCTGGGCCGGGTCGACGACGTGATGCTGGTGTCCGGCCACAACATCTCGACGACCGAGGTCGAGTCGGCGCTGGTGTCGCACCCATCGGTCGCCGAGGCGGCGGTGGTCGGCGCGACCGACCCGACGACCGGGCAGGCGATCGTGGCATTCACCATCCCGCGGGGCAATGTGGACACCGCGGGCGAGGCGGGCGAGAAGCTCATCCAGGACCTGCGCAACCACGTGGCCAAGAAGCTGGGCCCGATCGCCAAGCCGCGGCAGATCATGCTCGTGCCCGAGCTGCCCAAGACCCGCTCCGGGAAGATCATGCGGCGGCTGCTGCGGGACGTGGCCGAGAACCGGTCGCTGGGCGACGTCACGACGCTGCAGGACTCCACGGTCATGGACCTGATCTCCTCCGGAATGCAGGAGGCCAAGTCCGAGGACTGAGATATTCATCTATGAACAGCGGCAGATCTGCGATCGTAGGGATCTGCCGCTGTTTCATGTGGACGGTCCAATTTTTGCCATTTGCCGGTACTCGCATTATGTCAAATCCATAATGCGTAACCATCCCCGAACAATCCGTGTGGCCCCTTCCGATAGATCGGTGAGTTTGCATACGTTCACCTGAGCTCCGAATCCGGGGCGGTTCACCGCCGTCGCTGTACCCCAGCGCGCGGTCATGCCAACGGAGGTAAACGTAGTGCGCAAGGTGGTCGTGGGACTGCTCGGCGCCGCGATGGTCACTAGTGTCGGGATGTCACTCCCGGCCGGTGCCCTCGCAGCACCGCCGGTCGATCCGAAGCCGGCGGCGAAGGCCGACACGGCTCAAGTGGACGATCTGCCCAACCCGCTCGAGGACAAGCGTCGCGCTCTGCGCGAGGAGGCTGTCGCCGACGTCGTCAGCGGCAAGGCGAAGCCGATAAAGAGGAACGGCAGCACGGTCGTCAAGGTCGGCCGTACGCAGGGCTCGGGCGTGACCAACCGCAAGGTGGCCAAGTCCGGCACGGACCAGTACGTCGAGCTCAGCCGCGAGCGGACCGACCGGATCTTCGTGATCCTGGCCGAGTTCGGCAACGACCGGCACCCCAGCTTCCCGGACGTCGACAGCGACCCGAACACCCCGGGCCCCACGACGTGGGACGGACCCCTGCACAACAAGATCCCCGCGCCTGACCGCTCGAAGGACAACTCGACGGTGTGGCAGCCCGACTACAACGCCGAGCACTACCGCGACCTGTACTTCGGTGAGGGCGCCGGCAAGGAGTCGGTGAAGACCTACTTCGAGACCCAGTCGTCCGGGCGCTACAGCGTCGACGGCGAGGTCACCGACTGGGTCAAGGTCAAGTACAACGAGGCCCGGTACGGCCGCGACTTCTGCGGCGCCCACGTCTGCAACAACACCTGGGCGCTGGTGCGTGACGCCGCGAACCAGTGGGTCGCGGACCAGAAGGCCTCCGGGCGTACGGACGCGCAGATCGCCGCGGACATGAAGTCGTTCGACCAGTACGACCGGTACGACTTCGACAACGACGGCAACTTCAACGAGCCCGACGGCTACATCGACCACTTCCAGATCGTCCACGCCGGCGGCGACCAGGCCGACGGCGACCCGCAGCAGGGCGAGGACGCGATCTGGAGCCACCGCTGGTACGCGTACGGCACCGACCAGGGCCGCACCGGCCCGGCCGGCAACCTGCTCGGCGGCACCCAGATCGGCAACACCGGCATCTGGATCGGCGACTACACCATCCAGCCGGAGAACGGTGGCCTCAGCGTCTTCGCGCACGAGTACACCCACGACCTGGGCCTGCCGGACGACTACGACACCTCCGGCCTGGGCGACAACAACAACGAGCACTGGACCCTGATGGCCCAGAGCCGGCTCAACGCCGCCGGCGACCAGGCCATCGGCACGAAGCCGGGCGACCTCGGCGCCTGGAACAAGCTGCAGCTCGGCTGGCTCGACTACGAGACCGTCGTCGCGGGTCAGAAGAAGACCCTGAACCTCGGCCCGCAGGAGTACAACACCTCCAAGGCCCAGGGCGTGGTCGTGGTGCTGCCCGACAAGGAGGTCACCACCGACCTCGGCGCACCCTTCGCCGGCACGAAGCAGTTCTTCTCCGGCAACGCCGACGACCTCAACAACTCCATGTCGAAGACCATCGACCTGACCGGCAAGACCACCGCCGCCGTCACGCTCAAGGGCCGGTACAACATCGAGCAGGACTACGACTTCCTGTACTTCGAGGCCTCGACGGACAACGGCGCCACCTGGACCCGCCTGGACGGCACCCTGAACGGCGCGGCGTTCCCGCGGGACGCCAGCAACACGCCGGCCCTGACCGGCAGCACGGGCGGCGCATGGGCGGACATCGCGGTGCCGCTGAACGCGTACGCGGGCAAGAAGATCACGTTCCGTCTCCACTACCTGACCGACGGCGGCGTGTCCGCGGGCGGCTTCTTCGGTGACGACGTGACGATCACGGCGGACGGCGCGACGGTGCTGGCCGACGGGGCCGAGGCCGCCACCACGTGGACGCTGGACGGCTTCTCGATCGTCGGTGCGACCTCCAGCGAGAAGTTCGACAACTTCTACATCGCCGGCCACCGCAGCTACGTGTCGTACGACCAGTACCTCAAGACCGGACCGTACTTCTTCGGCTACTTGCCGACATTGCCGGACAAGGTGGACCACTACTCCTACCAGGAGGGTCTGCTGATCTCGTACTGGGACACGTCGCAGGTCGACAACAACACCAACGTGCACCCGGGTACGGGCCGCAACCTGTACATCGACGCGCACCCGGCGCCGTTCTACAACCTGGAAGGGCTGCCGTGGCGGGCCCGCATCCAGGTGTACGACGCCCCGTTCAGCCTGAAGAAGGCGGATTCGTTCACGCTGCACATCAACGGCAAGCCCAGCTACATCCGGGGACAGGCCGCGCAGTCGACGTTCGACGACACCAAGAAGTACTTCTACGACGAGCTGCCGAACCACGGCGTCAAGCTGCCGGCGGTCGGCGTCAAGATCAAGGTGCAGGAGGTCAACGGCACCTCGATGAAGATCAAGATCAGCTGATCTAGGACATTTGGAACGGCGCTCGGGAAATCTCCCGGGCGCCGTTCGCTTCTCATAAAGAATTCGTTGCGAAGACTTCCATGCATCTCTCTTTTTGCATACGTTCTCTGAGGCCTTGATCACAAGGTCGCTGCACGCCGATCGCTGCAACCCAGCGCTTCGGGCACGTCGACGGAGGTACGTAGTGCGAAAAGTAGTCGTGGGACTACTCGGCGCCGCGATGGTCACCGGTGTCGGGATTTCGCTCCCGACCGTGGCCCAGGCGGCGCCTCCGGTGGAGCCGACCCCGGCGGCCAGCAAGCGGGCCGCGATGGACGACCTCCCCAACCCGGTCGAGGACAAGCGCCGGGAACTGCGTCAGGAGGCCCTCAACGGCGTCCTGAAGGGCGAGATCAAGACGCAGGAGCGCGGCGGCAGCACCGTTGCGAAGGTCGGCAAGACGCGGGGCGGCGGCCTGAACGACCGTACCGTCAAGGCGGCCGGCCAGGACCAGTACGTCGAGCTCAGCAACGAGCGCACCGACAAGATCTTCGTGATCCTCGCGGAGTTCGGTAACCAGCGGCACCCGAACTACCCCGACGTCGACAGCGACCCGAAGACGCCGGGCCCGACGACGTTCGAGGGCCCGCTGCACAACAAGATTCCGGCACCCGACCGCACCACGGACAACACCACGGTCTGGCAGCCGGACTACAACAAGAAGCACTACGAGGACCTGTACTTCGGCAAGGGCAAGGGCGTCGAGTCGCTCAAGACCTACTACGAGACGCAGTCCTCGGGGCGTTACAGCGTCGACGGCGAGGTCTCGGACTGGGTCAAGGTGCCCTACAACGAGGCCCGCTACGGTCGCAACTGCGACGTCAACGGCACCTGCACCGACACGAACGCCTGGGCCCTGGTCCGCGACGCCGTCAACCAGTGGGTGGCCGACCGCAAGGCCGCCGGCCGCACCGACGCGCAGATCGCCGCGGAGGTCAAGGAGTACGACAAGTGGGACCGCAACGACTACGACGGTGACGGCAACTTCAACGAGCCGGACGGCTACATCGACCACTTCCAGATCGTCCACGCCGGCGGCGACGAGTCCGACGGTGACCCGCAGTACGGCGAGGACGCCATCTGGGCGCACCGCTGGAACGCCTTCCTGAACACCGTCGGCGTCGACGGCCCCTCGTACAACAAGTACGGCGGCACCCAGATCGGCAACACCGGCGTCTGGATCTCGGACTACACCATGCAGCCCGAGAACGGCGGCCTCAGCGTGTTCGCGCACGAGTACGGCCACGACCTCGGTCTGCCGGACGACTACGACACCAGCGGCGGCACCAACAACAACAGCGAGTACTGGACGCTGATGGCGCAGAGCCGTCTCTCCGGCGCGGGCGAGCCCCTCGGCACGCGCCCCGGTGACATCGGCGCCTGGAACAAGCTGCAGCTCGGCTGGCTCGACTACGAGACCGTCGTCGCGGGCCACAAGAAGACCCTCAACCTCGGCCCGCAGGAGTACAACACCTCCAAGGCCCAGGGCGTGGTCGTGGTCCTGCCGGACAAGAAGGTCACCACCGACCTCGGCGCACCCTTCGCCGGCACCAAGCAGTACTTCTCCGGCAACGCCGACAAGCTCAACAACTCGCTGACCAAGGCGGTCGACCTGACCGGCGCCACCTCCGCGTCGCTGGACCTCAAGGGCCGCTACAAGATCGAAGACGGCTACGACTACCTGTACTTCGAGGTCTCGAGCGACAACGGCACCACCTGGACCGCGGTCGACGGCACCATTGACGGCGCCCCGCTCGGCAAGGACGGCGGCGACCCCGGTCGTCCGGCGATCACCGGCACCAGCGGTGGCGCGTGGAAGGACATCCACATCCCGCTCGACGCGTACGCCGGCAAGAAGGTTCAGGTCCGCCTGCACTACCTGACCGACGGCGGCGTCTCCGAGGGCGGCTTCTTCGGCGACGACCTCACCATCAAGGTGAACGGCGCCGCGACGTCGACCGACGGTGCCGAGGGCACCCCGGCGTGGACGGCTGCCGGCTTCAGCGTCGTGGGCCAGACCACGACCGCGGAGTTCGACAACTTCTACATCGCGGGCAACCGCAGCTACACCTCGTTCGACAAGTACCTGAAGACCGGCCCGTACAACATCGGCTGGGCCGACACCAAGCCGGACTGGGCCGAGCACTTCGCGTACCAGCAGGGCCTGCTGATCTCGTACAACGACCAGTCGGTGGCGAACAACAACGTCAACCAGCACCCCGGCTCGGGCCTGAACCTGATCATCGACAGCCACCCGGCGCCGCTGTACAACCTGGAAGGTGCCCCGTGGCGGGCCCGCGTCCAGCTGTACGACGCCCCGTTCAGCCTGAACAAGGCCGACTCGTTCACGCTGCACATCAACGGCAAGCCCAGCTACGTCCGGGGCCAGGCCGCGAAGTCGACGTTCGACGACACCAAGAAGTACTTCTACGACGAGATCCCGTGGAACGGCGTCAAGCTGCCGGCCGTGGGGGTCAAGATCAAGGTCGTGTCGCAGGACGGCACCTCGATGAAGATCAAGATTTCCTGATCCACCGCACCACCTGACGCCCGGGGACCGTCGGTCCCCGGGCGTCACCCTTTCTCGCTGTCGGTGGGAACCTGCCACGCTCAGACCGGGTCTCACTCACCGGAGGTGCAACATCATGTCCCTTTTCCGTACGGCCGCAGCGACGTCCCTGGTCCTGGGGTTTCTGACAGCCTGCACATCGCACGAGGCCGCGAATCCCGGCATCTCCGTGCCCCCCTCGCCCAGCGTCTCTCCGTCGGCCGCCGCCCCGGGAACCTCATCGATCCCCTCGCCGGACAACTCGGTCGCCACCGGAGCGCCCCCGGGGGCGAAGAAGCCCAGTGGCATCCCCAAGACCCCCACGGACGTCATCGCCAGCCCCGGCTGGACCGACGGCCTCGTCACCCGCGGCGGCAGCGGCCCCTGCTACGGCTTCGCCGACTGGGACGGCAAGCCGTTCGCGGTTTACTCGCCCCTCGGCACGGAGCTGAAGAAGGGCGACCACATCCGGGCCCGTTTCGTCCCCAACAAGCTGCGCATCGACTGCGGCGAGGGGACGCAGGTCGTCATGGAGGCCTTCGAGCGCGTGAAGTGACCGGGGCATCACGCCATAGCCGGCTGCCCGTACCCTGTTCCGCATGAGTTCGCAGGTGGACGAGTCGTGCGTCCTGACGGAGGGTCCCTGGACCCACCGTTTCGTCGGCGCCAACGGCAGCCGGTTCCACGTCGTCGAGGCCGGCACCGGGCCGCTCGTGCTGCTGCTGCACGGCTTCCCGGAGTTCTGGTGGGCGTGGCACGACATGCTGCCCCGGATCGCCGACGCGGGCTTCCGGGCGGTCGCGATCGACCTCCGCGGCTACGGCGCCAGCGACAAGCCACCCCGCGGATACGACGGCTACACCATGGCCGCCGACGTCACCGGCCTGATCCGCGCCCTCGGCGAACGTTCCGCGATGATCGTCGGAACGGGCGCGGGCGGCATGATCGGCTGGACGGCGGCGGCCTTCCACCCCAAGATGGTGAGCCGCCTCGTCGTCCTGGGGGCGGCGCACCCCCTGCGCCTGCGCGCGGCCCTCTTCGCCGACCCTCGAGGCCAGATCGCGGCCACGGCCCCGACGCTGAAGTTCCAGGTCCCCCGCTACGAACACGTCCTCACCAAGGACGACGCCGCGGTCGTCGGCGAGCTCATCGAGCGGTGGAGCGGTCCGACATGGACACAGACCCCGGAATACGCCGAGTACGCAGCCCGCTGCCGTGAGGCACTGCAGATCCCCCAGGCGTCGTTCTGCGCCCTGGAGGCGTACCGCTGGGTGTTCCGCTCGGCGTTGCGCCTGCAGGGATACCGCTTCGTCAAGCTGATGCAGAAACCCCTGACCACCCCGACCCTCCAGATGCACGGGGCGCTGGACACGGCGGTATTACCGCGGACGGCCCAGGGCTCGGGACGATACGTGATCGCACCGTACGAATGGCGGCTCATCGAGGACGCGGGCCACTTCCTCCACCAGGAGGCGCCCGACGTGGTGACCGGTGAGATCCTGCGCTGGCTGAAGGCGTCCTAGACCCGGTGCTCGTAGAGGTCGCTCACCTCATGGGCCGGCGCCCACCCCTGGTAGACCCCGAAGTCGAACTCCTCCAGCCCGAGTGACCGCGCCACGGGAGCCCGGCCGCCGGTGTACTCCACGCGCAGCCAGTTGTCGGCCTCGGCGAGCACGATGAACGGCTCACCCCGCCAGGAGCAGGTCGTGCGGACGTACACGAGGTCGCTGAACTCCCCGGGCCGCAGCACCCGGACATAGCGCCCCGGCTGCACCTCCTCGAAGCCGTCGGCGGCCTCGGGAGCGTAGATCCGCACGTTCTCACCGTCGGGCGCGGCGTCGTACTCGCGCCCGTGCCAGGTCACGACGTACCCGTCACGCATCGCCTACCCCTTGGTTGTCACTCTGCGACCCGGCGCCAGACCGGGGCATCGCAGTCGAAGACGGCGAGCAGGCGCTCCTGCCCCTCGGCGTCCAGGTGCCACAACTGAGCCCCGTGCGGCAGCCGGACACTGTCCACCTTGAACTCGGCGATGACGTCCTTGCCCTCGCCCGGCGCAAACCCGTTACCCCGGAACGGCGGCCGCTCGATCACCCAGCCGTCCATGGCGCGCAGCGCCTGCTCACTCTGCCCGCCGTACGGAATGCGGTAAAGACTGGGCCGGAAAGCCGGCCACCGGAGCACAAAGGCCTCCTTGGCATCGGCCTGATAAGGCGACCCGTCGTAGAGCAACCCGAGAGCCGCGAACAACTCCCCGGGACTGCGCAGATGCTCGACCTCAGCAGCACGGTGCACGAACCCGGCCACCCGGTCGTAACCGCGCTCCAGGTAATAGTCGACCTGCTCGGCCGCAACCGTCTTCTGCATCGTGGTCGGTCGCGCCTCGGCCTCACCGGAACGCTCCGGCACCGCGGCGGCGTCGCTGACCTCCTCGACCGGATCCCCGCCGAGCCCGGCCTCGAGCGCCCAGTTGGCCAACGCGATGACCTGGGGTCCCGGATACTTCGCCCCGACCGCGGTCCCCGGATTCACGGCGAACGACCAGGCCGGATCGGGCCAGTTCCGAATCAACTCGACGAACCGAACCGCCACGGTACGCGCCGGCTCGGCGTAGTGATCGCTCAACCGATCCCGGCTCGTGAAGACGACCAGGAACCGCTCCCCGTCCATCTCCTCGGTCCGGGAAGCAAACCCGGACTCCCCCGGCGAACTCCCCGGCCGCGAATTGTCCGCGACCGGCACGAGAACGGTGGCGAGAAGCAGCGTGGAAAGGAAGGCATCGGTGCTGTGATCGAGCGTCGCGTGGTAGAGATTCCGCTCGACCTCATTCGCGGGAATGAAGTCATCCTCGTCCGCCACGTACGGCGGCGGGGCGATGCGGCCCGCATGCCCGGTGGCGGGCGCCGCCGCCTGCGGCGCGGGACCCGCGTGAGGCATCGCTCCCGCGGCCGGACCGACGTCACCCGGCACCCGCTCGATGGGGGCGCGGGACACTGTCGGCGGGGCCTCGAAGCGCTGGGTCTCGGCCACGCTCCCCGGCGTCTCCCGGTTCCCTCCGGTCGGCCGCGTGGGCAGCCCGCTCGCCGACGAGACACCGGGAATCGTGGGGCGCGTTGCCGGTTCCGGAACGCTCGTACGGTTGGCACCGCCCGCACCCGGAATCACCGGCGGAGCGATGCTGGCCCGGGGCGGGCTGGAGGGCGGACGCGATCCCGTGTCGGCGGCCGGCCCTTCGGTCGGGCTGGCACCGGCCTCACCCTTCGCTGCCAGGGCCTGAGCGGCCGCGGCCATGCTGGGAGGACGCTCCGCGGGCGAAGCCACCTGCCGGCGCGGGAGGCCGCCCGGGCCGGCGGTGTCGCCTGCCTGTTGGCCGGTGTCGCCCTGGTTCGCGGCCTTGGCTTCTGGACCTGCTGTCGCGCTTTGGCCGACGGCCGTTGCGCCCTGACCTGCTTCCTGGGCCTGACTTGCGGCTGCTGCGCCTTGGGCCGCCGAGCCTTGACCCGAGGCTGCTGCGCCTTCTCCCGCCGGACTCTGGCCTGCGGCTGCCGGCCCTTGACCCGCCGGGCTCTCACCTGCGGCTGCCGCCCCTTGACCCGCCGGGCTCTCACCTGCGGCTGCCGCCCCTTGACCCGCCGGGCTCTGGCCTGCGGCTGCCGCCCCTTGACCCGCCGGGCTCTCACCTGCGGCCGCCGCGGTGTCGTCCGCCGCCGGACTCTGGCCTGCGGCTGTCGCGCCTTGGCCGGCGGCCGTTGTGGCCTGCTTGTCGGGACTTACCGCCGCGCCGCCGGCCGTCTCGCGCTGCGCGAGGTGGCTGGGAAGGGGCGGAGTCTGCGCCATCGGCGTGCGGGTCGGGAGGGGCCCGTCGGGTCGCTGCAGAGGGGGCAGACTGCCACCCTCCTGGGCGGCGCCGCCGGCGGGAGTGTCTGCGTTACCCGGGCGGGCGGGAGCACCGGCCCGGCTGCCGAGTGCGTCGAGCGCACTCGCACCGCTCGATGGAGCAGCCATGCCGGACCTGCTCGCCAGCGCATCCAGCGCGCTTCCCGGAGGAACCGCGGATCCGGAACCCGGGCCACGGCCCCCGGACGCCGCCGAGGCCGGGGGAACGCTGGGCGGACTGGAGGAAGCGGGTACGTCGGGCCCCGGCCGGTCCTGCCCCGAGCCGGGCGTGAAGCCACTGAACGAGGAAGAGCTGCCCGGCCCACCCAGCCCCGGCGGCGTGGCCGGAACGCGAGACGGCAGCCCGCTGGGGAGGACAGCGCCCGGCGTACGCACCGGAAGCCCGCCCGGACCGGTCGGCGGTGCATCGGCGGCCTGGCCGGATGATGCAGGATTCGGGCCGCCGTAGGTTCCGGCGCCGCTTGCCGCCACCGCGCCTTGACCTGCGGAAACTCCCGGTTCGCGGCCACCGGCGGCTTCACCCTGGTCGTATCCGGCGGCAGGTTCGCCCGGCCCGTATCCAGCGGCAGCTCGGCCCTGGCCATATCCGGCGGCTGCGCTGCCGGGTCCGAATCCGGCGGCTGCGGCGCCGGGTCCGTATCCGGCGGCTGCACTGCCGGGTCCGTATCCGGCGGGTGCGGCGCCGGGTCCGTATCCGGCGGCTGCGGCGCCGGGCGCGTTCTCGGGGGCATCGGGGCCGCCCGGGCCGTACCCGCCGGCGTTTGATCGAGCTGCCCCGTGTTCACCGGCGCCCGGAGCGCCTGCGGCGTATGCCCCGGATTCGGCTCCGGCCGCGGTGGCCGTACCCGTCGGATCGCCCGACATCGGGCCGCCGGACGCCGGCGAGGCATAGTTCCGGGCCGCGGCCGCGTTGGCGGCCATAGCGGCCGCGTGAAGGTCCTTGATCCGGTCGGTCGCGTTGGCGCCGTCCCGGGCCGGCCCGCGCTTCGGAAGCCGCAGGTCACCACGGCTGAGCTGCGCCACGAACCAGGCCGGGAGGTAACCCTCGATGGGCAGTCCGGGATTGACCGCCAGCCACCATTCGAGGTTCGGCCAGGTCTCGGCGAGTTCCGAGTACGGCACGCGCCGCGCAGAACCGGTGTAATCAGACAAACAAGCCTGAAGTGCCGACGGAGACGTGAACGCGAGCACGTGCGTACGTCCGCCCGTGCTCCACGTGCCCCACCCCATCGGCGCGAGGCCGGCGAGGGCATCCGCGGAGACGGGCAGGAGCAGGTCGACGCCGGCGAGAATGCGGAAGTAGGACTCCTGGTCATCGGTGCGCAGGGCGTTGCGCATCGCGACTTCGGCGTCCGTAGCCGGTTCCCACTCGGTCACGTCCACCTCTCCCTTCGCGGCGAACGGGCCACCTCAACGCGTACAACCTACAAGGTCAGGCCCCGATCACAATGGGCGGCTGCGTGGATACAGCCAACCAGGCTTTCCACCTGCGCAACAGTCGCCTAAAGACACGATCCGATGACCTTAGGTAGCCGCAATTCCGGAGGAGAGGGCGGAACAGGACCAACTACCGACGCGGCTGCCGCGAGGCTTCGTGGTATCAGTCATTCGGCCCGGCATTTCCGGCACTAGCCCGTTCGGCCGCAGCTCACGCGGCCTAGCTGGCTCGGCCGCAATGCTGTCCGCCTCGGCCCGCTCGACCCCGGCGCACTCGGCCCTGGCCCGCTCAGCCCTGGCCCGCTCAGCCCCGTCCCGCTCAGCCCTGGCCCGCTCAGCCCTGGCCCGGTCGACCCCGACCCGCTCGACCCCGGCCCGCGGGCCACCGTCACGCTTGGCGCTGGCCCGCTCTGCCGCAACCTACGGGGCGCCGGCCCTTTCGTCCGGGCCCGGCCCCAGTCGTCTGCCCTGGCGTCGACCCCGGCCCGTTCCAGACGAGACCGCACGCCTCCGCCTCAACCCGTTCCGGGGCCCGCACGCCTCCGCCTCAACCCGCTCCGGGGCCCGCACGCCTCCGCCTCAACCCGCTCCGGGGCCCGCACGCCTCCGCCTCAACCCGCTCCGTGGCCCGCAAGCGTCCGCCCGACCCGTTCCGTGGCCCGCACGCCGCGGCCTCGACCCGTTCCGTAGCCGCCGGTCCTGGCCGCAAGCGACCCGCTTCGGCCGGCCCGGTTCCAGCCCAATCCGGTGCCGGCCCAGCGCTCCATCGCCACCTCCGGCGCGAGCCCGACGTGTGGCCGGTAAGGCCCCCGGAGTGGGCCGCGGACTGCGTGAGCCACGGCTGTGGCCAGCGCATCGCCCCGGACAGACACGCCCGACCCGCTCGCCCGGGAACGGCAGCGGCCGGGCACTCCCCAACGGAAGGCCCGGCCGCGCCGTGCAGATCAGCCCGCGAAGCGCTTCTCCGCGTTGCCCTCGGTGGTGGCGTAGTCCTGCGCCGCCTGGTCCACCGCGACCTTGATGTCGCGGAGGATGTTCTTGAGGTCGTTGGACGCCACGGTCCACTTCTGCTGACGCTGGGCGTACGCGTCCTGCGCCCGGCCTTCCCACGTCGCCACGAGCGGGCGCGCGTCAGCCTCGAGCTGGCTCAGCTGCGACTCGAGGTCGTTCACAGCCTTCTGGATGTCGGCGCCGGCCTGAGCCAGGGCGCCGAAGTTCACGCGGAGCAATCCGTCGTTCATGAGTGATCCTCCCCCGCCGTCAGTTCTCGAGCGGCAGGCTGTAGCCGCCGCCACCGGCCTTGGTCACCGTGCCGGCAGCCGAGCTGTCGGTGTTCTCGTAGCTGACACCCGAGGTGCGAATCGCTTCGGCGGTGTCGGCCAGGGCCTTGTTCAGGTCGGCCAGGTCCCGGTGGTACTGATTCTTGACCGTCTCGAAAGCTCGGCCGCCGGCGCCGACCCACGCGGTCTGCAGCACCGAGAGCTCGGACATGAGCTTGTTGAGCATCGAAGTCAACGTGTGGTTGACCTGATCGAACTTCGCGGCGGTCTGCGCCATCACCGCGGATTCTGCCTGCGTCTGGGCCACCCCGGACGTCACCCCGCTTTCTCTGTCGTCTGTCGTGCGCCGGGTCCTGAGGGGACAGGTCGTGCCTGGTGGACGACCGGCCGGCGCATTGACGTGGCCCCCAGGTTAGCCCCTCCCGCGAAACGGTGGGGGGCACCCCTGAGCAGCCCTTTGTTGGTTCCAGAGGCCGACCGTAACGGTACGACGCCGGTCAAGGTAACCCGGAAAGTGAACCTGTGGATATCGATGTCCGAGTTATCCACAGCCACCCCCCGCCCCGACCCGCCGCCCCCTACGATGGGTCCCCGCAAGGAAAAACGCAGGATCGGAGGGACGGCGCAGGTGACGGCAGAGGTGGCGAGCGGCCGCAGCTTCCCGGAGCTCGGCGGCGCCGGTCAGCGCCTTTCCAAGGTCCGCACACGGCGTGTCCGACATGGACGATTGTTCGGTATTCGCACTGGTCAGCTGGTCAGCACCCAAGTGGCCGCCGTGGCCTTACTGATCGGCGCCGCGAACGGACCCATAGCCCTCGGCGCGGCAGCCTTCGTGTCAGTCGTGGTGCTCGCCGTCACATGGCTCCGCCTTCGCGGCCGCTGGGCGTTCGAGTGGCTCGGCACAGCTATGCAGTATGCGGGCCGCCGGCACGTTGTCTCCGTCGAGGGCGATCCGACCGCTCTGTTGACATTTGTCGCCCCCGGCTCCCGCGTCGAGCAGACCGAGCTGGCCGGAGACCCCGCCGCGATCATCGTCGACGAGCACGGCTTCACCAGCGTCCTGGAGATCGGGGACCCCGCCGGCCTGCTCGCCGAGGACGCCGACGCCATGCCGTCTCCGGCCGGACTACTGCCGCTTGCCGGCGCCGAGCATCCCCCGTGCCGCATCCAGCTCGTCCTCACCGGGGCTCCCGCACCCTCGCTGCGCGCGGGCAGCGGCACGCCTGCCAACTCGTACCGTCAATTGACCGAAGGCCGCGTCCTCGGTCACAGCCGTGCCCACCTCGCCGTGCGTGTCCTGCGCGCCGAGGGTTGGTCCGAGGAAGACCTCCGGCGCGCGCTGTCCGGCCTGGTCCGCAAGCTGGTGCGGCGGCTGGCACCCACCCCGGCGCGCCCCCTCGGCGAGGCGGCGGCGCTGCGCGTGATCGCCGAGCTGGCACACGACGACGGCATAGGCGTCGCCCAGGAGACGTGGCCCGGGCTGCAGATCGGTGGCATGACGCAAGCCACATTCCGCCTGCAGAGGTGGCCGGACCTTCGCATCGAGACCTCGCGGCGCATCATCGCTCGCATGCTGGCGCTGCCTGCGGCCGCCACGACGGTCGCGCTCGGCGCCGGCCCACGCTCCTCCTTGGGTACGGACGCAGCTGTCGACCTGACCATCCGGCTCGCCGCCCCGGATGCCACCACACTGTCGTTCGCCACCCAGACCCTGCGCAAACTCCTCGCCGCCGAACGAGCCTCCGCCCGGCGCCTCGACGGCGAGCACCTGGACGGCCTGACCGCCACTCTGCCGCTGGGCATGCCGACGGCTCCGGCCATACCCGGCCGCCCCGGAACCGACGACAACCCGGCCGAGCAGCTGGACAACCTCGCCCTGCCTCTCGGCAACGCGGGCCTCATGATCGGCAGCAACCGCCACGGAGACCCGGTCGTGGCCCGCCTCTTCCGGCCGGAACAGACCCGCGCCCTCCTCGTCGGCGGCGTGCGCTGCGCCCAGCTCGTGTCCCTACGAGCGATGGCGCTGGGCGCGCGCGTAGTGGTTCAGACGTCCCGCCCCCAAGCCTGGGAACCCTTCGTACGCGGCGCAGCCGTCCCCGGCGAGTCGATCGCGGTGATCCCGCCGGGCCGGCCGGTGGACATCCCACCGGGCTCCGCCCTGCACCCCCTGCTCATGGTGGTGGACATCGGCCCCGTCGGCGCGGACAACCGCCCCGGCGGAGGCTGGCAGGCCACCTTGGTCGTACGCGACGACTTCAGCCCCGCGGACGCGGACGTGGCCTCCCGGGCGGACCTCCTGCTCGTCCAGCCCCTGCGCCCGGAGGAATCCCCACTCGTCGGCGCCGCCCTCGGCCTGGGCGAAACAGCCAAATGGCTCACCCAGATCCGTCCGGACATGGTCGCCGTCATCAACCGCCGCGCCGTCCGCTGGGCCGCCCTGTCCCAAACCCCGATCGAAGCCCACCTGATCGGTCCCCCGGCGCGGGACTGACCGGACCGCGCGATCTAGCGCCCTACACCGATCAGCCGGTCAGGGACCCTCAACCGAGGACGTCAGAACAGGCACGCCCACCGAGGCGTCCCACAGACCCTGCTGCCGAGCCGCCGGCCGCCTGCAGTCACTCGCCACTCCGCAGCCGTCGATTCGACGACTTTCTCGGCCGGCGGCCAACAAGATCGCGGAGTGTTGCTGCTCTTGGTGGCCCGGGCGTGGCACCATCGCCTGCCATGGGCATCATCATCCGGCTGGTGATCACCGCCGTATCGCTGTGGATCGCTACCTTGGTCATCGACGGCATCCGACTGACCACTGATTCGGCACCCGGGAAGGTCGGCACCCTCCTGGCCGTCGCCGTCATCTTCGGCATCGTCAACGCGGTGCTGCGTCCGATCATCAAGACGATCGGGTGCGGGCTGTACGTGCTCACCCTGGGCCTGATCTCACTGGTGATCAACGGGCTCCTCTTCCTCCTCACCAGCTGGATCGCGGGCCGGTTCGACCTGCCGTTCCACGTCGACGACTTCTGGCCGTCCGCCATCTTCGGCGCCCTGCTCGTCGGCATCGTCAGCTGGGTGCTCAACATGCTCGTCCCCGACGGCGGCGACGACTGACATCCCCGGCGCCGTCGACCACCCGACGACTGCCATCCCCGGCGCCGGCGACCACCCGACGACTGACATCCCCGACAACCACGGCCACTCCCGGCGACGCCACAACCGCCCAAGTGGCTCCCAGCCGCCGACTACGGGGCCGGCCCCGACACGACGGGCCGGACCCCGACACGGTCGCGACAACACCGGCCGGGTCAACGGCGGCGGCAAGCACCAGCGGCGGCCGGAGGAACGCAAGGACGCCGGACGCAACGACGCGGGACGCGGGTGCCGGAACCCCGGACCGTCTGGGTCGCCGGACCGCCGGGCACGGACGCGGGGCCGCCCGGCACGGACGCGGGACCGCTCGGCACGGACGCGGGACCGCTCGGCACGGACGCGGGACCGCCCGGCACGGACGCGGGACCGCCCGGCACGGACGCGGGACCGCCCGGCACGGACGCGGGACCGCCCGGCACGGACGCGGGGAGGCCGCCGGCCTGCCGGGCGCGTGTCACCTAGCGCCGCGACGTCGGACGCCAAACACAACGTCGCTAGGCGCCGAGGAGGGGCGCAAGGCGCGACCCGCAACAACCCCACCCGAAGCCAGAGAAACCAATCGCGTCCCCCATCACCCTCCCCTTAACTAGATCCATGCTGAAAGACCGCCGCGACGGCTTCCTCCTGACCGACGATCCCGATCTCCTAGACCGCGAGCTGGTCCACCGCTGGATCTCCACCGACACCTACTGGGCCGCAGGCCGCGATCGCGACGCCATGGACCGCGCCATCGCCGGATCCGAGGTCGCAGGCATTTACCGGGAGTCTGATCAGCGCCAGGTCGCCTTCGCCCGGATCGTCACCGACGGCGTCGTCTTCGCGTACCTCTGCGATGTCTACGTGGATCCGGACCTTCGCGGCCGGGGGCTCGGGCGCTGGCTCGTCGCGGCCGTCCGCGACGACCTCGCCGCTCGGGGGTTGAAGCGCTTCCTCCTCGTCACCCAGACCGCTCAAGGCGTGTACCGGCCGCTCGGCTTCGCCCCTGTCGATCCCACCCGGTGGATGCTCTGCGAACTCGAAACCCCGCGAAGCGAACTCGAAACCCCGCGAAGCGAGCTCGAGACCCGGTGAAGCGAGCTCGAAACCCCGTGAGCTTCGACATATGCAAGGACCGCACCCCATACCGCCCCTTACGGTAGCGGTATGGCTGACGAACGCCGCGGGTATCTGTACGGCTTGACCGCGTACGTGTGCTGGGGTTTCTTCCCGGTCTACTTCAAGCTGCTCAAGCCCGCCGGCCCGGTCGAGATCCTCGCCCACCGCGTGATCTGGTCGGTCGTCTTCGTCAGCCTTCTGCTCGCCGCCCTGCGCAACTGGCGGTTCGTCGGCCGCGTGGTCCGGAACCGGCGCCTGCTCGGCGGCGTGACGATCGCCGCGCTGCTCATCGGGGTCAACTGGGCGACCTACATCTACGGGGTCAACTCCGATCGGGTCGTGGAGACCGCGCTGGGGTACTTCATCACGCCGCTGGTCGTCGTCCTTCTCGGCGTCACCGTGCTGCGGGAGCGGCTGCGGATGTGGCAGTGGATCGCTGTGGGGGTCGGTGCCGTGGCTGTGGCCGTGCTGACCATCGACTACGGGCATCTGCCGTACATCGCTTTGCTGCTGGCCGCGAGCTTCGGGGCGTACAGCTTGGTGAAGAAGCGGTTGTCGTTGCCACCCGCCGAGGGGTTGTTCGTCGAGTCGTTCGTGCTGGCGGTTCCCGCGCTGGTTTACCTGGCGTGGCTGAACGGGGATGCCGCGTTCGGGCACGTCTCCGCCCGGCACACCGTACTGATGGTCCTGTCCGGCGTCGCCACGGCCGTACCGTTGCTGCTCTTCGCCGGGGCCGCCAACCGGGTGCCGCTGGTCGGTCTCGGCATCCTTCAGTACGTCGCGCCGATCCTGCAGTTGGGTTTCGGGGTTCTGCTCTTCCACGAGCCGATGCCGATCGCGCGCCTCGCCGGGTTCGCGCTGGTCTGGATCGCTCTCGTGATCTTCACGGTCGACGGGTTGCGGAGCCGGAGAGGTCAGAGGACGGCGGCCGACCCCGCGGCCGCCACCGCGGAGCCGGCCACCGCCCTACCGCCACGCTGACGGTCCCACGGAGGAGACGGACCATCAGGGGACGTCGTAGGCCAGCAGCGTCCGGCCGTCGTTGCGGACCAGCGCCAGCCGGGAGAGCGCGCCGGCCGTGAAGTGCGTGACCCCCGACATGCTGAACTCCTTGCCCGGCGATGCGGTCCAGGATCCGAGCTGCTCGGTCTCCTGGTCCGGTCCGTACGCCATCAGCCGGATCGTGTAGGGCTCGGACCCGGCGTTCCCCCGGTTGTACGAACACAGAAGGTTGACCTTCGTCCCGCCCGGCGCACCCGTGAGGTTGATCTGTGCGGAAACCGGGACCTGCTCGTTGGCCGGCGTCATCGCCACCGTGGGGCCCGGCACGGTCGGGTCGGGGGCGCTCCGGCCGGTCCAGAAGACGGCGCCGATGCCGGCCACCAGGGCCAGACAGGCCGCCGCGAGTGCCCCGCCGAGCACCCGCCACCGCACGCGCTTGCGTTCCTGGCGGCGGGTGGTCTGGGCGGCCGAGACGAGGTCCGGCATGCTGGCCCGGCGGCGCGGCGCGGGTACGGGCGGGAAGTCGGGTTCCAGCAGCCGTTCGAAGTCCGCCGGGTCGAGGCGGCCGAGCAGCCCCGGCAGGACCGCGATGTCGGCCACCGCTTCCCGGCAGAACGAGCAGGTGGCGAGGTGACGTTCGTAGGCGGCGCGTTCCGACGGGGACAGGGCGCCGAGGACGTACGCGCCGTCGTCGTGCTCATGGTCGCATCTCATCCTGTCACCCCCATCTCGTTCAGAACCATGCGCAGCGAGCGCAGGGCATAGTGCGTCCGCGATTTGACCGTGCCGGGCGGTACGCCCAACCGGGCGGCCGCCTCGGCCACCGAGCGCCCCTGGTAGAAGCACTCGACCAGCACCTCGCGATGGCTCTGGGACAGCCGCCCCAGGGCCTCGGACACCGTCCAGGCCTCCACCGCTCGGTCCGCCTCGTCCGCGCTGGGCGGAGGCTCGGGAATCATGTCCGTGACCACCTCGCCGACCCGTACCGACCGGCGTCGCCAGGCATCGATGGCCAGGTTGCGCGCGGTGGTGAACAGCCATGACCGCACCGTGCCCCGCTCGGGGTCCAGCGCTTCGGGATACCGCCAGGCCCGCAGCAGGGTCTCCTGCACGAGGTCCTCGGCGCGTTGCCGGTCACCCCCGGAGAGGCGTACGGCGTGCGCGAACAGGGCGTCCCCGTGCTCGTCCTGCAGAGCGCGCAGCAGCTCGGCGTCGTGATTCTCCAAGGCTGCCGACCTCCCTCGCGCGTTCCACCCTGTCTTACGGGCGCGAGGGGTCCACGGGTTCAACAGGTCATTGAACGAGCAAGTTCATTCAGGCGGTCGCCGCGTCGCCGGTGGACAACGCCTCGGCGACGCTGCGGGCGGCCGCGGTCAGCTTGGCGCGGACGACCCGGGCCGAGGTGAGCATCTCCGCGGCGGGCAGCGCGCAGGCGAGGACCAGCCGGCGTTCCATGTCCCGGTCCGCGATGACGTTGACCGCGGCGCAGGCGAGCCCCTGGCGGAACTGGCCCATCTCGAGCTGCATCCCCCGCCGTTCGCCGGCGGCCAGGTCGGCCTCGAGCGCCTCGGCGGTGGTCAGCGTCGCCGGGGTGAAGGCCCGCATGCCCCAGTCGCGCAGGTACCGGGCCCGCTGGTCGGGGGTCAGCGTCGCCAGCAGCGCCTTGCCCAGCGCGGTGGCGTGGCTGCCCTCGTCGAAGCCGGGGGCCATGTCGTCCATGAACGGCGAGCGGGCGCCCTCGGCGCTGGCGGTCACCGCGATCCGGCCGCCGACGAACCGGCCCAGGTAGTGGCTGTAGCCGGTGTCGATCGCCGCCCGTCGCAGCGCCTCACCGACCGACGGCGGGCCGCGGAACGCGGACACCAGCTCGCGGTACCGGTCCGCGATCTCGAGGCCCACGATGTACGTGCCGTCTTCTCGCCGGATCACGTATCCCTCGTACGCCAGGGTGCGGACGAGGTGATATGTCGTGGCAACGGTCAGCTCGCATCGCCGAGCGATCTGTTTCACGGTGAGTCCGCGCGGGGCCCGACCTACCGACTCGAGCACACGCAGGGCGCGTGACACGCTCCGGATGAGATCTGACGGCTCCGCCAGGGGGTCGCGCACAGCTACCTCCGACGCCGGGGACTTACACCATATGAATAATCTTCCCTCGACGGAATGCCTGGAGCGTGTCGACCATGACCAATCTCTACGCGACGTGTGGCTCTTGACACTCAGGGTCGAAGAACACCGACAGGGCGCGTGCACGATTTGCAGGCAGCGCAAGGCCGCGAGCAGCGCAGAAGCCCCCGCGGTGCATTGTGGAGCGGTGTCGGGGCGGGGTCAGCTGGTGCGGTCGGCGATGAAGTCGCAGAGCGACTCCATGGCGCGACGCGGCGATCCGTCCGGCAGAGGAGCGAGCTGAGCCCGCGCTTCCTCCGCGTAGGTGCGGACGGTCTCCCGCGCACGCTTCATCGCCCGGGACTCCCGCAGCAGCGCCAGCGCCTCGGCGTGCGGGCCGTCCTCGACGAGCGGGCCGGACGCGAGCAGCTCGCGCAGGCGCACCGCGGACGCGTCCGTGTCGTCTCCCGCCAGCGCGTAGAGCACCGGCAGGGTCGGCACACCCTCACGCAGGTCGGTGCCCGGGGTCTTGCCGGACTGCACAGACTCCGAGGCGATGTCGAGCAGGTCGTCGGAGAGCTGGAAGGCGATGCCGATCGTCTCGCCGTACCCGGCGAGGGCCTCGACGTGCTCGGGTGACGCACCGGAGAAGAGGCCGCCGAAGCGCCCGGACGTCGCCATGAGCGACGCGGTTTTCTCGGTGATCACGTGCAGGTAGTGCTCGATGGAGTCGCTGCCGCGCGGCCCCACGGTCTCGGCGATCTGGCCGTGCACGAGCCGCGAGAAGGTCTGCGCCTGCAGGCGGACGGCTTCCGGGCCGAGCGTCGCCGCGATGTCCGCGGCGCGGGCGAAGAGGTAGTCGCCGACCAGGATGGCCACGGAGTTGCCCCAGCGCGCGTTGGCGCTGGGTGCGCTCCGGCGCACGGCGGCCTCGTCCATCACGTCGTCGTGGTAGAGCGTCGCCAGGTGGGTCAGCTCGACGACCAGGGCGGCCGGCACGATCTCCGGCCGGGTCAGGTCACCGAACTGCGCCCCGAGCGCCACGAGAAGCGGCCGGAACCGCTTGCCACCCGCGTCCATGAGGTGCCGTGCGGCCTCGGCGACCAGGGGGTCGGCGCTGGCCACGTTGCTGCGCAGCGCGTCCTCCACCACGGCGAGCGTCGCCGACACCGATGCATCGACCGCGGGGTCGATGTCGAGGCCGAGCGACGTCAGCGCGCTGTCAGCAGTCACGGGTTTCACGATGCCATACGGGTTTTTCCGCGACCGCTCCAGGGGTGTGAAGATCAAAATCATCCGATGGTACGGACACAGCCGAGGTGGAGTGGCCCGCGGCGTCGCTGATTGCCTGGTCAAGCCCACGACGCGGCCGCCGGGCGGAACTGCCGGGAAAGCAGGCAGCCCCGGCGGAACGCCGGGGCTGCTCACGCATTGACGGTTATCTGACGAATTGCGCGGCGTCGTTGGTCAGGTCCAGCAGCGGAGCCGGCACCACGCCGAGCGCGAAGGTCGCGATGACGCCGATCGACAGGGCCGCCGCGGTGTAGAACCCCGGGATCGACACCGTCGGGGTGGTCTCGCCCGGCTCCGACAGCCACATCAGCACGATCACCCGCAGGTACGGGAACGCCAGCAGCATGCTGGTGATCACACCGAACACGACCAGCCAGGTCTGCCCGCCCTCGATGGCCGCACCGAAGACCGCGAACTTGCTCGTGAAGCCGCTGGTCAGCGGAATGCCCGCAAAGGCCAGCAGGATGAAGGAGAAGACGCCGGCGAACAGCGGGCTCTTGCGGCCCAGGCCGGCCCAGCGGGACAGGTGCGTGGCCTCGCCCTCGGCGTCGCGGACCAGCGAGACGATGCCGAACGCGGCGAGCACCGAGAAGCCGTACGCGACCAGGTAGAACATCGTGCTGGACAGGCCCTCCTTGTTGAGCGCCAGGACGCCCACCAGCAGGTAGCCCGCGTTGGCGATCGACGAGTACGCCAGCAGCCGCTTCATGTCGGTCTGGGTGACCGCCAGCACCGCGCCGACGAACATCGTGAGGACGGCGATGACGCCGAGCACCGGCTGGAAGTCCCAGCCGACCCCGTCGAACGCCACGTAGAGCACCCGCAGCAGCGCACCGAACGCGGCGACCTTGGTGCAGGCCGCCATCAGCGCGGTGATCGGCGTCGGGGCGCCCTGGTAGACGTCGGGGGTCCACACGTGGAACGGCGCCGCGGCGCTCTTGAAGAGCAGGCCGATGGCGACCAGCGCCAGGCCACCGAAGAGCAGCACCTCGCTGCGGGCCGGGTCGGCCACCGCGGCGTGGATCGACGCGAGGTCCACCGCGCCGCTGAAGCCGTAGATGAGCGCCACCCCGAAGAGGAAGAAGGCCGAGGCGTACGAGCCCAGCAGGAAGTACTTCAGGGCCGCTTCCTGGCTCAGCAGGCGGCGCCGGCGGGCCAGCGCGCACAGCAGGTACAGCGGCAGCGAGAACACCTCGAGCGCCACGAACATCGTCAGCAGGTCGTTCGCCGCGACGAACAGCAGCATGCCGCCGAGCGCGAAGAGAGTCAGCGGGTAGACCTCGGTGGCCCCGGGCCGGCCGCCGGCCTGCCGCAGGTCCTTCTGCGAGCCGACGGTGATCGCGGCCTGGGAGACGAACGCCCCGCCGGCCTCGATGGACCGCTCCCCGATCAGCAGCAGCGAGACGATGCCCAGCAGCACGATCGAACCCTGGAGGAACAACGTCGGCCCGTCGACGGCGACCGCGCCGCCGATGGTGACGATCCGCTTGTCCCGAATCCAGATCAGCACGACCAGTGCGGCGACCAGCGACAGCAGCGCCAGCCCTAGCTGCACGCCGTGCCGGCGCGTCTTCGGCACCAGGGCCTCGAACAGGACACCGACGCAGGCCGCCCCGAAGAGGATCAACATCGGCGCGAGCGCCGCATAGTCGATCGCGGGCAGTTTGAGGTCTCCCATGGCTACCGCGCCACCTTTCCGTTCGCGACCGCCGTCGGCGCCGGGTCGGTCGTGCCGACGTCCTGCATCGTCGCCTTGACCGCCGGGTTGATCACATCGGTGACCGGCTTCGGGTAGAAGCCGAGGAGCAGCAGCAGGAGCACCAGCGGCGCGACGACGATCTTCTCGCGCAGGGTGATGTCCTTCTGCATCGCCGGGACCTCGGTCAGTGCCGGGTTCAGCGTGCCCTGGGTCGTGCGCTGGAACATCCAGAGCACGTACGCGGCGGCCAGGATGATGCCCACCGTCGCGATGACCGCGTAGACCTTGTGCGTGGTGAAGGTGCCGATGAGCACCAGGAACTCGCTGATGAACGGCGCCGTGCCGGGCAGTGCCAGCGAGGCGAGACCGGCGAAGAAGAGCACGCCGGCCAGGACCGGTACGAGCTTGCCGGCGCCGCCGAAGTCGCTGACCAGGGCCGAGCCGCGGCGCGCGACGAACATGCCCACGACCAGGAAGAGCAGGCCGGTGGCGAGGCCGTGGTTGACCATGTAGAGCACCGAGCCGGTGCCGGCCTGGGTGGTGAAGGCGAAGATGCCGATGCCGATGAACCCGAAGTGGGCGATCGACGTGTACGACACCAGCCGCTTGAGATCGTTCTGCCCCACCGCCAGCAGGGCGGCATAGATGATCCCGATGACGCCGAGGATCAGTGCCGCGGGCGCGAACCAGCGCGCGGCCTCCGGGAAGAGCGGGAGGCAGTAGCGCAGGATGCCGAAGGTGCCGACCTTGTCGAGCACACCGACGAGCAGCGCGGCCGCGGGCGCCGGGGCGGCACCACCGGCGTCCGGCAGCCAGGTGTGGAACGGGAAGAACGGCGCCTTGACCGCGAACGCGATGAAGAAGCCGAGGAACAGCCACCGGGCGGTGTTCGTGTCGAACGCCGCGGAGGCCTCCTTGAGGTTCATCCAGTCGAAGGTGTGCCCGCCGACCACCCAGAGGCCGATCACCGCGGCCAGCATGAAGAGGCCGCCGACCAGCGAGTAGAGGAAGAACTTCACCGCGGCGTACTGGCGGCGCTGGCCGCCGTACGAGCCGATGATGAAGTACATCGGCACCAGCATGACCTCGAAGAACACGTAGAAGAGGAAGACGTCGGCGGCCGCGAAGACGCCGATCATCGTGCACTCGAGGGTGAGCAGCAGCGCGAAGTAGGTGGGCACCGACCGCTGCGTCTCGTCGATGTCGTTCCAGGACGCCAGGATGACCAGCGGCACGAGCACCGCGATCAGCACGAGCATCACCAGGGCGATGCCGTCGGTGGCGAAGGTGAACCGGGCGTCCCAGGTGGGGATCCACTGGTAGGACTCGCGGAACTGGAAGCGTTCGCCGTCGACCTGGAACGCCACCCACATGCCGATGCTCAGCGCGAGCACCACCAGCGACCAGGCCAGGGCGACCGTCTTGGCGAGACCGCCCTTTCCGCGAGGGATGAAGGCCACCACTGCCGCGCCCACCAGCGGGAGCAGCGTCAGGATGGACAGGAACGGGAAGTCCTTCATTACGCCAACCACCCCAGCTGGATCGCGAGGAACGCGCCGACGACCAGCACGGCGCCGGTGAGCATGGACAACGCGTACGAACGGACGAAGCCGGTCTGGAGCCGGCGCAGACGCCCCGAGCTCCCGCCGACGGCGGCCGCGAGGCCGTTGACCACGCCGTCGATGCCCTTGTTGTCGAGGAAGACCAGGGCGCGGGTCAGGTAGATGCCGGGCCGCTCGAACACGGCCTCGTTGAACGCGTCCGTGTAGAGGTTGCGGCGGGCGGCGCGCACGACCGCGCCGGCCGGTTGCTCCTGCTCGGCGGTCCCGTTGCGGAACATCGACCAGGCCAGGCCCGCACCGATCAGCGTGACGACGATGCTGAGAGTGGTGAGCAGCCAGTGTGCGAGGACCGGTGTCGCCTCGGCCTCCTCCTGACCGAAGACCGGCTCGAGCCAGTCCGGCACGGAGGTAGCCATGAGCCAACCGGCCGCGATCGAGCCGAGTGCCAGCAGCATCAGCGGCACGGTCATGATGTACGGCGACTCGTGCGGCTCCTTGATGTCCTCGGTCCAGCGCTTCGGCCCGTGGAACGTCAGAATGAAGAGCCGGGTCATGTAGAACGCCGTGAGACCGGCGCCGATGAGCGCGGCCAGGCCGTACAGCCAGGCGGTCCAGCCCTCCCGCTCGAACGCCGCGACGATGATCGGCTCCTTGGAGAAGAAGCCGGACAGCGGCGGGATGCCGATGATCGCGAGCCAGCCCATCATGAAGGTGAGCCAGGTCCACTTCATGTACTTGCTCAGCCCGCCGAAGCGGCGGATGTCGACCTGGTCGTGCATGCCGTGCATGACCGAGCCGGCGCCGAGGAACATGTTGGCCTTGAAGAAGCCGTGCGCGAGCAGGTGGATCAGGGCCAGCGCGTACGCCGCCCCGCCAAGCCCGACGCCGAGGAACATGTAACCGATCTGGCTGACCGTCGACCAGGCGAGGACGCGCTTGATGTCGTCCTTGGCCGCGCCGATGATGCAGCCCATCAGCAGGGTGATCGCGCCGACGGTGACCACGATCGTCTGCAGCGTGTGGTTCGCCGTGAAGATCGCGTGGGAGCGGGCGATCAGGTAGACGCCGGCGGTGACCATCGTCGCCGCGTGGATCAGGGCGGAAACCGGGGTCGGACCCTCCATCGCGTCCGGGAGCCAGGCCTGCAACGGGAACTGGCCGGACTTACCGGCGGCGCCGAGCAGCAGCAGGATACCCATGATCAGCACGGTGCCGCCGGAGAGCGCGGAGACGTGGCTGAAGACGTAGCTGTACTGGGTGCTGCCGAGCGTGGCGAACATCAGGAAGATGCCGATCGCCAGGCCGGCGTCGCCGACCCGGTTCATCAGGAACGCCTTCTTGCCGGCGGTGGCCGCGGACGGCCGGGTGTACCAGAACGAGATCAGCAGGTACGACGCGAGACCCACGCCCTCCCAGCCGAAGTAGAGCATCACGTAGTTGTTGCCGAGCACCAGCAGCAACATCGCCGCGACGAAGAGGTTGAAGTACGCGAAGAACTTCCGCCGCCCGGCGTCGTGCTCCATGTAGCCGACCGCGTACAGGTGAATCAGCGAGCCGACGCCGGTGATCAGCAGGACGAAGATGCCCGACAGCGGGTCGAAGAGCAGCCCGAACTGGACTTTCAGATTGCCCACGGCCATGAACTGCCACAGGCTCTGCTCGGCGGAGCGACGGTCCTCCGGCAGCCCGCCGAGCTTGAAGAACATCAACAGGCCGAGGACGAACGTCGTGGCGACCGCCAGCACGCCGAGCCAGTGGCCCCACTTGTCGGCCTTCCTGCCGAGCAGCAGCAGGATCGCCGCGCTCACGAGCGGAATGGCGACGAGCAGCCAGACGCTGCTCAGGAGCCCCGTCGCGTGGGCGTACTTCACTGTCTGTTCCACGTGAAGGCCCCTTTAGTACTTGAGGAGGTTGGCGTCGTCGACGCTCGCCGAGCGCCGCGTCCGGAAGATCGACATGATGATGGCGAGCCCGACCACGACCTCGGCCGCGGCGACCACCATCACGAAGAACGAGATGATCTGGCCGTCCAGGCTGCCGTTGATCCGGCTGAAGGTCACCAGCGCGAGGTTCGCCGCGTTCAGCATCAGCTCGATGCACATGAACAGCACGATCGCGTTGCGGCGGACCAGCACCCCGGCGGCGCCGATGGTGAACAGGATCGCCGCGAGTACGAGGTAGTAGTCAGGAGTCACTTCTCAGTCCCCTTGGGTGCGGCCTCGCGCTCGGTCAGCTCCCGCACGGGCAGGATCGGCGAGAGGGTGCGCTCCGACGCGTTGCCGTCCGGCAGGCGGCCGGGCACGGCGACGGACATGGTGTTGGCGTAGACGCCCGGGCCCGCCTTCGCGCCGGGGTAGTTGCCCGGCCGGAAGCGTTCCTTCATCCGCGTCACCTGGTCGGCCTTGTCCTCCTTGGCCCGCTCCACGTGGGCGAGCACCATCGCGCCGACCGCCGCCGTGATGAGCAGCGCCGACGTGACCTCGAAGGCGAAGACGTACTTGGTGAACAGCAGCCGGGCGATGCCCTGGACGTTGCCCGCGGCGTTCGCCTCGGTGAGGCCGGCGACCGCGGTGTCACCCAGCGAGCGGGCCAGGCCGGTGGCGACCAGCACGCCGAAGCCCGCGCCGAGCAGGATCGCCGCCACGCGCTGACCCCGCAGGGTCTCGATGAGCGAGTCGGAGGCGTCCCGGCCGACGAGCATGAGCACGAACAGGAACAGCATCATGATCGCGCCGGTGTAGACGATGATCTGTACGGCGCCCAGGAACGGCGCCGCGTTGACCACGTAGAGGAAACCCAGGCAGAGCATCGTCACGACGAGCCACAGCGCGGAGTGCACCGCGTTGCGGGCCAGCACCATTCCGAGCGCCCCGATCACGGCGAGCGACCCGAGGATCCAGAATCCCCAGGCCTCAGCGGTGGAGACGTGCGCTGCGGCCTCGGCCGCGTACGTCATCATCACTTCACCTCTGCGGGCTGGTCGGCGGCGTCCTGCGTGCCCGAGTTCGACCACGGCGCCCGCTCCGCACCGGCCGACGTGCCCGGGTTGGTGAGCGCACCGACGTAGTAGTCCTTGTCGGTGTCGCCGAGGCGCATCGGGTGCGGCGGCTGCTCCATGCCGGGCAGCAGCGGCGCCAGGAGCTCCTTCTTGGTGAAGATCAGGTCCTGGCGGCTGTCGCGGGCCAGCTCGTACTCGTTGCTCATGGTGAGCGAGCGGGTCGGGCAGGCCTCGATGCAGAGCCCGCAGAAGATGCAGCGGGTGTAGTTGATCTGGTAGATGCTGGCGTACCGCTCACCGGGCGAGAAGCGCATCTCCTCGGTGTTGTCGCCACCCTCCACGTAGATCGCGTCCGCCGGGCAGGCCCAGGCGCACAGCTCGCAGCCGATGCACTTCTCGAGACCGTCCGGGTGCCGGTTGAGGATGTGCCGCCCGTGGTAGCGCGGCGCCGGCGTCGGCGGGGTGAAGGGATAGTCGGTCGTGATGACCTTGCGGAACATGTGCGCGAAGGTCACCCCGAAGCCCTTGAACGAGCCCGTGAACGTTCCCACGTCACACCTCCTTGTCTGACGCGTCGTCGTCCGGGCCGGCGTTGGTGCCGCCGACCGTGGCGGGCTGGCGCTCCGCGACCGCACGCCGGGCGCGCGGGCTGGGCGGGACCTGCAGGTCCATCGGCGGGACCGGGAAGCTGCCCGGCGGCCGCGCCGCCAGTTGCTCCTCGATCGAGTACTCGCGGGGCTTCTTGCTCGCCGGCCACAGCAGCGCGATGCCGAGCACCACCACCGCCGCGACGATGTAGACGAGGTACCGGGCGTTGCCCTCGACCCGGTTGTTGGTGACCCGGACGCCGGCCAGGAAGAGGATCCAGACCAGGTTGACCGGGATCAGCACCTTCCAGCCGAAGCGCATGAACTGGTCGTAGCGCATCCGGGGCAGCGTGGCCCGCAGCCAGATGAAGCCGAAGAGCAGGATGAGCACCTTGACCAGCCACCAGACCAGCGGCCACCACCCGGAGTTGGCGCCCGCCCAGAAGCTGGTGATCGGCGCCGGGGCGCGCCAGCCGCCGAGGAACAGCGTGGTGGCGAACGCCGAGACGGTGATCATGTTGATGTACTCGGCCAGGAAGAACAGCGCGAACTTGAAGGACGAGTACTCGGTGTGGAAGCCGCCGACCAGCTCCGATTCCGCCTCGGGGAGGTCGAACGGTGCCCGGTTGGTCTCGCCCACCGCGGCGATGCAGTAGATGATGAAGCTCGGCAGCAGCAGGACCGCGTACCAGCTCGGCGCGGTCGGATTCCAACCGAGGATGTCCACGCCCGACACGCCGTTGCCGGCCTGTGCCTTGACGATCTGCGAGGTCGACATCGTGCCGGCGGTCATGAAGACCGCCACGATCGACAGGCCCATCGCGACCTCGTACGAGATCATCTGGGCGCTCGACCGCAGGCCGCCGAGCAGCGGGTACGTCGACCCCGACGCCCACCCGGCGAGCACCACGCCGTACACGCTCATCGAGGAGCAGGCGAGCAGCACCAGCACCGAGGCCGGAACGTCGGTGAGCTGCAGGGCGGTCTTGTGCCCGAAGATCGACACGACCGGCCCGAACGGGATCACCGAGAACGCGGTGAAGGCGCAGGTCGCCGAGATCACCGGGGCGATGAAGTACACCGCCTTGTCGGCGGTCTTCGGGATGATCTCCTCCTTGAACGGCAGCTTGATGCCGTCCGTGAGGCTCTGCAGCCAACCCTTGGGCCCGACCTGGTTGGGGCCCGGGCGGACCGCCATCCGGGCCACGACCTTGCGCTCGTAGTTGATCGTGAAGAGCGTGAGCAGCAGCAGGACGACGAAGACGCCGAGCAGCTTGATCAGCGAGATCCACCAGACGTCCTGCTCGAACGTCTGGAGCGTCGGGTCCTGCGCGGCACCGAGAATCATGGAGTTCATGAGTTGACCCCTTGGGCGAGGACCGGGCCCGGCTTGCCGGCACTGAGCCGGACCACCGCTCCCGAGGTGACGCCGAGGCTGCGACGCACCGTCGAGCCGGGCGAGTTCGTGGGCAGCCACACCACCTGCGGCGGCAGGTCGGTGATCGCCGCCGGCAGCGTGATCGTGCCCCGGTCGGTGCCGACCGTGACGGCGTCGCCGTCGGCCACGCCGAGCGCCTCGGCCAGGTCCTTGCCGAGGCGGATCAGCGGGGTACGGGCCGTGCCGGCCAGCACCTCGTCGCCGTCGAGCAGCACGCCGAGGTCGATCAGGTGGTGCCAGGTCGCCAGGACGGCCTCGTGCGCGCCGGGCTTCGGCAGGCTGCCCGCGGTGACCGTCGGCAGCGCCGGGCGGGCCGAGCGGCTGGCGGGCATCGTGCCGAGCTCGCGGCGGATCGCAGCCACGTCGCCGGTGCCCAGCGTGACGTTCATCGAGGCAGCGATCGCCTCCAGCACCCGGCCGTCGGTCATCGCACCGGTCGGCAGCACGGCGTCGAAGGTCCGCAGGCGGCCCTCCCAGTCCATGAACGTGCCGGCCTTCTCGGGCGCGGGGGCGATCGGCAGCACCACGTCGGCACGCCGGGTCACGGCGCTCTGCCGCAGCTCGATGCTGACCAGGAACGGCACTGCGTCCAGGGCCAGCTCGGCCGCGGCCGGGTCGGCCAGGTCGGCCGGATCCACCCCGGCCACCAGCAGGCCGCCGAGCGAACCGTCCGCGGCGGCCGCGAGGATCGCGTCCGTGTCGCGGCCGGGAGCGGCGGGAAGCGCGTCGGCGTCGATGTCCCAGGCGGCGGCCAGCTCAGCCCGTGCCGCGGCATCGGTGACCGGGCGGCCACCGGGCAGCAGGTTCGGCAGGCAGCCGGCGTCCACCGCACCGCGGTCGCCCGCACGCCGGGGCACCCAGGCGAGCCGGGCGCCGGTCCGCGCGGCCAGCGCCGCCGCGGCGGAAAGACCACCGGGCACGCTCGCGAGCCGCTCGCCGACGAACAGCAGCGAACCGGGGGCGCTCAACGCGGCGGCTACCGCGGCGTCGGTCCCCAGCAGCCGGGCCTCGTCGCCGGGAGCGGCCGGAACGAGCGCCGCGCCCAGCTTCTCGAAGCCGCGGGTCAGGAACGGCGCCACCGCCGTGACCTTCAGCTTCTTCTTGCCGTGGGCCTTGCGCAGGCGCAGGAAGAGGATCGGGCACTCCTCCTCGGGCTCCAGCCCGACGATCAGCGCGGAGGGCGCGTTCTCCACGTCCTCGTACGTCACGTCGGTGACCCCGGCGACCGAGGCGGCAAGGAAGTCCGCCTCCTCCGCCGACAGCGGGCGGGCCCGGAAGTCGATGTCGTTGGTGCCGAGCGCGACCCGGGCGAACTTCGCGTACGCGTACGCATCCTCGACCGTGACCCGGCCGCCGGTGAGCACGCCGACGCCCTTGCCCCTGGCGGCGGCCAGCCCCTCGGCCGCGACGACCAGCGCCTCGGACCAGGAGGCCTCACGCAGCTCACCGGTGGCCGCGTCGCGGATCATTGGGGTGGTGATGCGGTCGTAGCCGGTGGTGTAGCGGAAGCCCCACCGGCCCTTGTCGCAGTTCCACTCCTCGTTGACCGCCGGGTCATCGCCGGCCAGGCGGCGCAGCACCTTGCCGCGACGGTGGTCGGCGCGCATGGCGCAACCGGCCGCGCAGTGCTCGCACGTCGTCGGCGTGGAGACCAGGTCGAACGGGCGGGCCCGGAACCTGTACTGCTCACCGGTCAGCGCACCCACCGGGCAGATCTGGATGGTGTTGCCGGAGAAGTACGAGTTGAAGGCGACGTCGCCCTCGCCCTCGCCCACCTGGCCGTCACCCGTGCCCGTGCCACCGAAGAAGTCGTCGCGGTACACGTTGATCTGCTCGCCGGACGAGCGGTCCATCAGGTCGATGAACTTGTCGCCGGCGATCTCCTCGGAGAACCGGGTGCAGCGCTGGCACAGGATGCAGCGCTCCCGGTCCAGCAGCACCTGGCTGGAGATGTGGATCGGCTTCTCGTACTCGCGCTTGTGCTCGTGGAACCGCGAGTCCGCCCGACCGTTGGACATGGCCTGGTTCTGCAGCGGGCACTCGCCGCCCTTGTCGCAGGTCGGGCAGTCGAGCGGGTGGTTGGCGAGCAGCAGCTCCATCACGCCACCCTGCGCCTTGGCGGCGACCGGCGAGGTGAGCTGCGTCTTGACGACCATGCCCTCGGCCACCGTCTGGGTGCAGGAGGCGACCGGCTTGCGCTGCCCCTCCACCTCGACCAGACACTGCCGGCAGGCGCCGGCCGGGGCCAGCAGCGGGTGGTCGCAGAACCGCGGGATCGCGGTGCCCATCCGCTCGGCGACCCGGATGACCAGCTCGCCCTTCTCCGCCTGCACCTCGACGCCGTCGATGGTGAGGGTGACGGTCTCCGCCTTCTTGGCGACGTCGGTCATCAGTGCGCTCCTACCAGGGCCTTTTCGGACAGCCGCGGAGCGGTCCGGCCCTCGATGTAGTCCAGGTAGTCCTGCCGGAACCACTTCAGCGTGGAGACGACCGGGGTGGCCGCACCGTCGCCGAGGCCGCAGAAGGACCGCCCGAAGATGTTGTCCGCCGTGTCCTGCAGGGTGTCCAGGTCCTGGTAGGTGCCCTGGCCGGAGAGGATCCGGCGGTACGTCCGCACCATCCAGTAGTTGCCCTCGCGGCACGGGGTGCACTTGCCGCAGGACTCGTGGTGGTAGAACTCCAGCCAGCGCCAGGTCGCGTACACCGGGCAGTCCTGGTCGGAGAAGATCTGCATCGCCGTGGTGCCCAGGATCGAGCCGGCCGCCGACACGCCCTCGAAGTCCATCGGGGTGTCGATGTGCTCGGCCGTCAGCAGCGGCGTCGACGAGCCGCCCGGGGTCCAGAACTTCAGGTTGTGGCCGGGCTTCATGCCGCCCGCCAGCTCGATGAGCTCGCGGAGGGTGATGCCGAGGCCGCACTCGTACTGGCCGGGGTTGGCGATCCGGCCGGACAGCGAGTAGATCATCGGACCGGACGACTTCTCCGTGCCCATGCTCTTCCACCAGTCCGCGCCGCCCAGCACGATGTACGGCACCGAGGCGATCGTGCCGACGTTGTTGACGACGGTGGGGCTGGCGTAGAGGCCGGCGACCGCGGGGAACGGCGGGCGCAGCCGGGGCTGGCCGCGGAAGCCCTCGAGCGAGTCGAGCAGCGCCGTCTCCTCGCCGCAGATGTACGCACCCGCGCCGCTGTGCACGACCAGGTCGAGGTCGAACCCGGAGCCGAGGATGTTCTCGCCCAGGTAGCCCTTCGCGTACGCCTCCTTGACCGCGTGACGCAGGCGCCGCGCGGCGTGCACGGCCTCGCCGCGGATGTAGATGTACGCCCGGCTCGCGCGGATCGCGTACGAGGCGATGATCGCGCCCTCGATCAGCGAGTGCGGGTCGTACGTCATCAGCGGCAGGTCCTTGCAGGTGCCCGGCTCGCCCTCGTCGGCGTTGATGACGAGGTAGTGCGGCTTGCCGTCGCCCTGCGGGATGAACCCCCACTTGAGACCGGTCGGGAAGCCGGCGCCGCCGCGGCCGCGCAGGCCCGAGTCCTTGACGAGCTGGATCAGATCGTCGGGGTGCACGTCCAGCGCCTTGCGGACCGCGGCGTAGCCGTCGAGCCGCTCGTACACGTCGATCTTCCAAGCGTCCGGCGACAGCCAGCGCTTGGTCAGGACGGGGGTGAGCTTCTGGAGCACCTCGCGCCGTGGCTGAGTCACTTCTTCTCCTCGGTGCCGCGCTGGGCGTTGTTCCACCCGGGGTTGTCCTGCGGCTTGGCCCCGCGCTTACGGGCGGCGGTGCCCTCGCTGACGATGTCCTCGCCGCGCTGGCTGTCTCCGGCCGGCTTGCCGTCGCCCGCCGGGACGTTGCCCGCCGTGCCCGCCGCCTCGGCGGCCGTGGTGGGAACCTGAGCGGTCTCGGTCTTCGCCGGGTCCGGGGTGGGCGTGGACGCGTCGGGGTTGCGGGCCTCCGCCGCGCGTACCTCCGGGTCCTTGGCGTCGCCGGCCTTGACCGGCGCGCCCGCCTTGCGGTGCTCGACGACGTGCTCGGCCTTGTCCACGACGGCGGCCGCCGCGCTCTTGACCGCGCCCGCAGCCTTCTTCGCCACACTGGCGATCTTGCCCTCGGGCTTGGCCGCGGGCTCCTTCGTGCCGGCCGGGGCCGGGTCCTTGACCGCCTTGGCGGAGTCGTCCCGGGCGGGCTTGGTGGTCGTGATCGGAGTGTCGATGGTGAAGTTCGCTACCGCGACGCCGTGTTCCTGCGCCAGGGAGACGCCACGCAGCGTGGGGGCGCCCGCGACACCGTCGGCTACCGCGCCCTCGCGCTCGTCGGCGAAGCCGGCGAGTTGGAGCTGCATCTCCTTCAGCGTGCAGAGCCGCGCCCCACGGCTCGGCGTGGGCCGCTCGCCGTTGCGCAGCTTGTCGACCAGGCCGACTGCCGCCTCGGGGGTGGCCTCGTCGATCGTGAAGTCGTAGTTGACCGTCACGACCGGCGCGTAATCGCAGGCCGCCAGGCACTCCGCGTGCTCCAGCGTGATCTTGCCGTCCGCGGTCGTCTCGTCGTGCCCGACGCCGAGGTGCTCGGTGAGGCCGTCGTAGATCTCCTGGCCGCCGAGCACATTGCACAGGGTGTTGGTGCAGACGCTGACCAGGTACTCACCGGTCGGGCGGCGCTTGTACATGGTGTAGAACGTCGCCACCGCGCCGACCTGGGCCTTGTTGATGCCCAGGACCTCGGCGCAGAACGCAACGCCGTCGGGGCTCACGTGACCCTCCACCGTCTGCACGAGGTGCAGCAGCGGCAGCAGCGCGGAGCGCTCACGACCCACCGGGTAGCGCGCAATGATCTCGCGCGCCGGCTCCAGAAGCTTCTCGGCCAGCGGAGCGGCGGCCGGGGAGAAGTCCACCGTTACATCGGACATTTAGCGGTCACACCCACCCATCACGGGGTCCAGGGAGGCGCCGCCGGCGATCACGTCGGCCAGCAGCGCGCCCTCGGCCATCGCGGGGATGGCCTGGAGGTTCACGAAGCTCGGGTCGCGGTAGTGCACCCGGTAGGGATGCGTACCACCGTCGGAGACCGCGTGCACGCCGAGCTCGCCGCGCGGGTGCTCGATGCCGACGTAGACCTGGCCCGGCGGCACCCGGAAGCCCTCGGTCACGAGCTTGAAGTGGTGGATCAGCGACTCCATCGACTGACCCATGATCTTGGCGACGTGCTCGAGCGAGTTGCCCAGGCCGTCGACGCCCAGCGCGAGCTGCGAGGGCCAGGCGATCTTCTTGTCCTCGACGTAGATGGGGCCGGGCCGGAGCCGGTCGAGGGCCTGCTCGATGATCTTGAGCGACTCCCGGATCTCGGCGACCCGCACCAGGTATCGGCCCCACACGTCGCCCGTCGTCGCGGTCGGGACGTCGAACTCGTAGTTCTCGTACCCGCAGTACGGCATGGTCTTGCGCAGATCCCAGGCAAGGCCGGAGGCGCGCAGAACCGGGCCGGTGATGCCCAGCGACAGGCAGCCGGTGACGTCGAGAACGGCCACGCCCTGCGTCCGCTCGTGCCAGATCACCTGGCCGGAGAGGAGGCTCTCGTACTCCTTGAGCTTCTTGGGCAGGTAGACCAGGAAGTCGCGGATCTTCTTGACCGCGGATTCCGGCAGGTCCTGCGAGAGGCCGCCGGGGCGGATGTAGCCGTTGTTCATCCGCAGGCCGGAGGTCTCCTCGAAGATGTCGAGGATGTACTCACGCTCGCGGAAGCCGTACAGCATCATCGAGATCGCGCCGAGCTCCATGCCCGTGGTCGCCAGCCACACCAGGTGCGAGGCGATCCGCTGGAGCTCCATGAACATGACCCGGATCGTGTTCGTCCGCTCGGTGATCTGGTCGGTGATGCCGAGCAGCTTCTCCACGGCGAGGCAGTAACCCGCCTCGTTGAACATGTTGGACAGGTAGTCCATGCGGGTCACGAACGTGACGCCCTGGGTCCAGTTGCGGTACTCGAGGTTCTTCTCGATGCCGGTGTGCAGGTAGCCGATGACCGGCCGGCACTCGGTGACCGTCTCGCCCTCGAGCTCCAGGACGAGGCGCAGCACGCCGTGCGTCGACGGGTGCTGGGGGCCCATGTTGACGACGATCTTCTCGTTGCTGAGCGGATCGATGCCCTCGGTGACGGTGTTCCAGTCGCCGCCCGTGACCGTGAAGACGCGGCCCTCGGTGGTCTCTCGCTCGGTGGCGTATCCGGACTGTGTCATTGGTAGACCCTCCGCTGGTCAGGAGGCGGAATCTCGGCGCCCTTGTACTCGACGGGCACGCCGCCGAGCGGATAGTCCTTGCGCTGGGGGTGACCCTCCCAGTCGTCCGGCATGAGGATGCGGGTGAGGTTCGGGTGGCCGTCGAAGACGACCCCGAACATGTCGTAGATCTCCCGCTCCTGCCAGTCCGCCGTCGGGTAGACCGAGGTCACGCTCGGCAGGCTCTGCCCGACCGCGACCGCGGCCTCCAGCCGCACCCGGCGCCGGAACGTCATGGAGGTCAGCTGGTACGCCACGTGCAGCCGGCGCTCATCGCTGCCCAGGTAGTCCACGCCGTCGACCGAGGAGCACAGCTCGAAGCGCAGCGACTCGTCGTCGCGCATGATCTGGCAGACCTCGGCGATCCGCTCGGGGCGGATGTGCAGCGTGAGCTCGCCGCGGTCGACGACCACCTTCTCGATCGCGTCGGCGAAGCCGGGGTAGGCCTCCTCCAGCGCGTCGTACACCTCGTCGAAGTAGCCGCCGAACGGCCGCGGGCTGTCCACCGTGGTGGGGCGCCGACGTGCCAGGCCGCCGAAGCCGGAGACGTCGCCCGTGCCCCTGACGCCGAACATGCCCTTGTCGGGGCTGGGCGGGATCTGGGCGGGGGCGTCGATGTTCGCGCCGACCGGCTGGGTCGCCGGTACGCCGCCGTCGGAGTTCGTCACTTGCCACCCTCCCGCAGGTGCGGCTGCAGCTTCATCCAGTTCTCGATGCGGAGCTGCTCCTCGCGGCCTTCCTTGACCGCCTGCGTCCACTCGGCACGCCGGGCCTTGTCCACCCGGTACGACGACGGCATCGCGCCCGGGGCCACGATCGGCACGTCACCGCGCTCCTTGCGGGCCTCCAGCATCTTGCGGCCGTTCGGGCCGAGCGGCTGGGCCATGACCTTCTCGCGCATCTTGAGGATGGCGTCGATCAGCATCTCCGGCCGCGGCGGGCAGCCGGGCAGGTAGATGTCGACCGGGACGATGTGGTCGACGCCCTGCACGATGGCGTAGTTGTTGAACATGCCGCCGGACGAGGCGCAGACGCCCATCGAGATGACCGAGCGGGGCTCCGGCATCTGGTCGTAGATCTGGCGCACGACCGGGGCCATCTTCTGGCTCACCCGGCCCGCGACGATCATCAGGTCGGCCTGGCGGGGCGAGGCCCGGAAGACCTCCATGCCCCAGCGGCCCAGGTCGTAGTGCGGGCCGCCGGCCGCCATCATCTCGATGGCGCAGCACGCGAGGCCGAACGTGGCGCCCCAGAACGACGACTTGCGGGCCCAGTTCGAAAGCTTCTCGACCGAGGTCAGCAGGATGCCGCTCGGGAGTTTCTCTTCGATTCCCATAGCACTCAGTCCCAGTTCAGGCCGCCACGCCGCCACACGTACGTGTAGGCGATGAAGACGGTGACGATGAAGAGGACCATCTCCACGAACCCGAACAGGCCGAGCGCCTCGAAGGACACGGCCCACGGGTACAGGAAAATGGTCTCGATGTCGAAGACGATGAAGAGCATCGCGGTCAGGTAGAACTTGACCGGGAAGCGCCCACCGCCGATCGGCTGGGGCGCCGGCTCGATGCCGCACTCGTACGCGTCCAGCTTGGCCCGGTTGTAGCGCTTGGGGCCGACGATGGGCGCGACCGACACCGAGAACAGGGCGAAGAGCGCACCGAGAATCAGTAGCCCGACGATCGGTACGTAAGGATTGAGCGTCATGCCTTCTCCTGCTCGACTGTTAGCCGCTTCACACTATTAATGCGCATTCGCCGGGCCTCGACCGGGGTGTCCCGAATACTCATACCGCAGGTGCAACCTTCGTCAGACCGTTGATGATTCGGTCCATCGCGTCTCCGTCCCGCGGATCCGTCAGGTTGGCGAGGAGCTTGAGCACGAAGCGCATGAGCGTCGGGTGCGGCATGCCGTGCTTGGTGGCGATCCGCATGATCTGCGGATTGCCGATGAGCTTCACGAAGATCCCCCCGAGCCGGTAGTACCCGCCGAAACGGACCTTCAACTCCGCCGGGTACGCCCGCAGCGCCCGCTCACGGTCCGGACCGGCGGCCCGGGCGAGCGCCTGGACGGCGACCTCCGCGGCCAGTTCGCCGGACTCCATCGCGTACGCGATGCCCTCGCCGTTCATGGGGTTGACCATGCCGCCGGAGTCGCCGACGAGCAGCATCCCGCGCGTGTAGTGCGGCACGCGGTTGAACCCCATCGGCAGGGCGGCACCGAGGATCGGCCCGTCGGCGTTCTCCTCGCCGCGCATGCCCCAGTCCTCCGGAGTGGAGCCCAGCCAGTCGGTGAGCAGCGCGCGGTAGTTCGTCTTGCCGAACGCGTCGGACGAGTTCAGGATGCCGAGGCCCACATTGACCCGGCCGTCGCCGAGACCGAAGATCCAGCCGTACCCGGGGAGCAGCCGGTCCGGGTTCTGCGCGCTGCGCAGCTCCAGCCAGGACTCCAGGTAGTCGTCGTCGGCGCGGGCGGGCGAGTGGTAGTAGCGCCGGACGGCGACGCCGATCGGCCGGTCGTCGCGCTTCGCGAGGCCCATCGCGAGCGGCAGCTTGCCGGACACGCCGTCCGCCGCGATCACCAGCGGGGCTCGATACTGGACGGGTTCCTTCGCGGGACCGACCTTGGCCTCCACACCGATGGCCCGGCCGTCCGCGTCCAGCACCGGCCCGGTGACCGCGACACCGGTACGCAGCAGCGCGCCGGCCTCAACGGCCCGCTGGGCCAGCATGTCGTCGAAGTCGAGGCGGGTGCGCACGAGCCCGTAGTTGGGGAAGCTGGCGAGATCGGGCCAGTCGAGCTCGAGGCGGACGCCACCGCCGATGACGCGCAACCCACGATTGTGGAGCCAACCGGCCTTCTCGGAGGTGTCCACACCCATCCGGACGAGCTGACGCACGGCCCGCGGAGTGAGGCCGTCGCCACAAACCTTCTCCCGCGGGAACTCGGTCTTCTCGAGCAGCAATACCCTCAACCCGTGCCTGGCCATGTGGTAGGCCGCGGCGGATCCGCCCGGCCCGGCACCGACCACGATCACGTCCGCCTCGTCGGCGACGCTCCCGTTCACGGCTCACCTCCGTCTCGCGCGGGCTCGTGAAACAGTTCACAAGCCAGCCCAGTCCGGAGTCTATGACCGGCATCGAAGCGGGTTAGGGTTAGGGAACCCTAACTATTTTCCGCCGGTGAAATTACCGCCGAACTTTCACTGCCTGCCCCGGTCAGCGCCCGATCCGCTACGTCGCGGGCGGGTCCGTCCAGGTATTCCCGAAACGTACCGCCCAGAGCTCGATCCAGTTGGACGATCAGCTCATCAACCAGCCGTTGCGCGTGTCCCGGGTCGTGGGCGGCGACCATCCGGATCCGGTCCGCCAGCTCCAGGGCCCGTCGCTCGCCCTCGTCCCGGTCGTCGATCGCGACGTCGATGTCCGAGTCGTCGACAAAGAGGTCGATTGTCGTCATACCCCGAGCTAACACCTCGACCACGGCCAAAACGGGCGAACAGCGTTTTTTAGCTCTTTGTAGCGCGGTGGAGAGCCACGATCCCGCCGGTCAGGTTGCGCCATCCCACCCGGCTCCACGGGCCGGCCTCCGCGATGCGGGCCGCCAGCGCCGCCTGGTCCGGCCAGGCCCGGATCGACTCGGCCAGATACACGTACGCGTCCGGGTTGCTGGAAACGCCCCGGGCGACCGCCGGCAGGCTCCGCATCAGGTACGACATGTAGACCCTGCGGAACGCGGGATTGGTCGGGCTGCTGAACTCGCACACCACCAGGCGCCCGCCCCGCCGGGTCACCCGGGCCAGCTCCCGCAGCGCGGCGCCGGTGTCGACGACGTTGCGCAGGGCGAACGAGATCGTGACGGCGTCGAACGCCTCGTCCGCGAACGGCAGCTTGAGCGCGTCACCGGCGACCAGCGGCACGTCCCGGCGGACCTTGCGGCCGGCCCGAAGCATGCCGGTAGAGAGGTCAGCGCCGACCGCGAAGGCGCCCGAAAGCCCCAGTTCCTCGGTCGACACGCCGGTGCCGGCGCCCACGTCGAGGACCCGCTCCCCCGGGCGCAGGCCCAGGGCGGCGCGGGTCGCCCGGCGCCAGCCGCGGTCCTGGCCGAAGGAGAGGACGGTGTTGGTGAGGTCGTACCGCTCGGCCACGCCGTCGAACATCTCGGCGACCTCGTGCGGCTGCTTGTCCAGGTCTGCGCGCGTCACGCGTGAATACTGCCAGCTCCCACGTGCAGAACGGGCGGGATGGTGACCCATCCCGCCCGTTCCTTGTGCGTTATATATACGACCGCCATCGGTCGGGTCCGAACCCACCGCCGGCGGTCAAAGCCTCGGCGACGCTTCAGTTAGTGCGGTGCCACACCGTTGTTACTCGGTGTTACGCAGGCACCGTAACCAGCGCGAACGCGGCTTGCCAGAGACACGCTGAGCTCGTTACCGAGGAGCAATCCGCCCCTCCCCGGTCCGCCGAGCCGCGCCTGGCCGATCGGCCGACCGGCGAGGTCGTACGGCCCATCGACACCCCTCAGCGCGCGTCGACCAGCGGCAGGTTCTTGCGGCCCCCCTCGGGCATCGCGATCGACGAGTAGTGCGAGACCACCCGCTCGTCCGTGGGGTCGTCGGCCTCGGTGTGGTGCACGGCGAGGTGCCGGTAGAGGGTGTCGCGCTGGGCCGGGATACGGCCGGCCGTACGGATCATCCAGATCAGCTCGTGCAGGTTCGAGCGGTGCCGGGCGCCCGCCGAGGAGATGACGTTCTCCTCCAGCATGATCGAGCCGAGGTCGTCGACGCCCAGGTGCAGCGAGAGCTGGCCGACGTCCTTGCCCGTGGTCAGCCAGGAGGCCTGCAGGTGGGCGATGTTGTCGAAGAACAGCCGGGACACCGCGATGAACCGCAGGTATTCCATGGTGGTGGCCTGGGTGCGGCCCTTGAGGTGGTTGTTCTCCGGCTGGTACGTCCACGGGATGAAGGCCCGGAAGCCGCCCAGACCGCCGTCGGCCTCGACCGGCGAGTCCACGTACCCGTTGGCGACGGCCAGGTCCTGCACCTCGCGGATCATGCGGATGTGCTCGATGCGCTCGGCGTTCGTCTCGCCCGTACCCATCATCATCGTGGCCGTGGAGCTCAGGCCGTTGCGATGGGCGACGGCCATGACCTCCAGCCAGCGCGCCCCCGACTCCTTGAGCGGGGCGATCGCCGTGCGGGGCCGGTCGGGCAGCATCTCCGCGCCCGCGCCCGCGATGGAGTCCAGCCCGGCCGCCTTGATCCGCACGACCGCCTCCTCGATGGAGACGCCGGAGACCTTCGCCATGTGCAGGATCTCGCTGGGGCCGATCGAGTGGATGGCCAGCTGCGGGTAGGCCGCCTTGACCGACGAGAAGAGGTTCTCGTAATACTCGACGCCGTAGTCGGGGTGGTGGCCGCCCTGGAGCATCACCTGCGTCGCGCCGAGGTCGACGGCCTCGCCGCACCGGTGGAGGATCTCCTCCATCGGGTGCGACCAGCCTTCCTTGTGCTTCGGCGCCCGGTAGAAGGCACAGAACTTGCACGCGGTGACGCAGACGTTCGTGTAGTTGATGTTGCGATCGATCAGATACGTGACGATGCCGTCCGGATACCGCCGCCGCCGGACGGCGTCGGCCGCCTCCCCCAGGGCATGGAAGGGCGCGTCGGTGTAGAGCAGCAGGGCCTCCTCGGGCGTGATCCGCCCGCCGTCGGCACCCCGCCGCAGAATGCTGTCGATCTCCGCGTTCACCGTCACGCCTCGAAGACTACGTCCCCCCGCCACCCCCGGTCAGCGGCGAGGGTCACTGACGGCCCTTGCTGTCGATCAGCGCGCGCAGGCCGTCGAGCACACGCTCCAGGCCGAACGCGTACGCATGCTCGGCGTTGAAGGCACCACCCAGCTCGGCGCCCGCCGCCTCCCCGACCCGGACGGCCAGGGGATAACGGTGGCGGTCGAAAACCTTCTCCAGCAGCGGCCCACTCTCCTGCCACCATTCGGCGTCGGTCTGCCCGGAGCGCTCCGCAACGGCCCTGGCCTCCGCCGCCGCGCGCGCCGAGTGCCGCACGAAACCGAGGACGAAGGTCAGGGCGGAGTCGGTCTCCACGTCGTCCAGCCCGGAGCCCTCGAAGGCCCGCAGCTCGTGCTCGTACTTCGCCATCAGCCCGGGGCCGAGGGGAGGCCGGCCGGCCGAGATCTCCGCGGCCCAGGGGTGATCGTCGTACAGCGCGCGGTTGTCCCGGGCGACCGCTCGCACCCGCTCCCGCCAGCCGGGGCCGTCGTCCGCCGACCGTGACATCCGCAGGTACAGCGCATCGACCATGAGATCCAGAAGAGCTGCTTTGTCCGGTACGTAGGTGTACAGCGTCATGGGAACCACGCCGAGCTCCTGGGCCACCCGCCGCATGCTGACCGCGTCGAGCCCCTCCGCGTCGGCAACGGCGATCGCCGCATCGACGACCTGCGTCAGCGACAGGCCCTTCTTCCGGCCGCGCCGGTTCTGCGGCTCGTCGAGCCACAGCAAGTCGATCGTGCGTCGGGCCACAGGGATGGCGCTCCTTTCTTGTACGGCGTATCTTATACGCCGTACACAAATTCGGGGAGGGCCGTGTTGATCACTTCGTCCGCCGCCTCGCACTTCGGCTTCACCGAGCGCATGTCCGCCGACGGATTCGCCTCCCTCGGCCCGGACGACGGCGCGGTGGGTATCGTCTTCCCCCGCCGCGGCTGGAAGTCCTTCCCGGGGAGCTGCGTCCCGAGGGCGTCCCGATCACCGTGCGGCCGCGCGAGGAGCCCCGGGGAGAGCGGCTGCCCATGGTCCGGACCCGACGGCATCGTGGACGAGCTGGTCGAGTGGGTGACGCCGCGAGCCTCGCGCCGCCTCGGTCGTTAATCTCGATGGGTCGATCGGAATCGGAGTCGCAGTGCTCGTCGTACATGGCGTCTGGATCGCCGGTGAGTCGGCGCCGGGACGGCTCGCCCTCTGGGCGGAGGACCCCGCGCTCCCCCTGGCCGCCTCCCGGGCACGCCGGCGGCCGCATCCCTTCGCCGCCACCGCCGCCGGGCTGTCCGCCGCCCTGACCGGCTCCTCCGACGACATCCGGGAAGCCCTCGCCAAGGCCGACGAGACGGCCGTGACCCTGCGGCTGCCCGGCACCACGAAGGGTCCGGTGCCGTCACCGGAGACCGGCAGCGAAGTGCCGGCCCGGGGCTTGCGGCTGGCGGAGTGGGAGACGCCGGCCCTGGTGCTCCCGGGCAACCAGGCGCTCACCGCCCTGGGCGCGCTGGCGGACCCTGATCCGGAGGGTCCCTGGGTGGCGGCCGCCTCGTTGCGCTACCTGTCGCTTCTGGCCGGTCACGCCTGCGATATGGCGCGTCGTGGCCGGATGCTGCCCCAGCTCGTGCGGGAGGCGGGCCTGCCCGCAGCGCGCTGGCGACCGGTGCTGACCGGCGCCGACGCCGCGGCCTTCCGCGACTTCGCCGAGGCGATGCCGCCCGTCTGCCGGGCCTCGGCGCTTACGGAGGCCGGTGCGGCTCGCACGCTGCGCGACGCACTCAACGCGCTGCTGGACGCCGGGGCGCGTGCAGTGCTGCCCGAGCGACTGCTGCTCGGGACCCGCCCCGGTCTGAAGGCCGACCTGGCCGACCGGTGGCTCGCCGCCCTGACCGCGGCGGATCCGGCCCTGCCGGAGGCGAACCCCGCCGACGTCGTCCGGCTGACCGAGCCGCTCGAGGCCTGGCTGCACGCCGCACACGAGGCGAACGGCCCGGTCCGGGTCAGCTTCCGGCTCGTCGAGCCGGAGCCGGGCGAGGATGAGTGGGCACTCGGATTCGCCTTGCAGTCCGCCGACGACCCGAGCCTCTACCTGCCCGCGGAGGACCTCTGGGCCGGCGGCCGGCTCCCCGGACTCACCGCCCGCGCGGACGAGACCCTGCTCGCCGGCCTCGGGCGGGCGGTCCGGCTCTTCCCGGCGCTGCACGAGGCCCTGCTCCAGGCCGAGCCGGACGGCATGACGCTGACCACCGCCGAGGCACACGACTTCCTCCGGCAGGCGGCGCCCCTGCTGCAGGCCGCGGGCTTCGGGGTCCAGCTGCCGTCCTGGGCCGGGCGCAAGGCGGTCGGACTCAAGCTGACCACCCGGACCAAGTCCACCTCGCCGTCGGGCCGGGCCGCTGCCGACTCGGGGTTCGGCCTCGAGCAACTGGTCGACTTCCGCATCGACCTGATCATCGGGGACGGCGCCGTGAGCGCGGAGGAGCTGGCGGAGCTGGCCCGGCTCAAGGTGCCCCTCGTGCGGGTGCGCGGGCAGTGGGTCGAGCTCGACGAGCGGCAGCTGAAGGCGGCACTCAAGGCGGTGAGCCGGCGCCGCGAGGGCGAGATGACCGCCGGCGAGGTGCTGCAGCAGGTGGTGGACGGCGGCGACGAGGACCTGCCGCTGGTCGAGGTGGACGCCGACGGACACCTGGGCGACCTCGTCTCGGGCAACGCGGCCGAGCGGCTGACGCCGGTGAGCACGCCGGCCGGCTTCCAGGGGGTGCTCAGGCCGTACCAGGAAAGGGGTTTGTCCTGGCTCTCCTTCCTGGCGCGGCTGGGGCTGGGCGGCGTCCTTGCCGACGACATGGGCCTCGGCAAGACGGCACAGACGCTGTCACTGCTGCTGACGGAACGAGCCGAGGGAGACAAGCCGGCGCCGACGCTGCTCGTCTGTCCTATGTCGCTGGTCAGCAATTGGCAGAAGGAGGCAGCCCGGTTCGCGCCGAGCCTGCGCGTGCACGTCCACCACGGCGGCACGCGCAAGCGTGACGACGAGTTCCTGACCGAGGTGGCGGAATCCGACGTCGTCATCACCACCTACGGGACAGCGCTCCGTGACCTCGGCACGCTCCGGTCCGTCCAATGGGGACGAGTCGTGTGCGACGAGGCTCAGGCGATCAAGAACAGTGGCACCCGGCAGGCGCAGGCGGTGCGCGCGATCCCGGCCCGCACCCGCCTCGCACTAACGGGCACGCCCGTCGAGAACCACCTCGCAGAATTGTGGTCCATCATGGAGTTCGCCAACCCTGGCCTGCTCGGGCCGGCGAAACGGTTCCGCAAGCGCTTCCAAGAGCCCATCGAAGTGCGCGGCGACGCGGACGCGACCGCCGCCCTCAAGCGCGCGACCGGCCCGTTCGTCTTGCGCCGCCTCAAGACCGACAAGTCGATCATCTCGGACCTCCCGGAGAAGAACGAGATGAAGGTCTGGTGCCCCCTCACCGCGGAACAGGCGACCCTCTACCAGGCGGTGGTCGAGGACATGATGGCGGTCATCGAGGGCAGCGAGGGCATCCAGCGCCGCGGCAACGTGATCGCCGCCATGACGAAGCTGAAGCAGGTCTGCAACCACCCCGCCCACCTGCTCAAGGACGGTTCCCGCCTCCCCGGCCGCTCCGGCAAGCTCGCCCGCCTGGAAGAGCTGACCGAAGAGATCGTCGAGGACGGCGACAAGGCCCTGATCTTCACGCAGTACGCGGAGTTCGGCGCGATGCTCCAGCCGTACCTGGCCGCCCACCTCGACCGCCCGGTTCTCTGGCTCCATGGTGGACTTTCGAAGGCGAAGCGTGACGAGTTGGTCGAACGCTTCCAGAAGGACACCGAGCCGATGGTGTTCCTGCTGTCCCTCAAGGCGGCCGGCACCGGACTCAACCTGACGGCGGCCAACCACGTCATCCACGTGGACCGCTGGTGGAACCCAGCCGTCGAGGATCAGGCCACCGACCGCGCGTTCCGCATTGGACAGAGCCGCAACGTGCAGGTCCGCAAATTCATCTGCACCGGCACCCTCGAAGAGAAGATCGACGCCATGATTGAACGCAAGAAGGCGCTGGCCTCCACAGTGGTCGGGACGGGCGAGGACTGGGTGACAGACCTGACGACGGAACAGCTTCGCGAATTGCTCGCCCTCGACCCGGTAGCGGTGAGCTGACATGCACGCGCGTCCAGGTGGGCCGCGCCCTGGCATGAGTCGGCTGCTTCTTCCCTTGTGGACTCCTGGGGTCGAGGACGTTTCGCCGGCGGCCGCCCTTCCGATGGCGTGGACGGGGTGACGCGATATGCCGGTTGATCCCGAAGGCCGCTGGTTCGAGACGAGCGGACCCATCCGCGTCGACGGCGGCATCGCGGTGCGTGCCAAGCGCGGGAAGATCGGCGAGCAGTGGTGGTCGCGCCGCTTCGTCGACATCCTCGAACGCACCTGCGCTTCCGGCCGCCTTGCCCGCGGCCGCTCGTACGCGCGCCAGGGCCAGGTTCTCGACTTCACCCTCGCACCGGGCCAGGTGACCGGACGAGTGCAAGGGTCGCGCCCGGACCCGTATCAGGTGAGCATCGCGATTCCGGCATACGAGGAAACACAGTGGACCGTGGCGCTGTCGGCACTCGGCTCACAGGCGTTGTATCGGGCGGCATTACTGGCGGGCGACATGCCGCACGAGATCGTCGAGCTGTTCGACGAGCTCGACCTGCCGCTTTTCCCGTCCACACTCGACATGCGGTGTTCGTGCCCGGATTGGGGTGTGCCCTGCAAGCATGTGTCGGCGGTTCTCTACGTCCTTGCCGAGGCCTTCGACGACGACCCGTTCCTGGTGCTCGCCTGGCGAGGCCGTAACCGTGACGAGGTCCTGACCGCCCTGCGCGGCCTTCCCGAACCGACCGAGACGATCGACCCCCTGGCCATCGAGGAGGAGCCGCTGGACAGGCGCCTCACCGACTTCTACACGCCGTCGATCTCACTGAGCCGGCTCCGCGAACGCCCGGCTCGGATCACCGCTCCTCCGGAACTCCTGCTCCGGGTGCTCGACCCGCCTCCCGTCCGGGTGCGGCACATTCCGCTCGCGGACATCCTTCGCCCTGCATACCGCGATCTGGCTGACCCGCCCGCTTGATCCGGCGAGAGCGGATGTGCGCATGACTGGCGGCCGCCCGGCTGACCGGCGTGGTGTTCTCCCCGCGGTCGCGGGCTCAGCAAGCCTTGCCGATCGGGTCGGCGTGGGTGGTGGGGCTGCGAGTCGTCGAAGCTCGGACGACCCTCGCCGACCCGCCACTGCACCACGTCCGGACGACCCCTCGCGGTTGCGCCGTCGCCGCCACACCAGGCCTCAACGGCCCTCACCGTCCCGCCGCCGCACCAGGGCTCGATTTGCCGCCGCGCCCCCGCACCAGCAAGCCTCAACAGCCCTGACCGTCCCGCCGCCGCACCAGGGCTCGATTTGCCGCCGCGCCCCCGCACCAGCAAGCCTCAACAGCCCTCACCGTCCCGCCGCCACCGTCATACCAGGCACCGTCCCGCCGCCACCGTCATACCAGGGACCGTCCTGCCGCACCCGGCCTCAGCCGGCCTCAACGGCCCTCACCGTCTCGCCGCCGCCAACGACCCTCGACGCCCGACCAGCGCCGCCACCAGACCTCAACGACTTTCGCCGTCCAGCCGTCGCCGCCACCAGGCAGGACGACCTGCAACCTGCCGGGCTGTCATCCCGGCCCCCCGGGTGCGGATCGCCGCCGGGCCCTGGCACCCGCGCCGTCATCTCTCGGTCAGGAGAACGCAGCCCAGGCCACCGCGGCCACACCGAGCAAGAACGACCGTCGCGGACCCGGCCGGCGCCCGGCTGCAGCGGCCCCACCAGGCCGTGACAACCCTCCTGGTCCCAGCCGCGACCCGGCCGCCGCCGGGACCCGCGCGGTCCCCGCCGCGGCAACGACCGTCGCGGCCCGATCAGAGGCCGGGCGCAGAACGGAGGGCCTGCGATGCCGCGCAGGCCCTCCGCCGGCTTTCTACCTCAGCCCTTGTGCCACTTCTGGTTCGCCGTACCGGCGCAGTCCCAGAGCTGGAGTCGCGCACCGTCGTTCGCGTTCCAGTCCTTGATGTCGACGCACTTGTTGGCCTGAGAGTTGACCAGGTCTCCGGCGCCCGACAGGACGAACTGCTGCGCCCCCGTGCCGTTGCATGTGTAGAGCTGGACCGCCGCGCCGTTGGCCGTGGAGCCGCCGGCTACGTCCATGCACTTGCCGCCTGCCTGGAGGGTGCCGTTGGTGAAGGTCCATTTCTGGGCGCTGGTGTTGTTGCAGGTCCAGGCCTGCAGCGGCGCGCTGTCGACGAAGTTGGCGTTGGGTACGTCGATGCACTTGCCGTTCCAGTCGCTGATGACCGGCACCGCGCCGCCCGTCGGCGGGGGCGGGTTCGTCGGGCCGCCCGCGCCGAACGGGCTGAGGATCAGGCCCGCCGAGCGGGGGTCGCCGCTCTGCACCAGCGATTCGAAGTTGCCGACGTCGTCGAAGGCGAACGCGTACGCCTTACCGTCGGCCATGTTCTGGTGGATGATCTTCGCGTACTGGTTGGTGGGGTTGTTCTGGTAGAACTGCGCGGCGTTCGTGCTCGGCTGGGTGTCGATCGTGCCGAGGGTGCCGCGGTTGAGGGCCGCGCACAGGGTGCGGGAGATCGGGCCGACCACCAGGTCGTTCGGGGCCGGCAGGTCGCCGTCGCAGCCCCACACCGACGCCGAGGACGGCTTGTTGAACGAGGCCACCTGCTGGCCCGCCGAGTTGGTGAAGGTCATGACGTTGCCCGATGTACGCCCGAAGTATTTGGTATTCGGCTGGTCCGCGAACGGCACGACGGTCAAGGTCTTCGACGCGTACGCGTTCCATGCGGACGTGATGTACGGGTCGAGGTAGTTGGCGCTCAGCAGCCCGGCGCCCGCCGCTTTGCCCGGGGCGAGGACCCGCAGCACCGTGCCGTCCGAGCGGGTGTAGACCGTGTTGGCCCAGCCCGCCTGCGCCTTGATGCTGTTGATCACGTTGGTGCGACCGTTGTTGAGCAGTTCGCCGGTCTTGGTCGTGACGCCGTTCGAACCGGTCACCGTCACGGCGTGCGGTACGGCGAACATGTCCACCTGGGAGCTGTTGAGCCACAGGCCGGAGTCGTTGTACGTGAACTCGCTCCAGTCGAACAGGATGTTGTAGTTCGGGTCGCCGGTGGCCCACGGGGCCGGCTGGACCAGGCCGTCGGGCGTCAGGAAGAACTTGAGTTTCTCGCCGAGGGAGAAGTAGACGCGGCCGGAAAAGCCGCGCGGGAACTGGATCGTCGTCGTGCCGCCGTTGCCCGGGCCGCCGATGGCGACGTCCGGGGCCGGCGACGGCGGGATCTGCCCGGCCGGCCAGGGGGTGAACGTGCCGCCCTGGTTGACGTACCCGAGCCGGTTGGTGCTGAGGTTGATGCCGATCACGTACAGGTAGACGGCTTCGCCGCGGCCGGTGTTGTTCGTGACCGTGACGGGGAGCAGCGCCGGGCCGACGGCCTGGGCGGGGGTGGCGGCGGCGATGCCGATCGGTACGGCCACGGCCAGCGCGGCCAGCGCATGCAGCAGCTTTCTTCTGGTACGCACAGTGACTCCTCGAGGACGAAGCGGAGACAAAGCGGGGGGAGAACCAGGGAGTAGGGGACGGATGGACCAGGACCAAGCGAGAAGCAACGAATGTGAACGACCGTCGCGGGGCCGGTGGAGGATCCCAGCGTTGGCCTGCACTGCCGCGCTCGCCGTGGCGGATCGGGGAAGGTGGAGAGCGCTCTCACAGCATCAAATGGTTAACTCGGTGTGTCAATAGATAACAGCTAATGTCTTCGCAGCTGATCGGCGGTGCGGTCCGGCCGAACCTCGCGACATAGGGTCGGAGCATGAGTCAGATGAGCTACCGCCGCCTCGGTACGTCCGGGCTGGTCGTGTCCGTCGTCGGCATCGGTTGCAACAACTTCGGCCGCAAGCTGGACGCCGCCGGGACCCGTGCCGTCGTCGACGCGGCGTTCGACGCCGGGATCACACTCTTCGACACCGCCGATATCTACGGCACCCCGCACGGCAGCTCCGAGGAGTGCCTCGGCGCCGCCCTCAAGGGACGCCGCGACGAGATCGTGCTGGCCTCCAAGTTCGGCATGGACATGGAGGGCGTGAACGGCAACGACTTCGGCGCCCGGGGCTCGCGGCGCTACATCGTGCGGGCCGTCGAGGCCTCGCTGCGCCGGCTCGGCACCGACTACCTCGACCTCTACCAGATGCACCAGCCCGACGAGGCCACCCCCATCGAGGAGACCCTCGCGGCCCTTGACGATCTGGTACGCAGCGGCAAGGTGCGCTACCTCGGCAACTCGAACTTCGCCGGATGGCAGATCGCCGACGCGGACTGGACGGCACGCGCCGCGGGCCAGACGCCGTTCATCAGCGCGCAGAACCAGTACAGCCTGCTGCACCGGGAGGTGGAGGCCGAGGTCGTGCCCGCGTGCGAGCGGTTCGGGCTCGGGCTGCTGCCCTTCTTCCCGCTGGACAGCGGCCTGCTCAGTGGCAAGTACCAGCGCGGCCAGCAGCCCGCCGAGGGCACCCGGCTCTCCCTCGAGCGCTACCGGCGATGGCTCGAGAACGCCGACTGGGACACCATCGAGGCGCTGACGGCGTACGGGAAGGAACGCGGCCATTCCCTGCTGGACGTGGCGATCGCGGGCCTGGCCGCGCGACCGGCCGTGAGCAGCGTGATCGCCGGCGCGACGACGCCCGAGCAGGTCCGGGCCAACGCCGCGGCGGGCGCCTGGCAGCTCACCGCCGAGGACGTCGCGGCCCTGGACGAGGTGCTGGGCAACTAGGCATGAACCTGGAGGAACAAGCGCGGGCCGTGCTGCCGCCGGCAGTCTTCGACTACTACCGGGCGGGGGCCGGCGAGGGCATCGCCAGGGACGAGGCCGCCGCGGCGTGGCGGGCCTGGCGGTTCCTCCCGCGTCTCTTCCGCGACGTCTCCAGCGTCAGCACGGCGACCACCCTTTTCGGTACGCAGCTCGCCGCGCCCGTGCTCGCCGGGCCGACCGCGCTGCACACCCTGGCGCATCCCGAAGGTGAGATGGCGACGGCGCGGGGCGTGGCGGCGGCCGGCTCGATGCTCGTGCAGTCGTCCCGGGCCGGACGCGTCATCGAGTCGGATCGGTGGTGGTTCCAGGCGTACGTGCTGCGGGACCGGTCGATCACCGAGGCGCAGGTCCGGGACGCGGCGGGGCGCGGGGCGACGGCGATCGTCCTGACCGCCGACGCCCCGTACGTCTATCGGAACGCTGTGCCCGAGGCCGGGGACGCCGCACCCGATGCCAGGCCTCTCGAACGGCAGCAGGATCCCGCGCTGGGGGCCGACGCCGTCGGGTGGCTCGCGGGGATCTCCGGTCTGCCCGTACTGGTGAAAGGCGTGCTGCGGCCGGAGGACGCCGTCGCCGCCGTGGAGGCCGGGGCCGCGGGGGTGATCGTCTCGAACCACGGTGGCCGCCAGCTGGACCGGGCGGTGGCCTCCGCGGACGCGCTCGGTGCGGTGGTCGCCGCGGTGGCGGGACGCGTACCGGTGCTGGTGGACGGCGGCATCCGCACCGGCGCCGACGTGCTCACCGCCCTGGCGCTGGGGGCGCGGGCCGTGCTGCTGGGCCGGCCGGTGCTCTGGGCGTTGGCCACGGGCGGCGCTGAGGGCGTACGGGAGCTCCTGGATGTCTGTCGTGAAGATCTGGCCCGGACGATGGCGCAGGCGGGCGTGCCGTCGCTGGCGGACGTCGACGAGTCGCTGGTGACCCGGCGATCGTGACGGGCCGGGCGGATCAGACCTGAGCGAAGACCGGGCCGTCGGCCGGGAGCGGCGGCGCCTCACCCCGCGCGGCAGCCCGCCGGGCGAACTCGCGCACCCCCGCGATCTGCCTCTCCCCCAGGGAGAAGTCGAGCGCCCGGAAGTAGGTGGCGAGGGTGGCCGCGTCGAACGGCTCCCACCGGGCGGCCGCCTCGGCGACCGCGTCGAGCTCGTTGAGGCAGAGGTCGCGGGAGCGCTGGAACGCCTCGTGCACCTCCTTGACCATGCCGGGCTGCGCGGCGGCGAAGTCCTTCCGGACCGCCCAGACCGCGAAGACCATCGGCAGGCCGGTCCACTCCTTCCACGCCTGAGCCAGGTCGATGACCTCCAACCCCCTTCCGGGCGCCTCGTAGAGGGCGCGCAGGGCGGGGTCGCCGATCAGTACGCCCGCGTCCGCCTCCAGCAGCATCTGGTTGAGCTCGGGCGGGCAGCGGTAATACTCGGGGTCGGCGCCGTACCGCTCGGTGAGCAGCATCTGGGCGAGCAGCACCCCGGTGCGCGACGTCGAGCCCAGCGCCACCGGACGGCCGTCCAGCTCGGCGAGCGGGCGGGTGGAGACCAGGTTGACCGAGAGCACCGGGCCGTCGCTGCCGACGGCCAGATTGGGCAGCAGCAGCAGCTCGTCGGCATGGCGCAGGTATTCGACCAGCGAGATCGGGCCGATGTCGAGGTCACCCGCGACGAGCGCGGCATTGAGCCGATCCGGCGTGTCCTTCTGCAGGTCGACGTCGAGCAGCGCGCCGGAGCGCATCAGGCCCCAGTAGATCGGCAGGCAGTTGAGAAACTGGATGTGCCCGACCCGGGGGCGCTGAACAGCGACATCGCTCATGCTCCGACGCTATCTCCGGCACGGCCTTCCCACCGGCTGGGAGGGAGCAATCTCACGTCCGGCCCGTGCCCCCGCCGCGCCGGATCAAGCCGCCTTGACTTGCTCGTCGCCGAAGCGACCTGCTCGTGTGTCATCTCCCGCCGCCTGCGCAACTCGGCCAGGCGCCAGCCGCGCGCCTCATCGAGCATGCCGTCGACGGCCCCTCGAATGCCGCCGGCCCACCCACGGTGTCGACGGCACGATCCCAGTGACCGGTGCTCAAGAATGTGTCGTCAAGCTGCTCGGCTTGCGGAATCGCCTCGCGGTACCACCTGCGCCAACGGCCCGACTTGTCGCCGGCGACCAGTAGCACTGCGGAACCTAGACCTCCCTGACATGCACGGTTTTATTCGGTCGCGGGGTGGCGGGTGGGGGCGTACCCTGGTGGGCTCGCCCGCGGGGACCGCGCGCATTCTCAACCGGGCACTGCCGACACCGCACCCTGACGGAGCGCCGGGCGGCCCAGGTCAGCCGAACCACCAGACACCGATGCCGAAAGGTTCCTCGGATGACGCTGCCTGCCCACACCGACCTCGATGACGATCTCGCCGCGGAGCGACGGCACCTGACCGAGTCCCGCGCCGCTCTTGCCCGGATGCGGGGGCGGGCCGAGTCGCTCTTCTCGTCCTCCGCCGACGTCGCCGGGGATGCGTTCGCCGCGGAGACCCTCGGGCGTGCCCTGTCGCGCCGGGTGGCCGAGCTGGCGGATGATCCCACCACTCCCCTGTTCTTCGGCAAGCTGGACATCGAGGAGTCCGCGTACCACATCGGGCGGCGGCACGTCACCGATGATGCCGGGGAGCCGATGGTGCTCGACTGGCGGGCGCCGTTGTCGCAGTCGTTCTACCGGGCCAGCGTGCGGGATCCGCAGGGGGTGTCGACGCGCCGGCGGTTCGGGTTCGTCAAGGGAGAACTGACCAGTTTCGAGGACGAGCACCTGGACCGCGGCGAGGAGCTGGGCACCAAGAGTCGCATCCTGACCGCCGAGATCGAGCGGCCGCGTGTGGGGCCCATGCGCGACATCGTCGCCACGATTCAACCCGAGCAGGACGAGCTGGTCCGGGCCGAGCTCGAGGAATCCATCTGCGTGCAGGGCGCGCCCGGCACCGGGAAGACCGCGGTCGGGCTGCACCGGGCCGCCTTTCTTCTGTACGCGCACCGCGAACGGCTGCGGCGCTCCGGCGTGCTCATCGTCGGCCCGAACAGCGCCTTCCTGTCGTACATCGCGGCGGTGCTGCCGGCGCTGGGCGAGGTCGACGTTCAGCAGTCCACCATGGACGAATTGATCGCGCGCGTGCCCGTCAAGGGCCGGGACAGCGATGCGGCGGTGCTGCTGAAGCACGACGTACGGATGGCCGAGGTGTTGCGCCGGGCGGTGTGGAGCCGGCTGGTCAAGCCCACCGACCCGATCATGGTGTCGGACGGCTCGTACCGGTGGCGGATCGACGCGGAGCCGCTGCGCCGGATCGTCGACGAGGCGCGTCGCGAGGGGCTGCCGTACGCGGTGGGCCGCGAGCGGGTGCAGGCGCGGGTGGTCGGGCTGCTGCAGCGGCAGTCGGAGTACCGCACCGGCAACTCACCGAGCGAGGGCTGGCTGCGCCGGATGGCGAAGGTCGCGCCGGTCCGGGAGTTTCTCGACAAGGCATGGCCGGTGCTCACTCCGGAGGCACTGGTCGTCGCGGTATTGTCCGACGCCGAGGTGCTGGCGTCCGCGGCCGACGGCATTCTCACCGCGCAGGAGCAGGCGGCGCTGCTGTGGGCGAAGGCGCCCAAGTCGCCGAAGTCGGCCCGGTTCAGCGCTGCCGACCTGCTGCTCCTCGACGAGGCGGCCGGGCTGCTGGAGCGCGAGACGAGCTTCGGGCACGTGGTGGTGGACGAGGCCCAGGACCTCTCCGCGATGCAGGCGCGGGCCATCGCCCGGCGCAGCGAACACGGCTCGATCACGCTGCTCGGCGACCTTGCGCAGGGCACGGCGCCGTGGGCGGCGGCGCAGTGGAAGGACACGCTGGCTCATCTGGGAAAGCCGGACGCCGCCGTCGTGCCGTTGACTGTCGGTTTCCGCGTACCGGCTGCGGTGGTGGCCCTGGCCAACCGCCTGCTGCCCGCGCTGGGGGTGGACGTGCCGGAGGCCGTCTCGCTGCGTCGCGACGGCGACCTGGCGATCGTGGAGCTCGCCGACCCGGCCGAGGTCGACGGCGCGACGCTCGTGGAGGTGACCGCGGCACTGGAGCACGAGGGCTCGGTAGCCGTGATCGCTGCGGACGCCGCGGTGGAACGGCTGCGGAATCACCTGGCCGCGGCGGGTCTCGAGGCCGCGACGCCGGACGACGTCGACTCCGAGGCGCGCGTCACGGTCGTGCCGGCCACGATCGTCAAGGGCCTCGAGTACGACCACGTCATCGTGGTCGAGCCGGCCGACATCGTCGCCGCCGAGCCGCGCGGGCTGCACCGGCTCTACGTGGTGCTGACCCGTGCCGTGTCCCGGCTCTCGGTGGTCCACGCCGCGCCCCTGCCGGCGGCGTTGAATCCTCGGGGCACGGACGGCGCCTAAAGGCGCTCGGCGGTCAGCAGGTCGTACACGCCGAGCATCTCCAGGATCTCGCGGATCGGACCGCCGGCATTCTGGACCGTCATCACGATGCCCCGCTCACGTGCCGCCCAGTGGGTCTTGATCAAAGCGGTGACGCCGTTGGAGTCGATGAAGTGAAGCCGTCCGACATCGAGGGCGATCCTGCGGACTCCGGGCTCGTCGACGATGTCGGCGAGGGCCTGGGTGAACCGGTCGCCGGTGGTCATGTCGATGTCGCCTTCGACGCTGAGCTCGATGCTGTCCGAGTGCCGGACGACGGGACCGAAATGCAGCTCCGGCGGGGGGACACCGGCGTTCGCACCCATCGGCTGCTCCCTCTGATCTCAGGTGCTCGCGGTCGGAAGGTCGTAGCGCAGCGTCACCCTGGTGCCGGCGTACCGGCTGGTGCGGATGTCTATCTCGTCGCAGATGTGCCGGGTGAGCCACAGGCCGTGGCCGCCGATGTAGCCGGGCCTGCGCCGGTACGAACGCTCCAGGTGTTCCTGGGAGATGCCGGGACCGCGGTCCTCGATCACGCACCACAGGGTGTGACGGTCCTGCCACATACGCAGGCGGCCCTCACCGCCGGCATGGCGTACGGCGTTCGTGGTGATCTCGTTGACGGCGAGCACGAGGTTGGACAGCAGCCGGTCGTTGAGCCCTACTGCTCTGCCGTACCGGCCGAGCTCGCGGCGTACGAGTGCGAGCGTGTGCTGGTCGAACATGCACTCGAGCACGGGGACGATGCCCCCGGTTGCCGGCATCCGCCCTGACTCCGATAGTTCGCGCATGACGCCCCTGCTCTGGTGGGGTTGGGGAACCGCCTGTCAGCCCGTCGTGGCAGCGGCGGGATTGACGCGACCGTAGGGCGCGGCGGGGCGCCCGCGACGGACTTGCCGTCCGTTTTCTGATGGTTCTCCGCCTCTTCCGTGTGACGGGGGGACGAGCGGGGGGTGCGGTCGGCGGTGGGCTTGTGATTGGCTCGTCGTGGCGGGCGACCCAATGCCGGGCGCCGCATTTCGTCTATCGGTGGGTCGTGAGCGGTGGCGGCGGGGACTTCGGCACGGTGACCGTCTCAACCGACGGCTTCACCCACTCGGCGTTCGTGTACTCGAGCACCGAGGAGTACCTGGCCCCGGTGCTGAGCTTCGTCCGCGGTGGACTGGCCGCCCGGGAGCCGGTCGCGGTCGCGGCTCCGACCACGAATCTGATACGCATCAAGGACGCGTTGCGTGCGGACGCCGGCCAGGTGTGTCTCCTGGACATGACCGACGTCGGCCGCAACCCGGGCCGGATCCTCCCGGCGGTGCTGCACTCCTTCGCCGACCCGCACCCGACCGTCGGCGTACGAGTGGTCAGCGAGCCCGTGTGGTCCGGCCGTACGCCTCACGACATCGCCGCCTGCATCCGGCACGAGGCACTGATCAATCTCGCTTTCGCCGGGCGGCGGATCGCCGTCATGTGCCCCTACTCACTGGACCACCTCGACCGGGCGGAGCTCGAGAAGGTGTACGCCACCCATCCAGTGGTGAACGACGGATCCGGGGAGCGTCCCAGCGATCGCTACGCCCCTGACGAGGTGTTGATCGCCGCCAATGCGGCGCTTCCGGTACCGGCGGGGGCCTTCACCATGTCCTTCGACCTGGCCACGCTGACCGGAGTGCGGCGGACGGCGGCGGAGTTCGCCCAGCGCTCCGGCATGCCGGAGCGGCGCGTCCATGCCGTGGAAGTGGCGGCGAGCGAACTGGCGACGAATTCGATCAAGCATGGTGGCGGAGGCGGCATCGTGCGGTTGTGGATCGACGGCGGATCACTGATCTGCCAGGTGGACGACCACGGCCGGCTCGACGATCCGCTGGCGGGACGACGGCCGGTGCCCGCTTCGCAGCTGTCCGGCCGCGGACTACTCCTGGTCAACATGGTGACGGATCTCGTACGGACGTACTCCGGTCCCGACGGCACGTCGGTCCGCTTTCACGTGGCACTCGCCCAAGCGGCTCGTGGCAACCCGCCGGGCAATGCCTGAGATGAGCGCCTTCGGAGCGGGCCTCGAGGCGCTGTTGCTGGACGCGGCCGAACAGGCGATCATCGTGACCGACCCGAGCGGCCGCATCACCGTCTGGAACAGATACGCCGAGGTGATGTACGGCTGGCCGACGGCCGAGGTCATCGGACGGTCGATCGTCGACGTCACCGCGTCGCCGGCCTCGCAGGCGCAGACCCGCGCCATCGTGCTGGCGCTCGGTCGGGGCGAGAGCTGGCGCGGGGAGTGCGAGGTCCGGCGCAAGGACGGCTCGACCTTCACCGCGATGGTCGTCACCAGCCCGATCATCCGCGACGGTGATCTGGTCGGCGCCGTCGGGCTCTCCGTCGACGTGTCCGAGCGCCTCGCCGCGCAGGAAGCCCTGCGCGAGAGCGAGGAACGGTTCCGCGACCTGGCCGACAACTTGCCGCTGCTGGTCTGGCAGCACGACGCCGACGGCAGGCAGGAGTGGGTCAACGCCACCTTCTGCACGTTCTTCGGGGTCAGCCGGGAGGACATGCAGGCGGACCGATGGCGCCTGCTGACCCATCCGGAGGACGGTCAGCAGTACGTGGAGGCTTTTCTCGCGGCCATCGCCGAACGCCGGGCGTTCCACGGCGAGGTCCGCGTACGGCGCGCGGACGGGCAGTGGCGCTGGGTCGAGTCGTGGAGCCGTCCCCGCATCGGCGCGGACGGGACGTTCCTGGGGCACCTCGGCACCAGCGTCGACGTGACCGAACGCCGGCTCGCCCAGTCGACGCTGAGCATCGCCGCCGCGACGAACGCGTACCGGGCGAGGCTGACCGACGTCCTGCGTTCTGCGGCGGACCCGGCCGAGATACCCGCCGAAGCGGTCCGCATGCTGGCACAGCATCTGCGGGCGGCCCGGGCGCAATACCTGGAGATCGACGAAGCCGGTCGGTTCGCCACGCTGCTGGCCGAGCATCATCCGGGGCTGCCCGGTATGCCCGCCCGCTACTGCCTGGACAACCACGGTGCGCTGGGCATGACGGCGCTGCGAGCCGAGCGCCCGGTCGTCGTCGACGGCGCGAAGGAGACCGGACCGGGTACGGGGGCGTACGTCGTCGTACCCGTGGTCAAGCAGAGCCGGCCGGTGGCGGCGCTCACGGTTCACGACCTGCGACCGCGCTTCTGGTCCGCCGATGACCTGGCCCTTGTCAGCGACACCGCGGAGCGCACCTGGGCAGCCCTTCAGCAGGCCCGGGAGGAGCGTGCCCGGCAGGAGCGGCACGCTCGTACGGAGCTGATCGTCGACGTGCTCAGCGCCATGGAGCGCCACCACACGGTGGCGGCACAGGCTCGGTGTCTCGCCGACGTCCTGGTTCCGCGCTACGCGGACTACGCGACCGTCGAGGCACCCGGCGAGGGAGACTTCCTCCTCGCCCTGGCACACTGCGATCCCGCCAGGGCCGAGATCCTGCGCCGGTTGCGGACACGGCACCGCACCGGTGCCCAGGACGCCCATTCCATGCACACGACCGCCGCCGGAACGGCGACCCTGCTCAGCGTCATCACCGAGGACATGATCGCCGGGTTCACCCGCCGGGACGCCGAAGCCGCCGACCTCCTCACCGAACTGGGCACCCACTCGCACATGGCCGTACCGCTCGCCCTGGGCGACGCACGACCGGGCGCGCTGATGGTGGGGCTCACCGAGGCCGGGCGGGGCCCGTACGGGCCGGACGACCTGGCCTTCCTCGAGGACCTCGCCCGGCGCGTCGGCCTGGTGCTGATGTCCACCCACGTGCGCCAGCAGGAGCACGACATCGCCGTACGCCTGCAACGGGCCCTACTGCCCGATCACGTGGCATCGAATCCCCGCCTCGGCATCGAGGCCCGCTACCGGGCCGGCGACCGGCTTCTCGAGGTCGGCGGCGACTGGTACGACACGTTCGCCTGGCCCGACGGCCGGATCGGCGTCATCGTGGGCGACGTCGCCGGGCACACGATGGATGCGGCGATCGCCATGGGGCGCCTGCGGGCCGTCACCGCAGCGTTGGTGACGCACACCCCCGCCGACCCGGCAGCGGTTCTCGACGCCCTCGCCGGATACGCCCGCGGACCGAGCGGCGCCACGTTCCTCACCGCCATCTGCGTGATCATCGATACGGAGTCGGGCGTGCTCACCTACTCGTCGGCCGGGCACCCACCGCCGCTCGTCCTGGCGCCCGGGCGGGCACCGGATCGACTCCGAGGCGCACGAGCACCGGCCATTCATCGATATCTCCGGCCGGGCGATGCCTGGCAGCGCCCGCGGGCACAGGTGACCCTCGAACCGGGATCTCTGGTTGTCCTCTACTCTGACGGCCTCATCGAGCGCCGTAACCGGACGCTGGAAACGGGCATCGCCCGCCTGGAGACGACAGCCCACGCCCTCGCCACGGAGAGCCTCTCCGAGATCGCCGACCGGGTCATTCATCAAATGATCGACGACTCCCCGACCGAGGACGACATCGTCCTGGTCTGCCTGCGCTACTCACCGCCGGGCCGGCTCAGAGCGGCTTGATCCAGCGGGACCAGTCGTCCTGGCGGCGGTAGCCGTGGGCCGCCCAGATGTCATGGGCGGCCTCGTTGTCGTCGAGGACCATCGCGTCCATCCGGATGCCGCCCAGGGCCCGGCAGCGCTGCTCGGCGGCCCCGAGCAGGGCGCGGCCGATGCCGGCCCGGCGGCGGGAGGGGGCGACGGCGAGGCGGTAGAGGTGGCACCGCCAGCCGTCCCAGCCGGCGATGACCGTACCCACGATCTCGTCGCCGTCGAGGGCGAGGATGAGGGCGTCCGGGTCGCGCAGATGGAGCGCCGCGACGGCGGCCGGGGAGTCCACCGGCCGGCTCGTGTTCTCGGCTGCGGCGAGCCAGAAGCGCAGCACGGCGCCCAGCTCGCGTGACTCGGCCGTTCGCAGCACCACGTCCCCCATGGCAAGGCATGCTAACGGAGATCAACTTTATGGCACAAAGTTCTTTGACTTTGCGCGGTAAAGTTCTTTGCATGAACGAGCCTCTCGATCCCGCCGAGTCTCTGCGCCTCATCCAGCAGGAGCAGGCCGCCACCGTGCGCCGGCTCGTGCCCGATCCCCGCCTCCTGCTGTGGCCCTGGGGCATCGCCTGGCTCATCGGCTTCACGGTGTTCTTCCTGCGCTACGGCCCGGACGACCGCGTCCTCGTCGCCATGCCGTCATGGCTGCCGCTGCTCGTCCTGCTCGCGCTCATCCTCATCGCGGGCACCATCACCGGCATCGTGGGCGCCCGCGCCGCACGCCAGGTCACCGGCCCGACCTCCCGCCAGGGCACGATGTACGGGCTCACCTGGGCGCTGGCCTTCTCCGGCATGATCTCGGTGCTGAACCGGCTCGGCGATCAGCTCCCCACCGGCCTCACCAACCTGATCTGGGCCGGCACCATGACCGCACTGACCGGCGCCCTGCACATGGCCGGCGGCGCGCTGTGGAACGACCGCACGCTGTTCCGCCTGGGCGCCTTCCTCAGCGTGATCAACGTCGTAGGCGTGATCCTCGGCCCCGGCTGGCACGCGTTGGTCGTCGCCGTCCTCGGCGGCGGCGGGATGCTCGTCGCCGGTCTCGCCTCCTGGCTGCGGATGCCGCGATGAGCGACGCCCTGCCGGAACTCGACCCGGTCATCCACGCCCAGGCCCGGCTGCGCGTCGTGTCCTCGCTGTCGACGCTGCGCGAGGGCGACAGCATCGCCTTCCCCCGGCTCCAGGACATCCTGCGGATGACCCCGGGCAACCTCTCCGTCCACCTGCGCAAGCTCGAGGACGCCGGCTACGTCGAGGTCGTCAAGACCCATCAGGGCCGGACCCCGGCCACCCTCGTGCACCTCACCCGCCGTGGGCGGCTGGCCTTCGAGGACTACACCGCGGCCGTACGCGAGCTGCTCGAGCCGAAGGAGGACCGATGATCCTGGCCCGCGCCCTGGACGTCAGCCGGCGGTACGGAAGCGTGCTCGCCCTCGACCACCTCGACCTCGACGTCCACGCCGGGGAGCTCGTGGGCCTGCTCGGGCCCAACGGCGCCGGAAAGAGCACGCTGGTCGGGCTGCTGACCGGCGTACGGCGGCCCAGCTCCGGCCGGGTCGAGCTGTGCGGCGGCGACCCGCGGGACCCGGCCACCCGGCGCGCGCTCGGCGTCACGCCGCAGGAGACCGGGCTGCCGCCCGCGTTACGCGTGGGCGAGGTCGTCGACTTCGTACGCGCCCACTTCCCCGACCCGCTCGGCAGGTCGGAGCTGCTCGCGCGGTTCGGGCTGGAGGACCTGGTCAGGCGCCAGACCGGCGGCCTATCCGGCGGACAGAAGCGGCGGCTGGCGGTGGCCCTCGCCTTCGTGGGACGCCCCCGCATCGTCTTCCTCGACGAGCCGACGACCGGGCTGGACGTCGAGGCCCGGCACGCGCTGTGGGACGGCATCCGCGCCTTCCACGCCGACGGCGGCACGGTCGTGCTGACCAGCCATTACCTCGAGGAGGTGGAAGCGCTGGCGAGCCGCGTCGTGGTCATCGGCGGCGGCCGGGTACTCGCCGACGACACCGTTGCCGCCATACGGGGAATGGTCGGGATCCGGCGGGTGAGCGTGACGGTGGCCGTACCCGTACCGGATCTTCCCGGGGTGGTCGGCACCGAGCATGACGGTGACCGTACCCATCTCCTGACGCCGGATGCCGACCGGCTGGTCCGCGACCTCGTCGCGCACGACGTGCCGTTCCGGGACCTGGAGATCCGGCCCACGTCGCTGGAGGAAGCGTTCCTCACCCTGACCGCCGCCTGAAGGAGTGCCGTGTCGTCCCTCGCCCTGACCCATGCCCGGTTCCAGTTGACCGAGACGCTGCGCATCCCGATGGCGCTGATCGGCAGCGCGTTCTTCCCGGCCGCGTCGATGATCTTCTTCGTCGTGCCGTTCGTCGGCAGCGACCGCACGTACGCGACCTACGCCACCGCGTCGATGGTGACCTTCGTGGTGATGACGTCGAACCTCTTCCAGTACGGCATCGGCGTCGCCGAGGACCGCGCCCAGCCCTGGGACCCGTACGCGCGCACGCTCCCGGCCGGCGCCGCGCCCCGCTTCGTGGGCCGGATCCTGGCCGGACTCGTCCTGATGGTGCTGTCCCTGATCCCGGTCGTGGTGATCGCGGCCGTGGCGACCGAGGCGAGCATCACCGCCGCCGGCTTCGTGGCGGCCCTCGGTGCGGTCGTGGCCGCCGCCGTGCCGTTCACGCTGATGGGGCTCGCGATCGGCTACTCGCTGCCCGCCAAGGCGGCGATCGTCCTGGCCCAGGTGCTGTTCTTCCCGCTGGCATTCGGGGGCGGGCTGATGACGGCACCCGGCGACGCACCCGGATTCGTCGAGACCGTCGCGCCCTACGTGCCCACCGGCGCGGCCGTACGCCTGATGTGGGCGGCCGTCGGCGACTTCCCGGTGCAAATTGCATCGATAGCCGCCTTGCTCGCCTGGACCGCCGCCCTCGGTGGGGTGGCCACATGGGCCTATCGCCGCGACGAGGGTCGGCGGTTCAGTTGAACTTCCGACTGAGCGCCCTCGTACCAGGCATCGCGGTGCAACGATCCATCTGTCGCCCGCCGTGACTCGCGAGGAGCCCCTCATGACCCGTCCGACGCCCGGTGTGCCGAACTGGGTCGATCTGGGAACAGCAGACCTGGGGGACGCGACCCGCTTCTACACCGGGCTGTTCGGCTGGGAGGCCGACGTGTCCGGCGAGGAATACGGCGGCTACACCACGTTCCGCCTCGACGGGCGCGCGGTGGCGGGAGCCGGCCCGCTCTTCGGCGAGGGCCAGCCGACGGCGTGGAGCACGTACATCGCCACCGACGACGCCGACGCGGTCGCGGCCCGGGTGGAGGCCGCCGGCGGCAAGGTGCTCGTCGCGCCCTTCGACGTGATGTACCAGGGCCGGATGGCGGCCTTTCTCGACCAGGCCGGCGCGCCCTTCAGCGTGTGGCAGCCCGGCACGATGAAGGGCGCCGACGTCTTCGACGTACCCGGGTCCCTGGCCTGGAACGAGCTGGTCACCCGGGACGTGGAGGGTACGGCCGCCTTCTACGGCACGGTGTTCGGCTGGGTGGCACGCGAGATCTCGGTGCAGGGGCTGCCGTACATCGTGTGGGAGCTGGCCGGCGAGACCGTCGCCGGCATGCAGGTGATGGATGCCACCTGGCCGCAGGACCTGTCCCCACATTGGATGATCTACTTCGCGGTGGCGGACTGCGACGAGTCGGCCGCGTACGCGCAGTCCCTCGGCGCCCGGGTCGCGCGCCCGCCGTCGGAGCTGCCCATCGGCCGGTACGCCGTGCTCGAGGACCCGCAGGGCGGCCTCTTCGCGCTGCTGCAGGGTGCTAACGCCTGACCGGCACGACGAGCGGTCCGCGCTCCCCGTCGATCACCCTGACCCGTACGCGATAGTGCTCGGCCAGCAGCTCCTCGGTCAGGACCTCCCGCGCGGTTCCCCGGGCCACGACCCGGCCCGCGGCCAGCAGGACCATGCGGTCGGCGTACTCGCCGGCGGTCGAGAGATCGTGCATGGTGGCGAGCACGGTCAGGCCGCGTTCGGCCCGTAGCCGGTCGACGAGGTCGAGCACCTCCTGCTGGTGACCGATGTCGAGCGCGCTGGTCGGCTCGTCGAGCAGCAGGATGCCGGCGCCCTGCGCCAGGGCCCGCGCGAGGAAGACCCGCTGCCGCTCGCCGCCGGAGAGGGTGTCCAGCCTGCGGCCCGCGAAGGTACGCAGATCCAGCGCCCCGAGGACCTCGTCGACCACGGCCAGGTCGGAGGCGGACTCGCGGCCCAGCGCGGGGATGTAGGGCGTACGGCCGAGGAGCACGTAGTCGTACACGAGCATCGCCGGCGGCACGATGGGCGACTGGGCCACCGTGGCCAAGCTCCGGGCCCGCTCCCGCCGGGACAGCCGGTCCAGCTCCTGGCCGCCGAGCAAAACCCTTCCCTCGTACGGGACCAGCCCGCCGACCGCCCGCAGCAGCGTCGACTTGCCCGCGCCGTTCGGTCCGATGATCGTGACCCACTCGCCGTCCGCCACGTCGAGGTCGACGCCGTCGACGATCGGCGTACCGCCCAGCCGGACCCGCACTCCGGAAACCGAGATCATGTGCGGGTCCTGCGCAGGACGACGGCGAAGAACGGCGCGCCGAAGAAGGCCGTCACGACCCCGATCGGGATCTCGGCAGGGCTGGCCACGGTCCGCGCCACGAGGTCGGTCAGGGCCAGGAACGCCCCGCCGTAGAGGATCGACAGCGGCAGGATCGACCGGTAGCTCGGCCCGGCCAGCAGCCGCAGCGTGTGCGGCACGATGATGCCCACGAAGCCGATCAGGCCGGAGACCGACACGGCCGCCGCGGTGCCCAGCGAGGCGGCGACCACGAGCAGGTAACGGCTGCGCTGCGGGTGCAGCCCCAGGCTGGTCGCCTCCTCGTCGCCGACGGTCAGCACGTCCAGCTCGCGCCGGTGGGCGAGCACGATCAGGCAGGTGGCCGCGGCGTACGGGAGCACGATCAGCACGTCGTGCCAGCCGGCGGTGGCGAGGCGGCCGAGCAGCCACGCGTACACCTCGCGCATGGAATCGGTGTGCCGCTGCATGAGATAGGTCTGCGCGGCGGACAGGAACGCCGACACGGCCACCCCGGAGAGGATCAAGGTCGCCGGGGTACGGGCGCGACCACCGGCCCCGCCGAGAAGCCACGTCAGCACGACCGCGGCCACCGCACCGACGAAAGCCGCCACGGGTACGCCGATCGGCAGGCCGGCGGTGACGTCGCCCGTGCCGCGCCGGAACGAGATCACGGCGGTGACGCCCAGCCCGGCCCCGGCCGCGACGCCGAGCAGGTGCGGGTCGGCGAGCGGGTTGCGGAACACCCCCTGGTACGCCGCGCCGGCCAGCGCCAGCAGGGCACCGACCAGCAGCCCCAGGACGACGCGCGGCAGGCGCAGCTCGGTGACGATGGCGACCTCGCGCTCGGAGAGGCCGCTGTGCAGCCGTACCCCCGGAAGGAGATTGAGCAGCTCGGCAGCGACACCGGCGGGCGGGAGGGTGACCGGCCCGACAGCGACGCCGACGACCAGCGCGACCGCCACGGCGAGCGCGCCCCCCGCCACCCAGGCGACCCGCAGCCCCGCGGGCCGGCTCATGGAGCCTTGGCCACCGCATCCGCCACGGCCCGGACCAGATCGACGACCCGGGGTCCCCACCGGGAGGCGATGTCGTCGTCGAGCGCGATGACCTGGCCGGTCTTCACCGCGGTCACGCCGGCCCACCCCTTGCGGGCCCGCACGGTCGCCGCCGACTGGGCGCAGCACTTGCCGTCCGCCAGGAAGATCATGTCCGGGTCCGCCGCGATCAGCGCCTCCTGCGACAGCTGCGGGTACGCGGTCTTGGCGCCGTCCGCGACGTTCGTCAGCCCGAACTTGGCGAAGATCGAACCGACAAAGGTCTGCGACGTGACGGTGTAGTACGTCGGGTCCAGCTCGTAGTAGTAGCTCAGCGGCGCCGACCGGGGCGGCACCCCCTTGACGATCTTGTCGATGTCGGTGCCCATCCGCTCGACCAGCGCGTTCGCCTCCGTGGCGTGACCGGTGAGCGTGCCCAGCTGACGGATCTCGGCGTACGAGTCCTCGAGCTTCTGCGCCGCCGGGGTCAGCAGCACCGGGATCTTCAGCTTGGTGAGCTGGTCCACGATCTTGTTGAGGTCGTCGGAGATCACCACGAGGTCCGGGTTCTTCGCCGCGATCGCCTCGGCGTTCGGCTTGAAGCCGGACAGATCGCTCCGCGGCGCATCGGCCGGGTACGTGGACTGGTCGTCGACGGCGACCACCTGCGGCCCGGCGTCGATCGCGAAGAGCATCTCGGTGGCGGTCGGCGCCAGCGACACGATCCGCTCGGGCCGCCGGTCGAGCGTGACGCCGCCCGCCGAGGCCGGGAAGGCGGCCCCGCTCGCACTCGCCGCGGGTTGCGCTTTCGGCTCGTCCCCGCCACCGCAGCCGCCGAGCAGCAGCGCGGTCGCCGCGATCGCGGCGGTCATCAGCCGTTTCATCCTGGTCCTCCTGCCGGGCAACGCCGACCGGGGTCCCGGCCCGCGATGCACTCCTCCGTCGAGAGCGCGATGTCGCGACCGGCGTGCAGGCGACCTGGCTTCGCCTCGAGGACAGGACTTCACAGTTGCGGGACAGCGCCGGAATCCCACCGGCTTCGCTGCGACGCGGTCACCCTGACGCTATCCCACGCGGTTACCAGACGTTCAGGAGACGGCGCCCGTCGACCGATCCCGCCGGAATCGGCCCCCACTGCCGGGAATCCCGCGAGAGCTCGCGGGAGTCGCCGAGGACGTACAGATGACCGGTCGGCACCGTCACCGGCGCACCGCAGTCGGTGGTCCGGGCATCCTTCAGGTACGGCTCGTCGAGTGGCACGCCATCGCGCCAGACGCGGCCGTCGCGGCAGGTGATGGTGTCACCGGGCAACCCGATCACGCGCTTCAACGACCGGCCCCCTTCGGGAATGGCGAACTCCACGATGTCACCCCGGTCGATGCCGGTGAATCGGTAACTCACCTTGTCGACCACGAACCGGCTGGTCACCGGCACGGTGGGCGCCATGGCCTCGCTGGGCATGTATCGCATGCTGAGCGCGAACTGGTTGACCAGCGCCGCGGTGACGACGGCGGTCACGGCCGCTGGGACGATGCGGCGCTGCACGCGTACGGGCCGGGGAAGGCGGCGGGACAACTCGCGGCGCTCGCGCCACGCCGTACGCAACCCGCCGGCCGCCCAGCGCGCCGCCTCCCAGCCGCCGGTGGTCTGGTCGAACTCGGCGAGCGCCGCCTCGCCCCAGGGGCCGCCCCGTTCGCGGCGCCCCCGTACCGCCGCGACCAGGACCCCCCGCGAAACCCTCCGCACGATCGCCATCACGCCTCCCGGGGCACGAAGGCGGCACGGCCCCGCGCCTTCTCGGCAGCGGCGGCCAGCCGGGCGGTGGCGAGCTGAACCCCGTCGGCGGTGAGCCGATAGGTGTGCCGCGGCGGGCGGCCGGGCTCGTCGGAGGCCTCCCAGCCGGTGTCCAGCAACTGCTGGCCCGACAGGCGCATCAGAATCGGGTAGAGCGTCCCCGACGCCAGGCCGGTCTCCCTGCTCAAGTCGTATCCGTAGCGCCACCGCGCGGGCTCGGCCAGTAAGGCCTCGAACACCCGCAGGGTCTGCGGCGAAGCGTGCGACATCCTCGGCATGCGTGAAAGTCTACATAACTCGACTAACGGCGGCCACCCGTCCTGGCGGGTGGCCGCCGCCCGCCATCAGCAGTACGTCGACTCCTTGCCGATCACCTTGTACGGGCAGTCCGCCACCTCGGCCAGCAGCAGGGCCGCCTCCCGGTTGCGGGACGTCTCACGCGGGATCACGCTGCCCGGCGGATAGAAGCCGCCACCCGCCGAACTCGTCGGGTACATCTCGAAGGTGTACGCGAAGATCTTCTGCGTACCCCACAGGTAGTCGAGCAGGTCGCCGTCGGTGATGTACAGATCGCTGGACTGCTCCGGGGTGTAGCCGTTGGTCGCGGCCATCTGCCGGCCCAGCGTCGCGAACGTGTTGTACTGGTCGGCCGTCATGCCGGTGGTCGTGTCCGCGGTGGTGTAGCCGAACGGCCACAGCACCAGCTCCGAGTACGTGTGGAAGTCCATGGTGGCCTTGATCTGCTGAATCCCGCCGACGACCCGGCTCAGCACGAAGTCACGGACAACCTTGGTCTCGGGGGCCGAGAACGCCGCGCTGCCCCGGTACGTCTCCGAGGCCGGGCTGCCGGACGAGCCACCACAGCAGCCCCACTTGTAGCCGTAGTTGCGGTTCAGGTCGGTGCCCACGTACGAGGAACCGGAGTTCGGCTGGCGGTTCTTGCGCCACGACCGGTAACTGCCGGTGGCGATGTCGTACTCCGCACCGTCCGGATTGACCGACGGGATGATCCAGATCTCGCGGCTGTTCACGATGTTCCGGATGCGCGTGTCACTCGCGTACCCGTCGGTGTAGAGATGCAGCAGGTAGATCGCCATCTCCACGGTGAGGTGCTCCCGCGCGTGGTGGTTGGCGTCGTAGAGGACCTCGGGCTCGCTCTCGTCCGTACCGACGTTGTCCGAAATCTTGACGGCCACGATGTCGCGACCCTGGTACGTCTTCCCGATCACCCGCTTGCTCGCGATGGCCGGATACTGCGCGACGACCGTGTTCACCTCGGAGACCATCTCCGAGTAGTTGTGGTAGGCGGCATCCCGCGACGGAAAGTCCCGCGTGGACACATCGCCACTCGCGCCGGCGGCATCGATCTTCTCGACCGTGAAGCCGAGCGACCGCAACGCCCGCACCTCGGCGGCGGTGGCGGTCACCTCGACAACGGCATGCTCGACCGCGTCGATGGAGACACCGGTGCTGGCGATCGTGTTGCGCTGGGCGAGGGTACGCACGTCGTAGATCTCGTACTGGGCCGAGCTGTCGGCGCGCAGCTCCGCGGTGGCGGGCTGGGCCGTGGCGGGCTGGGCGGTGGCGGCGGATGCGGCAATCAGGGCAAGGCCGGCGGTGGCGGCCGCGACCAGGCCGGTGACGCGTCGTCTCATGAACGACCTCCCGGGGGTCAGAAGCGTCCGAACCCCGTCACTGCACCACCCAGAATCGACGTTTGGCAATGGAATCTACGGCCGGGCGGCCATGCCAAAGTGCCCCCTACGTCGGCGTGATGACGTCAGGAACCGCTGGTGTCGCCGTTGCCGGGGCGCTGCGCCGTCTCGGCGGCCGTCGCAGCTGCCGCCGGGCCGGCCGGGGCCAGACTGTCCGTGGCAGCACCGTCTGCCGCCGGGCTGTCCGTGGCCGGACCGTCTACCGCCGGGCTGTCCGTGGCGGCACCGCCTGCCGCCGGGCTGTCTGTGGCCGGACCATCTACCGCCGGGCTGTCCGTGGCGGCACCGCCTGCCGCCGGGCTGTCCGTCGCGGGGCCCTGTGCCGCCGCCAGGCTGCCCGTCGCCGCCGGGCTGGCCTTGGTCCGGTTCCCCTTGACCGGGCCGCCCTTGGCCGGGCCGCCCTTGGCCGGGCTGGTCACGGTCGGGCTCGCGGCGGCGGTGGCGGCCGTGGCCGCCGCGGCGGAAGCGGTGGCGGCCGTTACCGCGGTCTTGCTGGTCGCTGCGGGCTCGGCGGCCCGGTCACCCGCGGCGGCCGCGGCCTCGTCGCCGGCCAGCGCGGCCCGCAACCGCTCCTTCTCCGCGGCCCGCCGCTGCGCGACCGACCCGAGCTGGTCGGCCATCTCGTTGCGCCACTTGGCCAGCAGGAAGTAGGAGAAACCCGCCGAGGCGACCAACGCGATCATCGCCGTGACCAGAGGGTTCAGCGGCACCGGCAGGAGCAGCACGAACACCACGACGAACAGCGCGAGGCGGCCGAGCGAGTACTTGAGGGCGGGACTCATCACGAACTCCTGTCAGCCCGCGCGGTGGCTGAGCCACCGGAGGCCGTAGAACCAGACCAGGCAGTAGACGACGGTGAGGCCGAGCGCACCCACAGCACCACTCACCAGCGGGGGAAAGACCGGGGCGGCGAGCCCGGCGAGCGTCATACCGACGGCGACCCCGAAACCCCCGGCCAAAGCGGCGACCACGACCCGGTACGCCCCGTAGCCGGCCGCCCTGTACTCCTCGGTGAACAACCACACCGGCAGCACGATGGCGATCCACCCACTGGCCCCACCGAACTCCGAGGCGCGCACCAGGGACATGACGCCCTCGAAGAGCAGCAGGATGACGAGTCCGGCCAACAGCCCGGCCAGCGCCACCCCCAGCAGATCCTGAACGGTCGCCAACCGCCCATCCGCATCCCGGCGCGGACGACGCGCACTCTGAGTCTCGGCCATGACAACCACGAGGGTACGCCGCCGGCGAACGAGCGATCGAAGCCCACACCGCGGGCGCGGCACCACTCACCCCGGCACGCCCGCACCCACCGGCGAAGCCCCGGTATCACTCACCCCGGCACGGGCGCCCCCACCGGCGAAGGCGCCACCTCCGCCCGCGAGCACGCGACCGCGCCCGCGCCCGTCAGGGATGCGGTCCCGGTCGTCCGCGGCTGCTTGCGGGCGGGCTCGGCGTCAGGCCCAGACCTGCTGCGGTTCGCTGCGACGCTCGGCCAGGGAGGTCGGCTTGTCGTACTCGCGAACCACCTCGTATCGGGTGTTGCGCTCCACCGGCTGGAAGCCCGCGTCCCAGATCAGGTCGAGGAGGTCGCCGCGGTGCATGGTGTTCGGGGTGCCGTACGAGTCGGCGTCGTGGGTGATCTTGTATTCGACCACCGAGCCGTCGAGGTCGTCGACGCCGAAGTTGAGGGAGAGCTGGGCGACCGAGAGACCGTGCATGACCCAGAAGCACTTCACGTGGGGCACGTTGTCGAACAGGAGCCGGGACACCGCGAAGGTCTTGAGCGACTCGGCCGGCGCGGCCATCGTCGTGCGGGACTGGATGCGGTTGCGGATCTTGCCGTCCGCCGAGTCGACGAAGTCGTGCTGGTAGCGCAGGGGGATGAAGACCGCGAACCCGCCCGTCTCGTCCTGGAGCTCGCGGAGGCGGAGCACGTGGTCGACCCGGTGGCGGGGCTCCTCGATGTGGCCGTACAGCATGGTTGCCGGGGTTTTCATGCCCTTCTGGTGTGCCAGCCGGTGGATCCGGGACCAGTCCTCCCAGTGGCAGTTGTGGTCGACGATGTGCTGGCGGACCTCCCAGTCGAAGATCTCCGCACCGCCGCCGGTCAGCGACTCGAGGCCGGCGTCCATCAGCTCGTCGAGGATCTCGCTGGCGGGCAGGCCGCTGATCTTCTCGAACCACTGCACCTCGGTGGCCGTGAAGCACTTGAGGTTGACGTTGGGCAGCGCCGCCTTCAGCTCGCGCAGCACCTTGGGGTAGTAGCGCCAGGGCAGGGTCGGGTGCAGGCCGTTGACGATGTGCAGCTCGGTGAGCTGCTCGTCCTCCATCTCCTTGGCCTTGCGGACCGCCTCGTCGATGCGCATCGTGTACGCGTCCTTCTCGCCCGGCTTGCGCTGGAAGGAGCAGTACGCACAGCTGGCCGAGCAGACGTTCGTCAGGTTGAGGTGCCGGTTGACGTTGAACATCACCCGGTCACCGTTCATCTCGGTGCGCTTGTGGTGCGCCAGCCGTCCCAGCCAGGCCAGGTCGTCGGAGTCGTAGAGGGCGATGCCGTCCTCGCGCGTCAGCCGCTCACCGGCGTAGACCTTGGCCTCGAGCTCACGCTTCAGTCCGACGTCCATCTGGGCCCCTCTCACGTTCGCGGTGGGTCGAGCGTACGTCCTGCCTCCGACAGAAGTCCGGACCCGTCCGTGAGAGGGCGGCGCAGCTCACGTCACCGACTTTCGATTCTCAGGGTCCTTTCAACTCGAATCAATCGACACCGGTACAGGTGTTGGGGTATGACCTTTATGGGGACGGCAACCGCCGGCTGGCAACCGCTCGCGGACGGGGTACGCATGGCCAGGACGAGGCAGGATCGGGGCCGAGCAGTGCTCCGCGTGCTTCCCTGGCGCCCCCTCGCCTGCTCAGCCGCGACCGCCGCCGCGATCGCCGCTCTGTTCAGTCCGCTGCCGGCCGCCGCGGTCCCGGCCGCGCCTCCCGCGGCACCCGGCGCACCGCCCGTGCCCGGAGTCCCGGCCGCAGCGCCCGGAGTCCCCGGCGCCCTGCCCGCCGCGGCCCTGGGAGCGCCGGGTGCGGTGCCCGACGCCGGTTCGCGTCCCATCGCCATCGGCGCGATCACGCTGCCGGGGCAGAAGCCCGGCACCCCGACCGCCCCGGCCACCGTCACGCCGGTCACCGGCGTGGCCACCACTCCGCTGCTGAAGAAGGTCGAGGCCGGCCGCACCGCGATCGCGGCCAAGGGCGAGGAGCTCGACAAGCTCGACGAGGATCTCAACCTCACGCGTACGCAGCTCGCCACGGCCGATCAGAAGGTCGTCCAGGGCCAGCAGGCCGTGACGGCGGCGCAGCAGGAGGTCGAGGCGGCGGCTGCCACTGCCGTACGCAGCGCCGCCGCGCTCCCCCCGGGCACGCTCGGATCCGGGCTGCAGGACCTCGACTCCCTGGCCCGTCTGCAGCGGGGCGAGTCCGCGACTCAGCAGGCCGCCGCCCGCCAGCTGACCATCGTGCAGGCGGCGTTCACGGCCGCCGTCGCCGAGCAGCAGAGCCTGCGGACGAAGGTCGACCAGCTCACCACCGACCGCACGAAGAAGAAGGCGGCGCTCGACAAGAAGGTCGCCGCCCAGCAGAAGTTCGAGCAGGAGCACGCCGCCGAGATCAACGCGGCGGACGCGGCCCAGGCGGCCCAGGACGCCCAGATCGGCGCCGATTACCTGGCGGGCGAGAACGCGGGCCGGGGCGCCGACCCCCGGGCCATCGCGGCGCTCAAGATCGCCCTGGCGCAGCGCGGTGATCCGTACGTGTGGTCCGAAGAGGGCCCGAACATGTTCGACTGCTCGGGCCTGGTGTATTACTCGTACCGCTCGGAGGCGGCGGGCAGCTTCCCGCTCGCCCGGGTGTCGAAGGACCAGTATTACCAGACCCGCGGCAAGACCGTGGACCGCTACTCGCTGCTCCCCGGCGACCTGCTCTTCTTCAGCTCGTCCGCCAGCTGGACCGGCATCCACCACGTGGCCATGTACGCCGGCAAGGGCATGATGGTCGAGGCCCCGCGCACCGGGTTGAACGTGCGGCTCACCCCCGTACGCTGGAGCCGGTTGTTCTCGGCGACCCGGATCTACGGCTCGGTGGAGGGCACGGTCGAGGGCCCGGCCCTGGGCGCGCCGGACCCGGAGACGCCGAGCAACCACTCGCCGTCGCCGCAGCCGTCGAGCAAGCCGCCGACCAGCCCGAAGCCGTCGACCTCGAGCCCCAGTCCGAAGCCGTCCTCGTCGAGCCCGAGCCCGAAGCCGTCGTCGTCGAGCCCGAGCCCCAAGCCGTCGTCCTCGAGCCCGAGCCCCAAGCCGTCCTCGTCGAGCCCGAGCCCGAAGCCGTCCGGGACGCCGTCGGCCACCAGCGCGCCGCCCACCGGGGACCCGTCGCCGACCAAGTCCCAGGGTCAGGGCACCTCGCCGTCGAACTCGGCACCGACCTCCGGCTCGACGAAGACTCCGACGGCCTCGGCCACCTCCTCGAAGGCGCCCGCCTCGTCGTCGTCCACCAGCAAGCCGGTGGTGTCGGCCTCGGCCTCGAAGTCGGCCGAGGCGAAACAATCCGGTAACGGCTGAGCGGAGACCGGATCTTGACACCGCAGACCGGTTGACGCCGGGTGCGCTCATGAGCGGTGATATGGCACGGTAGGGACGAACGCCCGGCATTTCGGCTTGCCCGGCGTCCGGCAGTGACGTCGCTCGCGGGTGGCGGCGATCGGGAGGACCCATGGACGAGCAGCAGGCGAAACCGGACAGCGACGGCACGAAGCCGCCAGCTGCGCCGACGCCGGCGAGCGGTTCCGGGCCGCAGAACGATCAAGGGTACGAGCTGCCGCCACCGCCTGCCGCCGGCGCGCTGTGGGCGTCCTCCGGACCGACCGGCGCCGCCAAGCCGGTCTCGGGCTCCGCCTCCGTGCCCAGCTCCGCGCCGGTCTCCGGATCGGCCTCGGTACCCAGGTCCGCACCCGTCTCGGGCTCCGCCTCGGTACCCAGCTCGGCGCCGGTCTCCGGATCGGCCTCGGTACCCAGCTCCGCACCCGTCTCCGGCTCCGCCTCCGTGCCCAGCTCCGCACCCGTCTCCGGGTCCGCCTCGGTGCCCAGCTCCGCGCCGGTCCCCGGCTTCGCCTCGGTACCCAGCTCCGCACCCGTCTCCGGGTCCGCCTCCGTGCCCAGCTCCGCGCCGGTCCCCGGCTCCGCCTCGGTACCCAGCTCCGCACCCGTCTCCGGGTCCGCCTCCGTGCCCAGCTCCGCGCCGGTCAGCGGCCCGTCCGGTCAGGCGGATCGCACGGCGTTCTTCCCGGAGGCCGAGAGCTCCCCGAAGGCCGGCGGATCGGCGCGTCCGGTGTCCGCACCGCCCCGCGCCGACGCCGCGCGGGCCACAGTGCCGGGTACGGCCGACGATCGCCCGGCAATCCGGCCGGGTGGCGGGAAGGCCAAGGTCTACGGCACCCGCTCGATCGAGAAGCCGGAGCAGAAGGCCGCCGAGCCGTCGACACCGGAACCGGACCTGCCGGAGCCGTCGACGCCGGAACCGCGGCCCGCGAAGCCGGAGCCGCCGAAGCCCACCCGCCCCGAGCCGGCGCCGTTCCCGACCCCGGCGCCCGGCCCAGCTCCCTCGCCGGCTCCCGAGCCGTCGCCCGCGCCCGGCCCGTCGCCGGTGCCTCCGGGTCCCGTGCCGCCCGGCCCAGGGCCCGACCCGATGCCGCCGGCACCCGGCCCCGACCCGGTGCCACCCGGTCCGGGCCCGAACCCGATCCCGCCCGGCCCCGGCCCCAACCCCGTGCCTCCGGGCCCGGGACCGTCTCCCGTGCCGGGTCCGCCACCGGGCCCGTTCCCGGGGCCGCCGACCTTCTCAGCGCCGCCGACCCCGCCACCCACCTCGCGGCCGGCCTCGCCCGCGGCGAGCAGCCTGCCGTCCTACACGGTGCCGCCCGCCACCGGCCCGGTGAGCACCCCACCGCCTTCCGGCTACTCGGCACCGGTCATCGCCGGCCCGTCGACGCCGTCGGCGGCAAGCCACTTCGCCCCGCCCGACTCGACCGTTCCCTTCACCACGGCCGCCGCCGGCCAGTCCGGGTCCCGGTCCGGCGGAGCGAGCGCCACCACTGGAAGCGACTCCACGATGCCCTTCACGTCAGCCGCGCCGAGCCCCTCCGGTTCGAGCGACTCGACCATGCCCTTCACCACGGCCGCGGCGAGCGAGGCCCCGAGCGATGCCACCATGCCCTTCACTGCCGGCGCCGGCTACGCCGCGGCAGCGACGGCCGGAAGCGACGCGACAATGCCGTTCAGCGCCGGCGCCGTGAACCACGCCTCGAGCGATGCCACCATGCCCTTCGCAGCGCAGGGGTCGCACTCTCCCTTCGGGGTCGGTGCATCGGGCGGTGCTCGGCAGCCATTCGGCGGAACGATGTCCGCGGGGGCCGGTGCGTCGGCGCCGTCCTCGACGTACGGGTCGGGTTTCGGACAGCCGGGCGCCGTGCCGCAGCAGCGGGGTGACGGGACGGTGTACGGCGGCCTGGCCGACTACGCGCCCGCCGACATGACGATGCCCGTGATGACCAATCCGATGGAGAACTCCGGCTCGCTGACCGGCCACATCCTGGCCCAGGGCTGGCGTGATGCCCCCGAGGCGCAGCGGCGCAGCAACGTCAAGGTGGTCGTCGCCATGCTCATCGTGCTGCTCGTACTGGTCGGTGTCAGCCTGCTGTTCCTCTTCACCGTCGGGGACGCGTTCAGCAACATGATCGGTGGAGTCTTCAAGGATTAGCTTGTCGCCCGCCCCGTCCCCGCCTAAGCTGGCGAGGTTGCGCCGAAGGGTGAGCCTGCCCACTACCGGCGCGGAATGCGGGCGATGTCTGCGACGTTGCCCCGTACACTGATGGCAGTAATTGACCTGGCGTGCCCTCATGGTGCACGCCACGGGCGTTCTTGCGGGCAATTCAGCGGCAAGCTTTCGGCAGCCGCGGCGGGCCATTCGCGAGCATGCGCCCCCGTAGAGAGGTTCTCTTGACCACTTTCGCTGATCCCAGCACGTTCCCGTCCGTCTTCGAAACCCCCTCCCCCGAGCACGCCGACCCGACGACCGCAGACGTCGAGATCGTCGCAGCGGACACCGACCTCACGGCGGACGCAGAGGTCACCCTCGCCGCAGACAGCACCGCCGACGCGACTGTCACGGCGGACACAGAGATCACCGCCGACGCAACTGTCACGGCGAAGGCCACGGTCAGCGTTGACGCAGCGGCCACGGCCGATGCGGAGCTCACCGCCGACGACGACGCCGCGATCGTCGAGGCCACCAAGTCGTTCGCCGACCTCGGTCTCCCCGCCGAGCTCGTGCGCGTCCTCAACCGCGAGGGCATCACCACCCCGTTCGAGATCCAGGCCGCCACGATGCCGGACGCCCTCAGCGGCCGGGACGTGCTCGGTCGCGGTCAGACCGGATCCGGCAAGACCCTGGCGTTCGGCCTGCCCCTGCTGGCCCGCGTCGCCCAGGGCGGCCGCGCGCTGCCGCACCACCCCAAGGCCCTGATCCTGGTGCCGACCCGCGAGCTCGCGATGCAGGTCGCGGACGCGCTCATGCCCCTCGGCCGTTCCGTCGGCGTCTTCCTGAAGACCGCCGTCGGCGGTGTGCCGTACGACCGCCAGATGGATGCGCTGCGCCGCGGCGTCGAGGTCATCGTGGCGACGCCGGGCCGGCTGGGCGACCTGATCGAGCGTGGCGCCTGCAAGCTCGACAACGTCGAGGTCACCGTCCTCGACGAGGCCGACCAGATGGCCGACATGGGCTTCCTGCCCGAGGTCACCGAGCTGCTCGCCAAGACCCCGGCGAACGCTCAGCGGCTGCTGTTCTCGGCGACCCTCGACGGCGACGTCGACGCGCTGGTCAAGCGGTTCATGACCGACCCGGTGACGCACTCGACCGCACCGGCCGAGGCGAGTGTGTCCACGATGGACCACCACCTGCTGTTGATCCCGCCGCACGACAAGTTCCCGATCACCGCGTCGATCGCCAACCGCGCGGGGAAGACCATCGTCTTCGCCCGCACGCAGATGGGCGTGGACCGGCTGGTCGAGCAGCTCGCGGCGGTGGGTGTCCGCGCCGGTGCGCTGCACGGCGGCAAGACCCAGCGGGTACGCACCCGCACGCTGGCCGAGTTCAAGGAAGGCCGCACGAACGTGCTGGTCGCCACGGACGTCGCCGCGCGCGGCATCCACGTCGACGGCATCTCGCTCGTCGTGCACGTGGACCCGCCGAAGGACCCGAAGGACTACCTGCACCGTGCCGGCCGTACGGCCCGGGCGGGCGAGTCCGGCGCGGTCGTGACGCTGGTCCTGCCGAAGCAGCGTCGCAGCACCCAGGCGATGATGCAGCGGGCGGGCGTCGCGCCGGCCGAGGTGCGCGTGCGTCTGGGCGACGAGAAGCTGGCCGAGGTCACCGGCGCGCGCGAGCCCAGCGGCGTACCGGTGAAGGACGAGCCGGAGCCGCGTCGCGAGCGAGGCGACCGTCCGCGTCGCTTCGGTGACCGCCCGCAGCGCGGTGGGTTCGACCGTCCGCGCGGCGAGCGCAGCTACGGCGACCGTCCGCGCGGCGACCGGCCGTGGGGCGACCGTGACCGTCCGTACGGCGACCGGCCGCGCGGCGAGCGCTCGTTCGGCGGCGACCGCCCCCGCGGCGAGCAGCGCAGCTACGGCGACCGTCCGGCGAGTGACCGCCCGCGCGGCGAGCGCACCTACGGTGACCGGCCCAGCGGCGAGCGCACCTACGGTGACCGGCCCGGCGGCGACCGGTCGTACGCTGACCGGCCCCGGGGCGAGCGCACCTTCGGCGACCGGGGCGGATACGGTGACCGGCCGCGCGGCGAGCGCAGCTTCGGCGACCGCTCGTCCCGCACGCTCGGCGACCGTCCCGGCGGCTTCCGCCGGGAGAGCGGCCGCAACGACCGGCGCGAGCCGGGCAACGGCCGATACCAGGGTCGCCCCGCGCACACGCACTGATCGCACCTGCTTCACTTCGAGGGCTCCCGGCGAAAGCCGGGGGCCCTCGTGCTGTACGCCGCCTGTTCCGGTTCGAGCCCCGGTACGCCGGGTACAGGTGCTGGCATGTCCGTCCTGCCTCGTTCGCTCTTCTGGGAGCGCCGGGACACCACCGGTGCCGAACACACGCTGGTCGACGCGCGCACGGGCCTGCACGCGCGTGGCACCGCGCTGGCGGTGGATCCCATCGCCTACACCGCGCGGTACGACATCCGTACCGATCCGTCCTGGGTCACCACCTCGATCGAGGTGACGGCCGAGGGCGGGGGCTGGAGCCGTACCCTCCGGATGGAAGCCGACGGCGGGCGATGGCGGGTGACCACCGCTGAACAGGGTGATCTGGACGCGGCGCTGACCGCGGCCGGGCATGCCGGCGCCGGGCTGGCCGGCACCGAGGACCCGGACCTGCTGGTCGGCGCATACGACGTCGACCTGACCGGGTCGCCGCTGACGAACACCCTGCCGATCCGCCGGCTCGGGCTGGACAAGGCGGAGCCCGGCGTGGCGCACCGGGTCAGCGTGGTGTGGGTGCTGCTGCCGAGCCTCGAGGTGATCCAGGCGGACCAGATCTACACCGCGCTGGGCGACGGCCGGGTGCGCTTCGCCAACGAGACCTTCAACGCGGATCTCCGGGTGGACGACGACGGCTTCGTGCTCGAATATCCCGGTCTCGCGCAGCGCCGGCCCTAGGCCCGGTCGCGGATCCAGGCGACGCAGGTCCGGTCGACGCTCTTGAACGGCCGGCCGAACGCCTCCTGCGACGCCGGGTCGAGGTCCCGGTCCTCCCGCAAGTAGAGCCGGACGAACGTGAAGAGGGCGCGCTGGCCGTACTTCGTGGCGATGCAGTCCGCGGCGAAGTGGCCGAGCCCGTAGAACGCGTCGCCCTCCTGGCTGCGCGCGTCCGGGCCCAGGGACTTCATCGCGATGGAGGTCGGCCGCCGGCTGCCGTGCACGGCCTCACGGACCGCCTGGCGGCGCCAGCTGGCGGTCGCCGGCTGCGGATACCAGCCGATGTACTCGGCGATGCCCTCCTTGAGCCACATGGTGCCCGCGCCGCCATAGGTACGCCGATGCACGCCGCCGACGGTCACCACGTGGCCGAGCTCGTGCTGGACCGTGGTGGCGAGGAACCGGTCGTCGTCCTTGAGCTCGGCCATGTTGAGCACCACGTCGGTGCCGGATTCGTGGAGCGGGAGGGCGTACCCGACGATCCATTTGTCGGTCATGCCGCCGTACCAGGTCTTCCACTGCCGGGGGCCGGCCAAGTAGATCCGGTATCGCTTCTGCGGGTTGCCGACGAGGCCCGCGAAGCGGTCGTTGACCGTGGCGGCCCGGTCGGCGATCGGCAGCAGCCGCCGGAAATACTTCTGCTCGCCGGGGCCGGCCACCAGCGTGACGCGCTTGCCCTTGGCGGTGACCAGGTCGCTCGTTGCCCAGGGAGCCAACTGCTCGTCGGCCGGGTTCTTCCTCGCCGTCAGCGCCGTGATGACCCACCCACCCTTGACCGACCTCAGGTCGAGCTCCTGCGCCACGGTAGGGGGGCCGTCCGAGTCGGGGCCTTTCTCGACGACGCAGTTGTCGTCGGCGTAGCAGTACGCGACGTCCGCACCGACGCTCAGGCGGCCGGAACGATCCTTGCGCTGGGCGCGGACGTACGTCTTGTACTCGAAGTAGCTGACGCCGAGCCCGCGCAGCGACCGGAACATGGACCGGTAGCGGGTCCTGAGCTTGGGCTGGGCCGGATCGACGGCGGCCAGCCAGCCCTTCTCGTCGCCCCGCACCAGGGCCGTGGCCTGCGCCTTGAGGAGCGCGTTCACCTGCTCGAACGGGGTGAGGGGAAGGGCATGGGCGGGTGGGACCGCCGCCTCGGCGCCGAGCGGCTCGCGGTTGGCGACGTAGACGGCGCCGGCACCGACGGCCAGCGCGGCGACCAGGGCGAGGGCCCCGCCGACCAGCAGCCCACGCCCCGGGCCGCGCCGCGGCTCGACGAACCCGGGAACGACGCCGGCCGGGGGGCCAGGGGCAACGCCGCCGCCCGGGAAGCCGGAGGCAGGGCCGGCGCCGGCCGGAAAAGTCGGCGAGGCAAAGCCGGAACCCGCCTCGGAAGGATGCGGCGCCCGCTGCGAGGGAATGAAGGGCGCAGCGTGGGGAAAGACGGGCGCAGCCGGCGGATTGGTGACCTCGTCGCCGTCGGGCACGCGCGCTCCTTGACATGAATCCCTTTACCGGGCCCCATCCTCGCAGGTCGAACTCCCGAGCGCTGCCCCTGATCCCGGCGCATGCCACACCCCGCCGGCAAGGAACCCGTCGATGATGGCCAGCGGCGCCTCCAGCGACATCCCCTGCTCCGCCACCCAGGCGTCCGAGTAGTAGGTGTCGGTATACCGCTCCCCGCCGTCGCAGATCAGGGTCACCACGGAGCCTTTACGGCCCTCCTCGAGCATTTCCGCGATGAGGCCGAAGGCGCCCCACAGGTTCGTGCCGGTGGATCCGCCGACGCGACGCCCGAGCACCTTGGAGCCGGCTCGCATGGCCGCCAGCGACGCCGCGTCCGGCACCGGGATCATCCGGTCCACCACCGCGGGCTGGAACGACGGCTCGACGCGGGGGCGCCCGATGCCTTCGATGCGAGAGCCGCGGCCGGTGCGAATTCCCCAGTCCTGTTTCTGGTACGCGGGCCAGAACGCCGATCCCTCCGGGTCCACGACGCAGAGCCGGGTCGGGAAACGCCGGTAGCGGGCGTACCGGCCGATGGTGGCGCTGGTGCCGCCGGTGCCCGCGCCGACGACGATCCAGGCCGGCAGGGGGTGTCGTTCCAGCGCCAGCTGCGCGTAGATCGACTCGGCGATGTTGTTGTTGCCGCGCCAGTCTGTGGCCCGCTCGGCGTGGGTGAACTGATCCATGAAGTGGCCGCCGAGGTCGGCCGCGAGGGCGCGGGCCGCGGCGACGACCGCGGTCGGGTCGTCGACGAGGTGGCATTTGCCGCCCTGGAACTCGATCAGCGAGATCTTCTCGTGGGAGGTGCTCGCCGGCATGACCGCGATGAACTCGAGGCCGAGCATCCGGGCGAAGTACGCCTCGCTGACCGCGGTCGAGCCCGAGGAGGCTTCCACCACCGGGGTGTCCGGGCCTATCCAGCCGTTGCAGAGGGCGTACAGGAAAAGGGATCTGGCCAGTCGGTGCTTGAGCGAACCGGTGGGGTGGGAGGACTCGTCCTTGAGATAGAGGTCGATGCCCCAGGAGGCGGGCAGCGGGAACGGCAGGAGGTGGGTGTCCGCCGAGCGGTTCGCGTCGGCCTCCACCAGGGCGATCGCGTCGCTCACCCAATCCCGTTTCGCCGGGTCACAGCGGTCGAGATGCAGCATGGTTCAACCTACCGCCGGGTCGCGGCCGGGCTGGGGCCGGTTCTCCCACTTCGTCGACAACGCGATGGCGGTCCGGGTGGATGCCACCCCGGGTGTCCGGTTGATCCGCACGATGAGCTGCTCCAGCTCGGCGATGGTGCCGACCCGGACGGTCAGCTGGTACGACTCCACGCCCGCCATGAAGTAGCAGGACTCGATCTCGGGCATGACTCGCAGGGCGGCGAGCACGTCATCGGTGTCGGCGCCGGAGTCCTCGATGATGCCGATGAGGGCCGTGACGCCCAGCCCGATCGCCTCGGGCTCGACCTCGGCCCGGTACGCCCGAACCGTCCCGGCCGCCTCCAGCTTGCCGACCCGCTCGTGCACGGCGGGCGCGGAGAGGCCCACCTGGCGGGCCAGTTCGGCGTACGAGGAGCGGGCGTTGTCCCGCAAGAGGTCGATCAGGCGCAGGTCGATGGCGTCCATGGCTTCAGAGGTTAGTGCGACCCGTCCGGGTACTTCACGCCCGGTAGCGAGCTACCGCCCCGGGACCGAGCCAGGATAATGGTCAACGTCGCAATCAGGGCTTTTTCCGCATTTCAGCGACTTGCTGTTTTTCCCGATGCTCTAATGGCTGTACGTCCCGATCGAGCACGCCGAACACGCACCGTGACCACCGGCGCTCCACAACGACGCAGGGAGAGGGCCGTGGACACTGGAGATCGACTGCTGACGCCAGGGGAGGTTGCCGCGCTGTTCCGGGTCGACCCCAAGACCGTTACGCGATGGGCGGCCGCTGGACGCATCGGCAGCATCCGGACTCCGGGTGGCCACCGCCGATTCCGCGAGTCGGAAGTGCGGGCGCTGCTCGAGGGAGACGGCGTGGTCGAGGAGATGCGCGAGGACGACGCGGCCAACCGGCCCCGTAACGCCGGCCCGGCCAACCCGGGCTCGAGTTACGGCCCGCCCAACGGGCTGCGCTGACATCAGCGCCGGCCGCCGCCCAGCTCACCGCGCCAGCGGGCGAAGAGCTGGTGCGGCACGGCGAGGGTGTCGAGCACCTTGCCGGCCACGAAGTCGACCAGCTGCTGAGCGGTGGCGTCCGCGCCGGAGCCGTAGAACCCCGGTGAGGCCGGGAGGACCACGGCACCCGCGTCGTGCAACGCGATCAGGTGCTCCAGGTGGCTGCGGGTCACCGGGGTCTCCCGCGGGACGACGACCGTACGCCGGCGCTCCTTGAGGTTGACCTCGGCGGCCCGCTGCAGCAGGTCCTTCGAGAGCCCGATCGCGATGCCCGCGCAGGCCGCCGTGCTGGCCGGCACCACCACCATGCCCTTCGCCGGATACGAGCCGCTGCTCGGACCGGCGGCCAGGTCACCGGCCGGCCAGTAGGCGAGGTCCGCCGCGTGGAGGTCACGTTCGAGCCAGGCGGCGAGGTCGTCCTTCCAGTGCGCGTCCCGGATGCTCGCACCGGTCTCGTCGAGCAGCGTGAGCCGGGCGGCACGCGAGATCACCAGGTCCACGGCCTCGCCCGCGTCCAGTAGGGCACCGATCACGGCCCGGGCGTACGGCGTGCCCGAGGCGCCCGAGACGCCGATGATCCACGGAGTGCGCATCGGTCAAGAATGCAGCACGAGGTCGAGGACGGCGAAGAGGAACAGGGCGATCCCGACGAAGCCGTTCGCCGTGAAGAACGCCCGGTTGACCTTGGAGAGGTCCGTCGGCGTCACGACGACGTGCTGGTAGGCGAACGCCACCGCGGTCAGCGCGAGCCCCACCCACCAGAGCCAGCCGAGGCCCACGAGCTGCCCGAACCACACGAACAGCGCGAACGTCACCACGTGGGTGACCGTCGAGATGTGCAGGGCGGTGCGGACCCCGAACCGGGCCGGCGTGGAGTGCACCCCGATCCGCCGGTCGACCTCGACGTCCTGGCAGGCGTAGATGATGTCGAAGCCGCCGATCCAGAGGCCGACCGCGACGCCGAGCACCCAGGCCGGGCCCGAGCCCGCGAACGTGCCGGTGATCGCCAGCCAGGCACCGACCGGCGCCACGGCCTGCGCCAGCGCCAGCACGTAGTGGGGGAAATTCGTGAAGCGCTTCGCGTACGGGTAGACGATCAGCGGGATCACCGCGAGCGGCGACAGCACCAGGCACAGCGGGTTCAGCAGGGCGGCGGCGGCGATCAGCACGACGAGGGAGACGGCCGCGCCGGTCCAGGCCGTCCGTACGCTCACCGCGCCGGTGACCAGCTCCCGGTTCTGCGTACGCGGGTTCTGCGCGTCGATCTTGCGGTCGAGGATGCGGTTGGCCGCCATGGCGAACGTACGGCCGGAGACCATCGCGATCGTCACGAGCAGCAGGTCCACCCAGTGCACGCCGGTGCCCTCGCGGTCCATCGCGACCAGCGCCGACAGGTACGCGAAGGGCAGCGCGAAGACCGAGTGCTCGATGGCGACGAGCCGCAGGAACGCCTTGACCCGGCCCGGTCGTTCCGGTGCGGACGCCACCGCCGTCATATCCCGTATTCCTTCCACCGCTTGTCCACCAGGGCGACCACCTCGCTCGACATGGCCATCTCCTCCGGCCAGCCGCGGGTGTAGCCCTCGGCGGGCAGCTTACGGGTGGCGTCCAGGCCCGCCTTACCGCCCCAGAACTGCTGGTAGGAGGCGTGGTCGAGATGGTCCACGGGCCCCTGGGTGACCAGCAGGTCGCGGTCGTAGTCGACGTTGCCGAACGCCCGGAACGCGACCTCGTGGTAGTCGTGGACGTCGCAGTCCTCGTCGACCACCACGATGAGCTTGGAGAGCGACATCAGGTGCGCCCCCCAGATCGCGTTCATGACCTTCTGGGCGTGCTTGGGGTAGCGCTTCCGGATCGAGACGATGACGCAGTTGTGGAAGACCCCGGCGGCCGGCATGTCGTAGTCGACGATGTCCGGGATCATCATCCGCAGCAGCGGCAGGAAGATGCGCTCGGTGGCCTTGCCCAGGCCGTGATCCTCCTGCGGCGGCTTCGACGTGATGATCGAGTGGTAGATCGGCTGCTTCCGCATGGTCATGCACTCGATGTGCAGCACCGGGAAAGGCTCCACGGGCGTGTAAAAGCCGGTGTGGTCGCCGAACGGACCCTCCGGGGCCCGCTCCCCCGGCTCCAGGTAGCCCTCCAGCACGATCTGCGCCTGCGCCGGAACCTGCAGCGGCACGGTCATGCAGTCGACCATCTCGACCCGCTCGCCCCGCAGGAAGCCCGCGAACAGGTATTCGTCGATGTCACTGGGGAGCGGCGCGCTGGCCGCGTAGCTCACCACCGGATCGCAGCCGATCGCGACCGCCACCGGCAGCCGCTCGCCACGGCGCTCGGCGATCGCGTGGTGGGCGGTCGAGTCCTTGTGGATCTGCCAGTGCATGCCGAGCGTGTTCCGCGAATGCTGCTGCAGGCGGTAGAGACCGAGGTTCCGCTTGCCGGTCTCCGGATGCTTCGTGTGGGTCAGCCCGTAGTTGTGGAAGACGCCGCCGTCGCCGGGCCACACCCGCAGGCCGGGCAGCCGGTCCAGGTCGACCTCGTCGCCCTTGAGCACGACCTCCTGACAGGGAGCCGTCTTGACCTTCTTCGGCGGCACGGACTTCAGCTGCAGCACCTTGCCCAGGCCCTCGCGGATGCCCGACCAGCCGACCGGCAGCTCCGGCTTGATCAGCGCGCCGATCCGGTCACCCACCTCGTCCAGCGTGTCGACGCCCAGGGCCATCGCCATGCGCTTCTCCGTACCGAAAAGGTTGACGACGACCGGCATCTCACCGCGAGTGGGCCGCTCGAAGAGCAGGGCCGGGCCCCCGGCCCGGACCGTGCGGGTGACGATCTCGCTGATCTCGAGGGTGGGATCCACGGGAACGCGCACCCGTCGCAGCTCACCGGCCGCTTCCAGGGCCGAGACGAAGCTCTGCAGATCGTGGTACGGAAAGCCCTTCGCAGCCATGCCCCCAGTCTGTCACCCGTCACTCGATGATCTCGTCCGGCGTTGATTCATCGGATCGGTTCGGGTCTTCTCGGGGGGCGGTGGCGGCGTGAAGTTCCGGGTCGTGGCGCGGTGGTGCGCCCTGGCAGGCCTGGTCAGCGGGCTGGCGATGGCCGGACCCGCGGCCTCGCACCGCAGCGGACGCCTCCCGGTGTGTGAGCCGGCTAACGCCTCGACGAAGGCACCCACCGGCCCGCCGAGCCGCAACGCCCCCGGCGCCTGCCGGGCATCCGCCCGGGTGCTGGAATCGGGGGTCCGCCTGGACCAGATACGCGGACGCAGCACCCCGAGCGGCTACCACCACCTCGGCGCCGGCACGGGCGGCGAGTGGAGCGGCGTCACCGGCCGCATCGAGGTCGTGGACAGCGGGGTCCGGCGCAACACGTACGACTTCGTCGCCGGCCGCTTCATGGTCAAGCGCGACATGGGCGGCGGCAGCATCGCCTGGCTCGAGGCCGGCTGGGCCGAGACGGGCTGGGCCGGGCAGGGCCGCCAGCACATCTACACGTTCAACACCAACACCCAGGCATGGCAGTTCTACGACCAGTACAGGCTCAAGCCGGGCGACCGCCTCTGGCTGGACGTCCACACCGACGGGGACAACGTCTGGCAGGCCTGGCTCTGGTGGGACAACCGCTGGAACCTGCTGACCGCGCAACAGCTTCCGATCGGCTCCAGCGCGTACGTGGAGCAGTACGTCGAGGTGCACGTCGACTCCGGCCGCCCGGCGCAGCTGCGGGTGCCGCCGGTGACCGTGGACAACGTGCAGCTCCGGCCGGCGGGCGGAGGACCGGGCCAGTTCTGGCGGGAGGACGTCGCCACGCTGACGGGCGACCCGGCCCAGCAGCGAGCGGGCGGCTTCTGCCTGGACTGGATCACGCACTACGACACGTGGACGGCAGGCGACTGCCCCGGCGGCGTCGCACCCGGCGGCGCCGGCGGTGGGACGGGCCGGCCGCTCCGCAGGCCTCGCAGCTGACGCGGCAAACGCTCAAGCCGGCCGGAGTCCGCACGGGCAAGGGCGTAAGCGGCTCATCCTTCCGTAGGACGGCATGCCGTGACGGAGGAGAGCGAAGAACCGACTTGTCGCGTCAGTTGTCGCCGGCGTTGGCGTACGAGTGCAGCCCCTCGAAGAACAGGTTCACGCCGAACAGGTTCATCAGCATCGTCGCGAAGCCCACCAGCGCGATCCACGTCGCCGTCGTGCGCTTGATGCTCGGCGTCGCCCGGGCGTGGAGGTAGCAGGCGTACACGATCCAGGAGATGAACGCCCAGGTTTCCTTGGGGTCCCAGCCCCAGTAGCGTCCCCAGGACGCCTCGGCCCACAGCGGCCCGGCAATGAGGGCGCCGAACGTGAACAGCGGGAAGGCGAACGCGTGCATCCGGAACGTCAGCCGTTCCAGGGATGCCGCCGCCGGGACCTTCGCGCCGAGGGTGTACGGGAAGCTGCGCCGGCCCTGGTCGTAGCCGCTGCGGATGAGGAACATCGCGGCGGGGACCGCGCCCACCAGGAAGATGCCGCTGGACAGGATGATCGTCGTGACGTGGATGTAGAACCAGTACGACTGGAGCGCCGGGACCAGCGGGCCCACCGGCGTGTAGGCGATCAGCCCCGCCGCGCCGAGCAGGACGACGAGGGTCAGCGCGACGAAGAGGCCGAGGTGGCGGATGGCCGGCTTGCGGGTCAGCACGCCCAGCCATACCGCCGAGCCGACCAGCGTCACGGCGAGGATGAACTCGTACATGTTGCCCCAGGGCATGCGGCCGGCCGCGATGCCGCGGGTGGTCACCGTGCCGAGGTGCAGGGCGAAGGCGAGCCCGTTGAGTCCCACGCCGATGCGTCCCAGCAGGACACCGCGGTCCCGCTTCGGCGGCTCGACGACCGCGGGAGGCGCCTCGGCGACGGGAGCGCCGGCGCCGACCAGCTGGCGGGTGGCCGCGCGGCCGATGTGGCTCTTGTCGCCGAACGCGTACTCGGCCGCGTAGCAGACCATCGCGGCCAGGTAGGCCAGCACCGTGACGGCCATCAACTGGTTGGACAACTCCGCCATCACGGCGTCCCTTCATCCGTACCGCGGGCGGCGCCCACGACCTGGCCGAACTCCTCGTCGAAGCCCGGGTAGTCGGTGCGGGGCAGGCCACCGGCCTCCATCAAACTACCGGAACCGTCACGCGGCGAGATCCGGAACCACAGCCGGCGCCGATGGCCGGACAGCGACAGCATCAGGCCGAGCAGGCCGAGGACCGCGCCGCCGAGGACCAGCGGCTGGGTCGGGTCGTAGCGGACCGCCAGGGTGGCGAACGGGCGGGTGCCGACGAACTCCAGCTTGGTCCCGTCGTCGAGGGTCCACGCCTGGCCGGGCTTGAGCCGCTGAGGGCGCTCGCCGCTGACCTGCTTGAGCTGGCCGGTGGCGATCTGCGAGCGGTCCAGGGCGTAGACCGAGCCGGGCAGGCCGGCGTCGACGCCGAGATTTCCCCTGTACGCCGTCAGGAACAGCGTCGGGTCGTTCTCGGCGGGGAACACCGAGGTGGCTCCGCCCTTCGGATCGACCGTGGGCAGGTAGACGCCCTCGAAGCCGACCTGGAGGTTCTCGTCGCGCTTGTTCGTCCTCGGGTCGATGTTGACGTCCGGGAACTGCGCGACGCCTTCGCTGGTGAACATGCCGTCGCGCGGCAGGAAGGGCACGACGCGGGTCTGCTGGTCGCCGTACCGATCGGTGTAGCGCAGGACCACCGCGTAACCGTGACCGATCAGGTGGACGTTGGCGTGCGGCAGGCGCAGCGGGTCGTTGACGGTGAAGCGCTTCTGCCGCCAGGGGCCGTCCTGCTTCTCCTGGACGTCGACGGTGGCCTCGAACGTCTTCGGCTGGCCGGTGGGCTGGAACGCGGCGTCGAACCCGGTCAGCCGCAGGCAGAAGAACGGCAGGTCGGCGGCGTCGACGCGGGGGCCGAGCGAGGACTCGTCGTACTGCGTCACCGAGTTGCAGAAGCCCTGATCGGTGCCCTGGACGAGGAGGCGGTTGCCGTGCCATCCGTACCAATGTCCGAAGCCGACCCCGACCAGCACCGAGAGCAACGCGAAGTGGAAGAGCAGGTTGCCGGTCTCCTTGAGGTAGCCCTTCTCGGCCGAGACCGTCCAGCTGCCGTCCTCGCGCTCCCGGACCACCGTGCGGAAGCGACGCTTCCGCAGCACGGCCGCGACGGCCTTCGCCGCACCGGCCGGATCGTCGGGTCGCTCTTCCGGGGCCGCGAACTGCGGGAGACGCTCGAGCCGGCGAGGAGCATCCGGGGGTACGGTGCGGAGCGCGCGGACGTGGTCCAGGAGCCGCGGCACCACGCAGCCGATCAGCGACGTGAACAGCAGCAGGTAGATGGCGGCGAACCAGGGGGACGCGTAGACCGCGAAGCCTCCGAGCCGGTTCAGGACGGGCGCCAGATCCGGATGCGCCTGGTAGTAGGCGGCGACCTTCTCGGTGTTCAGCGCGCGCTGCGGCAGCACCGAGCCGGGGATCGCGGCGACGGCGAGCAGGAAGAGCAGCACGAGGGCCGTACGCATGCTCGTGAGCTGCCGCCACGAGTTGCGCAGCAACGCCCACGCCCGAAGGTGCCGGCGCGGCGGGGGCGACGACGCGGGGGCGGGGCGTTCCTCGACCACGGTCACAGCAGCGTCCCGTCGAAGGTGAACGTGGTCTGCAGCCAGATCAGGAAGCTGTCCCACCCGCCCGTGACCAGCGTGACGCCGACGACGATGAGCAGCGCCCCGCCGATCCGGGTCACCCACCGGCTGTTGCGGCGGACCGCCCGGAACACTCCGAGCAGCCGCCGGAAGAAGAGCCCGAACAACACGAACGGCACCCCGAGCCCGAGGCTGTACGCCAGCGCCAAAGTCACCGCCCGGTCGGTCTGGCCGGCGGTGGTGGCGAGACCCAGCACGGCGCCCAGGGTCGGGCCGACGCACGGGATCCAGGAGACCGCGAAGAGCGCACCGAAGACCGGCGCACCGATCAGCCCCGCGTTCGGCAGCTTGTGGATGCGCAGTTCGCGTTGCATGCCGGGCACCAGCCCGAGGAAGGCCAGCCCGAGGACGATGACCAGGACGCCGAGCACGACGTTGAGCATCTGCCGGTGCGTCTGCAGCGTCATCCCGATGTTGGCGACGAGGGTCGCCATCAGCGTGAACACCACCGCGAAGCCGAGGACGAAGAGGCTCGTCCCGGCCAGGATGCGGCCCTTGCGGCTCTGCTGCCCGTCCGCCTCGGCGGCGTTCAGATCGGAACCGGCCAGACCCGTCACATAGGACAGATAGCCCGGAATGAGCGGCAGGACGCACGGCGAGAGAAAGCTGACAAGGCCGGCAAGGGTCGCGGCAGCGATCGCCAGCAGCAGCGGGCCGCTGCTGGCGGTGTCGGCGAAGGATTCACCCATCAGCCCGTGGCCTCGGCGGCTATGCGCTCCACCACCGGCTGGAGCACGCTCTTGACGGTGGCACCGCGGATGGCGGCCGCGATCCGGCCCTGACGGTCCAGGATCAGCGTCGCCGGCGTGGACGTCTGCGTGACGTCGAACTTCAGCGCCACGCTCCCGTCCCGGTCGTAGATGCTGGGGTACGTCACCCGGCCCCGCTCGAACGCCTTGGCCGCGTCCCGGTCGTCGCGGGAGTTCACCCCGACGAACGTCACGTTCTTCGCCTTGGTCGCCTGGTAGGTGCCCTCGAGGTCGTCCGCCTCGGCGCGGCACGGGTTGCACCAGGAGCCCCAGAAGTTGACCACCACGACCTTGCCGCGGTCCTGCGCGACGTCGTACGTGCCGCCGCCGAGCAGCTCGCCGGTCACCTCGCGGGCCTCCGGGCGCTGCTCAGGGCTGCACTCGATGACCTTGTCCGCGTTGGTCGTGCACTTCTTCTCCCAGCTTTCCTCGCCGCACCCGGCCAGCGCACCGGCCGCGACGGCAGAGGTGAGAACGACAGCGGCGAGCCGGCGCATCAAACTGTGCCGGCCGGTGGCCTGCCGTCGCGGCCCTCGCTGCGCTCGGTGCACGACGTCAGGCCCCCTTAGCGGTCCTGGCGCCGGGCGACATCGCGACCAGGCCCGCGGCCGGCTCCGAGTAATCGATGCCGACGACCTTGGAGCCTTCGAACCGGAACGAGGTCAGGCTGGCGAGCCCGCACTGGCGGCGGCGCGGGTCGTGCCAGAGACGCTTCTTCTCCACGTACCGGCGCAGCGTCCAGATCGGGAGCTGGTGCGACACGCAGACGGCCTCGTGCCCCTCGGCGGCGACCCGGGCGGCCTGGACCGCGGCGAACATCCGGTGGGCGATCACCAGGTAGGCCTCACCCCAGCTGGGGGTGATCGGGTCGCGCAGCACCCACCAGTTGCGCGGGTTGCCGAATGCGCCGTCGCCGACCGAGACTTTCTGGCCCTCGAAGAAGTTGGCGCTCTCGATGAGCCGGGTGTCGGTCGCCGTCTCCAGCTTGAACTGCTCGGCGAACGGCTCGGCCGTCTCCTGCGCGCGCTCCAGCGGGCTCGCCACGACGTACGTGACGTCACGGTCGGCGAGCGCCTCCGCGGCGATCCTGGCCATCTGCCGGCCGAGCTCGGAGAGGTGGAAGTCGGGCAGGCGGCCGTACAGGATCTTGGCCGGGTTGTGCACCTCGCCGTGCCGCAGCACGTGCACGGTGGTCCTGGTGGGCTCGGTCATGCAGTGCTCCCCGCTGCTGCCGCGGCGCGCGCCGCCGCCGGCAGCGCCGCTTCGATCGTCTCCAGGGCGGCGTCGTCCAGCGCGGTCGACACGAACCACGATTCGTACGCGCTCGGCGGCAGATAGACGCCGCGGCTGAGCATCTCGTGGAAGAACGCCTTGAACGCCCCTGCGTCCTGGGTCTTCGCCGAGTCGTAGTCGACGACCTCGGCGTCGGTGAAGAAGATCGAGAACATGTTGCCGGCCGAGGAGAGCCGGTGCGGGACCCCCGCGGCCGCGAGCGCTTCCGAGGCGAGCGTGCTCACGGTCGTCGCCATCTCGTCGAGCCGCTTGTAGACCGCGTCGTCGGCGAGGCGCAGGCTCGCCAGCCCGGCCGCGCAGGCGAGCGGGTTTCCCGACAGCGTGCCGGCCTGGTAGACCGGGCCGGCCGGGGCCAGCCGGGACATGATCTCGGTCCGGCCGCCGAAGGCCGCGGCGGGCAGGCCGCCGCCCATGACCTTCCCGTACGTGAAGAGGTCCGCGTCGACGGGCTCGAGCCCGGCCCAGCCGCCCGGCGAGACGCGGAAGCCGGTCATCACCTCGTCGACGATGAGCAACGCGCCGTTCGCGTGGGCGATCTCCGCCAGCCGCCGGTTGAAGCCGTCGCGGGGGGCGACGACGCCCATGTTGCCGGCCGCGGCCTCGGTGATGATCGCGGCGATGTCGTCCTGCTCGGCGAAGACGGCCTCGACCGCGGCCGCGTCGTTGTAGGGCAGGACGATCGTCTCGCTCGCCGCCGCCCCGGTGACACCGGGCGAATCGGGCAGGCCGAGCGTGGCGACGCCGGACCCCGCGGCGGCGAGCAGCGCGTCGACGTGGCCGTGGTAGCAGCCGGCGAACTTCACGATCTTGGAGCGGCCGGTGTAGCCGCGGGCCAGCCGGATCGCCGTCATCGTCGCCTCGGTACCCGAATTGACCAGGCGGACCTGCTCGACGGGGGTACGCCGGACGATCTCCTCGGCCAGCTCGACCTCGCCAGGGGTGGGCGTGCCGAAGCTGGTGCCGTGGGCGGCGGCGGCCTGGACGGCGGCGATGATCGCCGGGTGCGCCTGCCCGTGGATCAGCGGACCCCACGAGCAGACCAGGTCCACGTAGCGGCGCCCGTCCGCGTCGACCAGCCATGGACCTTCGCCGTGCGTCATGAACCGCGGCACGCCGCCGACGGCCCGGAACGCACGCACGGGTGAATTGACCCCGCCGGGCACGATGCCTTTGGCGCGGTCGAACAGGGCCTGGGAAGCCGGGGCGTCCTCCGGGTACGGAGTGCCGGCGGCGCGGTATGAGGTGGTCACGGCGAATCCCATTCTGTCAGCGCTCCCGGGGCGGCGTCCGCCCAGCCCCGGACGAGGGTTGTTCACATCACCCTGCACCCCGCCGGCGAACCGGTCGGCACCGCGTCCGACAGGCCGGATTCGGCCACCCGCGATAGGGTGTCCGGGTGGAGCGACCGGAGCTGTCCATCGCGGTTCAGCGCGCCCCCGACGAGATCGTGTTCCATCTCGCCGGGGAGATCGACGTGCTGACCGTGACGAGGCTGTCCGCGATGGTCAACGAGGTCCTCCAGGAATCGGAGCTCCCGGCCCGGATCGTGCTCGACATGGCCGGGGTGACCTTCTGCGACTCCCAGGGTCTCGGCACGCTGGTCGTACTCAGCCGCAAGGCCCAGCACGCCCGCGCGGTGCTCTCCCTCGCCAACGTCGGCGACTTCCTGATGCGCGTGCTGGACATCACCGGGCTGCGCTCGGCCCTGATGATCTCCTCGACCGCCTGACCGCTTCCGATCACGCCGGCCCGGCGCTCAGGTCCCCCAGCGGGCCTTCTCCAGCAACTCCAGCGCCTCGCCGGCCGCGGCCGGGCCACCGCCGCGCAGCTTCTGGGCCGCCTCGTCCACCAGGTCGGTCAGCCGCTGCCACTGGGCGTCGCGCTCCCGCACGGCCTCCGCCTGCGCCTTGAGCTGCTGGGTCTTGGTCCACAGCTCGACGAAGATCGAGACCTTGGCGCGGAGCACCCACGGGTCGAACGGCTTGGTGAGGTAATCGACCGCGCCGACCGCGTATCCGCGCAGGGCCAGCTGCGCGTCGCGGTCGGCGGCGGTCAGGAAGAGGATCGGCACGTGCCGGGTGCGTTCCCGGCGCTTGATGTGGCTGGCCGTCTCGAAACCGTCCATGTTGGGCATCTGGGCGTCGAGCAGGATTACCGCGAAGTCGTCGACGAGGAGCTGCTTGAGCGCCGCCTCACCGCTCTCCACCGCCACCGCCTGCACGGGCAGGCCTTGAAGGATGGCCTCCAGCGCGAGCAGGTTGTCGCGCCGGTCGTCGACCAGCAGGGCCTTCGCGCGGTCAGCCACGCTCACTCTCCGTCCCCGAACCTTCGGACGCGTTCACCCACCGGGCCATGAGCTCGATGAGCTGGTCGAGATCGACGGGCTTGGTGATGTAGTCACTCGCCCCCGCCGCCAGCGCCGACTCCCGGTCGCCGGGCATCGCCTTCGCCGTGAGGAACACTACCGGCAGGTCGCGGAATCGCTTATTCCGGCGAATGCCACGAGTGGTCTCATATCCATCCTGGTCCGGCATCATGGCGTCCATCAGCACGATGTCGACCTCAGGATGCTCGGCCAGCAGCCGGACGCCGTCGACCCCGTTGTCCGAGTACAGGACGTGGAGGCCGTGCATCTCCAGGGCGCTGGTCAAGGCGAAGACGTTGCGGACGTCGTCGTCGACGATCAGCACCGTGGCGCCGTCGAGCTGCCGGCTCGCCGCGCTCACCGAATGCGTCTCCGGCTCCGGCTGCGGCGTTAGCAACGGCATGTCCAGCGACGACAAGGTCCCGGCCCGCGCGGGTACGGCCGCCTCCAACGGCAGCTGCGGCACGGACACGGGCACCGTCTCGGGCACCAGCGCGTCCGGTACGTACAGGGTGAACGTCGAACCCGCACCCGGCGCGGAGGAGACCACGATCGTGCCGCCGAGCAGCGCGGCGAACTCGCGGCTGATCGACAGGCCCAGGCCGGTGCCGCCGTACTTGCGGCTGGTCGTGCCGTCGGCCTGCTGGAACGCCTCGAAGATCAGGCTGAGCTTCTCGTCGGAGATGCCGATGCCGGTGTCGGTGACCGCGAAGGCCACCACCTGCTCGGCCGCGGACAGCGACGGGATGTCGAACTCGGTGTCCACCGGCGCCGGGAAGATGCTCAGCGTGACCGCTCCGGAGTCGGTGAACTTGACCGCGTTGGAGAGCAGGTTGCGCAGGATCTGCTGGAGGCGCTGCGCGTCCGTGACGATCGAATCGGGCAGGTCGGGCGAGACGTCCACCTGGAACCCCAGGCCCTTGTCGTCGGCCTGCGGCCGGAACGCCTGCTCGACATAGCTGCGGATGTCGTCGAAGTCGACCTGGTCCGGCTCGACGTCCATCCGGCCCGCCTCGATCTTGCTGAGGTCGAGGATGTCGTCGATCAGCGACAGCAGGTCCGAGCCGGCGCTGTGGATCGTACGGGCGAACTCGATCTGCTTCTCGGTCAGGTTCTTGTCGGAATTCTCGGCGAGCAGGCGGGCGAGCAGGAGCAGCGAGTTGAGCGGGGTCCGCAGCTCGTGGCTCATGTTCGCCAGGAACTCCGTCTTGTACGCCGACGCCCGCGACAGCTGCTGAGCCTTCTCCTCCAGGCCGAGCCGGGCCAGCTCGATCTCCCGGTTCTTCGTCTCGATGTTGCCCTTCTGCTCGCTGAGCAGCTGCGCCTTGTCCTCCAGCTCGGCGTTGGTGCGCTGCAGCTCCGCCGACTGGTCCTGCATCTCGCGGGCCAGCCGCTGCGACTGGGCGAGCAGCTCCTCCGTACGCCGGTTGGCCTGGATGGTGTTGAGCGCGATGCCGATCGTCGCGACGAGGCGCTCGAGGAACGTCAGATGCAGCCCGCTGAACGCGGCCACCGACGCGAACTCGATGACGCCCAGCATCTCGCCCTCGAAGAGCACCGGCAGCACGACGAGGTCGCTCGGCGGCATGTTCATCAGACCCGACCGCATGGTCAGCACCCCGTCGTGGGTCGCTCGCACCCGGATGGTGCGCCGCGACACCGCCGCCTGCCCGACCAGGCCCTCACCCGGGCCGAACGTCACCTCGTGGTTGCGGGCGACGTAGCCGTACGCGGCGGCCAGCCGCAGGCGCATCACCGCTTCCTCGTTGTCGACCAGGAAGAACGCGCCGAGCTGGGCGTCGACCAGCGGCGTCACCTCGGTCATGATCATGCGGCAGACCTCGCCGAGGTCGCGCTGGCCCTGCAGCAGGCCGCCGATCCGGGCCAGGTTGGAGTCCAGCCAGCCCTGCTCCGCGTTGGCCTTCGTGGTCTCCCGCAGGGTCACGATCATCTGGTTGATGTTGTCCTTGAGCTCGGCGACCTCGCCCTGCGCCTCGACGGCCACGCGCTGCGTCAGGTCACCGCGGGTCACCGCCGTGGACACCTCCGCGATCGCCCGGAGCTGGGTGGTGAGCGTGGAGGCGAGCTGGTTGACGTTGTCGGTCAGGTCTCGCCACGTACCTGAAACGCCCTTGACCTGGGCCTGACCGCCCAGCTTGCCCTCGATGCCGACCTCGCGGCCGACCCGGGTGACCTCGTTGGCGAACGAGGAGAGCTGGTCGACCATCGTGTTGACGGTGTCCTTGAGCTCCAGGATCTCGCCGCGGGCATCCACCGTGATCTTCTGCGACAGGTCGCCCTTCGCCACGGCCGTGGTGACCGACGCGATGTTACGGACCTGCGCGGTCAGGTTGGACGCCATGTAGTTGACGTTGTCGGTCAGGTCGCGCCACGTGCCGGCTACCCCGCGCACCTGCGCCTGGCCACCCAGCTTGCCCTCCGAGCCGACCTCGCGGGCCACGCGCGTGACCTCGTCGGCGAACGACGACAGCTGATCCACCATCGTGTTCACCGTCGACTTGAGCTCCAGGATCTCACCCTGCGCGTCGACCGTGATCTTCTGCGACAGGTCGCCGCGGGCCACGGCGGTGGAGACTTGAGCGATGTTGCGGACCTGCGCGGTCAGGTTGGACGCCATCGAGTTGACGTTGTCGGTCAGGTCCCGCCAGGTGCCGGCCACCCCGCGCACCTGCGCCTGGCCACCCAGCTTGCCTTCGGTGCCGACCTCGCGCGCGACGCGCGTGACCTCGTCGGCGAACGACGACAGCTGATCCACCATCGTGTTCACCGTCGACTTGAGCTCGAGGATCTCGCCGCGGGCGTCGACCGTGATCTTCTGCGACAGGTCGCCCTTGGCCACCGCGGTGGTGACGGAAGCGATGTTCCGCACCTGGCTGGTCAGGTTGGACGCCATGTAGTTGACGTTGTCGGTCAGATCTCGCCACGTACCGGAAACGCCCTTGACCTGGGCCTGACCGCCCAGCTTGCCCTCCGAACCGACCTCGCGCGCGACGCGCGTGACCTCGTCGGCGAACGACGACAGCTGGTCCACCATCGTGTTCATCGTGTTCTTCAGCTGCGCGATCTCACCCCGCGCGTCGACCGTGATCTTCTGCGACAGGTCGCCCTTGGCGACCGCCGTGGACACCTGGGAGATGTTGCGGACCTGGTCGGTGAGGTTCGCGGCGAGCTGGTTGACGTTCTCCGTGAGGTCCCGCCAGGTGCCGGAGACGCCACGCACCTGCGCCTGACCGCCCAGCCGGCCCTCCGTGCCGACCTCGCGCGCCACCCGGGTGACCTCGTCGGCGAACGACGACAGCTGGTCCACCATCGTGTTGACGGTGTCCTTGAGCTCCAGGATCTCGCCCTGGGCCGCCACCGTGATCTTCTGCGACAGGTCGCCCTTCGCCACGGCGGTCGAGACCTGCGCGATGTTGCGGACCTGGCTGGTCAGGTTGGACGCCATCGAGTTCACCGAGTCGGTGAGGTCCTTCCAGGTGCCGGCCACGTTCGGTACGTCCGCCTGGCCGCCGAGCTTGCCCTCCGTGCCTACCTCGCGGGCCACGCGCGTGACCTGCTCGGCGAAGAGCCGCAACGTGTCCGTCACGCCGTTCATCGTGTCGGCCAGCTCGGCCACCTCGCCCCGGGCCGACACGGTGATCTTCTGCGACAGGTCGCCGCGCGCCATCGCCGTCGCCACCTGCGAGATCGAGCGCACCTGGTGGGTCAGGTTGGACGCCATCGTGTTGACGGAGTCGGTGAGGTCCTTCCACGTGCCGGCGACCCCGCGCACGTCGGCCTGACCGCCCAGCTCCCCCTGCGTGCCGACCTCGCGCGCCACCCGGGTGACCTCGCTGGCGAAGGACGACAGCTGGTCGACCATCGTGTTGACCGTACGGCCGATCCGCAGGAATTCACCCCGCAGGGGTCGCCCGTCCATCTCCAAAGCCATGTGCTGCGAGAGATCGCCCTCCGCCACGGCGACGATCACGCGGGAGATCTCCGTCGTCGGCCGGGCCAGGTCGTCGATCAGCGAGTTGACCGAGCGCGCGGTGTCCGCCCACGCCCCGTCGAGACCCTCCTCGTCGAGGCGATCGGTCAGCCGCCCCTCCCGGCCCACCGTGCGGCTGATCCGCCGTACGTCGAGGGTCTGCCGCTCCTGCAGCGACACGACCTCGTTGAACGCGTCCACCAGCTCGCCGAACGTGCCGCTGCGCCGCGCCAGGCGGACCTTGAGATCGCCACGGCGGACCCGACGCAGGGCGTCGGCGACCTCACCGAGCAGGGCGGTCTCGTCGGACACGCCGACGCCGACCTCTTTCGCCGCAGTCATGCTGTTCCTCACTCGCTGTCCAACCGCCGGGGGCGTTCCATCATCTCTCGTCCGACCGGGTCATTGCGAGATGTGGCTTTGTGCAGACGGGCGCCGGCAGGGGAGGATGCAGTCGTGTCGGTGGAGGTGGGTCAGACGACGGGCGCCCTGGTCCGGCGCGTGCGGCTGCCCAACGACCGGCGTACGCCGGCCGCCGCCCGGGCCCTGGTCCGCTCGGTCCTGGCGGAGACCGGCCTGGACGCCCTGGTCAACGAGGCGCTGCTGCTGACCACCGAGCTGTCCACCAACGCCGTCGTGCACGCCGGCACGGAACTCGACATCGAGGTCGCCGCCGACTCGAGCGGCCTGACGGTCACGGTCACCGACTTCGCCCCGGGCCCGGTCGAGGAGCTCGCCGTCGGCCCGCGCAACGACAAGTCCGAGATCGGCGAGGTAGCGGAGCGTGGTCGCGGACTCCTGCTCGTCGACCACTTCGCGAGCCGCTGGGGCACGGTGCACGAGGGCACCGGCAAGGGCGTGTGGTTCCGCCTCGAGAACCGCACGGGCCCGGAGACGGCCCCGCGGCTCCCGGTCGCCGAGGGCGACGCCGCACCCAGCGTCGGCGAGCTGACCGCCCTGCTCCAGACCGACCTCGAGCGCCCCGGCGAGGAGGCGCTGACCGAGTTCGCCACCGAGCTGCTCGTCCGGCTGGCCCGCCTCACCGGCGCGAGCGGCGGCGTGGTCCGGCTCGATCGGGGCGACAGCGGCGGACTGCAACTCCTCGCCCGGCACGGCCGGGCACCCCGCGACGACGCCGACACCATCCGGGTGCCACTCTCGGTGCAGCGACCGTACGCGGGAGAGCTGGAGCTGGACGCCTCCCCCGACGGCTACGCGCTGCCCCTGGCCACGATCGTCGCCGAACGGCTCTCCCTGCACCTGGAGAACGACCGCCTGCGCCGCACCGACCTGCGCCGGCAGACCTGGCTGACGTTCCTGGCCGAGGCGAGCGAACTGCTGGCCCAATCGCTCGACGTCAACCTCACCATGGCGCTGATCCCCCAGCTGGTCGTGCCGCGACTGGGCCAGTGGTGCGCGGTTCACACCACCGACGCGTGGGGCCGCCTGCAGCTCGCGGCGGCCACCCACGCCGACGAGGCGACGGTGGCCCAGCTCTACGCCACCCTCTCCGAGACCGGCCCCGACTCCATCCTGGCCCGGCTCGAGGAGGCGTCCCGGCTCGGCCAGCAGGTCATGTTCGGCTCACCCTCCGAAGGCGTCGCGGTGCCGCTGGTAGCCCGCGGCCAGCGTCTCGGCACCCTCGCGGTCGGCCGCCACCTGCGCCACCGCCACGACGTCGACGAGGTCGCGGTGCTCGAGGACGTGGCCCGCCGCGCGGCGCTGGCGATCGACAACGCGCGGATCCACGACGAGCGCCGCAAAGTCGCCCGTACCCTGCAGGCCTCGCTCCTGCCGCCGGCCCTCCCGCACGTCGAGGGCGTCGGCTTCGCCGCCGAGTACGTACCCACCGGCTCCGAGGTGGGCGGCGACTTCTACGACGTGGTCCCGTCGAACGACGGCTGGATCGTCGTCGTGGGCGACGTGTCCGGCAAGGGCGTCCAGGCCGCCACGGTCACCGGCCTGGTCCGCGACGTGATCCGCATCCTGGTCGACGACGGCAAACCGATGACCGAGGTCCTCCACCGGGTCAACCGGACCCTGGTCCACCGCGGTGGCGGCCGCTACTGCACCCTGGCGATGGCGTCGGTCCAGCGCAGGGGCGACGACCTCGCGGTATGCCTGCACCTGGCCGGCCACGACCGGGCCGTCCTGGTCCGGGCCGACGGCGGTACGTCCTTCGTGGGCGAGGGCGGCACGGCCCTGGGCCTGCTGGAGAGCATCACCTCCCCGGACGCCGAGGTGATCCTCCACCCCGGCGACTCCCTCGTCTTCTACACCGACGGTGTCACCGAACGCCGCCGCGGCCGCGAACTCTTCGGCACGGCCCGCCTCCGGGAAGCGGCGAAACCCCTCGCGGGCTACCCGGCCGACGTCATGGCGGCCCGGCTGCGCTCCACGACGATCAACTTCTCGGTCGAGGAACCCCGCGACGACATCGCCATCCTGGTGCTCCGCAACGACGCCTGAATCTGTCGTACCCCCGTGGCAGGGTGACCCCGTGGCCAAGACGCAGTACTACACGGCGACGAGCATCGACGGCTACATCGCCGACCAGCACAACTCCCTCGACTGGCTCTTCGAGGTCGAGGACACGGACAACCCGTTCGCCCCCTTCTTCCAGCACGTGGGCGCGTTCGTCATGGGCGCTACGACGTACGAATGGGTGCTGGAACACGACGCCCTCCTGGACCAGCCGATCAAATGGGCGGACTACTACGGCGACACCCCGGCCTGGGTCTTCACCCACCGCGACCTGCCCCGCGTGCCGGGCGCCTCCCTGACCTTCGTCCAGGGCGACGTCCGCCCGGTGCACGCGGCCATGACGTCGGTGGCGGGAGACCGGAACATCTGGGTGGTGGGCGGCGGTGAGCTCGCCGGCTCGTTCGCGGACGCGGGGCTGCTCGACGAGATCATCCTCGGGGTGGCACCGGTGACGCTCGGCGGGGGCGCGCCGCTGCTGCCTCGCCGGATGTCGTCGTCGCGGCTGTCTTTGAGGTCTTCGGAGCAGCGGGGGCAGTTCGCTTACCTGACTTATGAGGTGGGCCCACCGACCTGACCTCGTGTGGCGGGGAAGGCGGCCTGTGCCCGCCGGGCCGTTTGACGGCGCCACCGCCGCGGGCGTCCGTGTTACCGCCGAGGGCGTTCGGCTCCGCCGGCGGCAACTGGGCTGCCGCCGGGGGGAACTGGGCGACCGCCGGCATTCGGGCTACCGCTGCGGGCGTTTGGGCGAGTTCGTTCTGCGACGCTTCGCCGTGCTCGGCCGAGGCGTTTCGACCAGCACATCTCTGGAGGGAGCGTTCGGCCGCGCGGGGGTCCCTGCAGGAGCTTCGTCGGTCCTGGCGGATCCGACCCTTTTGTCGGCTGCGTCATGGCATGGTGTTTCTCGTGGCGAAGACTCAGTACTACACGGCGACCAGCATCGACGGCTTCACCGCCGATCTGGACAATTCGCTCGACTGGCTGTTCGAGGTCGACGAGGGTACGGACAACCCGTTCGGCGCGTTCTTCTCCAACGTCGGCGCCTTTGCGATGGGCGCCACCACGTACGAGTGGGTGCTGAAGAACGACAATGTCGTCGAGGAGCCCGAGAACTGGCACGAGATGTACGGTGACGTGCCCTGCTGGGTCTTCACCCACCGTGAACTCCCGCTGGTTCCCGACGCCAACATCTTCATGGTCAGCGGCGACGTCCGCCGGGTGCACCAGGCGATGACCGTTGCCGCCCAGGGCCGCAACGTATGGCTCGCGGGCGGGGGCGACCTCGTGGCGGAGTTCGCCGACGCCGGCCTGCTCGACGAGGTCATCCTGGCGGTGGCCCCGGCGATCCTCGGTTCCGGCACCCCGTTGCTGCCCCGCCGCCTGAGCGCGCGCCAGCTCGCCCTCACGAACGTTGCGCAGATGGGCCAATTCGCCTACCTGTCGTACGCCGTGGGCATGCTCGCCGACATCGGACGCCACCTGGCCGCGGACGTCGTGGGCCGCTCGACCGCTCCTTCCGAGCCCGCCGGCATCTCCGGCTGACTCGCGGGCCGGCGACGAGGGACAGCCGGCTGCAAACCCGGCCCAGCAACGCCCGCAGGACAAATCAGCCGGAAGCCGGCCGGTAAACCGGCCCGCCGACGCCGGACGGAAGCCGGCCGGACCAAGACCAGCCGCAAGTCGGCCCGGGAAGAGCAGCTGCGAGTCGGCCCAGGAAGAGCAGCCAGGATCCGGCCGGGGAAGGACAGCCAGGATCCGGCCGGGGAAGGGCAGCCGCAAGTCGCCCCAGGAAGGGCAGCCAGGATCCGGCCCGGGAAAGGGCAGCCAGGATCCGGCCCGGGAAAGGGCAGCCAGGATCCAGCCCGAGAAAGGCAGCCAGGATCCAGCCCGAGAAAGGCAGCCAGGATCCAGCCCGAGAAAGGCAGCCAGGATCCAGCCCGAGAAAGGCAGCCAGGATCCAGCCCGA
>NZ_JBITLP010000010.1:361192-422109 GCF_044465265.1 Actinoplanes sp. NPDC049681
CCGAGAAACCAGCCGGAGGGTTGCCCGGCAACCAGGCCAGCGAGCTAGCCCCGCAAGCGGGCCCGGAGCCGGCCCGGCAAGCGGAAGCGAAGCCGGCCCGCGGCAGTTGACCCGGGAATACCAGCGCGGAATCCGTCCGAGCAAAGTCGGCCGGCGGCAGCCAGCCCACGCAAGCGAGCCCACGCAAGCAGCCCACCCAAGCCAGCCCACGCAAGCAGGCCACCGGCAATCAAGACACCCCTAGAACAAATCCCGCCGATCAGCCATATCAAGCTCCTCGCTGATCGCCCGCGGCGCGGAGATCACCATGCACCTCCCACCCCGCGCAAGCAAGACCCCCCGCACAGCGTCGACAATCCCCTCCACCCGCTCCAACCCGAGCGACCCCGGCAACACCGCATGCACAACCCCCCGCCCAGCCGACCCCCGCACCGGCACCGGCATCCCCGCCACGTCCCGCAAAGCGAACACCGCCGCCTGGAGATCCGCCGTCGGCACCGCGATGCGCAGCGCCACATCGCCGTGGCCGAACGGGTAGCGGCCCCACCACGGCGGTGCAAGGGGCGACGCGGTGGCGTGGTCGCCGAAGGCTTTCTGCAGGCGGGCGGCGCGGTCCGCCACCTCGTCCGGGTCGCCTTCGAGCAGCACCGCAAGGACTCCCGTCGGCGGCGTTGCGGAGAGGTCGACCTCGATGGCGCTCGGGGTCACGTGCCGGGCCGCCGTTGCCTGGACGAGGTCGTTGATGTCGCGGGGTGTCGTGACCGGCGCGGCGACCCAGCGGCGCGCGGCCGGGAGCGGTTCGAGGCGTACGTGGGCCGACAGGATGATGCCGTCGATCTCCGCGATGCCGGGGCGGCCGTTCTCGCCGTCCGAGGTGGCCGCTTCGCCGTCCCTGGTCACGTACGCGATGTGGTTGACCTGGTCGGCAGCCGTGCCGAAGCGGTGGCGCAGCGGTCCTGTCTCATTGAGGGCGAGCATGCCGCCGAGGGTGGCCGACGGCGATGGCGGGTCGGCGGCGAGGCGCCGGCCGCGCAGGGCGAGGGCCGCCTGGACGGCTTTGACCGGCGTGCCGGCACCGATCTCCGCTGTCATCCCGCGCATGTCGTGGTGCCAGATGCCGTCGAGGCGGCGGGTGTCCAGCAGCAGGTCGACCCCGGGCGGTGGGGTGCCCCAGTCGAGTTTGGACCCGGAGCCGCGGGCGATGACCCCGAGGCCGCGTTCGGCTGCCAGGCGCATCGTGTCGGCGACGGCGTGGGTGGTCGCGGGGGCTGCCACGAAACTGGCCAGCCGACCGGCGACCGCGTCGGCTGCGCCCGCTCTCCGGGCGAAGTCCGGACCGCAGATGTCGATCAATGCTCGGAGCAACGGCTCACGTGCGGGCAGATCCGTCCCCATCACACCCCCCGCCATTGATCACTGTAGGAGATCGTCCACTCTGGCATATCGTACACATGTTCGAATGCGCCGGGGAGACCCACCATCGGGGCGAAGTAGCGGTCCGTCCTGGACGCCTCTCACCTGCCCGGTAACGTGGTCAGGCGTGACGACCGAGATGCCCACGACCCCGCCGGCGGTACGCCAGGTGCCCACCGAGCGCACCTTTCACGGCGACACCGTGACGGACGAGTTCTTCTGGCTCGCCGAGAAGGAGAACCCGGACACGATCGCGTACCTGAAGGCGGAGAACGCCTGGACGCAGAAGGCGACCGCGCATCTGGAGGGCCTGCAGAACACGATCTTCGAGGAGATCAAGGGCCGCACCCAGGAGACGGACCTGTCGGTGCCGCAGCGCAAGGGCGGCTACTGGTATTACACGCGCACGGTCGAGGGCAAGCAGTACGGGATCCAGTGCCGCGTGGCGGCCGCGCCCGGCCAGGTGGATCCGCCCGCCACGGGTGACGGCGCGCCGCTGCCCGGCGAGGAGGTGCTGCTGGACGGGAACCAGCTGGCCGAGGGGAAGGACTTCTTCGCGCTGGGCACGTTCGACGTCACGCCCGACGGCAACCGGCTCGCGTACTCGGTGGACTTCGACGGCGACGAGCGGTTCGTGCTCAAGGTCAAGGATCTGCGTACCGGCGAGACGCTGGCCGACGAGATCCCGGACACGTTCTACGGCAGCGCGTGGTCCGCGGACGGCTCGACCCTGTTCTACATCACGGTCGACGACGCCTGGCGGCCGCATCGGGTGTGGCGGCACACCGTCGGGCAGCCGGCGTCCGACGACGTGATCGTCTACGAGGAGGCCGACGAGCGGTTCTGGGTCGGTGTCGAGCTCTGCCGCAGCGAGAAGTTCATCGTCATCGACGCGAACAGCAAGGTCACTTCAGAGGTACGGGTCATCGCCGCCGACCGCCCCACGGCCGAGCCGGCGGTGATCCGGGAACGCGTGCAGGGCGTCGAGTATTCGATCGAGCACCACGGCCACCGCTTCCTCGTCCTGCACAACGAGAACGCCGAGGACTTCGCGCTGGCGTACACGTCGGTGGACAATCCGGGCGACTGGGTGGAGCTGATCCCGCACACGCCGGGCACCCGGCTCGAGTCGGTCGACGCGTTCCAGCGGCACCTGGTCGTCTCGCTGCGCCGCGACGGGCTCACCGGGCTGCGGGTGATCACCGACGGCAGCACCGACGCGTACGACATGGAGTTCCCGGAGCCGCTCTACAGCGTGGGCCTGTCGGGAAACCCGGAGTACGACACCAACCTCGTGCGGATCACGTACACGTCCATGGTCACCCCGGATTCCGTGTACGACGTGGACCTGATCACCCGTGCGATGGTGCTGCGTAAGCGCAAGGCGGTGCTCGGCGACTTCGACCCGACCGCGTACGAGCAGTTCCGCGAGTGGGCGGTGGCCGACGACGGCACGCGCGTGCCGATCTCGGTCGTGGCGCGCAAGGGCACCCCGCGCAACGGTTCGGCGCCCCTGCTGCTGTACGGCTACGGCTCGTACGAGATCAGCATGGACCCGTACTTCTCCATCGCCCGCCTCTCGCTGCTGGACCGCGGCATGGTCTACGCGATCGCCCACGTCCGCGGCGGCGGCGAGATGGGCCGCCGGTGGTACGAGGACGGCAAGATGCTGTCCAAGAAGAACACCTTCACCGACTTCGTGGCCTGCGCGCGGGCCCTGGTGCGGGCGTCCTGGACCAGCCACGACCGAATCGTGGCCCGGGGCGGCTCGGCGGGCGGCCTGCTGATGGGCGCGATCGCGAACCTGGCCCCGGAGGCGTTCGCCGGCATCGTCGCCCAGGTCCCGTTCGTGGACCCGCTGACGTCCATCCTGGACCCGTCCCTGCCGTTGACGGTCACGGAGTGGGAGGAGTGGGGCAATCCGCTGGAGAACGCGGACGTCTACGCGTACATGAAGTCGTACAGCCCGTACGAGAACGTCGCGAAGCTGAAGTACCCCGCGATCCTCGCCGTGACCAGCCTGAACGACACCCGCGTGCTGTACCACGAGCCGGCGAAGTGGATCGCACGGCTGCGCGCGACGGCGCCCGACGGGTCGTACCTGCTCAAGACCGAGATGGGCGCCGGCCACGGCGGCCCGAGCGGCCGCTACGACTCCTGGAAGGAGGAGGCGTTCGTGACCGCCTGGATCCTCGGCACGGTCGGCCTGGCCTGATTTCGCCGGCGGGCCCGCCCCCGTTCGACCGGGCCCGCCGCCGTCATCCGGCCCGGAGTTCCTCGAGGTCCGTGCTCGATCGCAGGACCAGCAGACCGAACCCCGCGACGATCACCATGGCGAGAAACGCTCCGCCGCCGAGCAGGGCCAACGTCTCCACGGGTACGGGCACAGCCACCGTCACCGCGTGAGGGGGATTGAGCACCTCGACCGGCTCCCCCGTGCCCGCCTGACAAGCCGCGTCACAGATGTAGGTGCTCGAGTTCCCCACTGTGGCCTCCGTGCCCATCAGCCGCGCTATGCCGAGCCCGGAGCCGAGCGCGAGCAGCAGCGCCGGAACGAGCGGCGTGAGCGTGTGCCACAGCACCGCCTCGGAAAGCGTGAGGCGTGGCACCCCGACCGCGGTCATCGCCGCATATGCGCGTCGCCGTGCCACGATGCTCTCGGCGAGCGTCACCAGCACCCCCGCGGCCGCGACGGTCATCCCGACGCCGACCGCCACCATGACCAGATCGATGGCCCCGACGTAGAAGCCCTCGTCCGCGGCGAAGCCCGCCCCCGAGTCGCCGCCGGCCGCCTGGTTGTACAGCTCGACGGCACGGAAGTCGGTCTGCACCTTGGCGCGATAACCGAGGGCGATGGCACCGGCGACCACGCCTGCGAGCAGGGCGGCGAGCGTACGGCTGCCGCTCCACGGGTCGCCGGTCAGTCGCCGCCCCGCGAGCAGCATGGCCGGGCGGGTCCCGAAGCGGCGGAGCAGGCGCCCGGTGGTGTGGCCGATCCAGCCGGTGCCGAGCACGACGCCCAGCATGGTGAGCGCCACGCCCGCCGACAGGATCGTCGTCAGGACGGTGCCGCCGATCGACCCCAGCCACCTGGGCAGCGCGAAGAGCAGCAGGCCGGCGACGATCAGCACTCCCGGCCAGGGCAGCGGTCCGCGGGTGCGGATCCGCCGGACGACGCCGAGCGGGCTGATCACGACCCGGCGCAGCAGGACCGTCCCGACCAGGCCGGCGATCACCGGGACGGTCAGCAGGACGACGGCGATGGGCACCGGTGGCGGCAGCACGTCGGTCGGCAGCAGGAGCATGCCCTCGGCGTCCCGGCGCTCGAGGATCTCCCGCAGGAGCAGGAAGCCACCGAACCCCGCGATCGAGCCCAGTAGCGCCGCCGCGATCGTCTCCGCGCCGGCGATCAGCACGGTCTGACCCGGGGTGGCGCCGGCCAGGCGGATGGCGGCGAGACGCCGGTCGCGGGCCGGGGCGCCCAGCCGGATGCACTGCCCGGCGAGCGCCAGGGCGGGCATGGCGAGCAACATCAGGGCGGTGGCGACTCCGGGCCGCAGACCGCTCTCGGCCAGCAGGGCACTGCTGTACCGCTCGGCTTCGCCCTGGATCGCGACGACCGTCGCGGCGGCGAGGAGGGTGACCGCGGCCAGGGCGGCGCTGAGTGCGGTCAGCACCGTACGCAGACGGTCGGTCCGGTTTCCCGCCACCGCGAGCCGCAGCAGCGTGGCCGGCCTCATGCGCGGGCTCCGAGTCCCAGGCCGCTGGTGTCGACCACGCCGTCGCGCAGGACGATCTCGCGTTCGGCGTACGCGGCGATCTGCGCTTCGTGGGTGACCAGCACGACGGACGTGCCCTGTTCGCGGGCGATGTGCACGATCTCCCTCAGCACCTGCTCGCCGGTGAGCACGTCCAGCGCGCCGGTCGGTTCGTCGGCGAAGAGCACCTTCGGCTCGGTGACCAGCGCCCTCGCCACCGCACAGCGCTGCTGCTGGCCACCGGACATCGTGCCCGGCAGCTGGTCGGCGAGTTCGCCGACGCCGAACCGGCCGAGCCACATCGTCGCGGCCCTGCGCGCCTCCCGCCGGCGCGCACCGGCGAGGAGCAGCGGCAGGGCGACGTTCTCGGCCGCGGTCAGCTCCGGCACGAGCTGACCGAACTGGAACAGCATCCCGAAATCGGTACGTCGCAGCCGCGACCGCGCGCCTTCGGTCCACTGGGCGATGTCCTGGTCGCGATAGTGCACCTCGCCCGAGTCCACGCGCAGAATGCCGGCGAGGCAGTGCAGCAACGTCGACTTGCCGCACCCGCTGGGTCCGGTGACGGCGACGATCTCCCCCTCGCCGATCTCGATGTCCACGCCCCGCAGGGCCGGCGTCGGGCCGTACGCACGATGGAGTGCTGAGCCCCTAAGCAGAGCGTTCATGCGTTCACCTCTCGATGCAGCTCGGCGACGCGCAGCAGGGTGACCTGCAACCATCGCAGGTCGGCGTCCAGGTGGGCGATGGCGTAGTCGGCGGCCGCGATGTCCGAGACGGTCGCGGACCGGTCGGTCTTCACGGCGGTCAGCTCCCGCAGCCGGGCGGTGTGCGCGGCGCGCTGGGCGACGAGGTAGTCGGTCGTCGTGCCGCTGTCGGTGACCAGCAGGCTCACCACGACCTTGGCGAAGAGCGTGCTGGTCACGTACGGGGCGGGGGGCTCGACGCTGGTCAGCCACTCGGTGAGCCGGGCCCGGCCGGCGTCGGTGAGGGCGTACGAGGTGCGGTCGGGCCCGCCCTCGCGGTCCTGTCCGTGCTGCTCAACGAAGCCGTCCCGCTCGAGCCGTCCGAGGGTCGAGTAGACCTGCCCGTACGCCAGCGGCTTGGCCTGGGGGAGCCGCTCGTCGTGGGCACGCTTGAGGTCGTACCCGTGCCGGGGGCCGGCGGCGAGCAGCCCCAGCAGCACGTGCGACGTCGACATGGCGCGTACTATTCACCGAGTGAATAGCCGCGTCAAGCGGTCAGCTGCGTCGCAGGGCCACCACGGCGATGTCGTCCGCCTGCTCGCCCGCCCCCGCGAGCTGCGCCAGCAACCGCTGGCAGAACGCGTCCAGGCTCGGCTCGACCTCGCTCGCGCACGCGGCCAGCGCCGAGAGACCCACGTCGATGTCGCTGTCCCGGCGCTCGATCAGGCCGTCGGTGTAGAGGACCAGCGTGCCGCCGCGCGGGATCACGAACTCCATGTCCTCCGGGCGCGACGCGTTGATGCCCAGCAGCGGTCCGCGCTGGTTGATGAAGCGGGCCCCGGTCGTCGCGACGTGCATCAGCGGCGGGAGGTGGCCCGCGCTCGCCATCCTGATCCGGCCCGAGTCCGGTTCCAGGGTGAGCAGGCACAGGGTCGCCGACTCCGTCGGCAGGACCGTGCGCATGAAGCGGTTGACCAGTTCGAGGACGGCGCCCGGCGGGTGACCCTCCACCGCGTACGCGCGGACCGCGTGGCGCAGCTCCGCCATCACCGTCGCCGCGTGCAGGGAGTGGCCCGCCACGTCGCCGATCGCCACCAGGAGGCGGCCGTCCAGCATGGTGAGCTCGTAGAAGTCGCCGCCGACCTCGGTCTGGGCGCCGGCCGGCTCGTAGCGCACCGCCAGTTCGAGACCCGGCACGTCCGGGAGGCGGGACTGCAGCAGGCTGCGTTGCAGCGTGACCGCGATGCGGTGCTCCTCGTCGTACGAGCGCTGGGCCTCCACCGCCGCCGCGACCGCCTGGGCGAGCTGGCGCAGCACCGGGAAGCCCGGTGTCTGGGAGCTGCTCGGCACCGCCACGTACGCCGGGGTGCGGTCGGCGCGGAGCTTCGCCGAGGCCACCGCGACGGATTCCTGCTCCGGCCACTCGGTGAGGTTCCATGCCGAGGGCTGCTCCGTGCGTACGGTCGAACCCACCGCCGTCTCGTGGTGCTCGACCGTCCAGGGCCGCACGACGGCGATCCCGCCGGTGGCGACGGCGGCCAGGCCGTCGCCGTCCGCGGTCTCGGCGACGACCACCACCGGGCCGCCGAAGATCTGGTACGCCCCGTCCGCCGCCGCCTGGAGCAGGCCCACCAGTGTCGACGCGGAGTTGATCGCGAGCGTGGTCTCGGCCAGCTTGACCATGCGGGCGGCGAGCGACTCGGCGCGCTGCCGGGCGCGGTAGTAGCGCAGCACCGCCTGGGCCGTCGCGATGAGCTCGTCGGGCTCGATCGGCTCCACCAGGTACGCGTCCGCACCCCGGTTCAGCCCTTGGGTGCGGTCGACCACGTCCACGGCGTGCGCCGACACGTGGATCACCGGCAGGACGCCGTACCCGGGATCGGACTTGATCCGCTCGCACACCTCGAAGCCGCTCATGTCCGGCAGCTTCACGTCCAGCACGACCAGATCCACCTCGGTACGCCCGAGCAGCGTCAGCGCGGCGCCGCCGGTCTCCGCCTCGACCACCGTGAACCCGGCCCGAGTCAGCCAGCTCACCAGGAGGTACCTCTTGGTGGCGCTGTCGTCGACCACCAGGACGGTGGCCGGTGTCATGGCGACACCGGCAGGGAGACGACGAAGGTGCTGCCCTCGCCGGGAGTGGAGGTGACCCGCATGGCGCCGCCCAGGATACCGACGAGCCGCCGCGCGTAGGGCAGTCCGAGCCCGGTGCCCTTGCCGCTCAGCGCCGTGCTGCCGGGCACCTGGTAGAACTCCTCGAAGATGCGTTCGTGCAGCTCAGGGGGGATGCCGGTGCCGGTGTCGGCCACCGTGAACTCGACGTCGTCGCCGTTGCGCGCCACGCTGAGCCGCACCGATCCCTCCGCGGTGAACTTGATCGCGTTGGTCAGCAGGTTCCGCAGGATCTGGGCGAGCAGCACCTCGTCGCAGCGCAGCCGGGGCACCGCCGGCTCCTCGACCACGAACTCGACCTCGGGCCGGGTGGCGAGCGGCCGCAGGGTGCCACGGAGCTGACCGAAGACCGCCTTGAGATCCACATCGGACCAGTTCGGCTCGATCCGGCCGGCCTCCGCCTTCGCCAGGTCCAGCAGGTCGTTGACGAGCGACAGCAGGTCCGCCGCGGAGGACCGGATCAGCTCGACCTGGCGGGACTGCTCCTCGGTGAGCTCGTCGCTCGACTGGTCGGTGAGCAGCCGGCCCAGCCCGATGATGGCGGTGACCGGGGCGCGCAGCTCGTGGCTGACGTTCGCCAGGAAGCGGCTCTTCGCCTCGCTGGCCGCGCGGAGCTGCACCGACTTCTCGTCCAGCTCGGCGTAGAGGGCTACGACGCCCCGATTGGTCTCCTCCAGCTCGTCGGAGAGCTGGTGGTACAGGGCCATCACGCCGCGGTTTGTCTCCTCCAGCTCGGCGTTGAGCCGGGCGAGGTCGTCCCGCTGCGCCCGCACCTCGTCGAGGGCGGCGATGAGCTGCTGGTTCTGCAGCGTGAGCTCGTCGAACGGCGTACCCGGCACGTGGCCGGCGAGTCGGTCGCGGATCTCGTCCATACGGTCCGGGGTCAGGGCCGGTGAGCTCGGCGGCAGACGTCGAGACATCCGCACGACCGTACCGGTCGCCCCATCCCCCACCTCCATCGTGTCGACCAGGCGGCTCACCTGGGTCAGCTGCGGGCGCAGCCGGGCACCGTCGCCGGGCACCGGATGTGCCATCTCCACCTGCAGAGTAGGTACCCCGTCGACCGTCGTCGTGAACGCCACGTCCGTATCGCGTCCGGCGGCGACCAGTAACCGGCCGACTTCGCTCAGCGCCGTGGCCAGCCGGGTCTGGTCCTGCGACTCGAAGCCCATCTCCCGGGCCACCTCGCGGCCGAGCTGGCGGACGGCGAAGACGTCCTGCTCCACCCGGATCCGCATCCGCATCAACGGTTCGCGGTTCATGGCAACCGCGCTACGAGCACGCCCGCATCGTCGCGGCGGGTGCCGGCGTCGCGGAGCACCGTCGCCGCGACGACTTGGGGTGAATGCGACAGCAGGTCGGGATAGTCGGCGGGGTTCCAGCGGTCGACCACACCGTCGGAGTGCATGAGCACCACCGCCCCGGGCGCCAGCGGGTACTCGTACTCGCGGATCTGCCGCCGCTGGTGCCCTGCGATGCCGGGCAGCGAGACCATGCCGCGGCGTCCGCCGTCCGGCGCCAGGACCGTGCCCGAGATGTTTCCGAGGCCCGCATAGCGGACCTGACCCCGTGCCGGGTCGAGCTCGGCGATCGCGAGGGCGGCTCCGCGGGTGTGTCCGAGCGTACGGTGCAAGGTGTCCAGGAGCGCAGCCGGCGGCGCGGCGGCCGCGGCGGAGAAGACGCGTACGGCCTCCTGCGCCGCCGCGTGGGCGAGGCGCCCGTGCCCGAGGCCGTCGCAGACCATCACCTGGCGCCGGCCGTCGATATCCCGGAAGGCGTACCCGTCCCCGCACACCGGTTCGCCGGTCAACGGGCGGGTGAGCCCGGCGGCCCAGGCCGGCTCGGGAGGCGTCCCGGGCCAGATCTGCGCGGCGAGCACCGTGCCGCGGCCGGGGACCGAGTGCAGATCGCTCCAGCTCGCCTGGCGGACGATGGCGCCGAGGCCGATGCCGAGAGTGCCGGCGGTGGAGTGCCCGTCGCCCACGGATCGGCGTACGTCCGCCATGCCCGGGCCCCGGTCGATGGCGATGATCTCCACGCCGGCCAGGTCGTCGGCGCGGACCGCACGCAGCAGCAGCATTCCCTCGTCGGCGTGCTTGACGAGGTTGCCCGCGGTCTCCGCGACCACGATCGAGAGGTCGGCGATCCGCAGCTCCGGCATGCCGAGTTCGATGGCGAGACGTTCTGCGGCTCGGCGGGCGGCGGCGGCTGTACCGGCGGCCTCCACCCGGAACCAGACCCCCCCGTCGAGAAGCCCCTCGGGTAGTGACGCCACCGCGCCTCCGCTCATCGGCACCACTTGGTCACGCTGATGGTCGTACCCCGGCCGACCGCCGTGTCGATGTCGAACTCGTCGACCAGCCGGCGGGCACCGCTGAGCCCGAGGCCCAGGCCGCCGCCGGTCGTGTAGCCGTCGGTCAGCGCCAGGTCGAGATCCGCGATACCCGGCCCCTGATCGGCGAAAACGATGCGGATGCCGGAGCGTCGTCCGTTGTCCACCCGGGTCACCTCGACGGTGCCCCCACCGCCGTAGACGAGCGTATTGCGGGCGAGTTCACTCGCGGCGGTGACCAGCTTGGTCTGGTCCACCAGCGACAGCTTCACCGCCACCGCGACCGTACGCACCAGCTGGCGGACCCGGACGACATCCTGGTCGGAGCTGACCGTGATCCGCTCGGCGCCGTCGGTCATGGCGCGGTGACCGTGGGTTCGTCGGCGTCGTCGTCGAGGTCATCGCTCTCGTCCTCGTACCGTTCCCGGGCCAGCAGCTCCATGCCCAGCTCGACGTTGAGCGCCGTGCGGATGCCCGGCAGCGAGAGCCCGAGCTCCACCAGGGTGATCGCGACCGCGGGCCGCATGCCCACGACGACGGTCTCGGCGTCGAGGACGCGGGAGATGGAGGCGATGGTGGCCAGGGTCCGTCCCACGAACGAGTCGACGATGTCCAGCGCGCTGATGTCGATGATCACGCCGTGGCAACCGGTCGCCACGATCCGGTCGGCCAGGTTCTCCTGCAGCTGCAGGGCGACCTGGTCCTCCATGTCGATCTGGATGGAGACCAGAAGGATGTCGCCGATCTTCAGGATCGGCACGCGGTCCATCGGCTCAGCCCTCCCGGCGCGCGGACTTCTGCGGGACCTTGTCACCCATCTTGCGCAGCACGTGCCGGAGAGCATCCGCAAGCGAGGACTTCGTCGCGATGTCGCCGAACTCGATGCCGAGCGCCACGATCGTCTGGGCGATCTGGGGGCGGATGCCGGAGATGATGCAGTCGGCACCCATCAGCCGAGCGGCCACCACGGTCTTGAGGATGTGCTGCGCGACCTGGGTGTCGACCGCGGGGACGCCGGTGATGTCGATGATCGCGTACGGCGAGCCGGTGTCGACCAGGGTCTGCAGCAGGCGCTCCATGACCACCTGGGCGCGGGCCGAGTCGAGCGTGCCGACCAGCGGTACTGCGACCACACCCTCCCACAGCTTGACTACCGGGGTGGAGAGCTCGAGCAGCTGCTCGGCCTGGTCGGCGATGAGTTCCTCGCGCGCCCGCGCGTAGCTGTCGAAGGTGAAGAGGCCGGCCCGGTCGACGAACGCCGAGAAGGCCACGTACGTCCGCAGCGCGTCCGCGTCGTCGCCGAGGATCTTGAGGACCGCTTCCTTGAGCGCGAAGACGCTCACGGCGGTCTCGGTGGCCGAGAAGCCCTGCCGCGCGCGGGTGGTGGAGAGCTCGCTGAGCTGGGCCCGGAGCTCCGCCGCGGCGTCGTCGTTGATCTCCTCGGCACCGCCGCCGAGCGCGGACTGGAAGCCCTTCTGCAGCTCGAGCGTCTGCCGCTGGAGCTCGACGTGGCTGAGCCGGCCACGGAGCGACGCCGCGATCGCGTCGGTCCACGACGAGACGATCGTGCCCTCGTGCTCGTGCAGCAGGTCGGCGAAGCGACTGCCCTCGTCCGAACTGAGCCCCACCGCTGCCTCCTGTGACCTCCGCCGAACCGGACCTGCCGCAGGTCGCGGGCAGCCGGAGCGGACTTTACCATCGGGACCCGCTGTTACTTGTTGTCGGCCAACTAATATCCCATGGTCAGCCGGTCTCCCCGTTCTGCGGATCCCCCGCCGCGTGGAGTAACGTTCTGGCCATAACTGGGAGGTCCTGAATGTCCCTGACGGTACAAACGGAACAGCGCGGCGACGTGGTCGTCGTGTCGGTGGCCGGTGAGCTCGACATGGCTACCGCTCCCCAACTGCAGGATCAGATCAGCGACCTGCTGGAGAAGGGCCGCACGCGCCTGGTCTTCGACCTGGCCGAGGTCTCGTTCTGCGACTCCACCGGGCTGTCCGTCTTCGTCCGCGCCAAGAACAGCACCGACGACGCCGGCGGCGTGGTCCGGCTGGCCGCACCGCAGCGCGGGGTGCTGCGCATCCTCGAGGTCTCCGGGCTGGTCGAGGTGCTGCACACCTACCCGACGGTGGACGAGGCCGTGACGGCCGAGGAGCCGGCGCTCGACTGAAGCTTTATGGGGCCGAACGGCGTAGTTTGTCGCGGAACGGTCGAGGGCAAGTGCTGCCTCCGAACCCCCCGGCTCTCTCCGCAGGAGTGCATGTGACATCGATGCTCAAAGGCTTCAAAGACTTCATCATGCGCGGCAACGTCGTCGACCTCGCGGTCGGCATCGTCATCGGCGCCGCCTTCACCGCCGTGGTCACCTCGTTCACCAACGCGTTCCTCAAGCCACTGATCCAGCTCATGAGCGGCGGCACCGGGCTGGACGCAGGCAAACCGAAGATCCGGGGTGTTGAGTTCGACATCCCGGGGTTTCTCAACGCGGTCATCACCTTCCTCCTGACCGCTGCGGTGCTGTATTTCCTCGTGGTCTACCCGCTGAACAAGCTGGCGGAGCGGCGCAGGCGGGGCGAGGAGCCGCCGCCGGCAGCGCCGAGCGAGGAGGTCAAGCTGCTGACCGAGATCCGCGACGCCCTGGTCCGGCAGCAGGTCGCGCCGGGAGCGGTGAACGACATCCTCGGCCGGCACCAGGAACCGCCGCGCTGATCTCTTTCGGAAAAGATCAACCCACCCGGCGCTGTTCGAACAGATGTTCGATACAGTGCCGGGATGGAGCAGCGTAAGCACTGGTGGAACGGCAGATGGGGACGCGTCGCCCGCAAGGACGTGTATCTGCGGACGAGCGGCGACCAGTGGTACGTGGAGCAGCGCGCGGGCGGCGCGGACGGGGTCTCCCACTTCTTCGAGTACGACAGCGAGGACGCCGCGCTGGACATGGTCCGCGCCCTGCTGACCGGTGCCGACGACTGGCGTGAACTGTCGGTACGACCGCGCGAGCGCTGAGCCGGCTCAGGCGGCCCGGCGCCCGCCACCCGGCGGCTCGTGTGCCGCGGTGGCCGGCCCGCCCGGCACCAGGCGCAGCCTCGGGGTGCGCAGGGGCGCCCCGGCCTCACCCTGCTCCTGCACCAGGTGCCAGCGCTCGCCGATCCCGGACCGGTTGCCGGGCGGCTCGGCCGGATCGCCGGCGACCCGCGGCAGGGCCACCACGATCAGGTAACCGAGGATCACGAAGCCGTGGCTGACCAGGCGGGTGCCGTCGACCCGGGCCGCCGAGAGGTCGTTGACCGACAGCAGCAGGAGCATCCCCACGAACGCGGTGAGCATCGGGACCAGGCCGGTCGGCCGGCTGCGCCGCAGCGCGATGAAGAGGAAGCCCGCGCCGACGGCCACGTTCCACGCCGCGGACTCGTGCCACAGGTGCCCGGGGGTCGCGTCCGCGCCCGCGTGCACGTGCAGGCTGCCGCTGCCGCCGCCGACCTGGTTCAGCCCGAGAATGAGCTGCACGGCACCCACCGCGGCCAGGGCCACGTAGAGCGCCGCGGTCGCCCGCACCCGCCACGGGGCCCGGGCGGGCGGCACGGGCGGCAGCGCCGCGAGGATCGCATCGCTGAGGTCGGGGACGTCCGTGACCGCGCCCGTACGGGTCAGCCGGTTGACCGCGGCGGCCCGATCGAGCCACTCCCGGCAGCCGGCACACCCGGCCAGGTGCTCGTCGACCCGGTCACGATCGGCCGGATCGTCCTCGCCGTCCAGTTGCGCGGACAGCATCTCGCGCCACCGTTCACACGCCATGTACCCATAGTCGCTCGTCGCGGCTGCAGGGTTCCCGGCGCGGACCGGCTTTCGGCGCGTCAGGGCAGGCCAGGCCGTTGCACGGAGGGGCCTTCCTGGCCGCCCGTGCCGCCCATGAGGCGCTTACGCTCGCGGAAGGCGCGCAGGTTCGCGGTGTTGCCGCAGGTGCTCACGTCGTGCCAGACGCCGCTGTTGTTGCGCGAGGTGTCGAAGAAGGCCGCCCGGCACTCGACGTTGTTGCAGAGCTTGAGGCGGGGCCAGAGGCCGGCCTGCTGCGCGAGCAGGGCCTCCGCCCAGAGGGCCGACGCCAGCCAGCGGGTGCCCCGACCCGAGGGGATCATCCGGACCCATCCCTCGGCGTCCGGCACCAGGGTCACCGGCACGTCCGCGGGTGGCAGCGCGTCGTCCTGGCTCGGACCCCGGCCGCTGCCGGCCAGGATCACGCCCTCGAACGTCGTACGCAGGCGGCGCAGCGAGCGCATATCGGTGGACGACAGCAGGATGACGGGCGCGGGGAGCCCGGCCACGCGCGACCAGGTGGCCAGCGCGTCGCTCAGCCAGCGCTGGGCGTCGTCCGGCGACGCGAGCAGATCCGGCGCGTAGGACATGGTCGCCCGGGTGTTGATCAAGTCCTGCAGGAGGGCGAGGCCGGCGGGCGCCTCGCGTACGCCGTGCCGGGCACTTGCCTTCCATGACATAGGCGAAGGGTACTTGATTCTTTTTCACGCCCACATCCACCGGTCGCCCGATCGCACCCGCACCTGCGCCGTACGCTGCGCATTCGCCTCCTGACGCCCTGTTGATCATCTGGAGAATCGGTACTTGAATTAACTATTAGAGTTGTTAACCTTGTGTCCAGTTACATCGATGACAGAAGATATCTGGCAGCGGCCGCCATCCCCTCGATCCCCACTTCACTGCGAGGAACCGACATGGTTCGACAACCGCTCCGGCGTGCCCTGGCCACGGCCGCGGGCCTGTTCACCGCCGCCGCCACCCTGGTCGCGCCGGCCGCGCCCGCCGCCGCAGCCACCCCCTTCAAGGTCCTGGCCTTCTACAACGGCACCTGGGACGCCGCGCACATCGACTTCGACAAGGAAGCTCGCGACTGGTTCCCCCGCGCCGGCGCCCAGTACGGCTTCACCTGGGAGTCCACCACCGACTGGAACCGGCTGAACGCGACCGATCTGGCCGCGTACAAGGTGATCATGTTCCTCGACGACGGCCCGCCGGCGTCGCGCCGGGCCGCCTTCCAGCAGTACATGGAGAGCGGCGGCGCCTGGATGGGCTTCCACGTCAGCGCCTTCACCACCGACGCGAACTCCTGGAGCTGGTACCACAACACGTTCCTGGGCTCGGGCAACTTCCAGACCAACACCTGGGGGCCGACCGCGGAGACGCTGCGCATCGAGGACCGCAACCACCCATCCACGGCCGGGCTACCGGCGACCATCCAGTCCTCGGTGAGCGAGTGGTACTCGTGGAGCCGCGACCTGCGCCAGAACCCTGACATCGACGTGCTCGCCTCGATCGACGCGTCCAGCTTCCCGGTCGGCACCGACCCGAACCAGCAGTGGCGCAGCGGCTACTACCCGCTGATCTGGACCAACCGCAACTACAAGATGCTGTACGCGAACTTCGGTCACAACGCCATGAACTACGAGACCAACACCCGTACCTCGTCCACGTTCGCGAGCGCGCAGCAGAACCAGTGGCTGATCAACGGCCTGCTCTGGCTCGGCGGCGGCGGGACCGGCACACCCGTGCCGACCTGGTACTCCCTCGTCAACAAGAACAGCGGCAAGTGCGTCGACGCCCGCGGCGCCGGCACCACCAGCGGCACGCCGATCCAGCAGTACGCCTGCAACGCCTCGAACGCGCAGCAGTACCAGCTGGCCACGACGAGCGGCGCGTACGTACGCATCAACAACCGCGGCAACAGTGCCCAGGCCCTGGACGTGACCAACGTGTCGACCGCGGACAACGCGCCGATCCAGACGTGGGCGTACTCCGGCGGCGCCAACCAGCAGTGGCAGTCGGTCCCGGAAAGTGACGGCTACTACCACTTCGTCAACCGCAACAGCGGCAAATGCCTGGACGTCCCGGCCGCCTCGACCGCCGACGGCGTGCAGCTCGTCCAATACACGTGCAACGGAACCGCGGCCCAGAGCTTCCGCCTGATCGCCCAGCCCTGAGCCCGCGGCGCGGCCGGCCACCGCGCCGGCCGCGCCGCCACGTGCATCGTCGTGGCACCCTTGAGCCCGCATCGGCAACCATGAACGGTTTTCGCATGTGATCATCGGGTAGCGAGGGAGGCGTGGTGCGCAAAGCTCTGACGTATGCCGTGGCGCTGGTTGCCGCGGCGACATTGATCGCCGGCTGCGACAAGGGCGGCGCTGACCAGGCTGCGCCCGCGCCCTCCACGACCACCGCCACGACCGCCCCGGAGCCCTCGGCGTCCGCGTCCGAGCCGGCGCCCGATCCGTCGGCACCGGCCACGACCGCGCCCTCCCCCAAGCCCCAGAAGCTCAAGAGCGGGGCGAAGGGCGAGAAGGTCACGGCGTTGCAGCAGCGGCTCACGGAGCTCGGCTACTGGAACGGCAAGGCGGACGGCACCTTCGGCTCCCAGACCCAGCAGGCGGTCTACGCGCTGCAGAAGGCGGCCGGCCTGACCCGCGACGGCGTGGTGGGACCCAAGACCGAGAAGGCCCTGGATCGAGGGGTACGCCCGAAGGCGCGCAGCACGAGCGGCCGGGTCATCGAGATCAGCAAGAAGCGCCAGCTCCTGATGCTCGTCGACGACGGCAAGGTGACCGAGGTCTTCAACACCTCGACCGGTTCCAACCAGCACTACGAGCACGAGGGGCAGACGTACCTCGCCGACACCCCGAGCGGGCGTTTCAAGGTCTCCCGCCAGATCGACGGCTGGCGCAAGGCGCCGCTGGGCCTGTTGTGGCGGCCGAAGTACTTCAACGGCGGCATCGCGGTGCACGGCGCGACCAGCGTGCCGCCGTACCCGGCCTCGCACGGCTGCGCCCGGCTCTCCATCTCGGCGATGAACTACCTCTGGTCGAGCGACAAGATCCCGCTCAAGACGAAGGTCTGGGTCTACTAACCGGCAACGGCCAGGGACTGGGCCACCCGGCGCAGGAACTCTCGGTTCGAGCCGGTGGTCCGCAGCTGTTCCAGGAGCTGCTGGAGTCCGTCCCGCCCCTGGCCGCTGAGCGCGCGGCGGATCTGGGCCGCGATCGCCAGCTCGGCCGGCGCCATCAGGCTCTCGTCGTGCCGGGTGCCGGAGGCGGCCAGGTCGATCGCGGGGAAGAGGCGGGCCTCGGCCAGGGAGCGGTCGAGCTTGAGTTCGGCGTTGCCGGTGCTCTTGAACTCCTCGAAGATCACGGTGTCCATGGCGGAACCGTTCTCCACGAGCGCGGTGGCGATGATGGTCAGCGAGCCGCCTTCCTCGATGTTGCGCGCCGCGCCGAGAAATCGCTTAGGCGGGTGCAGCGCCGACGCGTCGATGCCGCCGGAGAGCGTACGGCCACGGCCCGGCGCGATCAGGTTGTACGCCCGCCCCAGCCGGGTGATCGAGTCGAGCAGCACGACGACGTCCTCGCCGAGCTCGACCAGACGCTTGGCCCGCTCGATCGCCAGCTCGGCGACCGCGGCGTGGTCCTGCGGCGGGCGGTCGAACGTGGCCGCGACGACCTCGCCGCCGACCGAGCGGCGCATGTCGGTGACCTCCTCGGGCCGCTCGTCGACCAGGACGACCATGAGGTGGCACTCGGGATTGTTCCGGGTGACGGCGTTGGCGACCTGGTGCAGCACCGTGGTCTTGCCCGCCTTGGGCGGCGCCACGATCAGGGCGCGCTGGCCCTTGCCGATCGGCATCACGAGGTCGATGACGCGGGTGGCCAGGAGGCCGGGTTCGGTCTCCAGCCGCAGCCGTTGCTGCGGGTAGAGGGCGGTGAGCCGGTAGAACTCCGGCCGGCGGCCCGGTGCGCGGCCGTTGACGGTACGCACCTGAAGCGTGCCGGGCTTGCGTCCGTCGACGTGTGCGACGCCGGTGATCCGGTCGCCGCGGCGCAGATCCAGGCGACGGACCTGGTCAAGGGATACCGGGATGTCCTCCGGACCGGGAAGGTAGCCGTCGGCGCGCAGCCAGGCGCGGTTGTCGACGATGTCGAGGAGGGCGTCGACGGGCACGTCGACGCCGGGTTTACGGGGATTGTCCGTCATAGGGGTACTCCAGAAGAGCGCGTCGCAACAAGGACGCGAAGAGGAAGAGCAGATCGCCGATCAGGCCTGTGGGGGCGGCACGATCCAGGAATGGCATGCCACCGGCATCCACGGCGCGGCTGCAGTAAAGGTAGCACGGTTCGGCTGACGGCTACCGCACGTCCATCTTGGACGGCTAATTTGCTGGTCATGGGTGCAGTCGATCGCCGTACGTTCCTGCGCATGGCGGGGTTGCCGGCCGCCGCCGCGGCAGTGCCGCTGGATCTGAGCAAGGCCCTCGCCATCCCGGCGCACCACCGCACCGGGACGATCGCCGACGTCGAGCACGTGATCTTCCTGATGCAGGAGAACCGGTCGTTCGACCATTACTTCGGCACATTGCGCGGGGTGCGGGGCTTCGCCGACCCGCATCCGATGCGTACGCCCTCCGGCAAGACCGTGTGGCACCAGCCGCAACCGGGCGGCCCGGACCTGCTGCCGTTCCGGCCCGACGTCCCGGACCTGGGCCGCACCTTCCTGCCCGACCCGCCGCACGGCTGGGACGACGGGCACGCCGCCTGGAACGGCGGCCGCTACGACCGGTGGGTGCCGAACAAGGGCGTCACCACGATGACGTACCACACCCGCAAGGACCTGCCCTACCAGTACGCGCTCGCGGACGCCTTCACGGTCTGCGACAACTACCACTGCTCCCTGCTCGGCCCGACGGACCCGAACCGCTACCACATGTGGACCGGCTGGGTCGGCAACGACGGCACGGGCGGCGGACCCGTCATCACCAACGCCGAGGCCGGGTACGACTGGTCCACGTACCCGGAGCGGCTGGAGCGCGCCGGCATCTCCTGGAAGGTGTACCAGGACGTCGGACTGGGGCTGACCGCCGAGGGTTCCTGGGGCTGGACGCAGGACCCGTACATCGGCAACTACGGCGACAACTCGCTGCTCTACTTCCACCAGTACCAGAACGCCGCGCCGGGCACGCCGCTCGCGGGCCGGGCCAAGACGGGTACGAACGTCAACGCCCTCGGACGCGACCCCGACGCGCTGCTCGGCGACTTCCGGCGGGACGTCGCCGAGGGCCGGCTGCCGGCGGTCTCGTGGATCGTCGCGCCGGAGGCCTACTCCGAGCACCCGAACTGGGAACCCGCGTACGGCGCCTGGTACGTCTCGCAGGTCATCGACATCCTCGCCGACCATCCCGAGGTGTGGAGCAAGATGGCCCTCTTCGTGACGTACGACGAGGAGGGCGGCTTCTTCGACCATCTGGCGCCGCCGACCCCCGGCGTCTCCACGGTGCCCACGACGAACGAGATCTTCCCGGGCGGCGCCGGCCACCCGGCCGGGCCCTACGGACTGGGGATCCGGGTGCCGATGGTGGTGGTCTCGCCCTGGACCCGCGGCGGCTGGGTCGATTCCCAGCTGTTCGACCACACGTCGCTGATCCGCTTCCTCGAGACGCGCTTCGGCGACGGCCGGCCGGACCTGGTCGAGTCCAACATCACGCCCTGGCGACGGGCTGTCACCGGCGACCTGACCAGCGCCTTCGATTTCCGGACGCCGAACCGCGCCCGGCCGGTGCGGCTGCCGGACACCGACGATTTCAAGCCCGCCGACCTGGTGCGCCACCCCGACGAGGTCCCGGTCCCGCCGGCCGAGCAGGAGTTGCCCGGCCAGGAGAAGGGAGTACGGCCGGCGCGGCCTCTCCCGTACGCCCTGCACGCCGACGGCGAAGTCACCGGCGAGACCCTGGCCATCACGTTCCGCAACGTCGGCCGTGCCACGGCGGTGTTCCAGGCCCGCTCGACCCGCGAGGGCGAGGAACCTCGCAGCTACACCGTCGAACCCGGCAAGACACTCACGGGCACCTGGTCCGCCCTCGGCCGGTACGACGTCGAGGTGCACGGCCCGAACGGTTTCCACCGGTGCTTCCGAGGCGGCACGATCGGCGTGCGCACGGACTACGACTCACGGGCGGAAAAGGTCACGCTGACGTTCCGCAACCCGGGCACCCGGCGACTCCAGCTGACGGTACGGGACGCGTACACATCAAGCCGGTCCACTGTGTCCCTCAAGGCCGGGCAGACGGCGACGAAGGCGTGGTCCGTGGTCCGTACCCGGGGCTGGTACGACCTCACCGTCACCGACGGCACGGACCTGGAGTACCGCTGCGCGGGTCATGTCGAGAACGGCAAGGACAGCATCACCGACCCGCTGATGGGCGGCCTGATCAGCTGAGCGGGCGGCGGCCGAGCCGCGCGGCCAGCCGGTCGAGCGCCGGTGCCGACGGCGGCTGATCCACCGCGTCCGCGAAAGGACGCCGGCCCACGGGCATCCCGGTCAGCATCGGCGCGGTGTGCGCGAGCTCCTGCTCCACGACCTCGTCGGCGAAAGCGGGCGGCTGGCCCGTGGCAAGGGCGAGATCCCAGCCGTGCACCAGCAGCTCGGTCAGCCGCAGGTGGAGTGCGACCGCCCCGGAGACGCGACCGAACGGCACCTCGACGGTGCGGTCCAGGGCACCCGGCGCCCGGAAGGCCGCCGCCAGGTCGGCCGCGCTCTCGTCGAAACCCGCCTGGAGGCTGCGGAACGTCATCGGCCGGGCGGTGAGCGCCGAGACGTCGACGACGTTGCCGAGCACGAGGTGACTGACGAGCGCCTGCACGTCCCAGCCCGCGCAAGGGGTCGGATCGCCCCACTGATCGGGCTTGACGCCGGCGATCAACCGTCCGACGCGTTCGGCCGCCGCCGTCAGCTGAGCAACGGTCGCCGTGGTCACGATGACACCCTAGGTGCACCCCGCACGTACCCGTTGATCAATGAGTGGCATCGACTGCTTACGATCCTGATTCTGCGGCGCCCGGCCGCAGGATTAACGGAGGGACGAGGATGTCACTCTTGTCGAGACGGCTCGGCACGGCGGGGATCGCGGGTGTGCTGCTCGTCGGCGTCGCCGCGACGCCGTCGACGGCCGCACCGAGCGCAGGACGGCCCGCAGCGGCCGCCACGGCCGCCACGTTCGACACGACGACCGCCAAGGAGCGGCAGCGTGTCGACAGCATCGAGGCCCCGAAGCTCGGCTGGTACAAGTGTTTCGATATAGCCGAGTGCGCCACCACTCGCCTGCCCCTGGACTACGACAAGCCGCACGGCGCTACCACGGAGATCGCCGTGCTCCGGGTCAAGGCCAAGGATCAGCAGCACAAGATCGGCACCCTGTTCGTCAATCCGGGCGGTCCGGGCGGATCCGGTACGGACATCGCGCTCGCGGCGCCCGGCTTCCTGAGCGAATCGATCCTCAAGCGCTTCGACGTCGTCGGGATCGACCCGCGCGGCATCGCGGCGAGTGAGAACGTGCACTGCTTCCCGTCGGTCCGGGAGCAGACCAAGGTCCTGGCCGACATGAACGTCGCCTTCCCGTGGGGCAAGGCCCAGGAGAAGAAGTACGTCAAGGCCGCCAAGAAGTTCGGCCAGGCGTGCTCCACCACCGGCAAGCCGCTGACCGGCGCGATGTCGACCGCCGAGGTCGTCCGCGACATGGAGGTGCTGCGCCGCTCGGTCGGCGACACGAAGCTGAACTACCTCGGCTTCAGCTACGGCACCGCGATCGGGCAGTACTACGCCAACATGTTCCCGGAGCGCTTCCGCGCGATCGTGGTCGACGGCGTGCTCGACCCGCAGCACTGGGTCGGCACGCAGCAGACGGCGGACCAGGAGCAGGACCAGCGGCTGCAGTCGGCCGAGGGCGCGTACCGCGCGCTCAAGGAGATCCTCAAGCGGTGCGACCGGGCCGGCAAGCGGTACTGCGTCTTCTCGGCCGGTGACCCGGTCAAGCGGTTCGAGACCATCGCGAAGAAGCTCCGGCAGAAGCCACTCGTCGTCAGCGAGGGCGGCGAAAGCTACACGGTCACCTACGCGGACTTCATCGGTGGCGTCCTCGGCTCCCTCTACAGCCCGTTTGCCGGCGACTCGGTCACCTATACGGCCGAGGACATCTGGACGACGCTGAACCCGCCGTCCCCGGCCGCCGCCGCCAAGGCGCGGACCACGCTCATCCAGCGGATCAAGGACGCCCGGTCCAAGCCGAGCCGCGACTTCCCGTACAACAACGGGTTCGAGACGTTCGCCGGTGTCGACTGCACCGACGGTCTGCACCCGAAGGACGCGGACAAGTGGCCGGCGATGATGGAGAAGGCCGACAAGCGGGCGCCGTACTTCGGCCGCGCCTGGGGCTGGGGCACCGCGCAGTGCGCCCGGAACACGTGGACCGTGCACGACGAGGACGCGTACACCGGACCGTGGACCCGTCGGACCGCCGCGCCGGTGCTGATCGTGGGCACCAAGTGGGACCCGGCGACGAACTACGACGACGCGGTCTCGGCCGCCCGGCGCCTGCCGAACAGCCGGCTGCTCTCCAACACCAACTGGGGCCACACCTCGTACGGCACGTCGAAGTGCGCCACCGGTGCGATCGACGCGTACCTGCTGAACGGCACGCTGCCGGCCACGGGCACGGTCTGTGAGGGCGAGTACCAGCCGTTCAAGGAGCCGCTGCCGACCAACGACGAGACCCGTTCGTCGCTGCGGGCGAACACCGCGGCGCAGGGCCGGCCGCCGGTCGCCACGCCGCTGCCGCCGTCGGTGCTCAACGGCAACCGGTAGTAGCAGCAGTCAGTCGTACCAGGACGGCGCTCCGGACCTCAGGGTCCGGGGCGCCGTTCCGCATGCTCAGGCGGTGAGCGGGAGCCGGAACCACACCCGCTTGCCGCCGCCGGGCTGCGGCTCGGTTCCCCAGGCCGACGCCAGGTGGTCGATGATGTGCAGGCCGCGGCCGTTCTCGCTGTCCGCGTCCGGGGATCGCGGCTGCGGTGCGCGGTCGCTGGAGTCGCTGACCGCGACGATCAGATCCCGCTCGAGCCGCAGCTCCACCAGCACGTCGCCGACCGTGTGCTGGATGGCGTTCGTGACCACCTCGTCCAGCAGCAGCAGCGCGTCGTTCGCGAGCGGCTGCTGACCCCACGCGGCCAGCAGGTCGGCCGCGAACCGCCGCGCCGCCGAAGCGCTGATCGCCTCGCCCCGGAACCATCGCCGCGCGTACGGCGGGCACGGCGCGGAGGCGTCGTTGGTCAGGCACAGGACCGCGACGTCGTCGCTGCGCGGCTGCGGTCCCACGGCGCTGCTCAGGACGTGGTCGAGGATCGCGTCCGGGTCCCGGCTCGGGGCGTCGCGCAGGGCCTGGCACAGCTCGTCGAGACCCTGGTCGATGGGGTGCCGGTGGTCCTCGACCAGGCCGTCGGTGTACAGCACCAGGTTCGCCCCCGGCGGCAGCACGAAGGTCGTCTCCGGATAGACCGCTGACCGGGCCACCCCCAGCGGTATCCCCCGGCGCAGCTCGAGGATGTCGGTGGATTCCGCGGTACGCAGCACCGGCGGCAGGTGCCCGGCGATGACCGCGGTGACCGTGGCCTCGGCGAGGTGCAGCTCCAGGTAACAGCACGTCGCGATGGTGTCGAGGTGCAGGTCGAGCATCAGCTGATTGACGTGGTGCAGCACCGCCGCCGGGGTGTGACGTTCGGTGGCGTACGCCCGCAGCGCGTTGCGGACCTGCCCCATGGTGGCGGCCGCCGCGGCGCTGTGGCCCGCGATGTCACCGATCGCCATGCCGACGACGCCGTTGCCCAGGGCGATGACGTCGTACCAGTCGCCGCCGACGTCGACGCCGTGGCTCCACGGCAGGTAGCGGGCGGCGTGGCGCAGGCCCCGGATCTGCGGCAGCTCGGCGGGCAGCAGCGCGCGTTGCAACGCGGCCGCCATGGACGTACGGGCCTCGAACAGCAGCGCGCGTTGCAGGGCCTGGGCGCTCAGACCCGCCAGCGCGGTGAGCAGGTCCCGTTCCTCGACCTCGAAGGTCCTCGGCTCGCTATAGCCCACGACCAGCGTGCCGAGCACCTCGCCGGCGACCGCGAGCGGCAGGAAGGCCCAGGCCTTGCGGCCCCCACGAGGTACGGCCACCACGGGGTCGGGCTGCGCGGCGTCGAACTCGGCGACGGAGGTCAGATACCGGGGCTGTCCCGTACGCGCGACCGCCGTCGCCGGGTACGGGTGGTCCAGGGGCAAGGCGGCGAGCCGCTCGACGACATCCGGCTCGTACCCGGCGTGGTACTGCAGCCGCAGATGGGTGTCGTTGAGCAGCAGCAGGGCCAGGCCCTGACCACCCGCGGAGGGGCGCAACACCGAGCCGATGGCGGCGTACACCTCGGCGGTGGTGCTGGCGGCGACCAGGGCGTTGGTCGCCTGCTGCAGGCTGCGGGCCCGCGCCGCGGCCTGCTCGGCGAGCGCGACGCTGCGGGTCAGTTGCAGCTGCCGGTCGACCTCCTCGGTGACCTCGCGGAAGGACACCGCCACGAAGCCGGAGCTGGCCCGGCCGATGTTGACCTCCCAGGCCTGGCCGATCTCCGGATAGTTCAGCTCCACCCGGCACGGCTCACCGCTCTCGGCGACGGCGCGGTAGCGCTCGAACATCCCGTCCGTCCAGCTCTCCGGCACCACATCGCTGAGGAGTTCCCCGATGATGTCCTCGACGGTGCGCCCGGTGAGCTTGGCGCCGATCTGGTTGACGTACTCGCAGACGAAGTCGACGATCTCGCCGTCCCCGTCGCGGACGGGGTGCAGGAGGGTGAACCCGTCGAAGGCGGCGTCGAGCATGTCGTAGAGCCGCGTGCCGCCCGAGGACCGGGGCGTCACGGTGACCTGGCGCAGGTCGACGAAGCGGACAGCGAAGCCGTCGCCGTACGGGCCGATCCGGAACTCGAAGTGCCCGGTGACGGTGGCCCGGTCGTAATACACCGTCCGGGTCGCCGGCCGCCGGGTCTCGACCACCGAGCAGTACAGCGGCAGCGTGCCGTCGTGAACGGTCTCCGGCCACAGCTGCCGGTACCGCTTCCCGACCAGCTCGGAGCGGGTGCGGCCGACGAGCCGGCAGCCCGCGTCGTTGATGTAGGTCAGCTCGAAGTCGACGATGCGGCCGTCCTCCCGGACGGCCCGGGCGAGCACCCATCCCTGCGCATCACTGTCGAGAAGCGCCAGCAGCTCCGCGTCCGACGACGTGCCGGCGCCCGCTGTCACCACGCCTCCACCTCCGGACATCTCGTGCTGCCTCGATGTCATCATCTCCCGGCACCCGCCGGTCCGTCAGTGCCGCTTACGGTGAAGGCATCGGGGGGCAAACTGGGCCATAATGCCGCATTCTCCCACTTCGCGCCGGGCCTGACCCCGTTTCGGCCGAGCCCGCGACCGGGCCCTCACCGATTGATCCGCATCACCGGAAATGCCAGGATGGCCTGGCGGGTCAATCGATCATCTTCTATTGCAGGGGGGTGGGTCCGTGTCCAGAGGTGTGCTCTCGGCCTTCGGCGCCGTGCTTCTGGTGGTGACCGGCGCGCTGACGGCGGGTCCGGCCCACGCCGCACCCGAGCCGCCCCCGGGCGCCCGTTCGGAACACCCGTGGCGGATGCGGCACTGGCCGCAGACCCAGCCCTGGCAGCGCCCGCAACCCGCCGCCCGGACGTACGCGGCCGGCGCACCCCGGCCGGTCGACCCGCAGAACTACGAGCTGCCGGACACCATGACCTGGGACGACTACACGCCGGTGCCGGGCACGAACTGGGCGGACCCGTCGGTGCCCGGATCGGTCGAGAATTTCCGGGGCGCGCTCGTGCTCGTGGACTTCCCGAACCAGCCGTTCGTCGCGACCCAGCCGGCGAACTCCAGCATCTACGGCAACCCCTCCGGCGTGCACGACCTGCAGCGCGCCGACGTACCGGCGTTCTACCGGGACTTCCTCAACCGGCCCGGCACACTGAACCGCGGCCACACCATCCACGAGTACTGGATGGAGGACTCCGGCGGCCGGTACGGCATCGACCTCACCTCCTTCGGCGTGTACCAGATGCCGCACCCTGATCACGAGTACGGCATCGAGAACTCGATGCAGCGGGGGCTCGGGTGCCCGGCCGGTGACACGTGCGGCCGGGATCTGCGTACCGATGCCAGAGCCGCCTGGATCGCCGCCGCCGGCGAGGATGTCGCCTCGAGCTTCGACTTCGTGTTCTTCCTGGCCGCGGGGCAGGACGAGTCCTCCACCTGGCAGGAGTTCGGCCAGATGAAGTTCGCCACGAAGGAACAGGTCTCCGACGCCTTCGGACCGCCCGACGACGCCCTGCCCAACTGGAACGCCACGCGCTACGTCGACTGGACCTCGTGGCAGGCCTCGTCCGCCATCTGGCCGAACGCGGCCAGCGGCAGCTCACTGCAGGCGGAGAGCTCCGGCATGTCCACGTACGCCCACGAGTTCAGCCACATCCTCGGCGTGGGCGACAACTACAACAACCCGTACTCGGTGCCCGCCCGCCGCGACTACAGCGGCCCCTGGGAGATGCTCAGCCGCGGCACGTTCAACGGCCCCGGCGGCCCGCACAGCCGATGGCTCATCCCCGGCACGGCGGGCTCTTCCATGGGCGCCCAGCACATGCTGCGCAACAAGATGAAGCTCGGAATCGTCGACGACACCGCGGTGCTGCAGCTTTCCCGCAAGGCGCTCGCCGACTCGGGCGTCGTCGTCGCCCGCCTCACGGCCCGGGAGGTGCAGCCCGGTCCGCACGGTCTTTCCGGCATCAACGTAAGCCTCGACGGCGGCGACGCGGCTGCGCCCTGCAACACCGCGACCGACCCGTACTGCGACGGCGGCGGCTACGACAACTACACGCTCGAGGTCGTCGACCGCGAAGGCTTCGACTCGTTCACCCCGGACTCCGGCGTCCTGCTGGCGAAGACCAAGAACGCCGACTACGCACCGTTCATCTGGACGATCGACGCCAACCCGCAGGACATCGACAAGGTGGACTTCGTCCTGCCGGACGGTACGCCGCAGAAGATGACCGTCGGCGACTACCGCCAGCTCTCGGACGCGCTGTTCCACGCGGGCACCGATTCCGGCAGTGAGTACGAGTACGTCGACACGGCCAACCGCCTGCACTTCTACGTCCTCGACATGCGGCGGAACCGGGCGGGGGTGCTGTCGTACACGGTCGCGGTCCGTTCCCTCGACGGCGCCGGCCCGCAAACCCGCGGCGTGGCGGCCAGTCCGGATGCTGCCGCCGTGCCGCCCTCCGGGTGGGCACGCTGCCGGATTCCGGTACGCAACACCGCACCGTCCCCCGGCTCGGACGTGTTCAGGATCGCCGCCGCGGCAGGAGCGGGCTGGACCACCTGGCTGCCGCACGCGGTCGCCGGCATCCCGGCCGGTCGCTCAGCCGGAGTGGACGTCTACGTCAAACGCATCGCCGGGCAGACGCGAGGCACGAAGGTAGCGGTCGCCATCACCTCGGAAAGCGACCCGGCGGCGACCGCCACCACCACCTGCCGGGTCCACGGGGGTACGCCATGACGAGCGACCCACGCATCGAGCAGGAAGCCGCCACGGTACGCAACGAGATCGCCGGCGCGAACACCCAGGCCTCGATCGCGCTGGCCACCGTGGCCCTGGCGGCCGGCCCGGTCGCCGCCAACGCCCCGATCCTCTTCGACGAGGTCTGGCCGATCACGGTCCTCGCCGTGGCGGGCGGCCTCCTCGCCGCGGTGGCCGTCTGGTTCCTGCTCAACGTCGTCCTCCCCCGCCTGGACGCCTCCGGCGGCGGCAGCTTCCTCAACTGGGCCCAGTGCGACCGTGAGGGACTGCGCGCAGCACTCGCCCGCGACTACGAGCTCGACGAGCTGCTCGTCCTGTCGCGCATCGCCGCGGCGAAGTACAGGGCTCTGCGCGACGCCGGCAACATGCTCAAGGCGGCGCTCATCCTGCTGGGCCTGGCGGCGCTGCTGAGCGTCATCCGAGGCTAGCGGCGCCCGCCCGGACGGCCAGGATGATCTTGACCTTCCGGCCGCGTGAAGATCGTCCGAACAGAGGGCCGTACCGGGCTTCAGCGAGATTAGCCTCGGCGGACCACGAGTGAGGACGAGCAAGTTCATGCATGAGGATGACCGGCAGCCATCCGTCGACACGCTGCGCATCGGCGGCTGGGTACCGCCCGCCACTTCTTCCGTACGCCCGCCGGCATCGGCCCGTTCGGCACAGCCGGCTCCTCCGTCAGCCCCGACCGTCGAACGCCCCACCCGAACCGCCCGGCGCCAATCGGCGACCTCCCCGCGGCGCAGGCGTGGCGCCGTCGCCGCGGTGATCGTCGGCCTCGGCGCGGCCGGTGCGCTGATCGCCGTGATGCCCGAACCCAAATCCCCGGCTCCGGTGGCCCAGTTGCCCTTTACGTACGCCCCGACGACGGAGGCGGCCACACCGACACCCGCGCCCTCGCCGTCCACGTCGCCGGTCCGCACGAGCGCGGCCACCCGGGTCCGCGTCGTTCACCCACCGGCATCCCGGCGCGCGCCCACGTCGCCAGCCACGACCGCTCCGACCAGCCCGGCGCCGTTCCAGGCAACCTTCGAAGCGGAGTCGCAGCGCAATGTGATGGGCGGCCAGGCCCGCGCGATGCCACGAGACGACGCCTCCGACGGCCTCGTCGTACGGTTCGTCGGCAACAACGAAGACAACTTCCTGCGCTTCACGAGCCTGACGGTGCCCGACACCGGCACCTACAACGTCCGGATCCAGTACATATCAGGCGATCCGCGCGACACCACGATCCTGGTCAACGGCCACTCCCTGGGAAGCATGACGTTCCCGGCCAGCCCCGACTGGTACACCGTGGACACCCTCAGCCTGCGGCTCGGCCTCAACGCCGGGCCGAACACGATCGAGATGCGCAACGACACCGACTACGCGCCCGACTTCGATCGCATCGACGTCACCCGCTGACGATGCGATACCCTGCCGATCGGAATCACCTCGCCTCGTCGATGGCTCGCGTGCGCCGAGAAGCACGCCGTACATGATCCTCGAACTTCGGAGCGCAACCGCTCCCCTGCGGTGAAGCCCGCAATCCGGGTCCGGACCCCCCGTGAGATCCGGTCGGCCCGGCGCCCTCGCCGCCACCGGTGCTGGGGCCACCTCGTCGCCGCACCCCTCTGGCCGATGCACGGCGCCAACCTCGGCACGCTGCTGCGCACCTGCGACGCCGTGGGCGCCTGCCTCGCAGTACCGCCGTTCGGCTGGGTCGACCAGGCCCTCGACCGCGGCAACACGCTGCGCCAACCCGCCTGCGTACACCGCATCGGCAGCCCACTGCGCTGGCTCGCCGACGAGCGCCAGGCAGGCTCGGCCATCCTCGGAGTAGAGCTGGCCGACGAGGCGATCCGGCTCGCCGACCTGCCCACCGCCCGCCGCCGCACCGTCATGGTGCTCGGACACGAAGCCACCGGCATCCCACCGCAAGCCCTCGACCTCCTCGACGGCGCGGTGGAGATCCCGATGATCGGCACCGGATCGAGCCTCAACGTCGCCGTAGCGGGATCGCTCGTGCTGTACAAGCTCGCCGGGCTGCTGTAGCCGTTCAGGAAGAGCAAGTGCCGAGCATCGTCTGCAGGGCGGTCTTCTCCGTGGACTGCAGACTGAGCGCCCAGTAGGACTTCACGGCGATCCACATCTTGGCGTAGGTGCATCGGTACGAGGTGACACTCGGCTGCCAGGTCGACGGGTCCTGGTCACCCTTGGCCTGGTTCACGTTGTCGGTCACCGCGATCAGTTGCGGACGGGTGAGGTCGTTGGCGAAGCTCTGCCGCCGGCTGGTCGTCCACGAACTCGCACCCGAACGCCACGCCTCGGCCAGCGGCACGACATGGTCGATGTCAACATCGGAAGCCGCCGTCCAGGTGGCGCCGTCGTACGGCGAGTACCAGCGCCCCGAGGTGGCGGCGCAGCTCGCCTCGGTGACCACGGAATCGCCGTCGCGCTCCAGCACGGTCTCGCGGGTGTTGCAGGTACCGCTGATGGTGATCCAGTGCGGGAACAGGTCGCGCGAGTACCCACTCATCGAGCCCTGCGCCGCCACGGTGAGGGCGTTCAGCTGCGTTTGAGCCGTCGACTTGGACGGGATCCCGGTCGGGGCGGCATGCGCCGGCGACGGCACCACGCCGATGGCCACCATTCCGGCGGCGACAAGGGTGAAGATCCGGTGACTGGTACGGCTCACGGCCGGCTCCCATCAGGTCCAGGCGCCGCCCATGGTCGGCGACGTGCGCCTCAGATATAGATGGGAGCCAGTGTCGATCGCGCTGCTGCCTGCGTGAACATCCCATTGCGGTCGTACGACGCTCGGACATCGTCCCGCTGCGACATCACGGTCGCGGCGTCGTTGAGCATCGCCGCCGAGCTTGGCCGAGGGCTCCGTCACGAATCTCGGGATCATTCCCGCGGCGTATGCGTTCGGCCGCGCCGCGGACGGACTTCCTCTACATATAGATAATCAGCTCCGGCGATGAAGAACAAGACTTGATCTTGACGCTGGTTGACACCACGATTCTCATCATGCAATGGGATCCCCTCACGACCCTGCAACGCACCCTCTGGATCGGCGGCGGCCAATGGCCGGCAAGTCCACCGTCGCCACTCACCTACCACAACTCCGACGCCCGAGGTTCTCTGGACCGCCGGGCAGCACGGCACCGCGCCGCGGAGAAAGTCCGCTCGACCGTCGAGCGCTCGTGTCACCGCGCCTGATCATTGCTGACGGCTGGGGGCTTCGCCCGGAACTCGTAGCGCCACTGCTGCCCTCGACGCAGCGCATGGTGCGGAACCGCATTGCGCGCGACCGTTTGATCGCCGAAGAAGCCGAGCGCTTGAACATCCGCGTCATCGAAGTCGACGGATCACACGATGCTCCTGCCATGGCAGGCGTGGCGGCAGAACACTTCAGCGCATTCCTGCCGTAGGCGTTCGCAGCCACCGGCAGTCCACGTCGCGGGATGTCACGGCAACGTTGCAAGCGTCACACTCATCGATGTCATCGCTGGTCAACCGCGGCATCAAGGCCCTCGTGAGGCGAAGTTGATCTCTTGCTGCGACAAAAGCAGCAGCACATCCGTCGCCGAGCCCCAACGATGAATATCAACGTCCACTTGCGTACCAGATCTCGACGGAAGGAAACCGACTGATTCAGCGCGCAGCACAACAAGCAATACCCGTTGCCGGCACCGGGCAACAGCCCGGCACGGGTCACACGCCATTCGGGGGAGGGCACATGTGCCGCAGGCGTAAAGACATTCTGAAGCACCTCATCGGGCTGCGCGATCGGTCGACCTCGGGGTCGACGGATCGTCCCGATTCCCAAGGAAACTACCGGTCCTCACGCGACACCGCGGCCGAGAGGCTGCGCGGCGAGGACGCCAGGTTGCTCGGCCTCACGTCCGAGCACCGAAGGCCAGACTCTTCTTTGATCGACTACTACACCCGCGGTTGATCGCGTCCCGAGGTTTCAGCCGGTCACCACCGGCAAAGGTCGCATCTACGGCCGGGCAGTCGCTCGGCAACGGCCGCCTCGTGAAGGGAACGCACGTATGCCGATCTCCGTAAACCTCGACGCACTGCTCGACAAGGCGTACGAGTCCACCTCGCCGGCCGAACTGGTCGACGCGCCCGTCTCCGCACTGTCCGGAGTCAGCGAGTCCGACGGCGAGGCGCTGAAGCAGGCGTTCAACATCAAGACAATCGGTGACCTAGCCGGGAACAAGTACATCCGAGCAGCTCAGGCGATCGCAGAACTCGGCCGCCTGGCGAAGTAGCACCGGGCTGCGGCAGGCGCGTCGCCCAGCGCCGCGCCTGCCGTCATCCGGCGCCGCGGACCGAGGGGTCAAGGTCCTGGAGCGGGCGGTCGATGCACCCTGAACCGCAGCACGGTGCTCGGGAACGGGGGGTCCCTGACGCTCCTCGAACTCGAGGCACCCTCGGACGAAGCCGCGTGGCACGATGCGGCGGTGACTGCCGCGATCATGCCTTGGACCCGATCGGCGTTTCGCGTCACCGGACGCCGCGCGAACGTCGTATTGCTCGCGTTCGCCGACGAGGGAGCGTTGGGCTCCGGACCGGACTTCAACCTCAGCCGCGACGCCGTACCGCGGGACGTTCCCGTTGCCGCGTTGGACGTGCGCCTGCACCGCTATGCCGACAATCCGGCGTGGATCGACAGCTGGCGTACCGGCGCGTTCCGCCATATCGCAGCCGGGCAGCTGGCGGACCTGACGGTTCTCGACGCGGCCGATTGCTGTTACTCGGTCGCCGTCGAGCTCGACGACCCGCCCGACCTGACCCATCTGCAACTGGCCTGGGCCGTAGCGTCCGGCCTCGCCCAGGCGGGCAGCTGCGCAGTACTCGACATGTACGCCGCTTCGTGGTGGTCAGGTACGGAAGTCGCGGCCCTGGAGCCCGACCGGCCGTTCACCGTTCAGCGCGAGATCAGTGTGATCGCCGAAACCGAGCTCGTGGCCGGGTTCGGCCATCCCGTGCATACCCGGGGCATGCTCAAATTCGGCTGCCCGGACCTGATCGCCGGTGTGGCCGCGGACCGGATCCAGGACACCTCCCGCATCATCAATCACCTCGCCGGAATGCTCGCAGACGGTCACTCGCTGACGCCCGGCCAGCGCCTGCGCTTCGACCACCGCCGGAGCTTGCTCGTCACGGACTACACGCCGGACGGCCTCGTTCCCGAAGTGAACTTGGCTAATGAAGGGCTACTGCTCGTCGACTTGTGAGCCACTGCGCCCGCCTTGACTCCGAACGGACGGCGGCCTACCGCTTCTGCGCCCGGTAGCGCCGGAGCAAAGCCGTAATCCTTGCGAAGTCGCCGGCGCCGTTGAGTTCCTCCAGCAACGCGTCCGGGCACAGTTCGTACAGATCGCCCCACCAGCGACGCGCCCTGTTGTCCCAAATGCGATACCCCCCTGGAACGCCTCTTGCCACGTATCGTCGCCTGCTCATCGAGCAGCACGCTACAAGTCGCCCGTCGATCCCGCGCTACGGTTCTCGGCGTTTGGATCAAGGTCTGAGCTGCTGGTGTACGAGGCGGCACCGGGAAAAATCGACGGCTCACCAGCAGCCCTGAAGCTGACAACCGCCCGCACGTGCGGGCCGCCGCCCTCGTCGATAACGATCCGGTCAGAGCCTGTCGCAGGGAGTGCAGCGACCGCGCCGGCCATTCACGGGCACGCAGCGGTGATCGCATAGGCTCTGGCCGTGTTCGAGGCTTCGCGAATCTGCCGCTGCGTCATCTGCCACGACTACGGCGATCGCGGCGACTACGACGCGGCCGACCGCGGCGTCATCGACAACGTCGAGGAGTTCGGGTGGAGCGTCGTCGGAGTTCCGGCCGACGAGCAGGGGCCGGGCTGGGCGTACACCATCGGCCGTTGGCACAGCCGCGGTGAGCCGGAACTGGCCATGTTCGGTCTCGACCTACGCGTCATGCAGTCCTGTTCGAACATCCTCGGGCACCGCGACGGCCTCGCCGACGGCCAAACTCACGACGACGTGGTCGACGGCTATCCGGTGCACCTGAGGACCATCGAATCGGGCTGGTACAGGGCCTTCTTCGGCCACGGTATCTGGTTCTACCGGCGCCCGCCGGTCCCCTTTCTCCAGGTTGTCTGGCCGGACCGGGAAGGTGCGTTCCCCTGGGACACCGGCGAGCTCGCTCAGCCACACCTCTGGCTCACGCCCGGCGAGCACATCCAAGGAACCTGGACCCAAGACGTCTGACCGCCGCACCCCTAGCAGACCATCACCGCCAGGCGCCGACCCGCGACATCCTGCCGCCGACCGCATGCTGCCCCGCCCCGCCTGCCCTGGTCGGGTAACCTGATCGCGCGGGCCGCTAGCTCAATGGCAGAGCTGTGGACTTTTAATCCATAGGTTCGGGGTTCGAGTCCCCGGCGGCCCACCTTGAGCTGCAGTTACTCCGCTCTGCAATCGGGTCGGCATGTCCGCTTCATGGCGTTTGCCGCACGCGGGGAGCATCCGGCGAGCAGCAGCTAGAGCTTCGCGGGTTGACGCTGTGGCGTGGTTTCGTCTGGTGGCGGCGGACAAACTTGGCGACGTCAATACGCGGAGGAAGGCTGCCCGGGTTCACGGCGTCGTTGTGCTCGTGGATCAGGGAATTCACCGCGGTCCTGAAGGAGGCTTCGGGCTTTGCCGGGTGCCCCGTCCGGACATGCCGAGTTGATCGCGTCCGGGCACGCTGAGACGGCGTCAACAAGCCGCTCATCTACGGACGGTGATCAAGCTGCTAGAGCGACGACAACCGCTAATACGAATCCGGCGTCGAGAGCTGCGGCCAGCGCTCTCGCGCGGCTCCAAAGCGCCAGTAGGCCCGGCCGGTACGGCCTCTGTGACTCGTCATGGTCGGGGTCCGTTGCGGGAGCGGCGGCGGTGGAGGCCGTGGGACACGGCGTCCCGCATCCGCTGACCGAGAGACGCGACATTGAGGTCGGCGGTTGGAACATCAGGTGGGTTACGTTCGCCCTTGATTGCGGGGACGGCGTGGTCCCGAATCGCGGTGATCAGGTCGGCAGCCACGTCGTCGTTCGGAAATCCTGCCCAAACCGACCACCAGTGGTCGCAGCCATGGTGGCTAAGAGAGCCGAGGCGGGCGGTCCAACCGGAGGACGATGCCGCGCTGACGTTGGCGGTGAACCTCACGCCCATCCACGTATTGCCCTGCGACTGCTGGAACTCAATTGTCCCTAGGTACTTCCCGGTTTGCAGGGTGAACCGGCGCCCCGAGCCGGTGAAACCGAGCCGGCGCAGTTCCGGTACCACCGTTGTCCGCATCATCCGCGAGTAGCCGTCCCGGGCTGACGGACCGATTTGCGGCACGAAGCCCGCCTGAACGACGCCAGTCACCTTGTCCACCTGTGCGCAAAATTCTCCGAGGTGAGTTCCCGGCTTACCCGTTACTGCTCGCCACACCTGACCGCCGTCGGCCACCGCTTTGACCCGGAATCCGGCATTTGACTCGTACAGCCGGTCCAGCCAACTCTGGACGGCCGCCGCAGCCGTTTCCTCCGTGTCGATCACGTCAGGCATTGTGCCGTCCCACACCAACCAAAGGAATTCACGACTCGGTTCGACAACCCGCTGCACTCAGTTGCCGCCGAGCACGCGCGGCGGCCGGCAGGTCGTCGTCGCGGTCCATGGGCGCTCGCCGACGCCGGGTTGCGCCAGGTGTTCGGGTTCATCGCCGGAGGCCGGACACACGAACATGTAGCAGCGCCCGGGCACCACAGCGGAGGCTTGCGGGCGTGAGTGTCGAAGCAGATGTTGATTCCGAACCGAACGCTGGCACCGGATCGCTCGCTCATGCCTAAGACGAGCATGTTCGGCAGAGCGGAGCGGTCAGCGGCGACCAGATCCAATGCGATCCGCTAAGCGCCAATGTCGGGCTCGTGAGCGATCAACTGCCCATGGTGGACGCCGCTCGGCTGCCGCAGACGATCAACCCGGCAGTCCGGGCGCCGACGCCGAGCGAGACGATGCGCCGGCGAGTGCCGCGAGCGGGTTCGGGGCGCCATCGCCTATGGGCACGCGAAAGGGCGCCCACTCGAGGTGGGGCGCCCTTTTCACTGTTACGACGGGGGGCCTAGAACCAGACTTTTCGACCAGCGACCGGGCGACCGACAGCGCCGAGGATCCAGAGCACCGCACCGATCACCAGGAGAATGATGCCGATGGTGTAGAGGATCGACACCTTCAGGAAGATGCCCAACAGCAAAAGGATGAGTCCGAGAATCAACATGACTTTGCTCCGTTCCGCCGGCGGGCACCTCCCGCCGGCCCCTCTGTACCCAGAACATCTGCCAGCGGAAACGTAAGAATCTTTGTCGATGGAGAGGTCGTCCGCCATACGACGGCGCTTCCGGCATTTCGGTCCAGCCTTCTCGGCGAGCGGCGAGCGGCGACCGGCGAGCGGCGACCGGCGACCGGCGACCGGCGACCGGCGACGCCATGAGGTCGTACTCCGCGAGCGTCACGGGCGCACACGGACTGCAGGCGAGCGGCAAATGAGGCGACTTCCGTCGGGGTTCGAGTCCCCGGCGACCCACGTTGACCTGCAGTTATTTCACGACGTTTGCCGCCGACGAGGGCTTCCGTACGCAGCCCGCCCAGGTGGTGCGTCACGCGGCCAGACTCTGCTAGCCGGCGATCCGCATCAGCGCGACGGTGGAAGCCACCGTGCTCCTCCCGGCGGAGAACGACCGCAGCCGGGCCGACACCGCGCTGCCAGCCCCAGACGCCCGGGGTCGGAGCTCCGGAGATTCGCCTTCGAGCCGGCCCGAGATTATCTTGCGTTCCCGTGCAACCTCGGCGACTTCTCGGGGCGTCTGTTGTCCGTACCCCGATAGGGGCGACGGATCGAGAACGGTGGGTTTGTGTCGAAACATGATGAGCTGCACTTCGCGGACTTCGTCCATGCCAGATCGCCGGCGCTGCTGCGCACCGCGTTCCTGCTCACCGCGGATTCTCACCTCGCTCAGGACCTGCTGCAGACGGCCCTGGTCAAGACGTGGCGGGCGTGGCGGACCATACGCGATCAAGAAGCGCCGGATGCGTACGTACGCCGGGTGATGGTCACGACGGCCACCTCGTGGTGGCGTCGGAAATGGTGGGGCGAACGCCCGGCACAAAGCCTGCCGCAGACCGCAGCGCACGACGATCCGCTGGACAGCATCGGTGCCCGCCAGGCGCTGGTCACGGCACTCGCCCGGTTACCGCCACGACAGCGCGCCGTGGTGGTTCTGCGCTATTACGAAGATCTTTCCGAGCTTCAGGTAGCCGAAGTGCTCGGCACCTCGGTCGGCAACGTGAAAAGTCAGGCCTCCCGGGGTCTGCGCAAACTACGCGCCGACGGCGCACTGGACGACTGGGCGCCGCAGCGACACAGCGCTTGCACCGAGTTGACGATGCATGGGGGTAGCAATGGACCGTTCTGACACCGACTTGATGACGAGCGCCCGCCAGGCCCTCGCCGACAGCTCCGCCTTGGCGCCGGTCGTGCCGCCTGACCTGCTGCACGTGGTCGAACGCCGTGGCCGCAAGGCACGGAATACGAGAACAGCCTTGGCGGCGGCGTGCGCCGTGGGGGTCGCCACAGCGGCGTTCGCGGTGACCGCGAGATCCGCGCCGCCGTCGCACGTCTCGGCCGCTCCGACCGCGGCTCCCGCAACTACTGCGCCTTCCGCGAAGCGACTCCCCGTGGTGTTCGCCGCCGTTGAACAGGTTCGCCCCCACCAGACCCTTTGCGCCGACGGCTGGCTTCCGGGCGATGACGGCTGCTTTCGAGTCGCCGCGAACAGCCTCCGAGTCGACAATCCACGCAAGGTCGAACTAGTGACCGACGAGGCTACTAGCGAGGTAGTCGTACGCCTGACCATGTCGTACAGCGACGCGGATCGGTTCGAGCAGATCACCGCGAAGCTGGCACCCCACCGCGGCATGCTCGGCATCATCGTGGGTGATCGGGTCGTCGAGGCACCCACCATCCAGGACACCATCAGCGGCCCCACGGTCGAAATTGTCGCTGCCGGACCGGACGAAACCGCCGAACTGTTCCACCGGATCAGCTGAAGCGGCGACACCGGCCCGGAGTCGTCAGGCGACTCCCGGCGCTGCCTCCGCCGCGACGCGCAGTCGATCCAGCGTCTGCGTCATCGTGCGGCGGTTGTGGGCGTCCCGGTCGGTGATCCCCAACGCCGCGATGCCGAACAGCTTGAGCGCCGGCCCCCGGCGGTCGGTGTAGGTCTCGGTCACCTCGCAGCCGTCGTGGACCGGGCGGAACTCATACGTCCAGCGGGCCACGGTCAGGAAGCCCGCACCGACCACGTCGAAGCTGAACTCGCGGCCACGATCGGCGGCCACGACTGTGCATTCGGTACGCCATCTCCGTCCCCGGTAAGCGTTCGTCCCGGTGAAGCGGGCTCCCACACGGGGGCCCGGGGGTTCGGTGAGCCAGCGGCAGCGGGTGGTCTCGGGACTCCACTGACCCATGCGGGTGACGTCGGCGACGAGGTCCCACACGACCTCCGGTGCGGCGCCGACGTGGGTGGTAACGGTGACGGGCATGCCGCCATCGTGCCCCACGTTCCCTCAATGCCGTATGGCCCTACTCCGGATGCGTACTCGGCACGGCGGCCAGCTCAACGCAGCAAGCGCCGACGCGCGGGGCCAGCCGGGCCTGCACCTCCGTAGCGCCGAGCCCGTCGATGAGGCCGCCGAGGAGGCTGTGGTTGAGCCCGCACACCAGGGCGGTGTGACGCGCCGCGAGGGCGTGGAACGGGCAGTTGTGCAGAAGCATCAGGCCGGTGGGGTCGGGTTGTGGTTCGAAGCCCAGCGCGGTCAGGGCGCTCACCCAGTCGATGCCGTCGGTGCTCAGTTTTGCGCCGATGGTCTCGCCGTGGTGCCGGGCGTGGCGGTGGGCTGCCTGCTCGGCATGCGCCGGGTCTTCGGCCACGGCGTCGGCGAGGATTTCGGCGATGAGTTCGTAGCGTCGTTCCGGCATGGTGATGGCCAGGCCGTCGCCGGCCGGCTCGTAGACCTTGGGTGCTCGGCCGCGGCCACGGGGCTGGCCGGGGGGCGCCTCGTATCGGGCGCTCAGGAGGCCGGCGTCGACCAGCTTGTCGAGATGGAAGGCGGCCAGGCTCCGCGACATCCGTTGAGCGTCGGCGGCTTCCTCGCGGCTGACGGCGTGGTCCTGCCGGTGGACGTAGTCGTACAGCGCTCGACGTGACGGGTCGGCGAGGGCGGCCAGCGCACTCCAGCGGTCTTGCACCCCACCAAGATTATCACCAGTACGGGTTGTTGAAATTTGCGTCACCCGGGTCCACGATGATTAACAACAACGTACGTTGGTGAAAACTTCGGAGGTGCCGGATGGCACGCGTCGAGTCCGGCCTGGAGCAGGCCAAACGACCGGTGACCGGACTTGCCGGGCCGTACGGGCACCCGCTGCACCCCGCCCTGGTGGCGGTCCCGATCGGCGCGTGGATCGCCAGTTTCGTCTTCGACCTGGCCTCCCACCTGGTGCACGACGCGGGGTTCCTGGCCGAGGGCTCCCGCTGGCTGATCGGCCTCGGAGTGCTCGGCGCCCTCGCGGCGGCCACGGTCGGGTTCCTCGACCTGTTCGCGATCCCGACGGGCACGCGGGCGTTCCGCGTCGCACTGGTGCACATGGCCCTGAACCTCGGAGTCACCGTCGCGTACGGGATCGACTTCGCCATCCGTGGCGCGCACCCGCCGGCTCCCGTACCCGTAGGACCTCTGGTCTTGTCGGGCGTGGCTCTGGCCGCATTGACCGCCTCCGGCTACCTCGGCGGCGAGCTTGCCTACCGCTACGGCGTCCGGGTGGCCGACGAAGCCACCCAGCAGCGTGGCTACACCTCCAGCACCGCCGTACCCCCGAGAGAGGACACCTGATGGCCATCGCCGCACTGATCACCTGGCTCGTCACCGCCGCGGGCGGGTTCGTCATGCTCGGCATCTGGATCTCCAAGGGCGGCCACCGGCCCGGCAGCGGCACGCGGCTCGCGCCCGGCCTGGTGTTCGGCCATTTCGCGCTCGCGGTGATCGGGCTCGTGCTGTGGATCGCCTACCTCGCCGCGGACAATGACGGCCTGGCCTGGGCGGCGTTCGCCGCCCTGCTGCCCGTGGCGCTGCTGGGCTTCGCCATGTTCGCCCGCTGGATCCCGGCCCGCCGCACCGGCACCGCGGAGTCGCGCTTCCCGGTGCCGGTCGTCATCGCTCACGGCGTGTTCGCCGCCACCACCCTGGTGCTGGTGCTGCTGGCCGCGCTCGGCGTCGGCGAAAGCTGATCCGCCCGGAGAAACGTGATATGCAACCTGTTGCATAGGTGAATTGTTGTATATGCTGCGCTGGTCCCGCGAGTCGAGGCCAGGAGGCAGACGTGAGCGCGCCCGAGAGCCCGTACCCCACCCTGTTGAGCCCTCTCGACCTCGGGCACACCGTGCTGCGCAACCGCGTGGTCATGGGCTCGATGCACACGAAGCTGGAAGATCGGGCACGGGACCTGCCGAAGCTCGCCGCGTTCTTCGCCGAACGCGCGCGAGGCGGTGTCGCCCTCATGGTCACCGGCGGTTTTGCGCCGACCTGGCGCGGCTGGCTGGCGCCGTTCGGCAGCATGATGACGTCCCGCCGGCACGCCCACGCCCACCGGGTGGTGACCGACGCGGTGCACCGGCACGACGGGAAGATCCTGCTGCAGGTGCTGCACGCCGGGCGGTATTCGTACCATCCGTTCAGCGCCGCGGCCTCGCGCCGGAAGTCGCCGATCACGCCGTTCAAGCCGCGGGCCATGAGCACGCGGGAGGTCGACCGTACAGCGACCGCCTTCGCCCGGGCCGCGAGCCTCGCCCGGCAGGCGGGGTACGACGGCGTGGAGATCATGGGCTCGGAGGGGTACCTGATCAATCAGTTCCTCGCCGCGCGGACGAACGACCGCACCGACAAGTGGGGCGGGACCGCGACGAAGCGGATGAACTTCCCGTGGGAGATCGTACGGCGGACCCGAGACCTGGTCGGCGACGACTTCATCGTGCAGTACCGGATCAGTCTGCTGGACCTCGTCGACGACGCCCAGTCGTGGGAGGAGACGGTCGAGCTCGCACGCGGGCTGCAGGAGCGGGGCGTGTCGATCCTCAACACCGGGATCGGTTGGCACGAGGCCCGCGTGCCGACCATCGTCACCTCGGTGCCGCCGGCCGCCTTCGCATGGGTCACCGGCAAGTTGCGCCGCGAGGTGTCCGTACCCGTGATCGCCTCCAACCGGATCAACCGGCCCGAGATCGCCGAGCAGGTGCTCGCCGCCGGCGACGCCGACCTGATCTCGATGGCTCGGCCGCTGCTGGCCGACGCGGAGTTCGTGAACAAGGCGGCCACGGGGCGGGACCGGGAGATCATCACCTGCATCGCCTGCAACCAGGCGTGCCTCGACCACACCTTCCGCAACAAGCGAGCCACCTGCATGCTCAACCCGCGGGCCGGGTACGAGACGGAGCTGGTGCTGGCGCCCACCCGCACGGCCAAGCGCATCGCTGTGGTCGGCGCCGGTCCGGCCGGGCTCGCCGCGGCGGTCGAGCTGGCCGGGCGCGGGCACCGCGTCGAGCTCTTCGAGGCCGCGGACCGGATCGGCGGACAGTTCCGCCTGGCGGCACGCATCCCCGGCAAGGAGGACTTCGGCCACACGCTGGCGTACTACCAGCACATGATCGAGGTCCGGGGCGTCTCCCTCCACCTGGGAGTACGCGCCTCGGCATCGGATCTGGCCGGCTTCGACGAGGTGATCGTGGCGACCGGTGTGGCGCCCCGGATGCCGCGCATTCCCGGGATGACGCATCCGAAGGTGTTCACGTACCAGCAGGTGATCTCCGACCGGGCCGCGGTGGGCGACCGGGTCGCCGTCATCGGCGCCGGCGGGATCGGTTTTGACGTCGCGGAGTTCCTGCTGCACGAGCCGGGTGAGCAGGTCGACCCGTGGATGCGACGGTGGGGGGTCACCGATCCGGCATTGCAGCGAGGCGGACTCACCACCAAGACGCTCGCGCGTCCCCGCCGCGAGGTGCACCTGCTGCAGCGCAAGACGACCTCGCTGGGCAAGGGGCTCGGCAAGACCACCGGCTGGGTGCACCGCGCCACCTTGCAGGACTCCGGCGTGAACATGCTGCGTGGAGTGGAGTACGTCCGCGTCGACGACGAGGGCCTGCACATCACCGTGCCGCAGAACGCCCGCGATCCGAAGTCCCCGCGCGAGGCCCGGCTGCTTCCCGTCGACACGATCGTGGTCTGCGCCGGCCAGGAGTCGGTCCGCGACCTCGTCGAGCCGCTCACCCAGCAGGGCGTGTCCGTTCATGTCATCGGCGGCGCCGACGTGGCCGCCGAGCTGGACGCCAAGCGCGCGATCAAGCAGGCGACCGAGCTCGCCGCCCGGCTCTGACCACCAGGAGCGACACCATGACCAGCAAGCAGCCGTCGACGAAGCTCGTGACCACCCGGGTCGAGGACGGGATCGCGCACGTCCGCCTCACCCGGCCGGACAAGCTCAACGCGCTCACCCTGGATACCCTCGACGAGCTGGTCCGCACGGCCCGGTGGCTGCGCCGCGACCGTACGCTGCGGGCTGTCGTCATCGGGGGCGAGGGCGAGTCGTTCTGCTCCGGCCTGGACATTCCCGAGGTCATGCGTACGCCGCGTCGCATCGTGGGCGCCTTCCTGCCCGTACCGTGGCGCGGAACGAACCTTTTCCAGGAAGCATGCTGGGCATGGCGGCGGATTCCTGTCCCGGTGATCGCCGCTGTGCACGGGCATTGTTACGGCGGAGCCGTGCAGATCGCGCTGAGCGCGGACTTCCGTTTCGCGACGCCGGACTCGAAATGGTCCGTGCTCGAAGGCAAGTGGGGCATCATCCCCGACATGACCGGCATGCGGAGCCTCTCCGAGGTGGTCGGCCTCGATGTCGCCAAACGCCTCACGATGACCGCCGAGCAGATCTCCGGATCCGAGGCGGCCCGCATCGGCCTCGTCACCGAAGTGCACGACGATCCGACGGCGGCCGCCACCTCCTTCGCGCAGCAGCTCGCCGCCCGTTCCCCGGACGCGGTCGCCGCCGCGAAGCGTCTGCTCGACCGCGCGGTGACCGGCAGCGCCCGGCGGACCTTCGCCCGGGAGCGGCGGGAACAGGTGCGCCTGCTCATGCTGCCCAACACCAAGATCGCCCAGCGCGCCGCCCGCAGCAAGACGGCGCCGGACTACCGGCCACGTGCCCGCTGACCGCCTCGTAACCTGGGTCCCGTGTCGCTTCGCAACGCAGTCCTCGCCGCCCTCATCAACCGCGAGGCGTCCGGCTACGAGCTGGCCAAGCAGTTCCACGTCTCGGTAGCGAACTTCTGGACCGCCACCTCGCAACAGCTGTACCGCGAGTTGGAGAAGATGGAGTCGGACGGCCTGCTGTCGGCGCGGGTCGTCGCCCAGCCCAAGCGCCCGGACAAGCGCCTCTATTCGCTGACCGAAGCCGGCCGCACCGCGCTGCACGAGTTCACGAAACAAGAGCCAAGGCCGACGACGGTACGCGATGAGCTCCTGGTCCAGGTCGAGGCGCTGGCCCACGCGGATCTGCCCAGCGTCCGCTCGTCGATCGAATCCCGTATCGATTCCAGTGCCCGTCGCCTGCAGACCTACGAGGCCCGGCTGGTGGAAATTCTCGGCGGCCGCGACGACGAGGAGTTCTTGAGGACCAGCAAACGGATCGGCCCGTACCTGACCCTGCAGCGCGGAATCATGTTCGAACGCGAGAACATCGCCTGGGGCCGCAAGGCGCTCGAGGTCCTCAACCGCCGCAGTCCCTGATCACGGGGCAAAGGTGGTTACGGAGGCTCCGGTTGTTCCGTACAGGCGGCCGTTGGCCACCAGGGGTGGACCCTGAATCGCCGACGTGCTCGCATCCACCCTGACGGCACGCCCCGTCTGCGCGTCGAAGGCAGCGGTCGGATAGCCGTTACTGCGCCATCCGTACACGACGCCGCCGCCGGTCGAGAACATGATGGGTCCGCGCTCGGCGAACTTCGCCGACCACACCTTGTCTCCGGTAGCCGCGTCGACGGCCAGGACACCCGCGTCGGACAAGGTTCCGAGATAGACGCGTCGTCCGTCGGTGGCGAATCCGAAAATGGTGCCCTAGTACGGGAACGACGCTGTCACCTGCCCGGTGCCCGCGTCGACGACCTGGATGCCGTCGCTGTCGTTGCAGCTCATGTAGAACTTGGTGCCGTCCGGCGATGCCCCGATCGGGCTGAAGCAACCCGCACCGGTGGGCCACAGCCGCTTGCCGGTGGTGATGTCGTACGCGGCTCCTGGCTCATCGTTCCCGAACATCAGAATCCGGCCGCCGGCCGACACCGCCTCGCCCGCCATCGAACCCTGTCGCGCCCAGATCTGCGCACCGTCGGAGATTCGGTACGCCCGGAGCCCGTAATTGCTGATCGTCGGGTCCCACAGCCCGCCGACCAGCACGCCCCTGTCCACGAGCAGGTCGTACATCATCGCGGTGATCTGTTTGGTGTAGAGGGTCTTGCCGGTGCCGGCATTGAGCGCGGTCAGGTACGACTTACCGGATCGGCAGTCCCGGTATTGGGCGACGAGGGTGGTGCCGACGATCGCGGCGAGGTCGATGTCCCGTTTCCCGGCGTCGGGTGTCCGCCATTTCAGCGAGCCGGTGATCGCGTCGTACCCGCTGATGCGATAGGCGGCCGCGGTGACGAGCCGATTCGCGCCGATCAGTGGGCCCGACGGCGACGTGCATTTCGCTGTGCTCAGCGGGACGGCCCACCGCTTCTTCACCTTCGGGACCATCCCCGGCGTCAGTTTTGATTCGCCGGGGTTGTAGTAGTCACCGGTCGCGTGGGAGGCCGCCTGCCCCCAGGCGTCCACCCCCGCGGCTTGGGCGGAAGAACCCAGTGCTGCGCCGATGGCGGTGACAAGGATTGCCGACAGCAACCGGTACTTCACGAGAACCTCCTACGAGACGCGATCAGCCTCAACGTAGGGGCGCGCTGCACCGACGAGCGTGCGCCGTGCGACTCGATCACCCATTCGAGAGCGCCGTTGGCCGGTCTCGGGAACCGGCCAACGGCGCCACGTGTCACAGGGACAAACTCCAGCTGTTGAGGTACCCGGTGTCGATCGCCGCGGTGTCCTGCACCCGCAGCGTCCAGGTTCCGTCCGGCGATTCACCGGACAGATTCACCGCGTACGTCTGATCGATGTTGTCCGTGCTGCCGCCGGCGCGATCGTGCAGGGTGTACACACTCCCGTCCGGCGCCACCAGGCTCACCACCAGGTCACCGATGTAGGTGTGGACGATATGCACCTCCACCGCGCTGGACGATGACGGAGTGATCGTGCAGCCGCTGAGTTCCACGCTGCTCGTCACCGTTGTGTTGTCCGGGATGGCGACGTCGGTGTCGTTGGCGGCCGTGCAACCCTGCGGGCTGCGTACCGTCAGATGGAGAATTGTCGAGTGCGCCACCGAGGGTGTCGTGGCGGTCAGCGTGATCGGATAGGTGCCGGTTCCGAGGGTTTCCGACGTCGTCACGGTCACCGTGGCCGATTCCCCCGCGGTGATCTCGGCCGGGGAGAACGCCACCGTCACGCCCGCCGGCGCGCCGGTCGCGGTCAGGGTGGCCGTTTCCGGGGTGCCATTGGTCACCGTCGTGGCCAGATTCGTGGTGACTGTTTCACCGCGGTCCAGCGTCACCGTTCCTGGCGAGATGGCCACCGAGAAGTCGTGATCCGTGGGGCAGTAGTCGCTGCCGGCCACGTTCACCGCCGTCCACGCCGCCTGCACCGCCTTGTATTCCGTCCCGCACAGGCCGTAGAGGTCCGCGGCCGCCGAGAGCGAGTAGGCCCGCGCCGTGTTGGCGGGGGCGGCGGTGTTGACATAGCGCGTGTTCGACACGAAATACGTGTCCAGGGCCCGGAACCAGATCTTCTCCGCCTTCTCGCGGCCGATGCCGACCACCGGCTCCGCGGCACCACAGATCGGTGAGGTCCCGTACGCCGTGGCGCCCGTCCCCTCCGCGAGGTTGAAGAAGAAGTGGTTCGCCACGCCGGAGGAATAGTGCACGTCGACCCCGTTGGTAGCCGTCGACCAGCAGGAGTGCGAGACGCCGTCGAGGGCGGGGTTGTACATGTAGCGCAACGGGGCGCCCGTACCGCGGATATCGATTTTCTCGCCGATGTCGTAATCGCCGGGGTCGCCCGTGGTGTTCGCGTAGAACTCCACCATCGTGCCGAAGATGTCACTCGTCGCCTCGTTCAGGCCGCCGGATTCGCCGGAGTACGTCAGCCCGCCCGGTACCACGTTCTCGGTGACGCCGTGGGACATCTCGTGACCCGCCACGTCGAGGGCGACCAGGGGCTTGGCGTTGCCCGTACCGTCGCCGTAGGTCATCTGGGCACCGTCCCAGAAGGCGTTGACGTAGGCATTCCCGTAATGCACGCGGGAGGGCACGCCCGTACCGTTGCCGAAGATGCCGTTGCGCCCGTGGACGTCGTGGAAGTAGTCGAACGTGGTGGCGGCGCCGAAATGCGCGTCGACGGCGGCGGAGGCCCGGTCGGTGATCGCGCCGGTGCCCCAGACGTTGTCGGAGTCGGTGAACGTCGTGCAGGTCGAGGTGCCGTTGTTGAGGTCGCAGGTGCGGCCGTTTCCGCGTACGGGATCGACCAGGGTGTAAGCGTCGCCCGAGGGCGTGGTGTCGATGGCCACGGAGCCCGAGTAGAGACTGTTTCCGGTGCCGTCGACGGTCTCGATCTCGTCGAACGAGCCACGGACCGCATTCGTCGTCGCATCGCTGACGACGTGCAGCCGCGACGGGGTCTGGTCGTCCTTTGCCATGCCGTTGACGACCGTTTCCCATGCCAGCGCCGGTGCGCCGCTACTGGCGTCGATGAACAGTTCCGGCTTGCCGACCGAGGCCACCTTTCCGGAGAAGGCCTTCCTGGCGGCGGCACGCGCGCTCGCGGTGCCGACCTTCGGGGAGACGCTGAGCGAGAGCGGCTTCGCGAGGCCGACGGAGCTGCCGGTGAAGGCGCCGTCGGCGCCGACCCGGATGACGAGATCTCCGCCGTAGACGCGCAGACCTTGATGGGTACGGGTATAGCGGACCACGCCGTTGCCCCTGGCGTCCCGCTTGCTGCTGTAGACGGTGTATCGGTCCTGGGGCGAGCCCTTGACGGCCCGGGCGTGGTTCTCGAGCGCTGCACCGGCGGCGGCCAGCAGCGAGTTGGACGGTGTGGACGGCGGCGCGGCGGACACACTGGTGGCGGTGACCGCGAGGCCGCTACCGGCCAGCAACGCGGCGCCCGCCAGTGCGAGACCTGTTCTCAACCCGTTCCTCCCTGATCAGGACGCGGGAGCATCCATAGATCTCGATATAATTCCGGAGTACGTGAAGGCTGAATAGGTCATTCATGAACTTTTTACATGTCTCACGGCCCGTCGCCTGTGGATATCGACCCCCACCAGCGGTCCGCCCGGCGTAACGTCGACGACCATGAGAACCTCCATAGGCAGCCGTCTTTCCGTGCTCGTTGCGAGCACCGCCGCTTTCATGGTCGGTGCCGTGGGCACCGTTGCGCCCGCCTACGCCGGCGGCGCCGCTCCGACGCCCGGGTCCGCCGGCCTCGGCGACCGGCTCTACCCGCTGCTCGGCAACGGCGGATACGACGTGCAGGACTACGCCCTGCGCGTCCGCTACCCGAAGAAGGACCCCAAGCAGACCGTCACCGGTGACGTCACGATCACCGCCGTCGCAACGCAGAACCTGTCCCGGTTCGACCTGGACTTCGGCGGGAAATCGGTCGGTTCGGTCCGGGTGAACGGCCGTTCCGCCACCTTCTCCCGCTCCGGCGACGAGCTGGTGATCACGCCGCGGCACTACCTCGCCAAGGGCAAGCGGTTCTGGGTCACCGTCAACGGGTTCACCGCGAAGCCCATCGAGGCGAACGCCGATTCCCCGGCCGGCTTCGTGACCACCCCGGACGGCACGATCATGGCGGGCCAGCCCGACCAGTCGCACCAGTTCTTCCCCAGCAACGACCACCCGCGTGACCTCGCGACGTACACGATCTCGCTGACCGCCCCGGTGGGCTGGACGGCCGTCGCCAACGGCCGCCACCTGGGCGATCGCCGCAACGGGGGCTTCGTGACCTCGGTCTACCGCGAGTCCAGGCCGATGGCCAGCGAGCTCATCCAGGCCGCGGTCGGCGACTTCGTCGTGCACGAGCGGCCCGCCGTGGGCCGCGTGCCCATCCGCGACGTCGTGCCGCGCCGGCTCGCCGACACCCTGCTCCCCAAGGCCGACGTCGAGCGGTCCCAGGTGAAGTGGATGGAGAGCAAGGTCGGCCGGTATCCGTTCGAGAACTACGGTTCGCTGGTCATCGACGCCGACCTCGGCTTCGCCCTGGAGACCCAGTCGCTGTCGCTGTACGACACCGGCCTCTTCGCCGCACCCAAGTTCGTGCTCGACCCGGTCATGAACCACGAGCTGGCGCACCAGTGGTTCGGCGACAGCGTGGCGCCCTGGTCGTGGAGCGACGTGTGGCAGAACGAGGGCCACGCGACCTGGTACGAGATGCTCTACGCCGACGAGACCGGCGTCCTCAAGCAGTACACGGGCTCGGCGACCCTGGACGACTACTACAAGCGCGTGTACGCGCGCGGTGACCAGTACCGCCAGAAGTACGGCCCGGTCGCCCGCCCCGCCGGTTCCGCCTCCGTCTGGGACGTGTTCAACCCGAACGTCTACGACGGCGGCGCACTCGCCCTGTACGCCCTGCGGCAGAAGATCGGCGCCACGAAGTTCCAGCTGCTCGAGCGGGCCTGGGTGAGCAAGTACCGCGGCAAGTCGCCGTCGTCCGCCGACTTCATCCGGCTCGCCTCGCGGGTGTCCGGTCAGGACCTGCACGCGTTCCTGACCGACTGGCTCTACGGCACCACGACACCCCCCATGCCCGGTCACCCGGACTGGAAGGTGACCCCCGCAACGGCCTCGGCAGCACCTCGGGCCCTGGCAGGTCGCTGATCGTGCGCCCGTTCCGGGCCGGTGCCGCCGGCCCGGAACGGGCGCCTACGACTCCACCGACTCGGTGAGATCGGTGGCAAGGGCCGTCGCGGTCAGCGCTGCCGTCCTGCTCTGATGGTCGACGACCGTGCCGATCTCGGCCGCCACCGCCGCGGCGGCCGCCGGCTCCAGCTGCGCCATGATCGGGCTCAGGACGCCGAGGTCGCCCGTGTGCAGCGCCTCCCCGAGGAGGACCCGGGCCCGGGGCGTCGACCGGATGGCAGACGCGACGACGGCCAGCGCGCTCGCCTGCTGCAGCGGGTCGGCGATCGAACGTGCCACCGCCTCGGCCCGTTCCGGATGCGAGCCGGCGATCGTGGCGACGATTCCGGCTCGCGCCTCGACGGACCGTTGCGGGTCGTCGATCGAGGCGATGAGCGCCTCCGCCCGGGCCGGATCGGTCGCCGCGACCGCCACCGCGAGCCGGCTCAGCACGTCCGCTCGCCGGTTGGCGGGGATCAGCGCGGGCCGCAGCCGCTCCGCGCGGCGGCGATCGACGGCTTCCAGTGCGGCGAGCTCCCCGGCCCGGTGCCGCCTGTCGCTGACCAGCAGGATCAGCCGTTCACCACGGGCGGGATCCTGCCGCGCGATGGCGACGGCCACCTTGGCCACGGCCATCGCCCGGACATACGGATACGGGATCGACAGTGCGAGCGCCTCACCGCGGTCGGCGTCCCGGTCGGCGACGATGGCCGCGACGTCGGCCAGCGCCTCGGCTCGGCGGTGCGGGTTGCGGATCGCGCGTACCAGGTCTGCCGCCCGGTCCGCGTCGTGGGCCGCGATCACGGCGGCGGTTCCGGCCAGCGCCTCCGGTGCCCACTGGGAATTGGTGACGGACCGGGCCAACGCCTCCGCGCGGTCCGGGTCGGCGGCGGCGATCGCCACTGCGATCCTGGCGGTCGCCTCGGCCTGCGCGAAGACGCCGCCCATCGTGGATGCGAGCGCCACGGCACGGTCGGCCAGCGTACGGCTGCTCGTCAGGTCGACCGCGGCCACCGCAGTCAGCGCTTCTATCTTCCAGAAGTAGTCGACCGAGCACGCGAGCGCCTCCGCGTACGCCGGATCCGTGGTCGCCGCCGCCTTCGCCAGGCCGATAAGAGTTTCCGCACGTCGGCGGCGGCCGACGATCGCCCGGGCCAGCACCTCGGCCTGCGCCGGATCGCCGGGGGCCACCGCGACGGCGATGTCGGACAGCAGCTGCTCCTGCCGGTCCGCCTCGGTGAGCGAGCGGGCCAGATCCTCGGCGGCGCCGGCGAGGATCCGAGCGCTGCCGGGATCGACCGGAACCAGCGCCGCGGCCGCCGCGGTCAGGGCCTCGACATGACGCCGCGGTTCCCGCGTCCCCGGCGCGTTGTCGACGTCCGCCGACTCGGTCGCGATCGCAGGCCGGCGCTCACTGACGACGGACAACGCGGCCATGCCCTCCGCGCGCCAGCGCGGATGCGGGATCGACCGTGCGATGGTCGTCGCCCGCGAATGGTCGGTGGTGGCCATCGCGACGGCGACCCGGGCGAGCGCCTCACTGCGTTCCTCCGCCCCGGTGGTCGAGCGCGCCAGCATCTCCGCCCGGCGAGGAACGCGCGGGGCGATCGCCACGGCGAGCGCGCGCACGGCATCGTTACGCAGCAACGGATCGCCGATCGACCGCACCAGCTCCTCCGCCCGGTCCGGATCCGTCGGTGCGAGCGCAACGGCGATGCGCCCCAGGGCCTCGGCCCGTCCCAGCGGGTCGTTGACGGCTTCGGCCAGCCGCACCGCCTCGTCCGGATCGTCGCCGGCGATCACGCCCATCACGCCGGCCAGCGCGATGGCGCGATGCCGTGAGTCGGTGACGGACCGCGCCACCACCAGCGCCCGCTCCCGGTCGGTGTGTGCGACCGCGGTGGCGATGCCCGTCAGTGCCTCGATACGGCGAGAAGCGTCCTGGATCGACTGCGCGGTGCTGACGGCCGTTTCGACGTCCGACGCGGCCGTGCCCACGGCGAGGTCGACGAGCACTCTCTCGCGTACGTCCTCGTTGGTGAGGGAGCGGGCGAGCGCCTCGCCCCGCCGGGCCACGCCACGCATCCGGTCCGGCTGGCTGACCGACACCGCCGCGGCGACCTCCGCCATGGCCACGGCCTGCTGTTCGACGTCCGGCAGGCAGCGGGCCAGGGCCTCGGCGCGTTCGACGAAGCCGAGCCGGGCCCACACCTTCGGCAGCCCAACCGGCATGTTCTCGTTGCGCATGGTGAGCACCCGCCGGTGCACCGCCAGCCGGCCGAGCGCCACCAGGTCCGGCCGACCGGCACGGCGAATACGCTCGCCGACGGTGGCGATCTCGTTGAGCGCGGCGGAATCACCACCGGTGATGTCCAGCATTCTCGCGTGGCGGTCCGGGTCGGTCGCCAGCACGAGCATCGCGGCGACGTCCCCGGTCACGTCCAGCAGCCGGAAGTAGTCCCGGAGCAGATATTCCGGAGTGTCGGACGGCCAGCGTTCCCGGCGATAGCCCTCGGCCCATTCGTGCAGCCGGCGCCGGATCTCGGGCAGTTCATCGGCGAGCTCGGCCGCCGCCCGTACCTGCAATTCCTCGTGTGCCAGGACGTAGACCGGCGTTTCGGAGCGCCACTGCCCGGCCCGCCCGCTGAACGTACGCCCGGAAACCGTGCACAACTGCTTCTCGACCTGTCGCAGCGACGAACCGGTGAGCGCGGCGAGATCGGCGCCGGAAAGCCCGCCTCCGGCCGCGGTCAGCACGCCGAGCAGATCCTTCTCGGCGGAGGTGCCCTCCAGCAGCCGGTCCAGTTCCCGCTCCGCGTCATGCCGTACGACCTGGGCGAACGGCGAAGCCCTGAGGGAACGCACGATGGCGGGATCCCGCACCGGATGCCAGTCCGGAACATCGGCAGGAATAGGCGGATCCGGACGCCCCGACAGCAGGATCCGCATCCCGTCGTCCGGTCGCGTGGGCAGCAGCGCCGCGATGCTCCGTGCTTCCGGCCCGGTGACGACGCCCCGATCCTCGTCGAGCCCGTCGACGAGGAGAATGAGCCGTTCGTGACGCTTCCGGCAAGAGGCCGCGGCCTGACGAACAAGGGTCAGCAGCGACGATTCCCGGGTCGCCGCACTGGCGAAGCGAGGGGTGGGCCGCCCCAATATCTCGGCGAGCTGCTCGGCGACGACGTCCACGAAGGACGCCCGGTCATTCTGCGAGGCATACCGCGCGGTGACGAAGAACGACACGATCCGTACGCCCGGCGGCGGATGCAGCACGAACCAGGACATGAGCGCCGACTTACCGGCCCAGGCCGGCCCCCGCCACCACAGAAAGGGAACATCCACCTCCGGCGCCGTACAGAACTCGTCCATCTCGGCAAGCTCGGCCGTACGCCCGCGAAGCTCGCTGGGCGCGATCTCGCGTACCCGATCGGGATACCCGGAACAGGCCGGCGGTTCGGTGCCGATATTGAGCTCGTGCACGGTGCCGGTAACCGCAACACCGCCCCCGTGAGCGGTCGCATCCCCGGTCGCGCGCGGCCACCAGCCGAACAACCCACCCCGGCTCAAGCCCGGCGCCCGCGACGATCGTCGCCGGTGTTCGCGGTCCCCCCTCCACGGGCCTCGGCATCCCCGGTGTCCCGCACCGAGCCCCCGGCGGAGCCGTCGCCGATCAAGCCGGTATTGGCGAGGCTTCCGGAGCCCACGGCCGTCGCATTTCCCGTACGCGAAACCACCCGTCCCGAATCCGCGGCCGCGCGCCTGGGCGTGACGAGTCCAATGAGACCGATGGCCACGGAGAGGAAGACGCCCACGAGCGAGGTCCACTTCTCCGCCCGGTCGAGGCCCTGACCGCTGAGCAGCACCACGCAACCCACCAGCCCACCGACAAGGAACAAGCCCGCGATGGTGACTCTGAGCACCCGCCCCATGCCTCCATCATGACAGCGCCCGCCCGCCGCCCATCGGACAACAAGTGCCCCTCCACTTTGCTGGCGTCGGCTGCTGTGGGCAGGGCTGCTGACCGGACCGGAGCGTGACCGGACGGCCGAGGGCGCCCCACAGCGGCGGAGCCGACGACGGAGGAACGCCACCGATCCGCCGCGACGACGGCGTCTCGGCGCCGCGACCGCGTTCGGCCGGAACCGTTGCCGAGGCGACGACGTCGAACCGAACCAGATCATGGAACGGTACGACCAGCTCGGAGCCGAACCTCCCGAGTTCAACATCGCCGCCAACGACGCCGCGAACAGCGGCCATGGCGCCCACACCGACGAGCGGCATGGACCGGGCGTTCCGTTGCCGCGGGATCCGAGCACCCGCACGGTTGAGGGCCGCATCTACGGCGATCCGCCTTGGGGCCGACCGGAGAACTGGTCCTATCGCTGGACGGACGCCTCCACCATGAACCGCACGGTGAATGACTACGTCAGGCAGAACTGGGAAACGATCCGCAGCGACCTGGCGCTCCGCGGCAGGCACAGCGGCGGGTTCGACGCAGGGCACCGCATCGGCGAGGGCTATTACAACAACGGGATGTTCGGCTCCGGTCCGCGAGACGCGCAATACACGGCGACGAGTCTTGTAGTGGTCCGGATCCAGATCGTTCCGGGCTCGGATCCGCCCGAGCCGTTCATCGTGACGGCCTATCCTGCGGGACTACTCTAGGGCCCATGGAGACGCCTCGCCTCCCCGAACCTCTTCGCGCGCGGGCGGAGGCGCTCGCCGCACGGTCGCCGCTGGAGACCGTGCGCGACTTCCTCCGCGGTCATGTGACCGACGCCGACGACATGGAAGAAATTCGTTCGGGTCTGCAGCAGGTGGCCCAGGTCAGCACCCGGGGGCTTGACCAAGAGCTTGCCGCCGTCGAATCGGTACTGGCCGAGCCCCTGCCCGATGGCACGCTCGCTCGGCTCATCGGGTGGGACGCCAACTGGGTGCTCGATGATCCGTCCGATGCGGGCGCCGCCGCATTTCTTCGCGAGCTGGCGGACATGATCCGCGAGGTGCTCGCGGCGGCGCGCTAGCTGAATTGTCCTATCTTTCGGCGCTGCATTTTCCATCTTCCGGGTGTCTTCGTTGGGGGGTCGACCCGGGACGTTCGGGCAGCACCGCTCCACGCTCCGGGCAATTCGCCGCACGGGTGGGCGAAAGCAGTGGTGGCGCGTAACCGAGCGTGTCACGCTCGGTCACGTGACAAGCAATTCGTCTCCGAAGACGTGGGACTTCACGAAGGACCAGACCGACGCCGGGTGGCGGTCGATGTCGCTGCTTGCTCGCTTCGTCCAGCGCGGCGGCCATCCCGCTCCGGTGACTCCGACCATCGCGCTGAGCGCCGGGGAGAAGCAGTACGGCGCATTTCCCGTCAACGCGATGTCGTACTTCTCGACCGACGTGGACTACTCCAGCGGTATCTTCGCCAGTGGCGGCTTCTTCTTCACCGCCAGCAGCACCGCGGCGCGCTGCGGGTGGCGTAACGAGGGACGGCAGTCGGTGACGCTCACCAGTCAGCGTCTGGTACTGCGGGGCGCGGAACGGGCTCAGGCGTACGACTTCCGTACGCTGATCCTGATCCAGCCGAACCCGCTCGACTGGTCGGTCAACCTGTACTTCCAGGGCGCCCAGCCGATGATGCTGCGGGGGCCCTGGGTGCCGTGGATGACCGTGGTGATGTCCGCGGAGCTGTACGGCTCGCCGTGGCCTCCCGGTCCCATGCCGAACCTGGACATGCCGATCAAGGCTTTGTGCGAGAAGCCGTAGCGCGGACCGTGCCCGGGCTGCCAGGCTGGCCTGGTGAGCGACTACGACCTGGTGGTCCTGGGCTCGGGGCCCAGTGGGCAGAAGGCGGCCATCGCCGCGGCGAAGCTCGGCAAGCGGGTGGCGATCGTCGACCGGCGCGACATGATCGGCGGGGTGTGCATCAACACCGGCACGGTCCCGTCCAAGACGCTGCGCGAGGCGGTGCTCTACCTGACCGGCCTGAGTCAGCGTGACCTGTACGGCAGCAGTTACCGGGTCAAGGAGGACATCACCGTCTCCGACCTGGCCGCCCGCACCCAGCATGTGATCAGCCGGCAGACCGACGTCATCCGCAACCAGCTGGCGCGAAACCGGGTCGTCATGATCACCGGAACCGGGCGGTTCGCGGACGCGCACTCGATCTGGGTGGACGGCGGCGACGGCCGGGAGAGCAAGGTCACCGCCGACAAGATCATTATTGCCGCGGGTACGCGTCCCGCGCGGCCGGACAGCGTGGACTTCGACGACCGGACGATCGTCGACTCGGACGGCGTGATCAACCTCGAGGCCGTACCGCGGAGCATGGTCGTGGTCGGCGCCGGCGTGATCGGCATGGAGTACGCGTCGCTCTTCGCCGCGCTGGGCACCAAAGTGACGGTCGTCGAGCGCCGCGACAAGATGCTCGACTTCTGCGACGAGGAGATCGTCGAGTCGCTCAAGTACCACCTGCGGGATTTGTCGGTGACGTTCCGCTTCGGTGAGGAGGTCGCGGCGGTCGAGCGGCACCAGACCGCCGCGCTCTGCATCCTCAAGAGCGGCAAGAAGATCGTCGCGGACACGGTCATGTATTCCGCCGGGCGGCAAGGGCAGACCGACGACCTGGCCCTGGACGCGGCCGGGCTTTCTGCGGACCGTCGCGGTCGCATCGAGGTCGACAGCAATTTCCGTACGGCGGTGGAGCACATCTACGCGGTCGGCGACGTCATCGGCTTCCCGGCGCTGGCGTCGACGTCGATGGAGCAGGGCCGGCTGGCGGCGCACCACGCCTGCGGCGAACCGGCCCGGGACATGCACCAGCTACAGCCCATCGGCATCTACACGATCCCCGAGATCAGTTTCGTGGGTGCGACGGAGGAGCAGCTGACGGACGACGCGACGCCGTTCGAGGTAGGCATCGCCCGCTACCGGGAGCTCGCCCGGGGCCAGATCGTCGGTGACTCGTACGGAATGCTCAAGCTCCTCGTCTCCCCGGGCGACGGCAGGCTCCTCGGCGTCCACGTCTTCGGCACCGGCGCGACGGAGATCGTGCACATCGGACAGGCGGTGATGGGCTGCGGTGGCACGATCGACTACCTCATCGACGCGGTCTTCAACTACCCGACGCTGGCGGAGGCATACAAGGTCGCGGCGCTCGACGCCGCCAACAAGATCCGCAACATCTCCCGGATCGACGGCTGACCGGCCCGAACCCGGCAACCGCCAGTTCACCCGCCGGTCACCACGATCCAGAAACGTCCGTGGGATGCGTCGTACTCTCGCTTTCACGATCGCCGGTGCGCTCCTGGTCGCCGGCAGCCCCGCCCACGCCGGCGGCCACCCGGACCGCCCGGTCACGGCCAGCGCCGAGACCCCCGCGCTCTTCGACGACGAGGCCGGCGGCGACGCCGACGCCGACGACCCGGCGATCTGGGTGCATCCCGGCGACCGCGGCCGGAGCCTGATCGTCGGCACCGCCAAGAACGGCGGCCTGCGCGTCTACGACCTCGCCGGGCGGGAGCTGCAGTCGATCCCCGCGGGTGACGGCGGCCGCTTCAACAACGTGGACATCACCCGCGGCAACCTGGTCGTCCTCACCGATCGCGGCCGGGACCAGCTGCGGTTCTTCCGCATCAACCCGCGCACCCTGCGACTCACCGACGTGACCGTCGCCCACCCGCCGCTGCTCTTCTCGAAGGACGAGGAAGAGGTCGAGGGGCAGGCCACCGGCTACGGCCTGGCCACGTACGGGAACCTCGCCGTCGTCAGCCGTCGCCACACCACCCGCCTCGGCTTCTTCGAGATCCGCGACCACGGCGGCCAGGTCTCGTACGTCCGCCGCGAGACCCTGGACCTGCCCCGCACGTTCACGCTCAAGGACGGCAGCAGCTGGACGCCGTGCGGTGACCCGGGCGAGGATCCGCAGGTGGAGGGCATGGTCGTCGACGCGAAGGCCCGGGTGCTCTACGCCGCCCAGGAGGACGTCGGCCTGTGGCGCATCGACCTGCGCACCAAGAAGAAGCACGTCGTCGAGTACGTCGCGGAGTTCGGTGCGCCGTACGACGCGGACTGCACGCTCACCGGCCCGGGCCAGGGCGGCCGCATCCACGCGGACGTCGAGGGCGCCACCATCTACGAGGACTACCTGCTTGTATCGAGCCAGGGCGACAGCCGCTTCTTCGTGTACGACCGCCGCACCAACGCGCCGATCACGAGCTTCGCCGTGACCGACGGCCCGCGCATCGACGGCGTCCAGCACTCCGACGGCTCCGCCGCGACCTCCGCCGCGCTGCCCGGCTATCCACGCGGTCTGCTCGTCGTGCACGACGGCGAGAACACCCCGGACGAGGGCCGGGTCAGCACGAACTTCAAGTACGTCGACTGGCGCCGGCTCGGTCTGCGCCCATAGCGGCGAGGAACCCGTCCACCGAGGCGGACCAGGGGAACCGCTGGGCACGCGCCCGGGCCACCGTTCGACGGCCCGGGCGCTCCAGCAGGATCCGTGCCGCGAGACCGAGCGACGGCCCGTCGTGGGCGGACAGGCCGGCGCCGCCGAGCACCTCGGGCAGGGCGCTGGCGGCGTTCGCGACCACGGGCGTACCCGAAGCCAGCGCCTCCAATGCAGCCAGCCCGAACGTCTCCACCGGGCCAGGGGCCAGCACGACGTCGGCAGTGGCCAGCAGCGCCGCGAGCTCCTCACGCTCCCGCAAGTGCCCGAGGAACCGCACCGGCAGGCCCCGCCCGGCGGCCTCGGCCTGCAACGCCTGCCGCAACGGCCCACTACCCGCGACCGCCAGCACCGCGGGCACGCCGTTGGACCGCACAGCCGCCAGGGCGTCGAGCGAAAGAGCCGGCCGCTTCTCCGGTGACAGCCGCCCGCAATGCACCAGCAGCGCGTCGCCCGGCGCGGCCCATCGGCGCCGCAGCCACGGATCATGCCGCTCCGGGCTGAACACCTCGAGATCGACCCCCAACGGTACGCGGACCACGTCCCGTACCCCGATCCGCTCGAACTCGGCAGCCGCCCAGCCGGTCGTAGCGACGATCCGGTCAAAGTCCTCGGCGGTGCGCGCATTGAGCCGATCCGCGACCCAGCGGGCGTTGCCGCCGCCGAAAAGACGCCACAGCCCGTCGAGGCTCTCGTGCGAAACCATGATGGACGGTACGCCGAACCGCCGCGCCCACCGCCCCACCCAGCGCAGCGTCGTACGGTCCGACACCTCGAGGTGGTCGGGACGAAGCCCCCGCAGGATGTCGACGAGCCGGCGCCGGTCGAGCAGCACCCGATAGCCGCCCATCCGCGGCACCTCGGGCCCCGGCACGGTGATCACCAGCCCCTGCTCGGTGACCTTCTCGGTGTACCGCTCGCCTGGATGAATCAGCACGGCCTCGTGCCCGGCGCGCTCGTACCCGATGCCCAGCTCTCGCAGCGCCGTCCGCAGGCCACCGGAGCTCGCCGTCACGAAGTTGGCGAGCCGCACGATCCTCATGCCGTGACCAGCGATCCGGCCAGTGCCGCCTCGTAGTGCCCGATGAGCTCGTCGCCGACGGCCGCCCAGCTGCGGCCCTCGATCGCCACCCGGCCGGCCGCGCCGAAGAGCGCCCGCCGGTCCGGATCCGCGGCCAGCCCGGCCACCGCGTCGGTGAATCCCTCCGATCGGTACGGCGGCACGAGGTGACCCGTACGCCCGTCCTGCACCAGGTCCCGCGGCCCCCCGGCAGCGGGCGCGACGACCGGCAGCCCACTCGCCATCGCCTCCTGCACCGCCTGCCCGAACGTCTCGTACGGCCCGGTGTGCACGAACACGTCGAGGCTCGCGTAGATCCGGGCGAGCTGATCGCCGTGCCGCGCCCCGAGAAACACCGCCTCCGGCAGCGCCCGCCGCAGCATCCCCGCCGCCGGCCCGTCACCCACCACCACCAGCCGTACGCCTGGCAGCCGGCTCACCCCGGCAAGCAACTCCACCTGCTTCTCGACGGCGAGCCGCCCGACGAACCCGGCCAGCACCTCGCCGCGCGGAGCAAGCGCCCGCCGAATACCGCCACTACGCCGCCGCGGATGGAACCGCACATCATCCACCCCGCGCCGCCACAGGTGCACCCGCCGCACCCCGTGCGTGGTGAGCGCCGCAACCGACTCGGTCGAGGGCGCCAACGTCCGCGCGGCGGCATTGTGGACGGTCCGGATCCAGCGCCACGCCGCCGGCTCCGTCATCCCCACCCGGTACGCCCGCGCGTACGCCGCAACATCGGTCTGGTAAACCGCGACGCACGGCAACCGAAGCGCCTTGGCGGCGGCCGCACCCCACGCCCCGAGCACGAACGGGCTGGCCAGATGCACCACCTCCGTCCCGTGCGTACGCAACGCAGCAGTCAACGCGGGCGTCGGCAACCCCAGCCGGATCTGCGGATACCCGGGCATCGGCAGAGAAGGAATCCGCACCACCGGGTACGGCAGCGACCCGACCGCACCCCGAACCCCCGGCGGCGGCTGCGGAGCGATGACCATCGGCTCATGACCGCGGTTCACGAGATGCTCGGCCGCGCGTACGACCGAATGGGCGACACCGTTGACGTCCGGCAGAAAGGACTCCGTGACGAGCGCGATTCGCATGGGGTCACGATGATCGGCGGTCCCGGTCCGCCGCAGAACGGCCCCGTGGCCGGAAGGGGAACGATCGGCGACAAGACCGCTGTTCGCCCGTTGGACGCCTCTCGTCCGCAAGCCGTTGTGTCGACCGAGAGCCGACGGCACGTGGTTGCCGGCAGCGCTCCCGCATCCGACGTCCTTGGGCGATCGGCTGCGGCTGCGGCTGCGGCTGCGGCTGCGGCTGCGGCTGCGGCTGCGGCTGCGGCTGCGGCTGACGGTAAGCCACTTCGCCGGCCGGCGCTGTGTGTTTCGGCGGGTCAGTTTCGGCTGACGGTGAGCTCGGAGACGCCGGAGGACGCGTCGAGGTCGAAGCGGTCCTTGGCAGCGTCCCAGGTGGGTGGGCTGAACACCGTGCCCGCAGCGACACCGGCGTGAGTCTGCCCGTCGATCGTGACGTCCCCGGCCCCGTCCCGTATCGCAACGCGGACGGGAGCCGATCCGGCGAGGTGGACGAGCAGCTGGCTCGCACCGCTGCTGACACTGATCCTCTCGGTGCCCGAAGCGGCCGGTAGGGACAGTTCCGCCTTGCTGGTTCCCGCGGTGAGCTCAACGTCCCCGCCGTTCGACCCGCCGGTCAGATCCACGGCCTCATCGCTGGCACCGCCGGCGAGGCGTACCTGCCAGCGGACGTCGCGGGAAAGCACCACCGTGACGATGGCGGGACCGTCGCGCCGGGTGTCACGCAACCGGGCGGTGACCGAGGTGCCGTCAGCGTCCACGGCGGGCGTGACCTTCGAGTCTCCGGGGGTGGCCACGTGGAACAGCTCTCCGCCCAGATCCGCCACGCTGACCCGTACGACGTCCGACCCGTCGACCAGCTGGAACGTGTGCGGCTGGGTCGAATAGCCGGCGCCACCCCGCACGACGTTGTCGGGATCGCTGGGAGCGGCCTGGCCGACACCGGGGAGTCCTAGCCCGGTGCCGGATCCCGGCCAGGTGGGGATGGGGCTCGGAGACGAGCCTCGGTGTTCGGGGAGTGCGTAGCCCGGCTGGTGCGCCGGGTTATGGTCCCGGCCACCGTCGTCGGTCATCGAGCATCCGGACATGAGGAGGGCCGCGGCCAGCGCCCATGCCCTCAGCGCCCGGGCAATCATGGTCACCTATTACCCGACCCCTCGGTTCCCTACACGCCGCGCACGCCTGCCTGTCAGAGGGCACCGTACCGATCCGAGCTCAGCTGCTACCGGCGCTGGAGATCCGGGACGCGACGCAGAAGCGCAACTGACAAACAGAAAAGGGCCGGCCCCGTGGCGGGGTCGGCCCATTCTTGTGGTGGTACGGGA
>NZ_JBITLP010000011.1:0-120132 GCF_044465265.1 Actinoplanes sp. NPDC049681
GTGCGACCGCTGAGCTTCTCCCAGTCCTTGAGCGCGGTGTCTCGCGGCGCGTCGGTGAAACCACCCGCGGCGGCACCCCACAACACCCCACACGACGGCACCAGCAGCTCGCCGGTCACGCAGTCGCCGGCCGCTGGGGCGGCGGGCGGCGGCATGTCCTCGTCCTCGATCGGGGTCGCCACCGGGGTGGTCGGCGCCGGAGTCGTCTCCGCGGGCTGGGCCGGGGTCGTCTCCACCGGCTGGGCGGGAGTCGTCTCGGCCGGCTGGGCCGGGGTGGTCGGGGCGGGCTGGGCCGGCGTGGCGGGCACCGGCTTGGTCGGCGTGACCGGCGCGGGCTTCGCGGGGGTGGCAGCAACCGCGGCGGTGGAGACGATCAGGGCCGGGCCACCGGTGTTCTCGGCCGAGCGCAGCCGGGTCACGACGCTGGTGGAGGAGGACTGCAGGGCGAAGGCGTACGCGCCGGGGCGGGTGACGGCCTTGCTCAGGTCGAAGGTGACCTCGGTGGCGCCCGGGGCCGGGGTGGCAGCACCGACGACCGCACCGAGCGCGGGGGCGTTGGCCGAGGTGAGCGTGCGCTCCGACCAGGCCGTGCCGGCGACCCGGCTGAGCGTCAGCCGGCCGGTGACCGGGCCGACGGCGGTCAACCGCAGCCGGGCGGCGCCGACCGTGACGCCGGCCGGCACCTCGAAGCGCAGGAACGCGGTCTTGGTGTCGCCGTTCAGGCGGCCGACGGCGAGCTTGTCCTCGGCGCCGAAGCCGGCGTTCTTGCGGACGCTGGAGACGTACGCGTCGTCGGTGGCGGCCAGCTTCAGCTCGGCGCCGGCCGGAGCGGCGGCGGCCGCGGCGGCGCCCGCCGTCACGGATCCGGCACCGGCGGCCAGGGCGGCCAGGGCCGTCACGGACTTCGTCAGCTTCGATCGACGCACTTGTCATCTCCCCCGCGTTGTCCGGCCGCATCTCGGCCGGGCATGCGAAGAAGATTCCGGGGCGTGCGGTGCGCGCGGCGTGCCCGTCACGGTGCGGCCCGGTTGCGAACCGTCCGAACGGCGGCACTTGAGGATTTCGGGGTCCGAGCCGGCGCGCGCACGGGCGTACGGGGCCATATGCTCGCCGCGCTGATCGACCGAGAAGGGGACCCCTGGTGACCGACATCGCCGCCGTCCTGGCGACCTCGCCCGTGATCGACGGGCACAACGACCTGCCGATGGCGCTGCGGGCCCGCGCCGGCTACCGCGTCGAGGGGCTGGCCGCGGACCGGCGCGAGTTCCACACGGACATCGCGCGGCTGCGGGCCGGCGGCGTCGGCGGGCAGTTCTGGTCGGTCTACGTGCCCTCGGACCTGCCGGAGGCGGAGGCCGTGGTCGCCACGATGGAACAGGTCGACGCGGTGTACCGGCTCGTCGCCGCGTACCCGGAGGATCTGGCGATCGCGTACACGGCAGCGGACGTCACGGCGGCGAACCGGGACGGGAAGATCGCGTCGCTGATCGGCATCGAGGGCGGGCACAGCCTGGCGTCGTCCCTCGGCGTGCTGCGCGCCTTCGCTCGGCTCGGCGTCCGCTACGTCACGCTGACGCACAACCACAACACGCCGTGGGCCGACTCGGCAGCCGACGAGGCCAGCAGCGGCGGGCTGAACGACGAGGGCCGCGCGGTCGTGGCGGAGATGCAGCGCATCGGCGTCCTCGTGGACCTGTCCCACGTGGCGACGGCCACCATGCACGCCGCACTCGACGCCGCCACCGCCCCGGTGATCTTCAGCCACTCGTCGGCGCGGGCGGTCACGGGCCACCGCCGCAACGCGCCCGACGACGTGCTGGTCAGACTGCGCGGCAACGGTGGCGTGTGCATGGTGACCTTCGTACCGGCGTTCGTCTCCGCGGAGGTCGCCGCCTGGACAGAGGCGGCGGAGCAGGAGTGGGCGCGGCTCGGGCTGCCCGAGGACGCGGACGCGTGGCCGCGAGCGCCGCGGCCCGGCGAGGAGATCCCGGCACGGCCCGTACCGGAGCAGGGACCCGGCGGTGATCACCCGCCGGCCGCCTTCCGCCCGTGGCTGGCCGCCCACCCGCGACCGGAGGCCACCCTCGGCCAGGTGGCCGATCATGTCGACCACGTCCGGGAGACGGCGGGCGTCGACCACGTCGGGCTCGGCGGCGACTACGACGGCTGCGACCGGCTGCCCGCCGGCCTCGAGGACGTGTCCGGCTATCCGCGCCTGCTCAGCGAGCTCGCGGAGCGCGGGTGGACGCGGGCCGATCTGGAGAAGCTGACCGGCCGCAACGTGCTTCGCGTGCTGCAGGCTGCGGAGGAGCACGCCACCGAGCCCCTGTGGCCTTCTACGACTTTGGGCCGAGACCGCCCGTAGATGATCTCCGTCCGCAGCCGGATACCCCCGCCCGCGCCCGGCGGCGAGGCTGCAGCGCATCATGCGAAATCGACGGAGTCTTCTACGGGGCGCGCTGCTCGCGGCGGCCGGGCTGGGGCTCGGCGCGGCCGGCGCGGACCGGCTCCCGCACTGGTGCGGATGGGACCAGCCGCCGCTGGGTGGCGGCTACGCCCCGGCGGCGGACCGGCTCACCGCCGTCCGACGGTCGGAGGTGCGGGTCCGCTACTACGTCCAGACCGACGAACCGGTCGTGGCGTTCACCTTCGACGACGGTCCCGGGCCGCGGTGGACGCCGATGGTGCTCGACGCCCTGGACGCGGCGCGGATCCCGGCCACGTTCTTCACGGTGGGGCGCAACCTCGAGACCCATGCCGATCTCGTACGTCACCGGCTCGGCGCCCACGAGATCGGCAACCACTCGTGGTCCCACCCCGACCTGGCCACGCTGGACCTCGCGGCGACGACCGACGAGCTCAGCCGGACCCACGAGACGATCACGCGGGTGACCGGGCGGGCGCCGACGCTGATGCGGCCCCCGTACGGCCACCTGGGCGGATCCACCCTGCTCGCCGCCGACTCGATGGGCTACGACATCGTGCTCTGGTCCGACCAGATGCACGAGCGTGAGTACGAGGACGACCCCGCCGGCCAGGTCCGCGCGATCGTGGACGCCGTCCGTCCCGGCTGCATCATCCTGGCGCACGACGTGGGCGCCGAGCGCCGCCTGGTCGCGCTGCGCCACCTCGGGGAGATGATCGACGGCCTGAAGAAGCGCGGCTTCCGGTTCGCCACGGTGAGCGAGCTGGCCGCCCTTGGGACCCGCGTCTGAACACCCTCGCGATCGAGGCCTCAACCCCGCAAGGCACACAGTGGACCCGGCACCGGGGCCCTGATCCGAAAGGTGTCTGGTCTCCGCGACGTACGCTGGCCCGGTGCTCGACGCACCCACCAACGTCGATTTCGAAGACGGCGCGCAAGATGGCGCCGAATCCGGCGGCGAGCAGGGCGGTGTCGCGCCGGCGCACTGGTTCGATCCCGACGGCGTGGTCGGTGCTCGGCGCGATGGTGACATGGCTGGGTACGGCCGCGAAGTGGCTGGACATCAACGTCACGTCGGTGCCGCTGAGCGAGCCGTCGATGACCGCCGGCGAAGGGGCCCGGCTCGGTGTGGCGTGCGCGTTGTGGGTGGGGCTGCCGCTGGTGCTGGGCACGATGCGGGTGCTGCGCCGAGAGGTCTCCTGAAAGTGCCGTCCCCGGCCGGCGCGGGGGTCCGCCGCGGCCCCGGCGGCGGTAGGCTCGCGGTATGCCGATCGGTCCGCAGCCCCGCGGCCGGCGGGGCACGGTCGACGAGCCGTACAGCGCGCTGAACCTGCGGCTCGTGCTGGCCGTGTTCGGTTTCGTCGTATGCACGGTCCTGGCCGTGCTGCTGTTCCGTGCCCGGTGGACGGTGCCGGCGTGGCTGCTGGCGGCATGGGCGCTGGTCGCGGTGGGCGACGCGGTGGTGGTCCAGCTCCGGCGGCGGGCCCGCTCCCGCGCCGAGCACGGGCGCGACCACTCACTCTTCGAGTGACCGGCGGCCGGAGTCTTGGGGCTTGTCCTCGGTGTGGGCGGGACACCTGCACCGGTCCGGATACGGGCAATCGGCATGCCAGGTCGCCCGGCGCGCCGGCGGCCGCCTCGACTCGATGTCGCAGGGCAGGCTGATGAACCTGATGCTCGTCATGAGCGGAACGATCCTGCGCCGCCGGTCAACTGGACTGGGGTCATGAGATCCCGCCGGCCGGGTCTTGCATCCGGTCCGCCGGGGTCGTCGAGCCATAGCCGAATGGAACCCGGGGTAGCACCACGGTGGGACCAGTCCACGCAGGGCGTCTCCGGACGGAGGGCTGCAGCATCGGCTGAGCCCGCTGCCCTCGCACCGGGCACGGCCAGGCAGCGATACCGCAGCGGCAGATCCGGCGCCACGGCCGCAGCCACGGCCGCCGGGCGCCATGGGTGATGATGTTCCGTCGTCGCATTGCGGTCTCCCCACGTGAGTCCGCGGACCATCCGCGGCTCACGCATGAAGCTTTCCGGTCATGGCGAGATGCCGGGAGAGGCCTGCTGTCCGTGAGCGCTGTCCGCGGACGGACCACGGACACGCCCGGCTCCAAGGCGCAGGGTCCGGGCGATCCGCTCGATCTCCTCGGGGAGTGGCCGGGAGCCGCTCGTCGCGGCGACACGGCGGGCCTCGGCCAGCAGGTCGCACGCCACGTCGTCGTCGCCCGCTTCGGCGTGGGCCTCGGCCAGCTGCAGGACGTATTTCGTCACGAACTCGGATCCGCGGACCGCGCCCTCCGTGGCCGTCAAGCCGGACCTGAGGTGAGCGATGGCTTCGTCGCGGCGGCCCAGCAACCGGTACGCGAGCCCGCGCTGGAGCTGCAAGTAGCCCGGTGAGTAGAAGTAGATCCAGGCAGGCTCAGCCTCCGGGTGCTCGGAGGCTTCCTCCATCAGTACGGCAGCGCGGTCGAGTTGTTCGTCCACGGCGAAGGCTTCGCCGAGCATCGCGTGGCCGCGGGCTCGCTGCTGCGCCGCCATCGCGCGGATGCCGGGGCTGGTCGCGTATGCGGCGGCGGCCGACGACAGGCCGACGACGGGCCCCGGCCGGCGGGCCATCCACGCGAGGTTTCCGCGCATCGAAAGGGCGGTTGCGACCAGGTCCCGGTTTCCGGCCTCCGTGCCGTACTCGAGGGTACGGGCGTACCAGCGCTCGGCTTGTTCGAAGGCGTTCGTGGCCGCGTGGAGCCAGCCCGCGAACTGCACCCACTGCCCCGCCAGGTCGAGGACCGTGTTCCGAACGGGGCCGTGGGCCGCGTCGGCGAGCTCTTCGACCACCGCGAGAGGACCGGCCGTGGCGGGGATCAGGGCGCTCGCCCCGAGCGAATCCTCCAAGCGGCGCAGGTTCGCCAGGACGCCGTGCAGCGCGCCCACGGCGGCCTCGTCCACCCGGCGTGGATGAGTGGCGGCGTACCGCAGCCGGTCGAGGTCCGTGCCGGCAGGGGTGGCGGCGGGCAGGGACGCCGCCTCCCTGAGAGCACCACCGGCATCGAGAAGGTCGTCCATGCGAGCCGCCGCCCTCGCATTGGGCTCCTTGCGGCCCGTCTCCCATTCGCAGATCACGGTCTTGGAGACGTAGGCCAGCTTGCCGAGATCCCGCAGGGACATGTCACGTGCGGTGCGCAGTCGGCGGAGCTTCTCGCCGAAGGGTTCCGGTCGGTCCACAACGTCACGTCCCGGTTATACGGCCCATTGAATCCACGATATCCGAGCCGCGTCCTGCCCGATTTGGGCGGTTGGTGCCTGTACCGTCCTGTGCTGTGCGCGCCTCAATTCGCTTCGCCGCCGTCGCCGTTCTCCTGATCACTCCCCTCGTGCCGCCCGCGGGCGTCGGCGTCGCCGCGCCGGCCCCCGGCACGGCCGCGGTGCTCAACGACGTCCGTGAGCCGGTCCGTAAGACCTATTCGACCGCCGGGCTCGAGAAACGCGGAGCCGGTCTCGCGCGGCGGGCGGCGGCCGGCCCGCCGCCCACCGCGGGCACGGTCCGCAAGTGGCCCGCGCTCGACGACGTCGACGGCCGGTTCTATCGCAAGGACTACACGCTGCGGGGCATCGGTGAGCACATCGAGGTGTGGGTGGCCTCGGACGTGGGCTTCCCCGCCGGGGACTGCCGCCCGGACGGTTCGACCACCGTCACCGACGCGCAGATCGCCGCCCTCGTCCGGGAGTTCGACCGCACCATCCAGCCGCGGGAGACCGCGGCGTTCAGCACCCCGCCGGACCGGGACGGCAGCGATGCTCAGCTCACCGGCGACTACACCGGTGCCGGGCAGAAGACGGTCACGCTGGTCGACAACATCCGCGACGACAACTACTACGACTTTCCCGAGGCGGCGACGTACATCGCCGGGTTCTTCTCGGACCAGCTCAACGAGCTCGTCGACCGCAACGTCATGACGATCGACGCGTACGACTGGCGGCACCGTACCGGGGCCAACCCGCCGGACGAGCCCACCGCCGACCTGTGCACGAGCCGCCCGGCCCGGCCGCGGTTGTACGAGGGGACCTTCGCGCACGAGTGGCAGCACCTGCTGCAGCACTACACCGATCCCGACGAGGCGCTCTGGATCAACGAGGGGCTGTCGGACTACGCGCAGAGCCTCGTGGGCTATGTCGACGGCACCGCGACCGTCTTCCACCGGGGCGCGGACACCCACCTGGTGTGCTTCCAGGGGTTCGCCGTGGTGAAGACGGCCTTCAACGCGAATCCGCGGGCGTGCGGCGGGGCGCAGAACTCGCTGAACCTGTGGGACGAGGGCGCGCCCGCGGAGGTGCTCGCCGATTACGGCAACGCGTACCAGTTCCTGCTCTACCTGCACGACCGGTTCGGTCCGGCGGCGCTGTCGCGGCTGCACCGCGACGGCCGCCATCAGGGTCTGGCCGCGGTGCAGGCGGCGCTCGGGCCGAAGGTACGCCTGTACGGGGTGCTGCACGACTTCCAGACCATGACGCTCGTCGACAAGGTCGCCGGGGACGGGACGATGATCGGCGTGCCGCGGGAACGGGTCACCGCGGCGAGCCTGCGTTCGACCGTGAACCTGGCCAATCCCGCGTCGTACGACCGTCCGGGCGCGGCCCCGAACGGCGCGGACTATGTGCGGCTGCGCGACGCGGACGGGTGGTCGCTGCGCGGCGCGGACCTGCGCTCGGTGCGGTTCCGGGGGGCCCGCACGCTGCCGCCGCTCCCGCTGACGTGGACGGTACGCGATGGCGCACTGTTCTCCGGCGACGCCAGTGACACCGACGCCACCGCGGTGATCCCGGTGCGGGTCCCCGGCAAGGCGGCGACGCTCACGCTGCGGGCCCGGTACGGCGCGGAGAAGGGCTACGACTTCGGGTACGTGACGGTGTCCGCCGACGGGGGCCGGACGTACCGGGCGGTGGCGGGTGACCGTACCGTGGCGGGCCCGCTCGGACCCGCGGTCACCGGCAGCACCGACGGCTTCGAGAAGCACGGCTACGACCTTTCCGCGTACGCCGGCAAGCAGGTCCTGCTCGGCTTCCGCTACGTCAGCGACGGCGCGGTGAACGAGGGCGGCTGGTACGTCGACGACGTGGCGATCGGCGGCCGGACGATCAGCGACGGCACGACCCTGCACGGCTTCCGCTCGCCTACGCAGATCTTGCCGGTGCCGGTGCACGCGTGGAACGTACGGCTGGTGGGGATCGACGGTGCCGGCAAGCGGGCGCGGCAGGTGCCCGTGGGGCAGTTCGCGGCGCTGCGGGCGTACCCGAAGGTGGTGGCGATCGTCGCCTACGACGAGCCGACCGGGCAGGTCGACCAGTACGCGCCCTACACGCTGACCGTCAACGGCGTCGTTCAGCCGGGTGGCAGTACGCCGTAGACGATTCCCGGCGAGCCGGCGCCGCCGCGGACGATCTGGCCGCCGCACAGGATCCACGCCCCGGTCGGGGGCAGCGCGGCGAGGTTGGCGAGCACCTCCAGGCTGAGGCGGTGCTCGCGGTGGACCAGGCGGGAGACCGCGTACGTCGGGTCCACGCCGGGGTCGGGGCCGAACGTGTCGGTGCCGGTGCCGCCGCGCCGGCCCAGCCGCCCGGTCTCGATGAGCCACCGCACCGCGTCCAGGCCGAAGCCGGGCTGGTGCAGGGTGCCGTCGGTGTCGCGGCCGTAGTAGGCCTCCGTCCCCCACCTCGCATCCCAGCCGGTCCAGAGGACGACGAACGACTCGGGCGGGATCGGGCCGTGCCGGTCCTCCCAGGCCCGCAGGTCGGCCCGGGAGAGGGTGAAGTCCGGGTCGGCGGCGCACCGGTCCCGTACGTCGATCTTCACCGCCGGCCGGAACAGGTCGCCCACCTCGAGGTCGTCGGCGAGCGCGGCGCCCTCGGTGAAGTGGCCGGGCGCGCTCCAGTGGGTGCCGGTGTGCTCGCCCTGCCGTACGTAGCGCAGGCGGAAGCCGTCCCGCGCGATGGTGGCGACGGTGTCCACCGTGAACGCCGGATCGCCCGGGTAGAGGCAGACCGTCGCCGGGTCGGCGACGTGCGACAGGCTGACGAGGTCGAGCTGCATGCGCTCAGTCTGCCGGTGCGGGAGCGGTCAGTCGGCGAGGGCCAGGGCGAGGCGTCCGGTGCGGCTGTTCTTGGCCGCGTACATGGCGGCGTCCGCGCGGGCGATCAGCGTGTCCGCCGCCGCGGTCCGCGGGTCACCCCAGGCGACGCCGATGCTGGCCTGCGGCAGCAGGCGGTGGCCGTCGTGGTCGAGGCCGCCGGTGGCGAGGGCCGCCACCAGGGTCTGGCCGATGTGCCGGGCATCGGCCGCGGCCGGGACGTCGGGGCAGATGACCACGAACTCGTCGCCGCCGAAGCGGCCGACCACGTCACCGTCGCGCACCGCGTCGCGCAGCCGGGCCGCGACGTGGGTGAGCAGGCGGTCGCCCGCCGCGTGCCCGTACACGTCGTTGACCTGCTTGAACTGGTTGAGGTCGATGAAGATGACCGCGGTGCCGCGGGTCCGGCCGGGGCCGCACAGCGATTCCTGGAGGGCGGCCAGGGTGGACGCCCGGTTCCGGCACCCCGTCAGCGCGTCGTACGTGGCCCGGTGCTTGAGCTCGTCGCGCAGCCGGACGTCCTCGGTGACGTCGGTGAGGCAGATGATCGCGCCGGTCACCTCGCCGCGGGCGCCGGTCAGGCAGCGCAGGTTGGCGCGCACCCGCCGCAGGCCGCGCTCGGCGTGGTGGTAGCCGTACTCGGCATCCGTGTCCTGCCCGGCCAGGACGGCGTCGATCGCCGCGTCGATGGCGGGCCGGTCGGCGGACAGGATCCGGTCCAGGCGGTGCCCGCCGAGCACCTCGCCCGGGTCGGCGCCGATCGCCCGGGCGGCCCGCTCGTTCTGGTACGCGATCCGGCGGTCGGTCCCGATCTGCACGATGCCCATCGGGATGGTCGAGGTGAGCCGGCGCATGAGCTGCTCGCTCGCCCGCAGCGCCTCCTGGGCCGCCATCTCGTCGGAGATGTCGAGCATCTCGGCCACCACCTCGCCGATCTCCGGGTCGGCCAGGTGGTTGTGGTTGGTGACCTCGAACCACACGACGTGCCCGTCGCGGTGCAGGTGGCGCAGGCGTACGCGGCGGCCCTCGCCGTCCTTCGCGGCGAGCAGGTCCATCCAGCTGGAGATGGCCCGCACCCGGTCGTCGGGGTGGATGAGGTCGACGGCGCGGGTGCCCTTCAGCTCCTCGGCGGTCCAGCCCAGCACCTCGGCGATCTCCGGATCGGCGCCCAGGAAGATGGCGTTGAGGTCCTTGCGGACCGTGACCAGGCGAGGCTTGATCGGCTCGTGCTCGAGCGGCCCGTTGCCGCCGGGGCCGTCAAGCCCGGCGATGAGGACGAGCGCCGCGCCGTAGCGGTGCGAGAGGTCGATGATCCGCAGCTCGACGAGCTGGGCAGGGGCGGCGACCGGGCGCACCCGGCAGGCGGCGCTGCCGCGGGCCAGGAAGTCGTGCCACGCGTCGATCACCACCGGGTGGTCGTCGGCGAGGAAGAGGTCGAGCGCGGAGCGCGGTCCCACCACCGGGCGCAGGGTGCCGAGCTCGAAGTCCGCGGGGAGGCCGGTGAACTGCCCGGACGGCGTGATCGTGCTGACGAAGGCGTCCGGGTGCCGGGCCACCGCCCCGGCGTACACCGCGTCGCGCTCCGCCTCGGTCAACTTCGCGTCCGCCATGACTGTCGCATCGGCGATCGCCCCCGGGACTGAAGAAGAACGCCGTCGTTGACACTGTCACATTGACAGTGTCAGTATGGTCGGCGTGTGGACGATGGACGAGCTCGTGGATCGCGTACGCCAGGCGCTGGCGGCGGAATATCCCGGCGCGCCCAACGGCCGGGTCCGCGACGTGCCCGACCGGCGGGCCATCCGGTGGTACACGACGACCGGCCTCGTCGACCGCCCGGCGGGCATGCGGGGGCGCACGGCCCTCTACGGCCCGCGCCACCTGCTGCAGCTCGTGGCGCTGAAGCGGCGCCAGGCTCAGGGCCACTCGCTGGCCGCCATCCAGGCCGAGCTGGCCGGGGCGAGCGACGCCGAACTGGCCGCCGCCGCCCGCGTCCCGCAGGAGCTGCTGGCGGGCGCCGGCGAGCCGGACGCTCCTCAGCCGGCCAGGCCGAAATTCTGGGCTGCCGCACCCCAGGTGCAGCTCCCGGAGGTCGGTGGCGTCGCGCTGGGTGGCGGGGCGATCCTGATTCTTCCGGTACGCCCGCAGCCGGGCGACCACGCCGCCATCGCGAACGCCGCCCGCACCCTGCTCGACCTGCTCACCGCCCGCGGCCTGCTGGAGTCCACCCCCGACCCCGATGATGGGAGCCCGTCATGACCCTTTCCGTCACCCCGATGGAGCCGGCGGAGCTCGGCCGCATCCGGATCCTGCCCGACGCGGGCCTGGGGGCGCTGCGCACCGACCGCGGCAATCTCCCGCTGGACCGGCTCGACGTGCGGGCCCGGATCAGCGGGCTGGTCGCCGACACCACCGTCACCACCGAGTTCGTCAACGCGTACGACACGGCGCTGGAGGCCACGTACGTCTTCCCGCTGCCGGACCGGGCCGCGGTCACCGGCATGACGATGACCGCCGACGGCCGCACCGTCCGCGCCGAGCTGCAGGAACGGGCGGCCGCCCGGGAGGCGTACGACCGGGCGATCGAGGCCGGGCAGCGCGCGTCCATCGCCGAGGAGGACCGTCCCGACGTCTTCACCATGCGGGTCGGCAACATCCTGCCCGGCGAGCGGGTGGTCGTGGAGCTGACCCTGGTCGGCCCCCTGCCGTGGGAGGACGGGGCCGCGACGTTCCGGTTCCCGCTGGTGGTCGCGCCGCGCTACATCCCCGGTACGGCGCTGGCAGGCACCCCGGTCGGCGACGGCCAGGTGCGCGACACCGACGCGGTGCCGGATGCCTCCCGGATCACTCCCCCGGTGCTGCTGCCCGGCTTCCCGAACCCGTTGCGGCTGTCCATCGGGGTGGACATCGACACCGCCGGCCTGCCCCTCGGCGAGGTCCGCTCCAGCCTGCACACGGTCACCACGTCCGGCGGCCGGGTGGAGATCGCGCCCGGCGAGCGCGCGGACCGCGACTTCGTCCTGCGGCTGCCGTACGCCGGCGACGGCTCCGGGGCGGTGTTCGTGCCGGACTCCTCGGGCGACGGTGGCGAGGGCACGTACCAGCTCGTGGTCCTCCCGCCGGCCGACGATGAGGCCCCCGCCCGGCCCAAGGACGTCGTCCTGCTGCTCGACCGCTCCGGCAGTATGGGCGGCTGGAAGATGGTGGCCGCCCGCCGGGCCGCCGCGCGGGTCGTGGACACGCTGACCGCCGCCGACCGGTTCGCGGTGCTGACCTTCGACCACCAGATCGACCGCCCCGGGGACCTCGGCGAGGGGCTGTCCGAGGCCACCGACCGGCACCGCTTCCGCGCCGTCGAGCACCTGGCCCGCGCCGACGCCCGCGGCGGCACCGAACTGCTCGCGCCGCTGCGCGAGGGCCTCTCCCTGCTCACCGGTGCGGACGGCCGCGACCGGGTGCTGGTGCTGGTCACCGACGGCCAGGTCGGCAACGAGGACCAGATCATCGCCGAGGTGGGCAAACTGATCGGCACCACCCGCGTGCACACCGTGGGCATCGACCGGGCGGTGAACGCCGGCTTCCTCGGCCGGCTCGCCGCGCTCGGCGCCGGCCGCTGCGAGCTCGTGGAGAGCGAGGACCGGCTGGACGAGGCGATGGAGCAGATCCACCGGCGGATCGGTGCGCCCCTGGTCACCGACGTGACGGTCAGCGACGTGGAGCCGGGCCGGCCGCAATCCCTGTTCCCCGGGGTGCCACTGGTCCTCTTCGGCCGCTACACGGGCACCGCGCCGGCGAGCGTGACCGTGCGCGGCCGCCGCCGCGACGACAGCGACTTCGCCGTCGAGGTGCCGGTCGAGCGACGCGATGAGCCCGCCGTGACGGCACAGTGGGCGCGCACGCGCCTGCGGGAGCTCGAGGACTGGTACGCCGCCGGCGACCACGCCCTGGAACCGCAGATCGTGACGACGTCCCTGCGCTACGGCGTGCTGTGCCGGTTCACCGCGTTCGTCGCCGTGGACAGCCGGGTGGTGAACGAGGGCGGGCCGAGCCGGCGGGTGACCCAGCCGGTCGAGTCGCCGTCCGGATGGGACATGTTCGACGCGGCGCAACCACCGTCGTTCCTGGCCGCCGGGGCCGCCACGCCGCTGCCGCCGCCCGCCGCACCCGCGCCCGGCGTCCCGCCCCGGCCGAGCTTCGCGCCCGTACGCGCGCAGGGAGCCCGGGGGCCGCAGCCGTTCGCGGCCGTACCGTCCGCGATGATGGCCCGCGGCAGCAGCCGCAAGATGGTCGCACCGGGCGGCGCCGCGCTGACGCTGCAGGACCTCACCGCCATCGTGCGGGTCGAGGCCGAGCGGCTGCGCGAGGCGCAGGACCGGCCGGTGGCCGAGCGCCGGGAGCTGCTGGCCGACCTCGGCACCCGGCTCGCCGCGCTGCTGGAGGGCATGACCGGTCCCGAAATCACGACGTTGCGGGAGCTCGCCGACCGGCTGCGCGCCGGCGGTGACACCGAGGCCGGCTGGGCGTACGCCCGCCAGGTGCTGGACGGATTCGCGCCCGGGGCTCCGCAGCGCAAGGCGTTCTGGAAGCGCTGACGGAGCCCGGACCGGTCAGAACGGGAAGGTGCCCACCGGCGGCAGCTGCTTCGGCGCGTCCGCGGGCGGCAGGCCCTGGGCGGCGATCTCGGCCTTCGTGGCCGTGGCGAGGTCCAGGGCCACCGCCGTGCCGGTGGCCACCTCCTGCAGCGGCGTGGTGAACGGCTGGGCGGCCCGGCAGACCGCACCGGCCGGCGGCAGCGCCTTGTGCAGCAGGTAGCGGTCCATCGCGCTGGTCACGCAGGGCGACGTGCCATAGGCGGTGTGGCCGAAGTTGTCGCTGCTGAGCAGGCGCGCGTCGGCGAGCAGCCCGGCGGACCCGACCGCCTGGTAGTAGTTCGTCGCCGGGTCCCAGTAGCTGCCGACGACCAGCACCGTGTTGCGGGTACGCCGCGAGAACGGTCCGGTGTAGGCGTCCTCGTCGTGCACGTGCCAGATGTCGCGGGCGCAGGGCGCACTCGCCCAGGCCCACGCCTGCCCGAAGTACGGCGCCTTCCTCGTCGCCTTCGCCACCTTCGCCGGCCAGGACGACACCTGGGCCGGGTGCCGCCCGTCGGTGCACATGACCGCGGCGTACGCGTCGGTCGAGTTCTCGTACGGGAACGCCCGGGCCTGGCGCCGCAGCACCGCGGCGGTCGCAGTGGCCACGGCGCTCGCCGACGGATGCGTCGAGGTGAGCGTCCACAGGTCGTGCGCCAGCCCGGTGACCTCGTCGGGCGCGTCCTCGGCGTACAGGGAGCTGAGGACGATGCCGATGAACGCCGCGTACGTGAGCTTCGCGCCCTCGAGGGTGACCGGCTCGGCCTTGAGCCGCCCGGCAAGGGTGGCGAAACGCTGCACGGGATCGCCGGCGGCGAAGGCGCACCGGCTCTCACCGGCCTTGTCGCACAGGGTGAGGATTCGCTTCAGCGCCTTCTCCGCGCCCTGCGCCGACCGCAGCCGCTCGTCCTGGATGACGCCCTGCGTGGCGCCCGAGCCGGTCCACGACCGCGGGTTGATGACGCCGTCGACCGCGATGGCCCGGAAGCGGTCCGGGAACATGTTCGCGTAGTACTGGCCCAGCGCGGTTCCGTAGCTGAAGCCGAGGTAGCTGAGCTTCTTGTCGCCGACCGCGCGGCGCATCACGTCCATGTCCCGGGCCACCTCGGCCGTGGACATCGCGCCGGCGAGCCGGCGCCCGGTGGTCGAGCAGCCGGCGGCCAGCTTCCGGACGCTCTTCAGGTACGCCCTGGTCTGCTTCGCGCCGACCGGGAAAGCCACGGCCATGCCCTTCATCGCGGCCGTCTGCCGGCCGGTGTCGGCGAAACACTCGACGTTGTCGCTGGCTCCGATGCCCCGCGGATCCATGCCCACGACGTCGAACCGCTCCAGCAGCGACGTGCTGAGCACCATGGGCGCCACCAGCGCGAACGAGGTGGCGGAGACACCCGGGCCGCCCGGGTTCACGAACAGGCTGCCGATCTTGTGCTGCTGGTCCTTCGCCCGCACCCGCAGCAGCGCCACGGTGGTCCGCTCGCCGTACGGGTGGTCGTAGTCCAGCGGGACCCGGGCGGTCGCGCACTGCGCCCAGCCGTAGCAGGCGTACCACCGCAGGTGCGGGGTGGCGACGGCACCCACCCGGCGCGCCTCGGCGGCGCTGGTGCTCGCGGTCCCCACCGCCTCGATCGCGGCGACCGGGGCGTCCGGCACGTCGGGCACGGCAGCGGCCGGCACCGCGGCGGCGGTCGCGAGGACGAGCCCGGCGACGCCCGCGGTGAGCAGGCGGAAGGAGAGCGGCATGCGGATGCCCTTTCAGGTCAGGTACGAGAGAAATCGGCCATGAGCCGAGGCCTCCGGTACGCCGTTCGGGCGGCGTCACCCTGGCCGTTCGGCCGGTCTTCGTCCCGTCCGCACGCCTGCTACCGGGCTGCTCCCGGGGCCGGTAGCGGGTAGGTTTCCGCAAGGGCATCGGACGGTGAGGCGAACGGATGGCGGAGCGGGGCGGCGACGCGGGGCGGCACCCGGAGGACGGGGATCCGCTGCTGGTCCGTCCCTACCTCGGGGGTGAACCCGAAGGCACCGCAACGGACGTTCCGGCCGAGACCTGGCCCGGCGCGGACACCGAGCCGGCACCGCCCGTCCCGGCTCCGGGTCCGGCCCCCGCCGCCGGTTCCGGGCCGGCCACCAGGCCCGCCGGTTCCGGTTCCGCCACCGCTGCCAGTTGCGGGGCCGCCGCGGATTCCGGGTCCGTCGCCGTTCCCGCCGCCGCTTCCGGGTCGGTCGCCCTCTCTGCCGCCGGTTCCGGGTCGGTCGCCCCCTCTGCCGCCGGTTCCGGGCGGCGCCGGGTTCTGCTCGTGGCAGGCGGCGTCGTGGCGCTGGTGACGGGTCTCGGCGTGGCCGGTGCGATCGCGGCGCTGCCCTCCGGCCCGGACCGCGGCCCGCAGGCCTTCACCGACGTCAGCCTGCCGCCCTACCCGGCCCCCACGACCGCCGGCACGCCTGCGCCCACCGCAACCACTGCCGCGCCCGAGGGAGCCGCGCTCACCCGGTCGCCCCGGAAAACCGGCAGCCCCAAGCCTTCCGGCACCTCAGCGCCGACGCCGGCCTCCGCCTCCGCGGTGACAGTCCCACCCGCCGGTCTCGCGCCCGGGGTGCGGACGTCCAGCGCGGCGCCGAAGCCGCCGTCCGCCGACCGCACCGGCGCCATCGGCGGGCCGGGCGGGCTGTGCCTCGACCTCAACGGCGGTGTGCCCTCCGACGGCAACCACATCCAGGTGTACGAGTGCAACCGCACGCCCGCGCAGATCTGGACCCTCGCCGCTGACGGCACCCTTCGCGTCGCCGGCATGTGCGCCGCCCCTGTGCCGGACGGGACGGTGCACATCGCCGTCTGCGACGGGCGCCCGGCCGCGCAGTGGCGGGCGGGACCCGAGCGGTCACTGGTGGCACTGGCGAACGGCGGCTGCCTCACCGACCCGTCGAACGGCACGCGCTCCGGCGAAGCGGTCGACGTCGGCGACTGCACGGGCGCGGCGAACCAGCGCTGGCTCCTACCCTGACGGCCCCGGCGGCAGCGCCCGGTACGCGGGTTTGAGGATCTCCGCCAGCGGCACCCCGCCGTACGCGAGCGGGGGCGGGTCCAGCTGGTCGAGCAGCAGGTCCGGGCGCAGGGCCGGTGGCGACGGGTGCGGTGCCGCGGGCGTACCCGGGCCCCAGAAGTCCGCCAGGTCACCGAGAGCCGCGCCGGCGGGCTGGTCCGGCACGGGCGCCGCGTCCGCCACGTGCACCGAGGTGCCGCGCAGGTCGCTGAGCCGGGTCAACAGCTCGTCGCGGCCCCGGCCCCGCCAGGCGAAGACGCCGAACGGGTCGGTCTCGAAAGACGCGGCCAGGGCGTAGCAGGTCGCCGCGAGGTGGACGCACGGCATCGGCCAGCGCTCGCAGGTGCAGTCCATGGCCACCTCGTCGAGCGACAAAGGCAGCAGCGTCAGGCCGGCGCCGCGGAACACCGCGTCGATGTCCGGGGGCATCCGGCCGGCGAGCAGATCGGCGACGTACCGTGCCTGGGCCGCGAGATCGGCTTCGACCCGCGACCACTCCACGGCGCCGAAGGCCCGGACCGCGATGCGGGCGCGGAAGGCGTGGGAGTCCTCCGGGCCGCGGACCTGCGCGGTGACCAAGCTGCTGGAGATCATCAGGCTTCGCACGTGCCCGGCGCGGGCGTCGCGGCGTCCCCGGGCGAACGTCGGCGCCATCCGCAGCGCCTCGAACATCGCCACGAACGGCGCGGAGAACGGGTCAGTCACCGACGGCCTCCGGATCCAGCCGCGCCAGGTCGCGCAGCTCGTCCGTGGAGAGCGTGGTCAGCCAGCCTTCGCCGGTGCCGACGACCCGCTCGGCGAGCACGCCCTTGTCGGCGATGAGCCGGTCGATGCGCTCCTCGAGGGTGCCGAGGCACACGAGGGTGTGCACCTGCACGTCGCGGCGCTGCCCGATGCGGAACGCCCGGTCGGTGGCCTGCGCCTCGGTCGCCGGGTTCCACCAGCGGTCGACGTGCACGACGTGGTTGGCGGCGGTCAGGTTGAGCCCCGTGCCGCCGGCCTTGAGCGACAGCACGAAGATCCCGGGCCGCCGGTCGCCCTGGAACGCGGCCACCATCTCGTCGCGCGCGCCCCGCGGCGTGCCACCGTGCAGGTAGCGCACCGGCACACCGAAGCGGGCGGCGAGATGCGGGACCAACATGGACCCGAACCGAGCGAACTGCGTGAAGCACAGCACGCTCTCCCCCGCGCCGAGGGCGGCGTCGAGGATCTCCTCGAGGCGTTCCAGCTTCCCGGACCGCCCGGCCAGCGCCGAACCGTCGCCGAGCAGCTGGGCAGGATGGTTGCAGACCTGCTTGAGCTTCGTCATGGCGGCCAGCACCAGGCCCTTGCGCCGCGTCTCGGTGGTCTCCTTGATCCGCAGCAGCATGTCGTCGAGCACCGCGCGGTACAGGGTGGCCTGCTCGGCGGTGAGCCCGCACAGGTGCCGGGTGTGCCGCTTGTCGGGCAGGTCGTCGATGACGGCCGGGTCGGCCTTCACCCGGCGAAGCAGGAAAGGCCGGGTGGCGTGGCGCAGGCGTGCGGCCGCGTCCTCGTCGGCGTACCGCTCGATCGGCACCGCGTACCGGTTGCGGAAGGTGTGGGCGGTGCCGAGCAGCCCCGGGTTCAGGAAGTCCAGGATGGACCAGAGCTCGACCAGACGGTTCTCGACGGGCGTACCGGTCAGGGCCACCCGGCTGCGAGCCCGGAACCGGCGGACCGCCCGCGCCGCCCCCGCACCGCTGTTCTTGATGTGCTGCGCCTCGTCCAGCACCACCCGGTCCCAGCTCACGGCGGCCAGCGCATCGGCATCCCGGGTCGCGGTCGCGTACGTGGTCAGCACCACGTCGGCCCCGTCGGCCAGATGCCCCGGATCCGGCCGATCTGCGCCGTGCAGCACCCGCACCCGCAACGAGGGCGCGAACCGCGCGGCCTCCCGCTGCCAGTTGCCCAGCACGGACAGCGGACAGATCAGCAGCGCCGGCCCGCTGCGGCGGTGCAGCAGCAACGCCAGCAGCTGCACGGTCTTGCCCAGCCCCATGTCGTCGGCGAGGCAGGCACCCAGCCCCAGCCCGTCGAGGAAGGCGAGCCAGGAAAAACCCCTCCTCTGGTACGGCCGCAACACCCCCGCCAGCTCCCCGGGCGGATCCAGCAGCTCCAGCCGCTCCCCCAGCCGCCCGGACAGCAGGTCGGCGACCCACCCCCGCCCCCGCACGTCCACGACCGGCAGCGGCATCTCCTCGGGCGGCAGAATCCGGATCAGCCGCAACGCGTCCCCGGCGGTCATGGCACCGCCGCCCCGCCGCAGAAATTCCAGCCCGGCCCGCAACCGCTCGGCGTCGAGATACACCCAGCGCCCCCGGAACCGCACCAGCGGCACCTTCACCCGGGCCAGCTCGGCCAGCTCGGTCTCGGTCAGCACCCGCCCCCCGAGCGCCAGCCCCCAGTTGTACCCGACGATCGTCGCCAGATCGGCGGCCTCGTCCCGCAGCACCGGCGCGGCGGTCTCGGGAGCCCGGACCTCCAGCGCCAGCCCGAGCCGCTGCGGCTCCCGCCACCACGCGGGCAGCATGACCCCGAACCCGGCCTGCTCGAGCAGCTCGGCGTGGCCGAGAAACCGGTGAGCCCCCTCGGTATCGAGAACAAGCTCCGAAGGCCGCGCAAGCCGGAGCGCGGCGTCGAGCTCGCCGAACAGACGCGAGGCGCGGCCGAGCCCGGCGATCAGCCGCTCCTGAGGCCGATGCGTCCACCGCCGCAACGGAGCGACGGCGTCACGCCAGACGTCCGAGGCGGGTACGAGCAGGCTGGGCTCGTCGACGGGCTGCAGCAGGAACTCGAGCAGCCAGGAATCAGAACCACGCCCATCGCCAGGCAGAGCAGCGTCGCCCTCCACGGCGGCGGCGGCCGCCCCCGTGGCGGCGGCGGTCATGGCGTCCGGCATTGTGGCGTCGGGCGTCGTGGCGTCCCGGTGGGTGGTCGCGTCGGGCTCCTCGTCGGAGTCGAGGTCGTCCAGGTGGCTCAGCCGGAAGACGACCCGCACGGCAGCCCCGCTGCTCGCCTCGGCGTGCCACTGCTCCAGCGCATCGGCGACCGCATCCACATCACCGGCACGGCCGCCCACGCCGGATCCGCGCCCGGGGGCCGCCGCGCCCGATCCACCCGAGGCCAACCCGTCCGGTGACCCAGCCGCGCCCGTACCACCGACGGCCGATCCGCCCGGCAGACCCACCCCGCCTGATCCGTTCCCGCCCGACCGGCGTTGCGGGCCCGAGCCGTCCGCGCCGATCGCGGCCGCCCCGGTCACCTGCGAGTCGTCGGCGGTCAGCGCAGCCAGCCATGGCGCGCCGGAGAGCGTGACGCCCGATTCCGCCAGGCGGGTGCGGACCAGCCCGTCGACCAGGCGTTCCAGCGCTGTCTGCAGCGCATCCACGGCGGGCAGCCCGTCGAGCTCGCCCGGCCGGGCCCGTTCAGCGCGACACGCCGCGGGCATCCCACCGACCAGCTCGGAATGCCGCGTGGCATCCGGGCCGGTGAGTACGGGCCGCCAGAAGGCGCGCGCCGCCGGACCATCGGTGCGCAGAGCCGGGAGCACCCGCCCGCGGGCCACCAGGTCCGCGGCAAAGGCACACACGTCCGCGAGGAACTCGAGCGAAGGAGCGGCCCGCGCCCCCGCCTCATCGGCAAGGTCGGCCGTCACGAAGGGAACCGTTGCCGCCGGCACCCGCCACGGCCGCAACCGCGGCATGCCCCGCCGCGGCGCCAGCCCCAACCGCGGCGACGGCAGCGGCCCGGCGGAGGTCGACGGCAGCAGCAGGGTCGAGGGCCGGGGCTCCCCCACCGGCGCCCGCGCCCGGGGGTGCACGCCACGCCCAGCTCCGAGGACCGGCCCACCCGCACGGCCCGCCACGTGCTCGCCCCCGGGAACCGCCCGCTGCTCGCCGTCGTCGGTCTCGAGCCAGACCGCCAACGCTCCGTCGCGGGCGATGAACCCGTGCAGCACGGCGACCTGCGGCGCGTCCGGCACCTGGTCCGTGCCGGTCATTCGACCTGCCAGGCGATGTCGGGCGGTCGCACCCGGGCGCACCGGGGACCGCCGTCCGGCCCGGTGAGCCCGAGCCGCCCCACCAGCACTCCGGCGCCGTTGTGGGCGGCGCGCAGCGTGGCGGTGGGGATGTCACCGAACAGCAGCTTCGCCCGCCGGAACATCGAGAAGGTGTCGGCGTCGACGACACCCCAGCTCAGGTAGAGGAAGCGGGCACCGGGGCGGCCGTGGACCCACGGGCCGCCGACGTCGAGGAGGTCGTCGACCTCCCGGCTGTCCACCGGGAACGCCCACACCGCCGCCTCGGCGTCCGCCGGGAAGCGGTCCACGACCGAGCTCCTGCGCTGCACGCCGACGTGCACGTTGCCGCGGCGGAGGGCGTCGGCCTCGGCGCCGGGACGCCGGCCGGGCAGGTCGTCGCCCTCGATCCTGATGTGCACGCCCTGCACTCTAGGCCGACCCCGCGACAATTCCGGGTGCCCTGTCCGGCCCGTTTTGACCGGCTGGTGCGGACTCCTCCGCGGGCGCGGACTTCCATCAAGGTCCGAAACATTTCGGGACATTGACAGCGGTAATTCGATCGAGCACCCTTCCGGCCATGGGAGCGCTTTCATGGCGCTGAGCGAACTCCGGAGGAGCGAAAACGTGGCGATGCCCCCCATCCGCCGTCCGCATCGAATGCGTGCCGGCGCAGCCATGCTGACCCTCGCGGCACTCCTGCCGCTCACGGCGACGGCGGCCGACGCGGCGGTCCCGGCAACGGCAGCCACGAACGCCACCGGGGCCGGCGGGAGGAGCGCAACCGGCGCGACCGGCCCGGAATCGACTCCGCAGGGGCAACGAGCGCCGAGCGGGGCGAGCCGGAAGAGCGGCGCGGCTCGACCGACCGGCGAGATCCGGGCCGCCCGCCGGGCCACCTTCTACACTCCGCCGCCCAACCCCGGAGCCCTCGAGCAGATCGCGGACCTCACCGCACAGGGCCGCCGGCCGCTGGCCCGCAAGCTCACCGCGATGACCGAGACCCCCCAGGCCGTCTGGATCACCCAGTACGCCGGCACCGAACTCACCGCCCTCATCCGTACCCATGTCCGCCGGGCCGCCCGCCAGCGCAGCACGCCGGTGTTCGTCGCCTACAACGTGCCCTTCCGCGACTGCGGCGCCTACTCCTCGGGCGGCGCCCGCTCCGTCGCCGAGTACGAGGCCTGGATCGATGCCTTCGCGGCCGGGATCGGCAGCACCCGCGCGGTCGTCATGCTGGAGCCGGACAGCCTCGGCATCATCCCCTGGTACACCGACATCAACGGCAACGCGGAGTGGTGCAAGCCCGCCGAGGCCGACCCCGTCACCGCCCAGCGGGACCGGTTCGCGATGCTGAACTACGCCGTGGACCGGTTCAAGGCGCTCCGGCGCACCAACGTCTACCTCGACGGCACCAACAGCAACTGGCTCAGCTCGGGCGACGCCGCCGACCGGCTGGTGCGGGCGGGCGTGCTGCGAGCCGACGGCTTCTTCCTCAACGTCTCCAACTTCGAGGCGACACCGCGGTTGCTGAAGTACGGCACCTGGACGGCGAAGTGCGTCTACTACGGCACGCACGGCGGCGCGTTCCGGGACTGCGCCAGCCAGTACCACCCGGCGGACCCGGCCGACTTCAGCACCTGGACGCGCAGCGACGCCTGGTACGACGCCACCGTCGGCACCGTCTCCCCCGATCGCCTGCCCCACTTCGTCCTGGACACCAGCCGCAACGGCCGGGGCTCCTGGACACCCCCGGCCGGCTCGGCGTGGCCGGACCCGATGACCTGGTGCAATCCGCCGGACCGGGGTCTCGGGCTCCGTCCCACCTCCCGTACCGGGAACGAGCTCGCCGACGCCTTCCTGTGGATCAAGATCCCCGGCGAGTCCGACGGTCAGTGCGACCGCGGCACCGGGACCGGCCTGGACCCGGCCCGGGGGAACACGGCCGACCCGGCCGCCGGCGCGTGGTTCCCCGGGCAGGCCGTGGAGCTGGTCCGGCTCGCGAACCCACCGCTGCGGTGAGCGCGAGCCGGGCCGGCCGGTTCACGCGTGGTCGCGCAACCACGCGTCGATCAGGCCGCCGAAGTGCCCGAGGAAGCGCTCGTGCTCGTGCGGCGGGTACATCGCCCGTACCGTCTCGGTGAGCAGGGACCGGAACTCCGGCGAGCCGACCCACTCGTGGACCATCTCGTCGACGTGGGCCAGGTGTTTCTCGCAGAACTCCTCGTACTTGTCGATCTCGAAGTAGTCGTCCGCCAGCTTGCGGTACAGCGCGAGCTTCTCCTGGTACGGCAGCGACGTGTCGTCGGCGACGGCGAAGTAGGCCGACATGTCCATGTCCAGCCGCGGTTTGCGGTCGGTGACCACGCAGTAGACGGTCCAGCGCAGCAGGGCGGTCATCGCCCACGGGAAGTAGTAGTGCAGGGAGGTGACCGCGACGTCGGGGCAGGCGTTGGCGTAGTCGATGGGGTGCACCTCGTCGCCCTTGATCAGCGACTCGCACGAGTTGAACTCCCAGCGGAAGAACGCGTTGACCAGGCGGGAGATGGTGACGACCTCGTCGCCGACCCCGGGGCTGAGGAAGTTGTGGTCGACGGCGTACCGCTCGTGCATGGGCAGTTCGGGGCGGAACTTCATCACCATGGTCTCGGGGCCGATGGTCAGCGAGCGGGCGAAGACGTCGTAGTCCTCGACGGCGGCCTGCAGGTGCATGAGCCGCTCGCCCGAGGCGTCGTACGCGGCGTGCAGCTCCTCCGGGTTGCGGATCTTGGAGACGCCGACCCAGGCGCCGCCGTCGTAGGGCTTCATGAACATCGGGTAGCCGACCGACTCCGCCAGCGCCTCGAGGTCGAACGGCTGGTTGTAGCGCGCCGACGTGTATGCGTACCGGGAGTTGTCCAGCGGGTTCTTGAACGGCACGAGCACCGTCTCGGGCACCTTGAGACCGAGCCGCATCATCGCGCAGTACGCGGCGTGCTTCTCCATGGACTGGAAGGTGAACGGGCTGTTGAGCAGGTACACGTCGTCCATCAGCGCGGCCTTCTTGAGCCATTCGCGCGGGTGGTAGTACCAGTAGGCGAGCCGGTCGATGACCAGGTCGTGCCGCGGCTCGTAGCGCAGGTTGAACGGCTCGATGGTGACCCGGACGCTGCGGATCCGGTGACTGCGCCCGGCGTCGTCGGTGATCACGCCGACGCGGCGCAGCAGCGCCTCGTACGCCCTCGGCCAGTCGTCCTCGGTGCCCAGCAGCAGTCCGATGGTGTGCTCGACATCGGCCATTGGCGCCTCCCAGCTAATTGAACACCTTCTGCAGCAGCGCGGTGAGCTGCGGGTCGAGCGCGTCGCGCCAGGCGGTCCAGTTGTGGACGTCGGGCACTTCCGCGAACGACACGGCGTACCCGTGATCCCGCAAGGCACGCGCCATGTCCCGGTTGTTGGCCAAGTTCTCCTCCACGGTGCCGCATGTGAGCGCCACCGGCACGCCGGGGCCGTCGGCCGCCCGGATCACCCGGCCGGTGAAGCGCACGATCCGCAGGTAGCGGCGGAAGCCGGATTCCTGCCGGTCGTAGCGGGGCTGGAAGAAGCTCCCGGACTGCAGGAACAGGGCGGCGAAGCGCGCCGGGTGCCGCCGCTGGGCGTGCAGCATCGCAAGGGCGCCGAGGCTGGCGCCGACACCGATCACCGGCCGGTCGGTGCCCAGCTCGGCGGCGAGCTTCGGCAGGACGTCGTTGGCGAGGGCCCGCGCGTACGCCGGGCTCGCCGAATACCACTCCAGCCGCTCCCCCGGCGGCAGCAGCACCAGGTGGTACGGCGGCACGCGCCCCGCGGCGATCATGGCGGCGGTGTAGCGGCCGAGCTCGCCGTACCGGTGGTAGTCGGGCCCGTCGTGGACGACGACGACCCGGTCGGTGGCGGCGTCGGGCGACCAGATGCGGGCCACCATCTCGCCCCGCACGGCGGGCAGCGGGAGGTAGACGTCGTGCCACCGGCCGGCGCCATGCGGCAGGTGCAACCAGTCGGGCTCGCGGTAGTCGGGGCACCACAGCACGGACGCGTCGCCCTGCCGGCGGGGATTGTCGGGGTCGTCGACGGTCTCGGTGGCGCCGTCCGGATAGCCGAGCGCGAGCCTGTACTCGAGGCGCTGCACGGCGGGCCGGGGCAGGCGCAGCTCCCAGGCGCGCAGGTCGTCGCGGTAGCGGAAGTCGCCGGACACCACGGACGAGTCCAGCCGTACCGAAGCCAGCCGGCGCTCGTGGTCGCGCAGCCGGAATCCGACCTCCGTCGACGTGCACCACGCTCCGGCAGCCGGTTCCATGTCGGAACCTTAACCGCTCGAAAGCGGTCAGGGCGATGCCGGCGACAGTCCGAACATGTCGGCGAGGCCGGTGACGCGAAGCTGGCGGTGCACGAACTCGCTCGGGTTGCGCAGCACGAACCGGGTGCCGGTCTCGCGGGCGGTGTTGTAGCCGGCGACCAGGGCGCCGACGCCCTGCGAGTCCATGAAGGTCACGTACGTGAGGTCGACGATCATCGTTGCCGGGCGCTCGGCGTGCAGGGTGCCGACCAAGGCGCTGCGTAGGGCGTCCACGGTCGCCGCGTCCAGCGTGCCGCGCACGTCGACCACGATGGCGCCGTCCGCCTGGCGCCGGGTGGTCATGACGGCCTCGCCCATGCATCCCGCCTTCCGGGGCCCGTGTGTTCCAGGCCCGTGGCCCCACCGTACAACGCTCCTGATGTTCACCGCAGGTTGCCTCACAAGTGCGGCAACGGGCCGGACATCAAGTGCGCCGGATCGGCAAGCGGACGGGGGAAGTTTCCCGCATCCCGCAGATCATCTTGCGATCGCCGCAGGTGGGGGACACGGTGACAACGATGGTCATCGACGGCCTCGGAAGGGGAGGATGGCTGTGGCAACCAGCTCTGGCCAGAAGCCGGGCATCTTCGCGGTACGCGACGTCCGGTCGCTCATCACCGAGACCGCCGAGGAGGGTCACGGCCTGAAGAAGGCCGTCGGCCCCCTGCAGCTGACCGCCATGGGCGTCGGCGCGATCATCGGCACCGGCATCTTCGTCGTCATCGGCGAGGGCGCCGGTATGGCCGGCCCCGCGGTCATCCTGTCCTTCGTCCTGGCCGCGGTGGCGTGCTCGTTCTCGGCGCTCTCCTACGCCGAGCTGGCGTCCTCCATCCCCGTCTCGGGCAGCGCCTACACCTACACCTATGCGACGCTCGGCGAGATCGTCGCGTGGATCATCGGCTGGGACCTGATCCTCGAGTACGGCGTGAGCGTCGCCGCCATCGCGGTGGGCTGGGGCGGCAACCTCAACGCCTTCCTGGACGCCGCGTTCGGGTACACGCTGCCGGACGCGATCGCCAAGTCGCCGGAGGACGGCGGCGTGTTCAACCTGCCGGCGGTCTTCATCGTCCTGGCCATCACCCTGCTGCTGGTCCGGGGCGTGACCGAGAGCGCGCGGGTCAACCTGGTCATGGTCGTGGTGAAGCTGACGGTGCTGCTCTTCTTCATCGTGGTGGCGCTCTTCAACTTCGGCACCGGCCATTTCCAGCCGTTCGCGCCGGACGGCGTCGACGGGGTGACGTCCGCGGCGGCCATCATCTTCTTCGCGTACATCGGCTTCGACGCCGTCTCCACCGGCAGCGAGGAAGCGCGCAACCCGGCCAAGGACCTGCCGCTCGCGATCATCGGATCGCTGGTGATCTGCACGATCTTCTACGTGCTGACCGCGGTCGGCGCGATCGGCATCGCCAGCCCGCAGCAGCTCGAGGGCAGCGACGCGCCGCTGGCCGCGGCCCTCGACCAGGGCGCCGGCATCAGCTGGGCGGCGGGGATCCTGGCGCTCGGCGCGGTCGTCGCGATCACCAGCGTGGTCCTGGTCATCATGTACGGCCAGACCCGCATCTTCTTCGCCATGTGCCGCGACGGCCTGCTCCCCCAGCGGCTGGCCACGGTCAACCAGCGCTACGGCACCCCGGCGACGCTGACCATCGGGCTCGGCGTCCTGATCGCGATCCTGGCGGCGCTGGTCCCGCTCTCGGAGATCGTCAAGCTCGTCAACATCGGCACGCTGTTCGCGTTCATCCTGGTCAACGTCGGAGTGATCATCCTGCGCCGGACCCGCCCGGAGATGCCGCGGCCGTACCGTGTGCCGTGGTCGCCGGTGCTGCCGATCATCGGCATCGTCTTTGCGATCTACCTGATGGCGGACCTTCCGCTCGCCACCTGGATCCGGTTCGTCGTGTGGCTCGTCGTGGGCATGCTGATCTATTTCCTGTACGGGTACCGCAACTCGCGGCTGCGCCGCGAGCACGCCGAGGGCACCCCCGGCTGGGCCCGTGAGGAGGGTGACTAACCATGACCGCGCCGGTGATCGTGGGGGTGGACGGGGGCGCGTCCGGCGAGGACGCCCTGGTGCTCGGCCGGTGGGCGGCGTCCGTGCTCGGCGCCCCGCTGGTGGTCGCCGTGGTGCATCCCGCGCCGTCCGCGCTCGGCTCCGGCCGGGTGGACGCCGAGTGGGTCGCCGACCGGCACCGCGCGGCGGCCGCCGTGCTCGACGGCGCACGCGCATTGCTGACCGACGCCACCTGCGAGGTGGAGTACCGGACCGTGGCCTCCACCTCAGCGGCGCACGGGCTGCACGACCTCGCCGAAGAACTGCGGGCGGAGACCATCGTGGTCGGCTCCGGGCGCGCCGGCCCGCGGCACCGCCTGTTCGCGGGCAGCACCGCGGACCGGCTGCTCGCCGGCAGTGTCTGCCCGGTGGCGGTCGCTCCGGCGGGGATGGAGAAGCCGCCCGGCGCCCTGGGCCGCATCGGCGTGGCGTACGTCGACACCCCGGACGGCCGGGCGGCGCTGGAGGCTGCCGTACGGCTGGCGGCCCGTACGGGGAGCCCGGTGCGCCTCTACACCGTGGTGGCCGACGCGGACGCGACACTCCCGTTCCTCGTCGGGCAGGACGCCGAGCACGCCTTCCTGGACACCGCCCGGGAGACGTACGAGCAGGCGCTGGGCCGGGCCGCCGAGTCGGTGCGGGGCGCGCCGGTGGACTGGGAGATCCGCACCGGCGACGTGGTGGATCAGCTGGCCGAGCTCGACGACGTGGACGTGCTGTTCTGCGGCTCGCGCGGGTACGGCCCGGCGCGGCGGGTGCTGCTCGGCGGCGTCTCGGCGCGGCTGGTCCGCCGCGCCCGGCGCCCGGTCGTCGTGGTGCCGCGCAGCGGGTGACCGGTCCCCCGGCGCCGCGCAGCAACCCGGCGGCCTATCCGGCGCGATGTCGGCCGGGTCGTTCCTGGAACGCGGTCTCGTCGTCGAAGGGCAGCGCGACGTCGGTGGGTGCCTCCGCCGCCCGCTCGTCCCAGGGCGAGACGGCCGACGGGCGTGGCATCCGGGTGCCCAGATCGGCCAGCGGGACGTAGACGCGGGCGTCGACCGCCTCCGCCAGCAGCAGGGCCGCGACGAGGGCGGTCGGCCGTTCCGCCGGATCCCGGTGCAGGCAGCGCGAGCACAGGTCGAGGACCTCCGGCGCCAGGCCGTCGACGTCCGGCAGGGGGTCCGGGTCGCGGAAGCGCTGGGCGTGGACGAGCTCGGTGTGCGACTCGGCGCGCCAGGGAAGCCGCCCGGAGAGGCAGTGGTAGAGCAGCACGCCGAGCGAGAACATGTCCGAGGCGGGGGTGGCGGGCAGGCCGTCGAAGCGTTCCGGGGCGACGTAGGCCGGCGTACCCATGACCGGGCCGTCCGGATCGGGGTCGTGACTGCCGGCGGCGGCCGCGATGCCGAAGTCGAGCACCTTGGCGCCGGACGGGGTCAGCATGATGTTGGCGGGCTTGATGTCGCGGTGCACGACGTGTTCGGCGTGCGCGGCGGCGAGGGCCGCCGCGACCTCCGCGCAGATGCGCACGGCGATGCGCCAGTCGAGCCGGCCCGCACCGAGATGCTCCATGAGCGTCTGGCCGTCGACCAGCTCCATGACGATGTACGGGACGTCCCGGTCGGGCGTCGGCGACGTGCCGAAGTCATGCACACCGGCGACGTTGGGATGCGCCAGCCGGGCCGCGGAGCGGGCCTCGGTCCGGACCAGGTCCACGCCGTTGACGTCACCGAGCGTGCCCTCGACGGCGGGCGCCATGATCTTCACCGCGACGGGCCGATCGAGCACCCGGTCGTGGCCGCGCCACACCTCGGACATCCCGCCGATCCCGATGCGCTGTACGAGCTGGTACCGCCCGCCCAGCGTGCGCATCGGCCACCCCCTGGTTCCCGCGCGGCGCCCGCCCGCACCGCGATCTCCGCCTCCGTACCCCCGGCCCGGGCGGCACAAACGCCTCAGTGGCCGGTCGAACCCATCGGTGTCACACCGGCACCACGATGAGCTCGTCGATGTCCTTGCCGGTGCCGACGCGCTCGGACACCGTCGCGGCCACGCGGCGGGTCAGCATGCGGCGCAGCCCCGAGGGGCGCAGCGCGGACAGGCGCAGCCGGCCGGCCCGCCGGTGCACCGCGGCCTGCGCGGCGACGGCCGGCGCGATCGCCGGGAAGTCCATGTAGACCGCCCGGTTCTCGGGCGAACCGAGGTAGGCGAACGGCCCCGATCCGGCCAGCGGCTCCAGCGGCGTGCCCATCAGCCCGATGTTGCGGTACGCGCCGCGGTCCAGCATGGAGACCGCGTGCCGGATGCCGCGACGCCGGCCGATGACGAGGAACGTCCGGTAGAGCATCGAGCTGACGATCAGTGACGACCGGCCGCCGCGGTACTTCGGCAGCACCGCGAGCGTGGCGCAGTCCCAGACCAGGCCGCCGTCCATGCCGTGCGCCGCCAGGATCGTCTCGACGTCGACGCCGATGTGCTCGGGCGCGTCGTCGATGGTCTTGACGCCGCGGCCGGTGCTCTCGATCATCCGCGCCACCCCGGCCGGGACGCCGCGCCGGCGGTCGATGACGAGGAAGAACAGGCTGTTCGCCTCGTACGGGCCGTACTCGGCGGCCATGACCGCGGCGTCGTTGCCGAAGGTGTGCTGGAAGACCTGCCGCTCGAGCGCCCGGCCGACGTCGGCGAGGGGGGTGTCCGGGCCGGCCACTGCGCAGACGAAGCGCCCGCGGGGGGTGGGGTGCGCCGCCAGGAACTCGGCGGTCACCCGGCGCGCCTGCGCCGGGGAGAGCTCGTAGCGGGTGCGGAACGCGGCGGTCACGGCTCAGAACTCCTTGGCGACGATCTCGGTCGTGCGGAAGTACTCCTCGGTGAACTCGAGGACCTTCTGCGGGTCGAACGCCTTGCAGGTGTAGATGTCGACGCTGAAGAACGAGATCGGGCGCTCCCACGAGTAGAAGTGGGCGCCGGAGGTCTCCCAGTGGATCCAGCCGGCCCACCCGTACAGCTCGCTGACGTGGGTCACCGGCTCGATGATCGTGACCATGTCGGTGACGTCCGACAGGCGCTGCAGGTAGTCCTTGATGTGCGCGTCGGTGATCACGAACGTCGGGTAACCCTCGACGACCATGCGCTGACGGTGGATAGCCGGGGCGAGGTCTTTGAAGTCGAGCATGTCGTTCCTTACGTGGGGGGTGTGACTCCGCGCCGTCGGCCGCAATCACGGGCAGTCAGGGTGAGTCCATTTCGGGAGCTTGGAGAGACTTGTAAGGAATTTAGCGCTTCATAACGCAGCGTCAACGCGAGGCCGAAGCTCACCACCGGCCGGTCCGGCGCCGATCAAGGGAAGCGGTTCGCCACATCGGTCCCAGCGGTCCCTGGAGAGGTCACCGGTTTGGGACTTTGCTGGCGGGAGTCGCCATACCACGCGGAGAGGACGGACCATCGCGCGAGGGCCGGGCGAGGACGGCGATCACAATCACGACAGGGCCGAGTGGCAGAGATCACCACCCGGCATTGGTCACACTGCGTAGCGGTCCCGACGCGAAGGAATGGGACGCAGGGGAAACACTGTAGGTAAGGATGACACCCGGAAACGACCATGGCGGAGCTCGTCCTTGTGGGACGGGCTCCGCCATGGGTGGTCACTCGCTTCGCGGCCGCCGCTTTTAGGGCGGGCGATCAGGACCGGGCGCGATGCGGTCGACGGTAGGCGAAGTGGATCACCACCGGGCTCCGGGGGCGGGCCGGGTGACGCCGCTCTCATCGCTCACCGTCTCAGTAGGAGACCTCCGTGCGAAGGTCGTGCGCGCCGTCGGCCCGCGTGGCCTCGTAGTAGAGGCGCCGGCGTCCGCCCGGAAGCGTCACCAGGCTCAGGTAGCGCAGCCCGTTGGGCGCGTGCGGGCTGCCCAGCGGCTCGCCCTCCTCGGCGGTGAGCTCGCCGAAGCTCCCGTCGGGCAGCCGGACGCCCCGGGCCACCCCGGTCCGCTCCTCCCAGTTCTCCCCCGCCGTCGCGCGGCCGTCGTACGCGGCCAGGATCGTGTCGCCCTCGACCGACACCGACGACACCCGCACGCCACGCGCGTCCCACCGGCCCGGGCGCCCGGCCAGCGCCGTGCCGCGCCACGTCCAGTGCACGCCGTCGGGGCTGGTCGCATACTCGGTGGTCATCCGGTCGGCGTCGTCCCAGGACTCGAGGGGATGCACCGAGGCCCACAGGTGCCACCCGTACTCGTCGTAGTGCAGCACGGGGTCCTTGACGCCGGCGGTCTCGTCGCCGGCCAGGACGGTCCGGGAGGGCGCGGTCTCCAGCCCCTCCGGGGTGTCGGCCTCGAGCAGCTCCACCCGCCAGTGCTTGGTGCCGGGCGTGGCGGCGCTGACGTAGAGCCGCCACCGGCCCTCCGGGGTGCGCACGAGGGCGGGGCGTTCCAGCGACTCCGCCCCGAAGCGGTCCTTGTCCACCGTGGCCACGACCGTGAAGGTCACGCCGTCGCTCGAGCGGGCGATGACGTTGGAGATGCCGCGGCCCTCCCCGATCGGCAGCCGCAGGCGGTACGCAAGATAGATGTGACCGTCCGCAACGATCGAGGACGGCGCGCCCGCCCACGCACCCGGTTCGTCACCGGGCGGCTCGACCACCACGGTCGAGTCCTCCCAGCGAGGCAGCGACAGGGTCTGGGTTCCGATGGACAAGGCGGCTCCGTTTCGTGGCGTCGGCGGCACAGCGAAGAGTATGCGGTCAAGTGTGCATTATCTATGGGCAAGATAGGATTACGGCGCGCTGGCGTGTCGGTCCACCGACAGCCAGTCGTCGTAGCGCTCGCCCGTGACGTCCTGGAGCAACGCGATGTCGTCGGCGAACAGCGGCAGCAGCGCCGCGCGCTCGGCCGGGGTGGTGACGGGCCGGTTACCCCGCTTGCGGTGCAGCAGCGTCAGCAGCGGCCCACGGGCGGCGAGCCGCAACGGCACGGGGAACCGGTGCCCGAAGGTGCCACCGGCGCGCAGCAGGCCCCGCAGCACCCCGTTCACCGCGTTGTCCTCGACGACGTGCCGGTTGACGTTCTCCTTGGGGATCTCCCGCAGCACGCCCGTGCGCACCCCGAGGAAGTCGCAGACCCGGTCGAGGGTGGCGGCCGGCGCGTCCTTCAGCTCGCGGTAGCGCAGCAGCAGCACCTGGTCGCGCGGGAAGACCTTGAAGAGGTGCTGCACCTGGCGCCCGTACAGGCCGAGGCCGACGTAGTGCCAGAAGTCCGCCCAGCCGGCGGCCCTGCGCTCCGGCTCGGCCCGGCAGGCGGTGAGGAAGTCGGCCTCCGGCTCCAGCCCGGCATTCCACAGGTGCGTCCAGTTGGAGTGCGCCCGGTCGACCGGGTCGCGCAGGAGCAGGATCAGCCGCGCGCCGGGCACGAGGGCGTGGATGCGCAGGTGGGTGCCGTGGTCGTACAGATAGAAGGGGGTGGCCTCACCCTTCAGCGAGCCGGCCGGAGCCGGGTCGAACAACGCCTCGTAGTCGGCGCGTCGCCAGACGTGCTCCTGATAGGTCTGCACGTCCCCGGGGCCACCGGTGGCCGGCGGCCGGCCGTCGGTGAGGAAGAACTTGGGCTCCTTGACCGTCGGCAGGAAGAGCTGGGGATGCCGAACCAGCGCCGCATGCAGCGCGGTGGTGCCGGCTTTGGGCACGCCGGCGATCAGGAAATCCGGGAGTGGCATGGGGGTCCCTCCTCGTGCCAGGCACGGCGCCGTACCGGGACGGCACCCGACGAAGTAAGACTTAGCCTACAGAAGTAGTAGGTTTTGGGAAGCCGGAGTCCACCTGGCGAACGGCACGCGCCCGCCGTCAGGAGCGCAGACGCCGCCACCAGGCCCGGCGACGGAAGCGCGGGCACACCTCGGCCCCGCACAGGGCACAGTCGGTGCCCCGGCGATGGTGCTCGTGGGCCGCACGCTCGTGGCCGCAGACACACAGAGCTGCCGTAGTCATCACCGGATCACGCACCGTGGGGTCGGTTCGCGGCAGCGGCATCGGGCCGGCGGCTCGTCATGGCCTCAGCGTAGGGATTGACCGCCATTCGCGCCCGTGGCACGCCGATACAACCGTCCTGCAACCTTCGCCTTACGTACGGTAATGATTACCGTAGGTGAGGTGGATCACTATCATAAATCCGACTTGGTGATTATCGACTTCCGTGGTCCCCTGTCGGCCGCGCATTACCGAAATGGCCCGGGACGACCATTCTGTGGTTAGCGGTGCCCTAGTGTCCATTACGCACTGTGACGGATGGGGCAACAGGACGATCTTGTTGCCCGAGTGAATAGTGGCTGCTCATACGTCTGGCCAGGGTTCAACGTATGGAGATTGTCACCCTGGCCCTTTGGTTAGTTGACGCTACGTAGCGTGGCGCTAGATTTGTCGACAGAAGCGAGCGACTTGGGTTCCTGCCCCCGGAAACCCTCTGATTTTGTCGCGTCTGCCGCCCCGAAGGGATCCACATGCCGCACGCCACGTCCCCCGGCAACACGCCGAGTAACGACACGTCGTCACCCTCGGTGAGTGTCGTGATCCCGGCTCTGAACGAGGAGCGGAACCTGCCGCATGTCTTCGCGAAGCTTCCCGAGGGCATCGACGAGGTGATCGTGGTCGACGGCGGCTCCGTGGACCGCACCGTCGAGGTGGCGCGCGAGCTCCGCCCGGACGTCGTGATCGTGCAGCAGAGCCGTACCGGCAAGGGCAACGCACTGGCGTGCGGCTTCGCCGCCTGCACCGGCGACATCATCGTGATGATCGACGCGGACGGCTCCACCGACCCGGCCGAGATCCCGCTCTTCGTGGCACAGCTCGTCGCCGGCGCCGACTTCGTCAAGGGCTCGCGGTTCTCCCACGGCGGCCACAGCCACGACATCACCAAGCTGCGCAAGCTCGGCAACGACGGGCTCAACCTCGTGGTGAACGTGCTGTTCGGGACCAAGTTCACCGACCTGTGCTACGGCTACAACGCGTTCTGGCGCCGGGTCGTGCCGACGCTGGACCTGCCGGACACCCGGCTGCCGCGCCCGAGCGACGGCTCCAAGCTCTGGGGCGACGGGTTCGAGATCGAGACGATGATCAACATCCGGGCCGCGGCCGACGGCATGGAGGTCGGCGAGGTCGGCAGCATCGAGCACGCCCGCATCCACGGGCAGAGCAACCTCAACACCTTCCGCGACGGCTTCCGGGTGCTGCGGACGATCTTCAGCGAGTACGGCCGGATGCGCCGCCTGCGCCGCAGCGGTGCCACCCGTACCGGCGCCGTGGTGCACCAGCACCCCACCGCCGCGCCGTCGAACACCGCGCCGGCCCACGCGCTCAACAAGGTCGTCAACCGGCCGCCGGCCGCCGGCGTCACCCCCGCCGCGGACCCGCGCCAGCACGTCGCGCACCTCAACCGGGGCCTGCGCCGCGACGAGGTCGGCACCCGGCGTACCGACGACATCAAGGCCCTGCAGGCCCGCTCCACCCGCGAGGACTGACGCCGCACGCAGGTCGTCCCGCCTGCGCGCCGGCCGTCATCCCGCTCACCACCTGCGCTCGAGGAGCACCCCCCGTGGAACCCACCCCCCGTCCCGCCGTCAGCATCGTGATCCCGACCCACAGCGAGGAGCGCTGGGCGTCGCTCGTGCGCACCGTCGCGGCCGTGAAGTGCCAGCAGTACACGCCGGCCGAGATCGTCGTCGTGGTCGACCACAACCCGGCGCTGTACCGCCGGGCCCGGCGTGACCTGGGCGGCGTGACGGTCCTGGAGAACCTCTACAACCAGGGCGTCTCCGGCAACCGCAACACCGGTGCGTTCCACACCTCGACGTCGCTGATCGCCTTCGTCGACGACGACATCGCCATGGACACCGACTGGCTGGGGCACCTGGTCGCGCCGTTCACCGACCCGCGGGTGATCGGCGCCGGCGGCGGCATCGCACCGGCCTGGGAGGGCCCCGAGCCGCGCTGGATGCCCGAGGAGTTCCTCTGGGCCGTCGGCGGCTCGTACGCCGGCCTGCCCACCACCACCAGCCGGGTCCGCAACGTCTGGTCGGCCGGCATGGTCGTCCGCCGCGACGCGTTCCTGGCGGTCGGCGGGTTCCGCACCGGCTTCGGCAAGCTGGGCAGCCAGAACCGCCCCGAGGACACCGAGCTGTGCCTGCGGATGAGCGCGCTGAACGGCGGCCACTGGATGTACGTCCCGGACGCGGTGATCCGCCACGAGGTCCCCGCCGCCCGGTCCACCTTCTCCTGGTTCGTACGCCGTTGCTACGCCGAGGGCCGCGGCAAGGTCGCGATGGCCGGCCTGCTCGACGGCTCGCAGAGCCTGGGCTCCGAGCGCGACTACCTGCGCTCGCTGCCCAAGGCCGTACTGCGCAACCTGCTCGACGCGGGGCGCGGGCGGGGCGGGCACCACGTCCTCAAGGCCGGCGGCGTGCTCGCCGGCGTCGCCGCCGCCGGTTGGGGCGGGGTGGTCGAGACGGTGACCGCCAAGCGCACCGAGCGCCGGCCCGAGCCGATCGGCGCGGCGCGATGACGGCCGAGCTGAACGGCGTCACGCGCAAGGGCTGGGAGCCGCCGCTGCGGGCCGACGAGCTGATCACCGCCCCGGCGTTCGAGGCCACCGGCGACGTCCGCCCGGCCGTCGTCCTCGACGTCGACCTGGCGGAGCCGCTGCAGACGGTTGCCGCCGTCGGCCCCGACGGGCGCCGGGTCCGCCAGGCGTGGGTGCTGGTCCGGCTCTTCACCGAGCCGCTCGGCACCGTGCTGGCCGACGTACCGGAGCAGGGTCTGACCCCGGCCGGCCTGGCCGCGGCGATCGGCGCCGAACTGGGCAGCACGCTGGCGCCCCGCCTCGCCGGGCTCGGGCTGACCGCCCTCCCGGTCGACGGCATCAGCCCGGCGGCCGAACCGGCCTTCCTGGCCCGGCGCCGCGAGGTGCTCGCCGACGCCCCGCCGATCACCGTGGTGATCTGCACCCGGGAGCGGCCCGGCGCCCTCGCCCGCTGCCTCGACAGCCTGCTCACCCAGGCGTATCCGGACTTCCGCGTGCTCGTCGTGGACAACGCGCCGGTCACCGACGCGACCGCCGAGGTGGTCCGCTCGGCGGCTCGCCGCGGGCCGGTGTCCTACCTGGTGGAGCCGAAGGCCGGGCTGTCCTTCGCCCGCAACGCCGCCGTCGCCGCCGCGCCGGGCGAGATCCTCGCCTGGATCGACGACGACGAGTACGCCGACCCGAACTGGCTCGCCGAGATCGCCCGTGCCCTCGCCGACCACCCGGAGGCCGACGTCGTCTCCGGCGTGATCGTGCCGGCCGAGCTGGAGACGCAGGCGCAGCTGTGGTTCGAGCAGTTCGGCGGCCACAGCAAGGGCCGCGGCTTCAAGCCGGACGTGTTCAGCCCGGCGACCGCGCACGTGCAGAGCCCGCTGTACCCGCTGCCGCCCTTCGGCACCGGCGCGAACATGACCTTCCGTCCGGGCGTGATCGAGCGCATCGGCGGCTGGGACACCGCGCTGGGCGCCGGCACGCCGGCCATGGGCTCGGAGGACACCCTCGCCTTCACCCAGGTCCTGGTCGGCGGCGGCACGATCGTCTACCAGCCCACGGCGGTGACGCACCACTACCACCGGCGCGACTTCGAGGGCCTGCAGAAGCAGATGGTCGGGTACGGCGCCGGGCTCACCGCCGCGTACACGAGCCTGCTGATGAAGCGGCCGGGGCTGCTGTGGCCGCTGCTCAAGCTCGTGCCGGGCGCGCTGCGCGACCTGACGAGCAAGGACAGCCTGCGCGTCTCCACCCTGCGCGAGGACTTCCCGCGCGAGCTGCTGACGGCCAACCGGCGCGGGATGATCGCGGGCCCGCGGGCATACCTGAAGGGCCGGCGGGCGGCCCGGGCCAAGGCCCGGAGCAGCCGCTGATCGTGGTGACTCCGCCGTTCCCCGGACAGTCGCCCGAGCACGGGGCATTCTCGGAGCATATGTGGCGAATGGTAGGTATCCGGTACGCCGCCCGCCCGCGACGCGGGGTGGCGGCCGGATGCTGACCGTGCCCGACCCGGAACCCGGCGAGCCGGCCCTGCGCCCGGCCGCACCCATGACCTCGATCCAGCACTTCGAGGCCCCGAGCGACGCGACCGTCGTCCTGCCCGGGGCACCCGACCAGGCCGGGGAGGCCGAACCCATGCCCGAGCAGCGCGCGGCGAAGCCGGAGCGGGCCCAGGACGACGAGCAGGTCCGGGCCGCGGCCGCCCGGGTACGCCCGGCCGCGCCCGAAGGCGCCGAGCGACCGGCCCGCGCCGACATCCAGACGACCGCGGGCGTGCCCAAGAAGCCGATCCCCGAGGAGTCGGCGGACGAGCCGACGATGGTCCTCCCCCCGTCGAAACCCGACAACCCTGAACCTCAGGTCGAGGGTGAGGGTGGCAAGTCTCGACCTCAGGTTCAGGCTGAGAGCGACGCGGACAAAACCGTCGTCATCAGACTGCCCGAGCGCAAAACGGACGAGGATCCCGACCAGACCGCGATCATCCGGACGACTGCGCCGAGGAACCCCGGCCCGTCGCCGGAGGACACGGTCGTGATCCCGGGGCCGGTCAAGAAGGCCCCCGCGGCCGGGTCGCCCCCGGCCAAGGCTCAGCCCGCCCGGGACCCCGGTGAGGACACCGTGGTGCTGCGGCCACGGGCCGACGACACGATGGTGCTGCCGTCCTCCACGGTCGCTCCGCCCACCGACGTCGTCACCGCGATCATCCCCGTCCTGCCGGGCGGCGCCGGCAAGGCCGCCAAGCCCGTCGAGACCCCGGCACCGGCCAACCCCGGCCGGGTGCCCAAGCCCGCCCGTCCCCGCCGCGAACCGCTCGACCTGGGTCACGCCCCAGCGGTACTGACGATCTCCGCGCTGGGCGTGCTCATGGTGGCGCTCGCGTATGCCGGCGGCCGGGTCAGCACCGGCAATGCGCCGTACGCGTACTGGCTGGGGCAGGTCGTGGTCTTCACTCCGGTGGTGATCCGGCTGCTGAGCCGCCGCATGGCCGGCACGGCCGAGTCGTTCCTGCTCGTCATGGGGCTGGCGCTGAACCAGTACCTGCTCAAGTGGATGTACAGCCCGGACCAGTTCCGCTTCCCCGACGAGCTCCAGCACTGGCTGGCGACGACGATCATCACCGAATCCGGCGAGCTGTTCCAGCCGAACCCCGCCCTGCCGCCGGCCGTGCACTTCCCCGGACTGGCGGAGATGGGTGCGGCCGTGACCTCGATGACGGGCCTGCCGGTCACCGCCGCCGGGGTCATCGTGGCCGGCGTCGCGCACCTCGTGTTCGTGGCGGTGCTGTTCGCGGCGGTGCTGCGGGCCAGCAACTCCCCCGCCGTCGCCGGCGTCTGCTGTGCGACGTACGCGACAGCCCTGCACTACCTGTTCTTCAACTCGATGTTCCTCTACCAGACCGCGGCGCTGCCCTTCTTCATGCTGACGATCTGGGCGACCCGCAGGTGGCGGGCCGAGGGCGGCTGGCCGTTCGTGACGCTCGCGGTCTGCTCGGCCGCGCTCACCACGGTCAGTCACCACGTCACCGCCTTCGCGCTGGTCATCACGCTACTGCTGCTCGCCGTGGTGGAGCTGGCGGTGCAGAAGCCGCGGCGGTGGGCCGCCCTGATCATGCCGGCGGTGGCCCTGGTGGTGGTCGCCACCTGGATGCTCACCGTGGCCCGTGACGTGCTCGGTTACCTCGAGGCGCCGGTGGAGCAGGTCGGGCAGACCATCTCGAACCTCTTCAGCGGACGCTCCGAGGCGTCGTCGACCACGGCGGCGGTCAGCGTCGGCCAGCTGCTCGTGCAGGGCACCGGCCTGCTGGGGCTGTTCGTGCTCTACGCCGCCCTGGTCCGGGACATGATCCACCGCCGGGACCGGGACTCCTGGCGGTGGGCGGCGGTGGTGGGCGGCGCGGTGTTCTTCGCCGGCAACGGCGTGCGCTTCCTCGGGCAGAACGGCCCGGAGATCGCCGGCCGGCTCTCCACGTTCACCTACGTGCCCATCTCGATCCTGGCCGCCATCGCGCTGGTCCGGGGCGTGCAGATCATCCCCGCCAAGGACGCGGACGGGCACCGGTGGCGCGCGGCCGCGCCGGCGATCGACTTCATCCACCCGGGCGGCTGGAACCTCTACAGCCGGGTCGCCGCCGGCTCCGCGATGATCACCCTGCTGATGGTCGGTGCCCGGGCCGGCGGCTGGCCGCCGCTGGGCTCCATCCTGCCGGGCCCGTACCTGGCCGGTGGTTTCGAGCGGTCGGTCGACGCGTACGGCGTGCACACCGCCGACTGGGAGCGGCGCACCCTCGGGCCGGGGAACCGGATCGGCGGCGACGTCACGTCGGTGTCGCTGGCGTCGACGTACGGCCGGCAGGACCCGGTCCGCGAGGTCGGGCCGCTGTACTACGCCGACGACTGGGGGCTGGAGGAGGACCAGTTCGTCTCCGACCTCGCCATCCAGTACCTCGTCGTGGACAAACGCCTGTCGGAACAGCTGCCCGAGGGCGAGGCGTACTTCGAGAACGACCCGAACGCGGGCTCCATCACCCGGCCGCTGACCACGACGCAGATCGCCAAGTTCGACTCGCTGACCGACGTCGACCGCCTCTACGACAACGGCACCGTCCGCGTCTACCGCATGGGGGTCCAGTGAACACGCTGCTCACCCGGATCGTCGCCGGGCTCACCGTCGCCGCCGGTGCGGCCGTCCTGACCGGCTTCAAGCCGCTGACCGTCGCCGGCGGCCTGCTGCTGGCCCTCGTGCTGCCCGGCGTCGCGGTCACCGAGGCCCTGTTCACCCGCCGTACGCTCACCGCGGTCGAGCGGACACTGCTGGCACCGGCGCTGAGCATGGGCGTGCTGGTCGTCGCCGGCTTCGCGATCTACCTCTGCGGCGTCCCGCTGGACCGGCTGTCCTGGACCGTGGCGACCGGCAGCCTGACCCTCGTGGCGCTCGCTCTCCCCATGGTGCTGCCGAAGCGCGCAGCGGTCGCCCCGGCTCCCGTCGGGGAGGAGCCCCGGCCGGTGGTCGAGCGGCGGTCCCGCATCGACCTCACCCCCCGGGACGCGACGGTGATGGCCGAAGCCCGGACCATCATCATGTCCGTGGCGCCGCCCGAGGACGAGGAGCAGGCGGCCGCCGAGGAGAAGGCGCAGCGCAGCCGGCTGGTGCGTCAGCTGCTGCCGCTGGTGCTGGTCCTGGCGGTGCTCGGCGGCGCCAGCTGGCTGTCGTTCGGCACGTCGCGGGAGACGTTCGAGACGACGGTGACCGCACTCTCCGCCGCGCCGTCCGGGCCGGTGGACGCGCGGGGCAACCGGGTCGTGGCGGTGTCCGCGTCCGGGCTGGTCGCGTCGGACGGCCCGTACACGCTGACGGTGAGCGCGGCGGCCGGCGGCACGCCGACCCGCCGGGTGATCACGCCGGTCGGCGACGGCTCGTGGAGCGAGCAGCTGACCATGCCGGGCGACCAGCGGATGACCGTCAGCCTCTACCGGGCCGGCGACACCGGCGCCTTCCGCACCCTCTACATCAGCGCGGTCGAATAGCGCGGGTGACACCGCTTCGGCGCGCGCGGGGACGCACGGCATACTGGTCCGCGACACGCGACTGGCGGCATCGAGGATGGACCACCATCGGGGAGCACGTCGTGGGCGCCGTCCGCCTGGGTGCCCACGCTCTGGGAGACGCGCATGTCCGAAAGCCCTGAGGCGCCGGCTCACGAGGCCCGGCTCCTGCCCGGCAAGCCCGTCGCCGACGCGGTCCTGGCCGACGTCGCACAGCGGGTGGCCAAGCTGCGCGAGGGCGGTGTCCAGCCCTCGCTGGCCACGATCCTGGTCGGCGACGACGACGCCAGCGCCGGGTACATCCGCATCAAGCAGCGCCAGGCGGCGGAGCTCGGTTTCGTCTCTCCACACGAGCACCTGCCGGCCACCGCGACCCAGGACGACCTGCACCGGGTGATCGACCGGCTCAACGCCGACCCGGCCGTGCACGCCCTGCTGATCCAGTACCCGCCGCCCGCGCACATCGACTACGACGCCGCGCTGATGACCGTCGACCCCGACAAGGACGTCGACGGCATGCACCCGCTCAACCTGGGCCGGCTCTCGGTGGGGCTGCCCGGTCCCCGGCCGTGCACCCCGGCCGGCATCGAGGCCCTGCTCGCGCACCACGAGATCCCGGTGGCCGGGCGCGAGGTGGTGATCCTGGGCCGCGGCGCCACGATCGGCCGGCCGCTGGCCATGCTGCTCTCGCAGAAGCGGCCGACCGCGAACGCGGCCGTGACCGTGGTGCACACCGGCGTGCCGGACTGGCAGCGGTACACCCGCCGGGCCGAAATCCTGGTCGCCGCGGCGGGCGTGCCGGGCATCATCCAGCCCGACCACGTACGCCCGGGCGCCACGGTGATCGGTGCGGGCGTGCGCTACGAGGGCCGCCGCCTGCTGCCCGACGTGGCGGAGGAGGTCGCCGCGGTCGCGGGCGCCATCACCCCGCGGGTGGGCGGGGTCGGCCCGACGACGGTCGCCATGCTGTTCCGCAACGCCGTCGAGGCCGCGGAGAAGGCCGCCGGCGTCAGCCGCTGAAGCGGGCGCTCTTCGCCATCGCCACGAACGCCGCGAGCGACTGGGCGTCGGTGTCGATGCGCCACTTCTCGTTGTACCCGGGGTGGGTGTCGGTGTCGAACCAGCACACCCCACCCACCGCCGGGTGCGCCCCGACCCAGTCGGCGAAGAGCGTGATCCAGTCCGCCTTGGTCCGGCCGCCACGGTCCACGGCACCCACCTCGGTGATGAGGATCGGCTTGCGGGCCGCGTACGAGCGGTAGATCGGGCCGAACAGCGTCTCCGGCTTCTCGTGGTGCAGGTTGTAGCCGGAGACGCCGACCCAGTCGACGTACTTGTCCCCGGGGTAGAGCGCGGCGAACGTGTTCCAGTCGGCGACCGGCGACGAGTTCCAGTTGGGGCTCCACACCCAGGCGACGTTGTCGGCGCCCTGCTCCCCGAAGATCCGGTGCAGGCGCTTCCACGATTCGACGAAGCCCTTGGCGTTCTTGTCGTTGCGGACGGCGCCCCAGCCGTACCAGTCGCCGTTCATCTCCCAGGCCCAGCGCAGCAGCAGCGGCCGGCCGATGCTCTTGAGCCGGCGGGCGGCGCGGGCGATGAGGTCGTCGCTGGCGCCGGAGGTGATGTCGGCGTAACGGGTGCCGCGCCAGGACACCATGGGGAACGCGTGCGCCGGCAGCCCGTCGATCGAGCGCGGCAGCAGGTCGTCCCAGTCGTAGAACACGTGCACGATCCGCTCGTCGCGGCCGGTCTGCTGCCGGCGCAGCTGCTGCGCCTGGGCACGGGTGGTGCCGGACAGATCCAGGTACGCCCCGAGCATGGCCTTGCCCGGGCGGAACGGCACCGTGCCACCGCCCTTGGTCACCACCGGCGGCGGCGCGGGCACGGAGGCACGCGGGGCTCCGGATGCCGACCGGCCGGGTGAACTGGTCGCCTCGGCGGGACCGTCCTGCGGGCGGATCCGGAGCGCGGCCACCGCGGCCGCCGGGACCGCCGCGGCCGCGGCGATGCCGAGCACCTGGCGGCGGCTCAGCGCGCGGCGGGGCGCGCGGTGGGCGGGGCTCATGTCAGGTTCCGGCCGGTGGCCCGGGCCACCCGGCGGACGACCCGCCATCCGGGCTGGGCGAGCTGCTTGAGCCGCGGCACCAGCGGCGAGCCCCCGCCGCGCACGAGGTGCACGAGGTCGGCACCGGTCATGTCCGGGGTCGGCTGGAACCGGGGTACGGCGAAGCGCCGCTCCCCCGGCGTGTGCAGCCGCCGGCCCACCTCGGTGGCGTTGTCGTGCCCGGCGGCGAGCACCGCCGCCCGCACCTTGGCGCCGTTGTAGCCGTGGGGATAGGCGAAGCTGCGCACCCGCCGGCCGAGGCGCTGCTCCAGCTCGTCCTTGCTGCGGACGGTCTCCTCACGCAGCTGGGCGGCGGGCAGCACGTCGAGCGGGTGGTGGACCAGGCTGTGGTTGCCGATCTCGATGCCGGCGTCGGCGACCTCGGCCAGTTCGTCCCAGGTGAGCAGCTTGCCGAAGTCCGGTGACCAGCGGCCCAGCCAATCGGCGTACTCCCCCAGGTGGCCGACGGACGCGTACAGGGTCGCGCCGGCGCCGGCCTCGGCCAGCACCGGGACGGCCTCGGTGAGGAAGTCGCGGTACCCGTCGTCGAACGTGACGGCGATCAGCTTGTCGGTGCAGCCCTGCTCGAGCAGGTCGAGTGCCTCGGTGAGGCCGACGAGCCGGTATCCGGCCGCGGTCAGGGCGGAGAGTTGTTCGGCCAGGCGCTTCGGCGGCACGGCGAGATCGCGCATCGGGCCGGCGACCGCGGACACGGAGTGATACATCAACGCCGGCATGGCATCCCACACCGGCGGCGCCGTGACGGTCACCGCAACCCCTCCCACGCGCTCGCGGACATGACCATTATCGGTCGTGGACCCGGCAAGCTTCGTGGTTCGTGCACTGTTGTCGCAGGGCACGGTTGTCGCGGGGGCCAAAGCAGCGCCGCATCGGCGCCGCTCAGGCCACGTTACGGGGCTGTTTGCGCAGTGTCCAGCACGACCGCGGCGACGACCGCGGACATATCGGCGACGGTCATTCTCACCACGCCGCCCCGGGTCGCCAGACCCTGGTCCGCCTCGTACGCGACGACGCCCGCGTGCTCCAGCTCGTCGGCGAGCACGGCCAGGCGCCGTTCGATCCGGGCGGCGAGGTTCTCGGCGAGGTCGTCGTACCGGGCGGCGGGGATCTGCACGGTCATGGGAGTCACCTTTCGCCGTTGGCGGGACGTCGCCGCCGGAACGGGGCGACGTGTCCCACGTTAGGCGGTGCGCGTACCGGTTGCGGCTTTTCGGGTTTTTTGCGCCGGACCGGGGGCGAACGGCCCTCCGCCGAAAGTCATAGGCGCCGATCCGGCTGCGGAGGGAAGCGCGCGCACCCTCGGTGACGGCAAGGTGATGACCATGACATCGGACCGTGCGCGCCGCCTCGCCGAGGCCGCCTGTGAAGCCGGCCTCGTGCTGGGCATCACGGCGCTGCCGACCGCCTGGCGCGCCCTCGACGGCGAGCTGATCGTGATTCTGGCCGGCATGCTCGCCGTGCTCACCGCCGCGACATACGCGCTACACGCAGTCACATTCGACTGCTTCCTGCTGACGGCTCAGCGCCAAAAGGGCAGTTTTTCTTATACCCAGCGTAAGGAATGAACCGTCGGACGTCTCGGCGCGTACCCCGGGTTGCACCGCTCTTCGACCCACCCGGGGGTGACCAGGATGTTCCGACTCATCCAGCTCCAAGCGCAGCACGGCGTACCGCGCATCGGAGTGGATCCCGACGGCTACGGCAGCGAACGGGCCGCCCTCGCCCGTTACCGAGAGGCACCGGCCATGTTCTTCGGCGTGGGCCGCTTCGACGAATCGGGGCGGCTGGCGGAGATCATCATGGACACCGTGTGCGGACCGGCCGCCGGCTGCCCGAGGCAGGCGGTCGTGGTGCACGCCGAGACCTTCCAGCGGCTCTGCGACACCTGCTCCTTCGGCCTCGAGGTGCTCACCCTGCCGGAGCTGGCGCTGCGGCTCGGGGTCGCCGTACGGCTGGCGCCGGTGCTGGCACCCTCCGGCCGGCACGCCGCGCCCGAGGAGACCTGCTCGGTCGGGAACAGGATCGCGCGTGAGTTCGCCGCGCACGTCGACGACCCGGTCTGGCGCATGGAGCTCTGCGCGGAGCTGGCCCGTACGCCGAGCGCGGTCAACGGCCTGCTGATCGGCGTCGGTGCGCTGAGCCACCGCGACGTGCTCGACCACTACCCGGCCCTGTGCGCGCTCGGCACCCAGCTGCCCGTCATGATCCACGCGGACCTGCTGCGGGCCACCGCGCGGCCGCTGTCGCCGGCCGGCGTCGCGGCGCTGCGGCTCGGTCTTTAGCGGACGAGGCGCTGATCAGCTCCGGCCGATCAGCGCACCCACCCGCTCCGGGGCGAAGATGTCGTCGGCGAGCAGCATCGCGAGCCCGACCAGCCCGGAGCGGGTGTCCAGCCGCGTCGCGACGATCTCGAGGTTGCGCGTCGCCAGGGGCAGCGAACGCTTGTAGACCATCTCCCGGATCCCCGCGAACAGCTGTTCCTCGATGCGGGCCAGCTGTCCGCCGATGACGATCACGCGCGGGTTGAAGAGGCTGACCGAGTCGGCGATGGCGTGGCCGATGATGCGACCGGCGCGCCGGGCCAGCCGTACGGCGGTGACGTCGCCGGTGCGGATCAGCGTCACCGCGTCGTCCACCGACGTGACGTCCCGCCCCGCCGCCCGCAGGTCGCGCACCAGCGCCCAGCCGCCCGCGTACGCCTCCACGCACCCGGAGTTGCCGCACCGGCACTGCGGCTCGCTCTCGGCGTCGTCGACGGCGAGCTGGATGTGCCCGATGTCGCCGGCCGCGCCGTCGGCCCCGCGGTAGACCTCGCCGCCGATGATCATTCCGGCGCCGATGCCCGTGCCGACCTTGAGCATCAGGAGCTGGCGGACCTCCGGGTGGACGCAGCGGTGCTCGCCGAACGCCATCGCATTGACGTCCTTGTCGACCAGCACCGGGCAGTCGTAGCGGCCGGCGAACCAGCCGGGGATGTCGAAGCGGTCCCAGCCGCTCATGATCGGCGGGCTGACGACCTGACCGCTGTCGAAGTCGACCGGCCCCGGTACGTCGATGCCGATGCCGTGCACGTCGGCAGGGGAACGCCCGGCCGCGGCCAGCAGCGCGGTGAACATCTCGTGCGCGGCACTCAGGACGACCTGGGGGCCGGCGGCCACGTCCATCACCCGCTCCTGCTCGGCAGTCACCTCACCCCGCAGGTTGCACAACGCCGTCCGCATCCCCGTGGCGCCGATGTCGGCGACGAGCAAGACGCCCCGGTCGCGGTGGAACGTGAACCGGCTGGCCGGGCGGCCGCCGGTCGGTGAGCCCTCCCCGCTCGGCACCACCAGCCGGGCCGCCAGCAGCGCGTCCAGCCGCTGGTTGACCGTGGACCGGGACAGACCCGTCTGCTGCATGACGTCGGCCCGGGTGAGGCTGGGCTGCGCGCGGAAGAGGGCCAGGACCTCGCCGAGTCCAGTGCCGGAGACCCCGCTGACCGGGGGGCTGATGCTCACGGCGCGATCCTATTACGTCTACCCACTATGCGAAAGTCCCGACTCTTTTGCTTGACAGTCGTCATAAGTCGAGCATCTAATCAAGCGAAACCCCCCTCGGAAGGGACTCCCCCCATGCCACGCATCGCCGCGGCGTCCGCGACCGCACTCCTTCTCACCCTCGCCGCCTGTTCCTCCGGATCGGACTCCGGGACGTCCGGCGGCTCGGCCGGCCCCGCCAAGGTGGCCGCCGTCATCAAGGGGCTGGACAACCCCTTCTTCCAGTCCATGGAGCAGGGCATCAAGGACCAGGGCGCGACCGCCGGGATCACCCCCACCGTGCAGGCCGCCAACTCGATCACCGACACCACGGGCCAGGCCGACCGCCTCACCGCGCTCGCCGGCCAGGACTTCTCCTGCTACATCGTCAACCCGATCTCCGGCACCAACCTGGTGCAGGGCATCGCCCAGCTCGCGGCCCAGAAGAAGACCATCGTCAACATCGACAGCCCGGTCGACGCCGCCGCCGCGAAGGCCGCCAGCGCCACGCCGGCCACGTACATCGGCACGAACAACGAGTCCGCGGGCGAGAAGGCGGGCGCGCACATGATCACGCTGGTGCCGGCGAACGCCAAGGTCGCGGCCATCGGCGGGATCGCCGGCGACGTCACCAGCGGTGCCCGGGTCGAGGGCTTCACCAAGGCGACCACCGGCAAGCTGCAGCTGGTCCAGACCGTCGCCGCCAACTGGGAACGCCAGGAGGCGCTCACCCAGGCCTCGAACATCATGCAGGCCCACCCCGACCTGGCCGGCTTCTTCGTCGCCAACGACGACATGGGCCTCGGCGTCGCCCAGGCGGTCGCCAACGCCGGGAAGACCGGCAAGATCCACATCATCAGCGTGGACGGCAACAAGGACGCCCTCACCGCGGTCAAGAGCGGCGGGCTCGACGCCACCGTCGCGCAGTACCCGTACGCGATCGGCCTGATGGGCATGGAGGCCTGCCAGGCGGCCGCGACCGGCAAGACCCTGCCCGCCAACGTCGAGGCGCCGGTCGAGCTGGTCACCAAGGAGAACGCCGACAAGGCGCTCGCCAGCACGCCGAAGCCGTTCGGCACCTACGACGACCCCTTCAAGGCCCTGATCGGCGGATGAGCATGACGACCGCGACCGTCGCCGCGCGCGACACCGAACCCTGGTCCCACCGCCTCAAGGACATCGGCTTCTGGGCCGAGTGGGCCGCCCTCGTGGGCCTCGTCGCCCTGGTGATCATCTTCCAGGTCCTCAACCCCACGTTCCTCAGCAGCGGCAACGTCCGCTCGATGCTGATCGCCTCGGCCATCCTGGTGGTCCTCGCGGTCGGGCAGACCTTCGTGGTCGCCACCGGCGGCATCGACCTGTCGGTCGCGTCGATGATGACGCTGGCCGCCGTGGTCTTCGGCGCCACCTACTCCAGTTGGGGCCTGGCGGGCGCCATGCTCGCCGCCGTCGTCACCGGCCTCGCCGCGGGACTGCTCAACGGCGTCATCATCGCCCGCGGCAAGATCACGGACTTCATCGTCACGCTCGGCATGCTCTCCGCCGCGTCCGGCACGGCCCTGGTGCTCGCCGACGGCAAACCGGTCACGGTCATCGACACCTTTCTGCTCCGGCTGTCGACCGGCGGACTCGGCATCTTCGGCTGGTTCGTGGTCATCGCGGCGGTGGTCGCCGTGATCGCCCACGTCATGCTCTTCCACACCCGGTTCGGCACCCACGTGCTGGCGACCGGCGGGTCGGCCGAGGCGGCCACCGCGACCGGCATCAGCACCGCCCGCATCAAGATCGCCGTGTACGCCATCTCCGGCCTGCTCGCCGGCCTCGCCGCGATCCTGCTGGTCGCCCGGGTCGGCGCGGCCGAACCGGCGTCCAACACCTCGTTCCTGCTCAACTCCGTGGCCGCGGTGGTGCTCGGCGGGGTCAGCCTGCTCGGCGGCCGCGGCACGATCACCGGCCCCGTCATCGGCGCCCTGCTGCTCACGGCCCTCACCAACGGGCTCACCCTGCTCGGCGTCTCGCAGTTCTACCAACCGCTCGCCGTCGGCATCGTCGTGGTGCTCGCCGCCCTGCTCACGAGGTTCCAGAAATGACCGCTCTGCTCACCGCCGACGGCGTATCCCTGTCCTTCGGCAGCGTCCGCGCCCTGGTCGACGTCTCACTCACCCTGCAACCCGGCGAGATCACCGCCCTGGTCGGCGACAACGGCGCCGGCAAGTCCACCCTCGTCCGCTGCATCTCCGGCATCCACCGGCCCGACGCCGGCACCATCTCCCTGGACGGCAAGCCCCTGCATTTCAAGTCGCCCGAGGACGCCCGCGAGGCCGGCATCGAGACCGTGCACCAGAACCTGGCCCTGGTCGAGGACCTGACCGTGTGGCAGAACCTCTTTCTCAACCGCGAGATGGTGCACCGCATCGGGCCGGTGGCCGTCCTCGACCGGCGCGGCATGCAGCGGGAGGCCCAGCGGATGGTCTCGACGCTCGCCGTGAACGTGCCCGCCGTCCGCAACCGGGTCCGCCGCCTCTCCGGCGGCCAGCGCCAGGCGGTGGCCATCTGCCGCGCCGCCGGCTTCGAGTCCCGCCTCGTGATCATGGACGAGCCCACCGCCGCGCTCGGCGTCCAGGAAACCGCGCGGGTGGAGGACCTGATCCGCAAGCTGCGCGACGACGGCCACGCCGTCCTGCTCATCAGCCACAACTTCGCCCAGGTGATGGCGCTCAGCGACCAGGTGTGGGTCATGCGCGCCGGCCGGTGCGTGGGCGGGCGCCGCACCGCCGAGACCACGGGCGAGGAGATCGTCGCCCTCATCACCGGCGCCAAGAGCGCCTGAATCCCAAGGACACCCCTCATGCAGCTGCGCAATCCCCTCGGCGTCCACGCTCTGGTCTGGGCCGGTGACACCTCGCCCGCGGCCGTCGCGTACGCCGTCACCCAGACCGCCAAGACCGGCTTCGACCTGCTCGAGTTCTCCCTCCACGACTCCCTCAACCTCGACGTGGCGGCCACCCGCGGGTTGCTGCGGGAACACGGACTCAAGGTCGCCTGCTCGCGCGGGCTGGCCTTCGACGCCGACGTCTCCAGCGACGACCCGGCGGTGGTCGACCGCGGCGCGAAACTGCTGCACGACTCGCTGGCCATCACCCACGACCTGGGCGGCACCCACTTCACCGGCGCGCTCTACAGCGCGCTCGGCAAGTACGGAGCCCCGCTCACCGAGGCGGGCCGGGCGAACGTCGTCCGGGTGCTGCGCGACCTCGCCGCCGAGGCCGCCACCCGGGGCATGACCCTGGGCCTCGAGGTGTGCAACCGCTACGAGACCAACGTCGTCAACACCGCCCGCGACGCGCTGCGGCTCGCCGACGACATCGGGGCGGACAATGTGCTCGTGCACCTGGACACCTACCACATGAACATCGAGGAGGACGACCTCGTCCGCCCCGTACGGGAGGTCGGCGACCGCCTCGGCTACGTGCATATCGGCGAGAACCACCGCGGCTACCTCGGGTCGGGGCACCTCGATTTCACGTCGTTCTTCCACGCCCTCGCGGACATCGGCTACACCGGCCCGATCACCTTCGAGTCGTTCTCGTCGGCCGTCGTGGCCCCCGGCCTCTCCAACGACCTGGCCGTCTGGCGCAACCTGTGGTCCGACGGCGAGGACCTGGCCCGGCACGCCCGCGCCTTCATGGCCAACCAGCTGACGGCCCGCCCCTCATGACCGCGACGGCCCGGGCCCTCACCTTCGACGCCCTGGTGCAGCGCGCCCGCGGCCTGGTGCGCAACGGGCGCCGCGCGATCCTCGGGATCGCCGGCGCCCCCGCCGCGGGCAAGACCACACTGGCCGAGGAACTGGTCGCGGCTATCACGGCGCAGGGCCCGGCCGGCTGGGTCGCCCACGTGCCGATGGACGGCTTCCACCTGGCCGACGTGGAGCTGGAACGCCTCGGCAACCGCCACCGCAAGGGCGCACCGGACACCTTCGACGCCCTCGGCTACGCGGCCCTGCTGCGCCGCCTGCACGAGGACACCGACGACATCGTGTACGCCCCCGGCTTCGAACGCGTCATCGAACAACCGATCGCCGGCGCCATCCCGGTGCCGCGCTCGGCCCGCCTCATCGTCTCCGAGGGCAACTACCTGCTGGTCGACGACGAACGATGGACGAAGGTACGACCGCTGCTCGACGAGGTCTGGTACGCGGACCTGGACCGCGAGTCCCGCCTCGACCGCCTGATCGCGCGCCACATCCGCTTCGGCAAGGAGGAGAACGCGGCGATCGCCTGGGCCACCGGCACCGACGAACGCAACGCCGCGGTCATCGAGGCGACCCGCGACCGCGCCGACCTGCTCGTGCCGTCCTCCCTCATCCGCGGCCTCGGCTCGCCGCCGCCGCGGTGATCCCGCCCGTGGCAGACTTCAACCGTGTCTGTCGGTGAGACCGTCGAGACCGAGCCGCGGCGGCGGCCCGGCCGGGCCGCACGTTTCGGCCTGATCGTCACCGCCATCGTCCTGCTGCTGTTCGGCGTTCCCTGGTGGACGCTGGTCTGGGCCGGCAACCGCTGGCCCGGCGCGGTGTTCGCCGCCGGCACAATTCTCTTCGCCGCCCTCGCCGCCGCCTTCCCGGTGCTGATGTTCTCCGGGCACGGCCGCCGTCACCGCGACGGTGCCGCGCGCACCGCCGACACCTTGCTGGGCGTCGTCTGGGTGCTGTTCGTCTGGTCGATCCTCGGCAACCTGCTGCGCGCCGTCCTGGCCGTCGCGGGTGTCGCCGACCCCGCCCGGTCGCGGGTCGTCACGGCGGTGGTCGCGCTGATCGCGCTCGTCCTGCTCCTCTGGGGGTACGCGGAAGCGATGCGCGTGTCGCGGGTTCGCCGCATCGACGTGACCGTCCCGCGCCTCGGCCCCGGGCTGGACGGGCTGCGCGTCGTGCTGCTGACCGACACGCACTACGGCCCGATCGACCGCGCGCGCTGGTCCCGCGGCGTGGTCGCCGTGGTGAACTCGCTGGACGCCGACATCGTCGCGCACACCGGCGACATCGCCGACGGCGAAGTGGCGCAACGCCGGGAGCAGGCCGCCCCGCTCGGCGACGTCCGCGCGAAGCTCGCCCGCGTGTACGTGACCGGCAACCACGAATACTTCAGCGGCGCCCAGCGCTGGGTCGAGCACATGGCCTCGCTCGGCTGGGAGGCCCTGCACAACCGGCACGTCGTCGTCTCCCGCGGCGGCAGCAGCCTGGTCGTCGCCGGGGTGGACGACCGTACGGCGGCCGGCTCGGGCGTGCCGGGGCACCACATGGACCACGAGGCGGCGCTGCGCGGCACCGACCCGTCCCTGCCGGTCCTGCTCCTGGCCCACCAGCCGCAGCAGATCACCGGTGCGGTCGCCCACGGGGTGGACCTGCAGCTGTCCGGCCACACCCACGGCGGCCAGATCTGGCCCTTCCACTACCTCGTCCGGCTCGACCAGCCGGTGCTGCAGGGGCTGAGCCGGCACGGCGAGCGCACCCAGCTGTACACGTCCCGGGGCACCGGCTTCTGGGGGCCACCGTTCCGCGTGTTCGCGCCGAGCGAGATCACCCTGCTGACCCTGCGGCGCGGCTGAGGCGTACCCGATCGAAGGCTGGTGACCGCCCGGCCGCGCTGGTGTACTGGCCGGGTGTCGCATCGAGACCCACGGATCTTCATCAGCTACCGGCGCGAGGACACCGCCGCCTATGCCGGCTGGCTGCAGGATCGTCTCGGCCAGCAGTTCGGCGTCCGGAACATCTTCAAGGACGCCACCTCGCTGCAGGCCGGCCACGACTTCCCGCGGATGATCGGCCAGGCGGTCGCCGGCTGTGACGTCCTGGTGGCACTGATCGGGCCGCACTGGGCGGGCCCCCCGGGGCAGTCCCGGCTGCACGATCCCGCCGACTGGGTCCGGCTCGAGATCGAGGCCGCCTTCAGCCACGGCATCCGGGTGATCCCGATGGTCTCCCGCGACGCGCCGCCGCTGCGGCCCGGGGCACTGCCGCCCGGCCTGGATCCGTTGCGCAGCCGGCAGATGCTGCCGTTCCATCCGGACACCTTCGCCGAGGACGTACGCCGGCTCATCGCCGTGATCGAGAGCAACGGCGGGCCGGCCTTCGGCACCGGTCAGGGCAACCGGCTCACGTCGTCGCGGGTACAGCGCTTCGCCGAGCTGCAGCGCCTGTACGAGAGCCAGATCGAGGTGGACGCGCCACCGTACAGATACGACCCGCTGATGAAGGCGGAGAGCCGCCGCGAAGTGCTGGACGCCATGGTCGACGCCCTCGACGACGGCGAGCGGCCGGCCAACCTGGCGCTCGCCAACCTGCAGGACGGGCCCGGCACCTGGCGCGAAGGGCTGGGGCGGCGTGGCCTGGTCGCCGTGGTGCCCAGGCGGCTCGTCTACGTGCCGCACCGCGGCCGGATCCCGGTCTACCTGCCGTTCGCGCAGATCCTGCGGGTCCAGCTCCGGCTGACCCGCACGAGCATCACGCTGACCCTGCCCGACCGCAACATCGAGGTGTTCTCGTTCAAGCCGTTCGTGCGGGCGGCCGAGTTCGCGAAGTACATGCGGGAGCGCCTGCCCGCGCCCTGAGGTCGGGTCAGGATCCGAAGCGGAGGCGGAAGTCCGCGAGCGTCACCGACAGCAGCGGCTTCCGCCCCGCCAGATACGACAGGGGACTTCCGCTCTCGATGTGCCAGGTGATCCCGGTGCGCCGCAGTGCCGCCGTACCGCTCACCGGGGTGCGGACCCTTGTGCCGTCCTCGCGCGCCTGGACCAGGGAGAGCGGGGCGGGCCACCGGCCAGGGAGGCGGCGGCCCGGCCGGATCTCGGCGTGGGCGATGCCCGTGGCGGCGGCCGCGGGCGGGGCGACGGTGAGCTCGGCCAGGTCCTTGGGGATGGCCCACAGGGCCCGGCCGCCCTCGCACGACTCGGGGCTGTCCACCCAGATGTCCATGACCGTCGGGCGCAGCGGGCGGACCAGCACCGCCGCGAGCAGCTCCCGGTAGTGCAGCGTGCCGCCCGGTTCGTAGGCGACCCACGCGGCGCCGACCAGGCTGCGGCCGCCCAGGGCCAGCGGGCGCAGCCCGGCGGGCAGCGGGGGCAGGGCACGGCGGGGCACGGCGAAGACCGACAGGTGGAGCTGGCCACGCAGGTGCCACGGCGAGGGTGGGTACATCAGGCGCAGGCTACCCGGGCCGCCGCCCAGTCGGCGTGGTCCAGGGCATTGCCGTCGCCCGCGTCCGCCACGCGCAGCTCCATCGTCGTGGCGCCGGTGAGGTCGACGCTGACCTCGGTGGCGGGGTCGGCGCCGGTCACGACGCCCGACTCGTAGCGGCGCTCGCCGTCCAGCCACACCGAGAAGACCACCGAGCCGCCGGTGCCGGTCTCGTCGTCGACACCGACGGCCGCGCGCAGGCGGGAACAGGTACCGGACAGCGGCACGGTCACCGCCGAGGGGGCGTGGGCGCCGATGCCTTTCGGGTACGCCGTACCCGCGACGGTCAGCGGGCCGCCGTCGCCGGCCGCCTGCTCGCCGTTGCTGCGGTCCCGCTCCACCGGTCCCCAGCCGTTGGTCCGCGGGGTGTACGGGCGGTCGCTCAGCCACGCCCAGCCCGGCGGCAGCGGCGCCGCCGTGGTCACCGACGCCGAGGTGGTGGAGGTGAAGCCGGTCGGGGTGGTCGTCACGGCGGTGGCGGTCAGGGCGTACGTGCCCACGTCCGTGTCCGGCGGCGCGGTGACCCGGAACGCCGCCGTGGCCGGGGTGCCGTACGCGACCGCGCCCAGCGTCACCGAGGGCGGCTCGACGGTCCAGCCCTGCGGGGCGGTCAGCCGTACCGTCGCGTTCTCGAGCCCTCCCGCGCAGCGTGCCGTGACCGTGACCTGGACCGGTTCGGCGACGCCGGGCCGCACCGAGCCGTCGGTGGTGGCCGCCAGCGACGGCGGGCACGGCGCCGGCACGTCGGAGTCGGGGACGCCGCCGGCCGCCGCCTCCCGCCGGCTCAGGGGCCGCACCACCAGCTCCTGCGAGTACGGGCCGGCCGGCGACAGACGGAACGGCGCCAGCACCGAGTTCGGCGTCTCGCCCATGCCCGTCTCGCCCGCCTCGGCATGCAGGGTGACCCAGCCCCGGTTGCGGACGAGCGGCAGCTGGTGGTCGTACTCGGCGCGGTCGAGGTCGTCGTACGCGGTGACGCTCACGTCCCGCATGCCGCCGACGAGCAGGCCCGCGCGCCCGTCGGTGAGGGCGGCCCACCGGGCGTCGGTGTGGTTCCCGTACGCCTGCGGCCGCGAGTACCGCACGTACTCGCCGGCGACGGTGCTGCGGTACACACCCATCGGTGCGCCGCTGCGGCGGTCGTCGTACGACTCCTGCGGCCCGCGCGCGTGGTAGGCGAACTGCTGCAGCTCGGCGGGCAGCCGCAGCGACAGGCCGACCCGCGGCAGGTACGGCAGCTCGCCGAGGCGCGGCCCGGACGGCACCACGTCCTGGCGCAGCGTGATCGTGCCGCGCCGGTCGATGCGGTAGCGCAGCGTCTGGTCGAACGCGATGCCCGTACCGGCCCAGCGGGTGCGGGCCTCGACCACCGCCGCGTCCGCCTCGGTGGTGGCCCGCACGCCGGTCACCGACGACGTGAGCGCGTCGAGGCCGGTGTCGTGCCAGATGCGGCGGTCGTCGGTGCCCCAGTCGTACGTCTCGTTGCTGGTGGGCGGCCGCCACACGTCCAGCAGCGGCCCGCCCCGCAGCAGCTCGCGGCCGCCGCTGCGCAGCGACACCAGGGCGCCGTCGGCGAAGCGGTAGCCGAACCCCGGGCCGGACACCGTGATCGTCGCGCCGCGGGTGGTGAGCGCGGGCGCGCCCGCCACCGGGGGCGTCGCGACGCCGGGCACCGCCGTACCCCCGACCGGGAACTGGTTCTGGCCCAGCACCCAGCCGCGGCGCGCCCAGGGCACGTCGCGGGTGCTCGCCGCCGTGACGGTCAGGAAGCGCTCCCGGTCCTGCGGGTTCGCCGGCACCGCCCCGACGGCGAGGTCGGCCGACCCGGAGGGGTCCAGGCGCAGGGTACGGGTGCCCGAGCGCAGGGTCCGCTCCTGCTCGGTCAGCGTCCAGCGCACCCGGACGTCGAGCGCGCCGGCCTGCTGCTCGTTGTGCAGCGTGATCCGCCCGGCGGCGGCGTCGGTGGCGCTGATCCGCACCGGCGCCTGAGCCCAGGCCATCTCGGCGGTCTCCGGCTGGACGTACCGGTCCGATCCGACCAGGCCGTCGGTGCCGGACAGGCTGATCCCGAGGCTGAGGAAGCCGCCGTGGCGCCGGACGGTGTCGAAGCCCAGTGCGAGCACGGCCTTGCCGGCTCCCGCCTCGAGCTGCCCTGGAGTGAGGGCGGTGGCGTAGATACGGGCGTCGTCGACGAGACCGCGGCCGAGGCGGGCGTTCCACAGGTCGTTGTCCTGCTGCGTCTCGGCGTTGCGGCCCACGTTCACCTCGTACAGGCCGGGGTCGACCGCTCCCGTGCGGGGGACGGACGCCACCCGGGCGCCGTCGATGTACAGGTGCAGGGCCGTGCCGTCGTAGCCGCCGGTGACGCGGTGCCAGGCGCCGTACCAGTTCGCGGGGACGCGTGCGGCGGCGGTGGCCCAGCCGTTCGCGTCGACGCCGAACTCGAGGGTGTCGCGGTCGCGCATCTGCAGGGCGTACCCCTGGCCCTTGGTGAGGATCGGGAAGCTGCCGGACCACTCCCCCGGCTTGACCCACGCATCGAGGGTGAGCGGGCCGGTCAGGTCGAGGCGGCGGTCGCGGAACACGTCGACGTAGTCGTCCAGGCTGGACAGGTCGACGGCCTTGCCGCGGTGACCCGGCGCCAGGCCCGGCTTGCCGACGAGGAAGGCCTGCAGGTGCCCGGCGGCCGAGTCCGGGGTGAGCAGCAGCGGCTGACGCGGGTTCTGCTCGGCCCAGTCCCAGATGAAGCCGCCCTGCATCTCCGGGTGCTTGCGGGCCAGCGCCCAGAACTGGTCGAAGTTGCCCAGCCCGTTGCCCATGGCGTGGGCGTACTCCCCCATCACGATCGGCTTCGTGCTGCTGAGCGTCCGTGCCTCCAGCCGGGCCGGGGTCGGGTAGCGGGGACCGTCGACGTCGGCGTACGGGGCATCGCCGTCCGGGTTGTTCGACTGGTGGTAGAGCAGGCGGGTGGGCTCGTTGGCGTCGGCCCACGCGGCCATCGCGAAGTGCGCGGCGCCGAGGCCGGCCTCGTTGCCGGTGTCCCAGAGGATGACGCTGGGATGGTTCTTGTCGCGGGCGACCATCGCCTGGAAGCGGTCCGCGAACGCCTTCTGCCACTCCGGCCGGTCCGCCAGGCAGACCGACGGGCAGCTCTCGTGGTTGTGCGTCTCGATGTCGACCTCGTCGTCCACCCACAGCCCGTAGCGGTCGGCGAGGTCGTAGAGGTACGGGTCCGACGGGTAGTGCGAGGTGCGGACGGCGTTGAGGTGCAGCCGCTTCATGAGGAACACGTCGTCGCGCTGCACCTGCCGGGTGAGGTGCCGCCCGGTGTCCGGATCGGTCTCGGCGCGGTTGGTGCCCTTGATCAGGATCCGCCGGCCGTTGACGAGGATCTGCCGGTTGCGCACCTCGACCTCGCGGAACCCGACCGGCTGGGTCGTGGTCTGTCGCACGCGTCCGCTCCCGTCGAGCAGTTGCAGCGCGAGCGTGTAGAGGTTCGGCTCCTCGGCACTCCACTTCGCCGGGTTCCGCACCGGCGCCGTCAGGGTCACCCGGCCGACGCCGGTCGCGGCCTCGGCGGTGGTCACCGTGCGTCCGCCACCGTCCAGCAGGGTGCCGCGCACGGTGAACGTCCCGGGCGCTCCGGCCACGTCGACCCGGGCGGAGAGGACGGCGTCGGTGAAGGTGGCGTCCAGGTCGGTCGTCACGTACGCGTCCCGCAGCCGGGTCTGCTCGGTGCGGTAGAGGACGACGTCGCGGAAGATGCCGCTGTAGCGCCACTGGTCGAAGTCCTCGAGATACGCGCCCGAGCCCCAGCGGTGCACCTGGACGGCGATGGTGTTGCGGCCCGGCCTCAGCCGATCGGTGACGTCGAACTCCGCGGGCGTGTAGCCGCCCTGGTCGTACCCGACGTAGGCGCCGTTGACCCAGACCAGATAGTTGCTCGTCACGCCCTCGAAGCGGAGGAAGACCCGGCCGCCGTCCCACGACGCCGGGAGATCGACGGTACGCAGGTAGGCGCCGGTGGGGTTGACGTCCCGGGGCACCCGGGGCGGGTCGTCGGGGACGATGTCGCTGGGAATGTTGCGGAAGACGGGGTGGTCGGCGAAGTCGGACTGCCACGTGTGCGGCACCCGTGCCGACGGCCACGCCGACGCGTCGAAGCCGGCCTGGTGGAAGGCGGCGGGGACGTCGTCGGGCCGGTCGAAGATCTTCAGCCGCCACTCGCCGTCGAGCGAGCGGACGTATGGGCTCGGCCCGCCCTTCGCCGCCTCGGGAAGCGACGCGTACGGCTTCAGGTCGGCATGCGGCGGCTCCTGTCCCTCGCCGGTCAGCTCGGGATCCTCGAGGTAGCGGTACACGTCCTCGACCGTCTGCGGTCCGTCCGGCGCGGCGCTGGCGGGTGTGGGGACCGCCAGGGCGGCGGCGAGCACGAGAGCGGCGGTGACGAGACGGCGCACGGGCACTCCCCGGACTCGACGACATCGGCCGATATCGATACTTTCCCGCCCCGGACGGCCTGTCAATGAAGGGCGCTGATCGCCTCCGCCGCGGCCAGCATCCGGTCGCCGACGGGCTGGAGGCCGATGCCGACGGCGAGCAGGCCGGTCGAGACGCGCTCGGCGACACCCCATTCCCAGATCGCGGTCGCGTCGAGGCCGGTGCGGGCGGCGAGCAGGCGGGCCCGGTCCCACGGGTCGCCCGCCATGAGCTCCTCGGGGTCCTCGCGCATGAGCACGCCCAGGTCGTACTCGGGCTCGGCGAGCAGGCCGTCCGGGTCGACCAGCCGCCAGCCGTCGCCGGCGCGCAGGGCGTTCCACTGGTGGACGTCGCCGTGGACCAGGACCGCCCGGGCGTCGTCGTGGGCCTCGATCCGGCGCTCGGCGCAGGCGACGGCGTGGGCGACCGTACGCTCCCCGCACGGCCGCCCGAGCTCGGCCCAGCGCTGCCGAATGTGCCGGATCAGCCATCGGCCCTTGTCGGCGCCGGTCGGCAGCCCCGCTCCGGCCGCCGGGCGCCACACCCGCCGGGCGAGATCGGTGAGGACCTCCAGCCGCTGCGGGAAGGGAAGCTCCACGTCCGCCATGGACGGTCCGAGGCGTTCGAGCAGCAGCGCACCGCGGGACTCGTCGGCGCGCAACAGCCGTACGCACCCGTCGCCTCCGGCGAGCCGCAGCACCGCGATCTCGTTCGCCGCGTGGTCGCCCGCGCGGGGCACCAGCAGCTTGAGGACCGCCTCCGTGCCGTCTGCCAGGGTCGCCGGTGTTACGTACGCCTCGGTCGCGTCCTCGTACGCGGGCCCGGTCCCGAATCCCCATTCGGCGCCGAGGGAGGCGACCAGTGACGGCAGCGCGGCCAGCCAGTCGTCCGCCTGGGCGGCCCGGGCCTTCGCGGTCACCACGGCGGGTACGTGCACGGCCGCGATCCTGACACAGGTGACCATCGCCGGCCAGGTAATTGCGTTGAGCGGTCCGGGCGCCGGACGCAGGATGGTGGCACCGCCTTCCCTTCTGCCAGAGGACCATCGATGCGCCTGCTCCGCGACTTATGGGCTGTTTCGCCCCGTCGCACCGCCTTCATCGCCGTCCTCATCGTGCTGGGCGCGGCCGGGCAGGCCGGCGCACTCGGCCTCGCCGGCGCGGTGCTGGTCGACCGGTCCGTGCCCGTGTTCGGCGTGCTCGCCGCCGCCCTCGTGGTGGCGGTGCTGAGCGACGTCGTCGTCGGCCTCGCCGCCGCGCGCCTGACCGCCGACTGGGCCGCCGCCGTGCGCCGCGGGCTGTGCAAGGTCGCCTTAGGCCAGGACGTCCCGACGCTGGAGAACACCCCGGTCGGCGAGCTGCTCGACCGCATCGACAGCGACGTCTACCAGGTCGGTTCCGAACTGCGCGGCAGCGGCGTACGGCTGGCCCAGTCGCTGGCCGTCGCGGGCCTGTCGATCGTCACGGCGTTCTTCGCGTGGTGGCCGGCCGGCATCGGCATGGTGCTGGTGTCGATCCTGCTCGTGGCCGTCATGACGAAACCGATCCAGCGCATCTCGCCGGCCCGGATCAGCGAGGAGGAGGCCTGGTCGGACCTCGCCGCCGTGATGGAGGAGGCGGTCCACGGCCAGGATGACGTACGCACCAGCCTCGCCGCCCCGTACGTGCGCCGCCTCTACGCCCAGCGGGCCCGGGAGGTGCTGATGCGCGGGCGCCGGGTGTGGCGGATGTCGTCGCGGATCACCATGGGCGCCGGCGCGATCACCCGTACGCTGATCGCGGTCCTGGTCGTCGGGGGTGCGTGGGCCCTGACCGCCGGGCACATCGACGGCGCCCGGCTGACCGCCGTGTGGTTGCTGGCACTGGGCTTCGGCGGCACCCTCGAGCACGTCACCCGCATGGTGCCCGAGCTGCAGAACGCGCTCGGCGCGTGGAACAGGGTGCAGCTGCTGCGCGCCGTGCCGCAGGAACCGACCGGTGGTCTTCCGCCGGCCGACGGCGACCTCACGGTCCGCCACCTGACGTTCCGCTACGGCGAGGCCGACTCCGCACGCCCGCCCGCGCTGCGCGACGTGAACCTCACGTTCCGCCGGGGGCGGTCGTACGCGCTGATCGGCCGTACCGGCTCGGGCAAGTCGACGCTGGCGAAGGTGCTGACCCGCGCGGTGGACGTACCGCCGGGCACGGTGTCCCTCGCCGGCACCGACATCAACGATCTCGACGTCGAGGACCTGCGCCGGTGGACGGCGATCGTGCCGCAGCGCACGGAGATCCTGGCCGGCACCCTGGCCGAGAACATCGCCCTGTTCGACGAGGCGCTGCTGCCGCAGGCGGCGACGGCGCTCGCCGAGCTGGGCATCGACGCGTGGGCGGAGAGCCTTCCGGACGGCATCGACACCAAGCTCGGCGAGGGCGGCTACGTGCTCTCCGCCGGCCAGGAGCAGCTCGTCGCCTTCGCCCGGATCCTGGTGCGCGACCCGCACGTGGTGATCCTCGACGAGGCCACGGCACGGATGGACCCGGTCACCGAGGCGTGGGTGCAGCGGGCGACCGACCGGCTGCTGCAGGGCCGCATCGGCGTCATCGTGGCGCACCGGCTGTCGTCGGTGCGCCGCTGCGACGAGGTGGTCGTGCTGGCCGACGGCGAGGTGCTCGAGGCCGGCCCGCTCGCCGAGTCGCGCCGCTTCGCCGAGCTGCTGGCCACCTCGAACGTGGTGGCGCCGGCCCGCAGCGGCGGCGGGGTCGCGCTGCTCGAGCGGGAGCCGCAGGAGCCGGTCGCGACCGAGCTGGGCAACAACCTGCCGCTGGCCGACCCGCCGCCGCTGCCGGAACCCCCGCCGGCCCGCACCATGCGGGAGATCTTCCGGCTGACCACGAACGACGCCCGGTACGGCCTGGCCGCGGTCGCGCTGTTCGCCGTGCTCGTCCTGCTCGGCCTCGACGGCGCGATCCTGCCGCTGCTCTGGTCCCAGGTGGTCGACGGCATCGGCGATCCGCTGCGGCCGGCGACGGCGATCGCGGCGGCGCTGATCGTCGCCATTCCGACGCTGTATTACACCGGCGCCTGGTTCCCCGAATGGTGGGTACGCCAGATGCTGCGGATCAGCATGCGGCTGGTGCACGGGCAGATCGGTCCGCGCCGGATCAGCAAGCACACCCCGGCCGAGGTCGTGGCGCAGGGCGGCGACACGGAACGGGTCGTCATGCTCGCCGACAACCTCATCGACACCGGCGTCAGCCTCGTCATGATCCTCGCGATGACGCTGGCCTCGCGGTCGTGGGTGCCCGCGCTGTTCTTCGCCGGCACGATGGTCGTGTCCGGGTTGGCCGCCACGCTGTTCGGGCCGCGGCTGGAACGGGCGGCCCGGCGTACGGTCGCCGCCCGCGCCTCGTTCGCGACCGCCCTGGTCTCGTCGCTGTCCGCGGCCCGCACGGTCAAGCTGGCCGGCGCGACGGTGCCGGTGCTGAGCCACCTGGCGAAGCTCGACGCCGCCCGCAGTGAGCGGCAGCGCCACGAGATCGCGATCCAGGTCTGGGCGCGGTCCACGCCGTCGCTGCTCAGCGGCCTGCTGCCGATCGCGGCCTGGGCGATGTACCTGGCCGGGAACCTGTCGGCGGCGGCCACGCTGATCGCGGTGGCGGTGCTCGGGGCGGCCCGCTGGTTCGCGTGGACCACGGCCTCGCTCGTGTCCCACTTCCCGTCGGCGCGGGTGTGGACGCGGCGGACGGCGGCCATGGCGGGCGTGGCGGCGTACTCGTCCGCGGTGCCCGGTGTGGACATCGCGGCCGGCACGGCGGACGCCCCGCCGGCGGCCCCGCGCGACCCGCTGCGGCGGCTGGAGCTCGCGGGCTTCAGCGCCGTCCACGAGAACGGCACCGTCGGCGCCCAGGACGTCGACCTGACCGTCGAGCGGGGCGAGCTGGTCCTCGTCGTCGGCCCGGTCGGTGCGGGCAAGTCCTCGCTGCTGCGGGCGCTGGCCGGGATCGTGCACCACACCGGCACGCTGGCCTGGAACGGCCGGCCGGTCGACGAGCCGGAGACGTTCCTGCGCCCCAACCAGGTCGGGTACGTCGCCCAGCTGCCCCGGGTGCTGTCCGGAACGGTCGCGGACAACATCGCGCTCGGGCACCAGGTCGACGCCGCGGACGCGGTGACGACCGCCCAGCTCGAGCACGACCTGGCGGCGGCCGGCGGCGGGCTCCAGCTGCTGATCGGCCACAAGGGCACCCGCCTCTCGGGCGGTCAGCTCCAGCGGCTGGCCCTGGCCCGGGCGCTGGCGCCGCGCACCGAGCTGCTCGTCGCGGACGACGTGTCCTCGGCGCTGGACGTCACCACCGAGCTGGACCTGTGGCGGGCGCTGCGCGAGCACGGCGTGACGGTGGTCGGCTCGACGTCGAAGCGGGCGGCGCTGTCCCGCGCCGACCGGGTGGTCGTGCTCATCGGCGGCCGCGCGGTGGCGCAGGGCACCTGGCGCGAGCTCGAGGACAGGTACGGCCACCTCGCGGGCTGAAGGGTGTCAGGGACGGGGAGCGGTCCGGGTCCAGGACCGCTCCCCGCGCCGGCTGGTCGCGGCGACGCAGCGGGGGCAGATGTGCCGGATCTCGTCCTGCGGGGTGACCACGTCGGTGCGGCGGAAGTCGAAACGCACGTGCGGGAACCGCCGCAGCCGGGTCCGGCTGAGCGCCAGGCCGCACACCGTCTGATTCGTGCCGGGCTGCCACGCGTGCACCTCGCCGCCGGGCTGCAGCACCCCCGCGGGATCCGTCCATTCGCTGGACGCCGCCACCGCCGCCGTCACCGTCCGTGCCATACCGGGCCGCGTACCCCTGCCGCCCGGTTTCACACCGGCGCTCAGCGTCCGTCTGCAGCAGGCCGGTGAGCTTCTCCGAGCCGGTGTCGACCTCACGGTCCGGTGCCGAAGGTCGCCGGCGTGAGCCCGGACAGCTCACTCACCTGCACCAGCGCCAGGCGCCACGGGGCGGGTCAGCAGATCGGTCATGCGGTCCACTGTCGCGCCGCACCTGGTCAGCTCGCGGTGAGTCGTCTGTGGGTCGGCTGTACGCTGTCGAGTTCACCCGTGCGGGGCGTCGCCCGCGCGGACCGCCGCCGTTAGGTCTGCGGCAAGGCATTCGGCGAACGACGGGGTGGATCGATGACACGGTGGCTGGCGGCGACGGCCCTCCTGCTCGCACTCGGCGGGTGCAGCGACGACGGTACGGAGCCTGCCCCGGTGCCGGTGCCGGCGACCACGAGCAGCGCGACGCCGGCGACACGGGCCCTCGCGACCGAGAGCACCACGGCCGGCCCGGCCACGACCACGCGGCCCCGCGCGTCGAGGACGACCCCGGCTGCCCGGGAGGCAGCGGGCCCGGACGCCTTCGTCGCGACCGTCCGCGACAAGCTGCCCGAGATCGCCCTCGACCGCCGCGACGAGGAGATCTCCGCGATCGCCGACCGCGCCTGCGCCGACCTGGCGGACGGCGCCGACGCGGACACGATCGTGGCGCGCACCCGGAGCCTGGGCACCGCCGACGCCGAGGCGACGGACCAGGCAACGGCCCGCGAGCTGATCAAGCTCGCGATCGACACGGTCTGCCCCGACCAGGACCGCCGCGTCGACGAGTTCTGACCCCGCCCGGCTACGGTCCGAACGAGTTCACGACCACGGAGGTGGTGTCCACCGCCGGGTCACCGGACTGGTCGTGGGGCACCCCGACCGACACCGTTCCGCTGCACGTGTCGATGCCGTCGGAGACGGTGAAGGCGATCCGGTAGACCCGGCCGTCGCCCTGACCGCTGCGCTCGGCGCGCACCTGGACCTGGTCCCGCCGGCCGGAGATCCAGGCGGCGTCGGGGGCGGTGTCACCGTCGCCGGTGCCGTTGAGGGCTTCGTCCTGCGTGACGCCGGTGATGGTCAGCGTGGTGGCGTCGCCGTCGGGGTCGGTGGCGCCGCTGAGCGTCACCGTGACGAGCTTGTGGTTCGGCGGCCAGATCTCGCCCGGCGAGGCCTTCACCCCGGTGCAGACGGGCGGCCGGTTCTTCTTCTTGTTGGTGAACGAGACCTCGGTCGTGCCGGCGGCCACGCCGACCACCGCGGTGCCCCGGGCCGGGTCACGGCTCACCAGCGAACCGGAGCCGGTCACCTCGATGGCGGTCACCTCGTACGCGGCCGGGACCTGCTCGGTGACGGTCACGTTCCCCACCGGCAGGGTCAGCGGCAGGCTGCACGAGCCGGCCTTCGCCGTCGTCGTCGTGCTGCCGACGGCGAAGGTGAACTCCTGACCGGTGACGACGCCGGGCCCCGCGACCTTGCACACCTTGAGGGTGCCGGTGCTGGGCGGCTCGACCTTGTTGCTGAAGGTGACGATGGTCTGGTTGGCCACGGATCCCGGCACGACCTTGACCTTCGCGGTGCGCCCCGCCGTGTCCCGGGAGATCAGCCGGTCGGCGGGCGAGGCGGTGATGTCCGCGACGACGAAGCCGCTCCGGGCGACCTCGGTGACGACGACGTCCCCCGCGGCGACGGTGAGGGGCTGGCTGCATCCGCCCACGGGGACCGACGTGCTGCCGGTGAGGCCCGAGACGGTGAAGGCGAAGCTCCCGGTGACGCCGGAACCCGATGCGGTCTTGCAGATCTCGAGGACACCGGTCGGGTTGCCGGTGGCGTACGCGCTCGTTGCGGCGGTCAGTCCGGCGACGAAGACGGTCGTGGCGACGATCGTCCTGGCCAGCCGGCGTGATCGCGACATGGCTGTGGACATGGACGGCTCCCTCTTGAAGGGTGACGATGTAAGCCTCTGCACTGCCGCCTGACATCGATATCCATGATTCAATCAACGAGCGGTCGAGCACGGCAATCGCCCGTTCGGTCCCCGACCGCGGAGTGGCGTATGAGCCTGGAAAAAGTGATCTTCGGCTTCTTCGTGCTGCTGGCCGCGACGCTCAACTTCGGGTTCTTCATCGGCGACCTGTCCGACCCCTCGCTGCACAACGTGTACGAGCTGTTCGCCGCGGTCGTGGTCAGTCTCATCGCGACGGTGCTGAAGTTCGGCGACCGCACCCAGATCGGCGCGGTGCATCTGGCCACCAGCCTCGTCGCCGACCTGCAGCTGATCGCGGCCGCGCTGGTGTGGGCGTACGCGAGCGAGATCTCGTCGGCCGGCCTGGACGGGCAGGCGATGGCCAGCGTGGTGTCGCTGTCCGGGGGTGCCCTGCTGGCCAATCTCGTCTCGGTCGTGCTGCTGGTGATCGAGACCGTGTCGTTCCACCGGCGCTGACGGGGAGGCGTCATGGCGACTCGGGCACGGCAGGCGTGGCGTCACCGCTCCGCGGAGACGTCGTCGACGATCTTCTTGATCCTCCGCCGCATGCGGGCGCCACTGATCGTCCTGATCACGATCTTCGCCGTCAGCGTGCTCGGCCTCACGCTCATCCCCGGCCGGGACGCCGCCGGGCAGCCGACGCGGATGGGATTCTTCGACGCGTTCTACTTCATGAGCTACACGGCGACGACCATCGGGTACGGCGAGATCCCGCAACCGTTCACCGGCGCCCAGCGGCTGTGGGTCACGGCCACCATCTACCTGACCGTGGTCGGGTGGGCGTACGCGATCGGCTCGCTGCTCACCCTGCTGCAGGACCGTGCGTTCCGTCAGGCCCTCGCCCGGCAGCGCTTCACGCGTACGGTGAGCCGGCTGCGCGAGCCCTTCCTGCTCATCGTCGGGTACGGGCAGACCGGGCAGCTGCTCGGCCGGAAGCTGGACGCCATCGGGCGGCGGTTCGTCGTGCTGGACGTCTCCGGTGACCGCGTCGACGCGCTGGACGTGGACTCGTACCACGCCGACATCCCCGGGCTGGCCGTGGACGCCGGCGATCCGCGCGCGCTCGGCCTTGCCGGGCTCGAGCATCCGCAGTGCGAGGGGGTGCTGGCCCTGACGGACGACGACGAGGTCAACCTGGTGGTCACCATGACCGCCGCCCTGGTCCGGCCGGACCTCCCAGTCATCGCCAGGACCGTCTCGCCCGCGATCGACCGTCGCATGCGGGCCTTCGGTTCGCCCCGGGTCGTCAACCCGTTCGACCGCTTCGGCGACCATCTCGGGCTCGCCCTGCGCGCGCCGTCCTCGTACCGGCTGATGTCCTGGCTGGAGGACGGTCCCGGAGCCGACCTGCCCGCCCGCGGCCGTCCGCCGGTCGCGGGCCGGTGGGTGGTGTGCGGGTACGGCCGCTTCGGCCGCAAACTCACCGAGGACCTGCGCAGGGAGGGTCTCGACGTGCGGATCATCGACGTGCGGCCGGACGCCGGCCCGGAGGACGCGATCGTCGTGGGCGACGCGTCTGAGCCGGCCGTGCTGGCGCGCGCCGAGCTGGAGCAGGCGGTCGGCTTCGTCGCCGGCACGGACAACGACACCACGAACCTGTCCCTGATCGCGGCCGCCCGCCGGATCAACCCTTCGCTGTTCATCGCCTCACGCCAGAACCGGCCGGCCAGCGCACCGCTGTTCGCGGCGATGGACACCGACCGGCTCCTGGTGCCCACGGAGATGGTGGCCCGCGAGATCTACGCCCAGCTCAGCACCCCCCTCCTCTGGCGTTTCCTGCAGGACGTGCCCGCCCGCGGCGACGACTGGGCGGCAGGGATGATCACCCGGATCACCCGGCAGTGCGGCCGGTGCCTGGGCGACGTCTGGAAGGTCGCCCTGAGCCGGCGCGACGCACCGGCGCTCGAGCCGCACCTGAGAGCGGACGGCGCCACCGTCGGTGCTCTCCTGAGAAGTCCGCGCGACCGTGAGCAGCGCATCGCCGCCGTGCCGCTCCTGCTGCAGAGAGAGGCGGAGGCGATCCTCGGCCCGGGCGACGACGTCGCCCTGGTCCCCGGCGACCAGCTCCTGTTCGCCGGCCGCCCCTCGGCCCGCCGGGACCTGCTCGACACCGTGACGCACCACGCCGTCAGCGAGTACGTCCTGAGAGGCCGGTCGGTTCCTTCGGGCTGGCTGTGGCAACGGGTGACGGGTCGCGTGCCGCACGGCCGGTGAACCGCAGGGCCAGGACCAGCCCCAGGGCCACCAGGACCGCGGCGACGGCGAAGGTCACATGGGTGCCCCGGGCCACCTCGGCCGCCGGCGCGGTCGTCCCGCCTCCCCCGCCGGCCAGGGCGAAGACCGCACCCATCACGGAGGCCCCGGTCATGAGGCCGATGTTGCGGGACAGGTTGAGCGTTCCCGACACCACCCCGCGCTGCGGCGCCGCGACGTTCCGCATCACGGCGGTGTTGTTGGCCGCCTGGAACACCGCGTAGCCGGCCGTGACGACGACCAAGGGCAGGACGTAGCCGAGGACACCGGCGCGCGCCGGCATGACGGCCAGCACCGCGGCACCGCCGGTGATGCCGCCCAGCCCGGCGACGACCATGGTGCCGGCACCGAAGCGGTCGGCGGCCCGGCCCGCCGGTACGCCGGCGAGCGCCGACACGGCCGGCCCCGCGGACATCACCAGGCCGATCAGGGCCGGGCCGAGGTGCAGCGCACCGGACAGGTGGAAGGGGCCCACCACCAGGGTGGTCATCATGACGGTGGCGACCAGGGCGCTCGCGGTCAGGGCCGCGGCGAGTTCCGGGTCGCGCAGCAGCGGCAGCCGCAGCAGCGGGTACGGCACCCGGCTCTCGGCGGTCACGAACAGCGCGAGTGCGATCGCGGCGACGGCGAGCAGGGCGATCGTGGCGGTCCCGGACGATCGCCCACCGCTCGTCATGGCCAGTGCGTACGCGCCCAGCGTGATCGCCAGCAGGGCGGTGCCGATCAGGTCGAACCTCCGCCGGCTCGCGGGCTCCACCGGCGTCGACGTGGGCAGCGCCCGGTAGGTCAGCACAGTGGTCAGGGTTCCGAGCGGAACGACCGCGAGAAAGATCGCGCGCCAGCCGAAGCCGGCGACCAGCAGGCCGCCGAGGGACGGGCCCAGCGCCGTGCCCACCGCCGACATCGTGCCCAGCAGGCCCATGGCGCGGCCCGTACGCGCCGGAGGAACCGTCTCGCCGACGAGGGCCATGGTGAGCGCCATCATGCCCGCGGCGCCGGCGCCCTGGAGTACCCGGGCGGTGATCAGCAGGGCCAGGTCCGGGGCGAGGCCGCACAGCAGCGAGGCGGCGGTGAACAGCGCCGCGCTGCCGACCAGGAGGCGGCGGCGTCCGAGCAGGTCGCCGAGCCCGCCGGCGCCGACGATCAGCGTCGTCACGGCGAGGAGGTAGCCGATCACCACCCACTGCACCTGGGAGAAGGCGGCGCCGAGGGTGGCGGCCATCGCGGGAAGGCCGACGTTGGCGATGCTGGTGCCCAGCGACGGCAGGAGCATGGACAGAGACAGGGCGGTGAGCGCCCACCGCGGGGCCGGTCGTGAGGTCACGCATCGACGGTATGGCGCATCGGGACCGGGCGGAACGCGCAAAGATGTCAACGCACCTGTGCATCCAACGCCATGTCTCGTGCCATCATCGGCGGATGGCTCGCCCCGACCTCAACCTGCTCGTCACGCTGGACGTCCTGCTCGAGGAGGGCAGCGTCACCCGGGCCGGGAAGCGGCTGGCGCTGAGCCCCTCCGCGATGAGCCGCGCGCTCGCCCGGCTGCGGCGCGCCACCGGTGACCCGCTGCTGGTGCGCTCCGGCCGGGGACTGGTGCCCACGCCTCGCGCGGTGGAACTCCGCACCCGGGTGAGCGCCCTCGTGCGCGACGCGGAGCAGGTCCTCCGCCCGGCGGAGCGGCTCGACCTGGCGACATTGGCCCGCGGCTTCTCCGTACGCTGCAGCGACGGCTTCGTGGAGCGGTTCGGCCCCGAGCTGGTGGCCGCGGTCGGGTCGCAGGCACCCGGCGTACGGCTGCACTTTCTGCAGAAGACGAGGCCGGACCCGGAAGCGTTGCGCGACGGTGTCGACCTCGAGACCGGCGTCGCCGACGAGGCCCCACCCCCGGAGGTGCGCAGCCGGCCGTTGTTCACCGACCGGTTCGTCGGCGTCGTCCGCGAGGGGCACCCGCTGAGCACCGGCAAGGTCACGACGGCCCGGTACGCCTCCGCCCGCCACGTCCACGTCTCCCGGCGCGGCCTCGCCGAGGGCCTGGTCGACGAGGCGATCCGCCGGACGGGACGGCGCCGCGACATCGTGACGGTCGTCGACGGCTTCGGTGCCGCCGTGGCCCTCGCGCGGGCGGCCGACCTGGTGGCCACGGTCCCGGAGCGGCACACCGAGAACCTGCGGCAGGGCATGCGCTCCTTCGCACTGCCGTTCCCGGCGCCCGAGGTGACGGTGTCACTGCTGTGGCACCTGCGACTCGACGCCGACCCGGCCCACCGGTGGCTGCGCGACCGCATCGCGGGCGTCTGCCGAGACCCCGGCTGATCCTGGAATCGGCCGAAAGTCGCAGCGGATCCCCAGCAGGTCAGGACCGCGGTCCGATGTCCCGCACAGGCTTTCCGCGGATTCTGGAGTCACCCCAGAAAGATCCCCCCAGGAGGTAGCGATGTCGGCACGAGGAATGCTGAGCGTGGTCGGTACGGCCGTCGGCGGTCTCATCGGCTGGACCGGCGAGGCAGCGCCCGCCGCCGACCCGGCCGCGGTCCGGGACCTGTTCGCACAGCTCGGCATGGTCGTCGGCGAGGGCGACGAGGCGCTGGCCTCGGCCGTCCGCCGGTTCCAGGCCCGGGTCGGCCTCGACACCGACGGCGTGGCCGGACCCCGTACGGTGCACCTGCTCGCCCGCTACGCCAAGGAAGCCCGCGAGCTGCACCGCTTCGAGTACGCCGCCTGACCGCCGCTCACCGCCCGGCCAGCGCCCGCAGCGCCGCCAGGCCGGGCAGGAGGAAATACTCGCCGCCGCGGCAGGTCACGAGCGGTCGCGGGATCGGCACGTGGACCGGCGTCTCGCCCTCGACCAGGATCCGGGCTTGCGGCCCGCCGGGCGCGGTGAACACGTCCTGCTCACCGCCGCGGCCGAAGACGTTGCCGTCGGCCATCCACTCCCGCTGCACGAACTCGAACTGCCGGCGGAGGTCGCCGACCACCGCCAGGAACAACAACCCCCGCTCCCGGCCGTCGTCGGGCGCGCCCTCCGGTAGATACGGCCCGTACGGGATCCCCCGCCGCAGCATCATGTGCCGCCGCGACAGCTCCCGGCCGCCGGGAAGGGTGTCGAGCGGGTTGGCGCGGCGTACGTGCGCGGCCCGCGGGCACCGGTCCAGTGTTCCGCCGTCCCGCTTGCGCCCGACCAGGGCCGCCCCGGCGTCGCCCGCCCCGCCCGCGAAGTGGCCGGCGATCGCGCCCACGGTCTCGCGGAAGGAGCCGACGTCCTGCTCGAGCTTGCGGTAGACCAGGTAGCTGCCGTGGCGCGCGAGCTCCCCGGGCAGGTCCCGCCCGGCGATGTCGCCGTCCACGTCCCGCAGCTTGAGCACGAACTCCCCCGGCGGCAGCAGCTCCTCCGCCGGTCCCTGGTGGTACCCCTCGATCAGCGGGGTCGACAGGCCGTCGGCGAAACCGAAGTGCTCGATGAAGCTCCGGCGGTCGCCGCCCGCGGCCAGCAGGCGCTGCCCGTGATGCTCGCCGACGATCTCGATCCCGCCGGATCTCGTCACGCCCACCCGCAGTTCGCGGACGACCGCTTCGAGGATCTGCGGCGTGGTCGCCGAGACCATGAGCACGGCGTGCACCGTGCCGGGATCGGCGAAGCAGCCGTTCCACGGATCGGTGCCCCGCCCGGGTGAGAGCTCCGGCTCGCGCACGGCCATGCCGGCACGGAACTCCTCCGGGAAGCGGGCCAGTTCGTCGCGCGCCACGCCGAGGGCGGCCAGGCCGGCGTGGCTCAGGCCCAGGTGCAGCGCCCGGTTGGGCCGCTCCTGCCCGTCCGCCGCCGAGGTGATCCGCGGCGCCGTCGCACCCAGCCAGGCACGGGCGGCGCCGGCCACGGTGAACCGCAGGAACAGGTGCGTCGCCGCGAGGTGGTGGCCGTATCCGCGCAGCACCATGCCCTGGATGTCGCCCAGCGGCAGCGGGCTCTCCCCCGCGGCGCGGACCGGTGCGGCGGGCCGGCCGGAGGAGGTCAGCGGCGCGACGCGGCCCCCGTCGCCGGCGGCTGCCAGGGCGGCCAGCCGCCGGCGCAGGCGTACGGCGTCGCGGACCTCGGCGACCGTGGCGTCCGGCGCACCGGCGAAGGTGTAGTCGGCCGGCAGGCTGCGATCGGCGAAGAACCGGACGAAAGCCTCGGCACGCTCGCTGCCCGGATAACCCGTGCAGTGGTCCCAGACCGCATCCGCCTCCGGCCCTAGGGCGCGGATCCCCGCGAAGAACCGTTCCTGCGGCCCGTCCACCGTAGCGGTCAGCAACAGGTACGGGTGCGGGAAGTCGTCCGGCCGCGGCCCCCGCCCGCCGTGCACGAGGAGGTCGAGCAGCCGCGCCTTCCAGCCCCACACCGCCGGGCGACGCTGGGTGACGGGATGCTCCACGACCACCAGGCGGGCGAAGTGGACGCCCGGCACGTGGGCGAACGGCGTACCGGCCTCGCGGAGCGCCTTGCGCAGCTCCGGCGCCCGGCCGTCGGCGACCCGTGCCAGCACGGTCACCGAGCGGGTGCCGCGATCAGGCTGCCGCGTCATCGTCACCCTCCCAGGTGTAGAGGTCGCCCTGGACGTCGTGCAGGAACAGCGGCCACGCCGGATGCGCCGGGGCCGCGCCCGGGTCGAGGTCGCCGAAGCGGGCCCGGTAGGCGTCGCGCACCCGCAGCGCCGCCGTCACCTCGGTCACCGACGACTCCGGGTACGCCGCCCAGTAATGGTCGACCGGCAGGTCGTTGCGCCCGATGTACGCGCGGAACGGGGCCGGCGGCAGCGCGCCCGGGAAGCCGTACGACCAGCCCCAGATCAGGACCATCCGGCGCGGGATGACGATCGAGAAAGCGTCGATGTACTCGTCCCAGGAGCCGTTGAAGTCGCTGCGGAACAGCAGGTACGCGTACCGGGCCCGGCGCCGCTGGAACGGGAACGCGGTGATCACGGTCCAGTGCGCGAAGTGGATGAAGGACATCCGCCGCAGGTCGGCGCTCGGGCCGAGGAGCTTGCGCACGTACAGGATGAGGCGCAGCGGTCCGGCCCACAGGCGCGGCATCGGACTGAGCACGGTCAGCGCCGCGCCCCGGCCCGACCGGGCGGTGACGGTCATGAGTCCCCCGGAAGATCAAGACATCGGCGTCCGCCGATGGCTACGGGCAGCATCGCGCGGCGGCGCCCGGCATACACTCGGCCGATGATGCTCGGACGGACAGCCGAACGTGCATTCATCGACGCCCTTCTGACAGGAGCCCGTGCGGGCCGCAGCGACGCCCTCGTCCTCACGGGCGAGCCCGGTATCGGCAAGACCACCCTGGTCGGCTACGCGATCGAGCGGGCCGAGGGCATGCGGGTCCTGCACGCCCGCGGGTTCGAGGCGGAGTCGGAGATCCCGTTCGCCGGCCTCGCCGACCTGCTGCGCCCGGTGCTGTCCGAGCTGGACACCCTGCCCGGCCCGCAGGCCGCGGCGCTGCGCAGCGCGCTGGCGCTCGGGCCGCCCGTCGCCGGGGACCGGTTCTCGGTGTGCGCGGCCACCGTCGGCATCCTGGCCGCCGCGGCCGAGTCGGCGCCGCTGCTGGTCGTCGTCGACGATCTCCAGTGGCTGGACGCGTCGTCGCGGGAGGCCGTGCTCTTCGCCGGCCGCCGGCTGCAGGCCGACGGGATAGCCCTGCTGCTGGCCACCCGCAACCCCGCGGACGCGGCCGAGCTCCGCTCCGGGCACCTGGCCCTGAGCGGCCTCACCGTGGACGAGGTGGAGACCCTGGCGCGGGCGACGATCCCGGCACCGCCCGCGGGCGCCGCGGCCCGCCTGCACGCCGCCACGGCCGGCAACCCCCTCGGCGTGATCGAGCTCTGCCGCGAATGGACCGACCCGGTCGACGATCCCATCGGTGCGCCGATGGTGCCCAACGGCTCCCGGATCGAGCGGGCGCTGGCGTCCCGGCTGGCGCAGATGCCGGAGCCGACCCGCCGCGCCCTGGTGCTCGCCGCGGCCGCGGGCGGCGGCGACGTCGGCACGCTGCTGGCCGCGGCGCGGGCCTCCGGTCTGGGCCTGCGGGACTTCGCCCCTGCCGAGAAGGCCGACCTGATCTCGATCGACGAGCGCCGGATCGACTTCCGGCATCCGCTGCTGCGCTCGGTGGCCTACCACGGCGCCGCCATGGACGAGCGGTGCGCCGCGCACACCGCGCTCGCCGCCGCCTTCGCCGGGATCCCCGGCGACGCCGCCGCCGACGCCCGGGCCTGGCACCTCGCCGCGGCCACCCTGGAGCCCGACGACGAGGTGGCGGCGGAACTGGAGCAGGCCGCCCAGCGGGCCGACCGCCGCGCCGGGTACGTCGCCGCCGCCCGCGCATTCGCGCACGCCGCCCGGCTCAGCCGCGGGCCCGACCGGCCCCGGCGGCTGCTGCGCGCGGCGCGGTGCTGGCAGCTCGCCGGCCGCAACGACCAGGTGATGCCGCTGCTCGAGGAGGCGCTGCCGCTGACCACCGAACCGGGACGGCGGGCGCTGATCCAGCACATGAGCGCGTACGTACGGATGTGGCGAGGCCGTCCGGACGAGGCGCTGGAGTATCTGACGGCCAGCGCGGAGGCGGTGGAGCACGACGACCCCGGCCGCGCCGCCCTCATGTACGCCGACGCGGTCATCCCCTACTTCATGGTCGGGCGCCTGGACGAGCTGCAGGCGGCGGTCGGGCGCGCGCACCGGCTGGGCGTACGGGTCGGCGGCACGGCTCGGCTGGTCGCCGCGGTCGCGTACGCGGGCGGCCGGGCCCTGGCCGGCGATCGTGCCCGGGCCGTCCGGCTGCTCGAGGACTGCCATCCGGAGCTGCTGCGCGCCGACCCCCTCGTACGCGCCCAGGAGATCTGCCATGCGGCGCTGACGTGGATCTGGCTGGAGGGGTTCGACCGGGCGGGCGAGCTGGTGAACCGGGTGATCGACGCGGCGCGCCCGACCGGCGCCGTCGGGGTGCTGCCGCAGGCCCTCGGCATCCAGTCGGAGCTGAACTACCGGGCCGGAAGGTGGCACGACGCCCGCGTCAGCGCCGCGGAGAGCCTGCGGCTGGCGAGCGAGACCCGCTCCGCCAACCTGTACGGGCTCTTCTTCGCCGGCCGCCTCGACGCCGTGCAGGGCCGCGCGGACGACTGCCGCCGCCGGGCGGCCCGTACCGACGAGGTGGCGCAGCGGCTCGGCATCGACTGCATGGCCCTGTACACCGGCCACGAGCTGGGGTTGCTCGCCCTGAGCGAGGGCAACGCCGCCGAGGCCATCGAGCGCCTGGAGGCGGTCCGGGCGCTGCCGGTCGTACGCCAGATCCACGAGCCGGGCGTGGTGCAATGGGTCTTCGACCTGGCGGAGGAGTACGTCCGGGCCGGCCGTACCGGAGAAGCCCGGGACCTGCTGGACGGCCCGGAGGCCGCGGGCGACGGATCCTGGGCCCGGGCGGCGGCGCTGCGATGCCGGGCCCTGCTCGCGGAGCCCGACGACATGCGGGCCGCGTTCGAGGCGGCGCTGGCGGCCGAGGCGTGCGCGCTGATGCCGTTCGAGCGGGCCCGCACCCAGCTCTGCTTCGGCGAGCGGCTGCGCCGTGCCCGGCAGCGCGCCCAGGCCCGGGAGCAGCTGGAGGAGGCGCTCGGCGTCTTCGACCGGCTCGGCGCCCGGCCCTGGTCGGACCGGGCCCGCACGGAGCTGCGGGCCACCGGCACGACCGTCGCCCGCTCGGCCGCCACCCTGCCCGGCCTCACCCCGCAGGAGCTGCAGGTGGCGCTGGTCGTCGGCCGCGGCGCCACGAACCACGAGGCGGCGACCACGCTCTTCCTGAGCCAGAAGACGATCGAGTACCACCTCAGCAACATCTACCGGAAGACCAACATCCGCTCCCGCACGGAACTGGCCGGTCTCGCCGCGGCCGGGGTGGCCTAGATCAATGCCACGCGTACGGTCCCAGGCCGCTGTCCTCCAGCTCGGTCCGTAGCTTGCGCAGCGAACGCATGCGGGTCGGCCCGATGCTGCCGATCGGCATGTCGTGGTTGCGGGCGAACTCGGCGTAGCCCGGCGCGTTGGTGGCGCTGAGCGTGACCAGCAGCGTACGGGCCGGCGCCGGCAGCTTGTCCACGTGCCGCCAGAGCAGGTCGTTCATGCTGCGGTCCACGGCGGCCCGCTCCGGCTGCGGCTCCCGCTCGTCCGGCCGGTCCGGCTGCTGGTCCAGGCCGACGATCTCCCGCCGGCCCTGGCGCAGCAGCTGCAGGCACTCGCGGCGGGCGACGGTCGCGAGCCAGCCGGCGAGCCGTTCCGGTTCCCGCAGGTCGCCCAGGTGCTCGACCATCCGCAGCCAGGTGTTCTGCACGGCGTCCTCGGCGTCGGCCTCCGGCAGCCGGAAGGTCCGCACGGTCCACCACACCAGGGCCTCGAACCGCTCGATGAGCCGGCCGCACGCCGACCGGTCGCCGGCCTGCGCGGCGACGATCAGCTGCCGGATGTCCTCGGAGTCGTCGATCACCATCGTCGCGCCCTTCGCCAAGCCGTGTCACCGACCGGTCCGACGCTATTGATTCCGGCATCCCCTTCGGATCAGGGCGCGACCCTAATGCTGCGCGGCCCCACCCTGGGATGCGTACCCCGGGATGCTGCCGGCGATCCGATCACACCAGGGTGGGCCGGGCCACCGTAGGGTGTCCGTCCACACTGTTCGCGCACCACCCGGAGGGACAGTACGTGCGTATCGGCCTCAACCTGCCGCATTACGGCTCGCTCACCAGCCCGGAGGCGGTCACCGGCGTGAGCCGCGCGGCCGAAGCCCTGGGCTACGACAGCCTCTGGACGGGTGACCGCATTCTGGCCCCGCTGCGCCCCAGCGACCGCTACCCCGGCGGGGACGGCACCATGCCGGCGGAGATGGCGACCTACCTCGATCCGCTGACGGCCCTCACCTTCGCCGCGGCCGGCACCTCACGCATCCGGCTGGGCACCAGCACCCTGAACGCACCGTGGTACCCGCCGGTCCTGCTCGCCCGTACCCTCACCAGCCTCGACGTGCTGAGCAAGGGCCGGCTCGAGGTCGGCCTGGGCCTGGGCTGGCTGCGCGACGAGTACACCGCCACCGGGGTGCCGTGGCCGGGCCGGGGCGCCCGCCTCGACGAGACGCTGGACGTCCTGGAGGCGATCTGGGATGCGGAGGTCGTCGCGCACGAGGGACCGCGCTTCCGCGTACCGCCGAGCCGCATCATGCCCAAGCCCGTGCAGCGACCGCGGCCGCCGATCCTGCTGGCGGGCCTGACGCCGCAGGCGACGACCCGGATCGCGCGCCGCGCCGACGGCTGGCTCGCGGTCGGGTTGCCCCTGCCGTACCTGAGCGCACTCCGGCAGAAGATCACGACCGAGGCCGAGAGGTACGGCCGCGACCCGGCCGGCCTGCGGATGGTGCAGCGCCTCAACCCGCGGCTGACCGACTCCCCGGTCGACCCGGCACGGGTGCCGGCGACGGGCACGCTGCGGCAGATCGCCGAGTACGCCAAGGCCGCCGGAGCCGACGAGGTCTTCATCGACCTGACCCTCACGGTGACGACCGAGGATCAGATGCTCGACCTGGCCGGCCGCTTCCGCGACCTGGTGCGCGCCGGCTGACGCGCCCTAGCGGCGCGGCGGGCCGAACTGGTGGGCCTGGGCGCGGGAGGCCCGCAGCCGCATGATCCCGGCACCGGCCGAGACACCCGTGATCACGACCAGCGCGGCGATGACGATCTGGTGGCCGAGCTCGACCCGGTCGTCGGCCTGGGCGGCGGCCGGGCTCAGCCACGACTGGTGCTCGGCCGGGGGCGCCGCCGCGGCCGCCGGGCTCTGCGCGTCCAGGGGCACCGCCACCGCGCCGGGCTCCGCCGAACGGGACGCCTTCGGCGCCGGCTTCTTCGCCGGTGCCGCCGCCACGGCCGCTGCCTTCACGACCAGGTCGGAGCACGAGTAGTAGGTGTCCGGCGTGCTCGACGTCTGCCAGACCGTGTACAGCACGTGCCGCCCCGACCGGTCCTTGGGCAGCTTCACGCTCATCCGGTACGCGCCGCCGCGCAGCGGGGGGTCCTTGATCTCGGCGAGCGGCTCGCCGAGATCCGCCCAGGTCAGCGCCTTCGTGGGGGTGTAGCCCTTGCGGGTCAGGTAGAGGCGGAAGGAGCCCTGGTGCGGGATCGTTCCGGCGTACGAGACGTCGAGCGTGGTGCCGGCGGTGACCTTGGTGGAGGGCCAGTCCGTGCGCGGCAGGTCGAGGCCGCGGTATTCGGGCAGGCCGCCGCTGCACAGGTTGCCGTCGGGGATGAACTGGCGGTCCTTGCCGCCCACGTCCGGCACGCGGAGGTTGTCGAAGCTGCCGAACGGCCGGTTGTTCGCCGCCAGCGCCGCCCGGCAGGCCGTGACGCCCGTCCGCTCGCCGCCGGCCGCGCAGGCCGCCGTACGGCTGATCGGCGACGTCGGGGCACCGTGGGCGAGCGCGGGCACGGCCGGGAGCAGGGTCGCGGCCGCGGCTATCCCACCGGCGACGGCGAGCGCTGCAGGACGGCGTACGGACCTCATGTGACCTCCTCGGCGGCACACGTGCGGGCGGAGCGAGCCCACGACGGACAGTACGGAGATCAGCCGCGGATCGTTCACCACGACGGGTGGCGCTGCCCGAAAAGCCCCGCCGCTGTGGTTGCATGGCCTTGCACGCAATCGACACAGGAGGACACATGGAAAAGCCCGACGTCGGCCCCATCACCGGTGAGCCGCCGGCCGAGCTCGTCGTGGAGGACCTCGTCGTCGGCGACGGCGACGAGGCGAAGCCCGGCCACCAGGTCAGCGTCCACTACGTGGGCGTGGCGTTCTCCTCGGGCAAGGAGTTCGACGCCTCGTACAACCGCGGCCAGCCCTTCGAGTTCGGCCTCGGCGACGGTCAGGTCATCGGCGGCTGGGACCAGGGCGTGGCCGGCATGAAGGTGGGCGGCCGCCGCAAGCTGACCATCCCCCCGCACCTGGGCTACGGCGCGCGCGGCGCCGGCGGCGTGATCAAGCCGAACGAGACCCTCATCTTTGTGGTGGATCTGCTCGGCGTGCGCTGAGCCACGGCCGGCAGGCCGGGCGGGCCGGGACGGGGGTGCCCTGTCCCGGCCCGCTGCCGTCCGGGTCCCCCTCCGGGCGGGGGGTGTGCGGCGCGGGGTCGAACGGCTCGCCGATCGGGGTCATCGCGCCGCCTTCAGGTCCGCGCACCCGGTCTCGTCGGGCAGCAGCGGGCGCAGGGTCACGGTCCAGCCGTTGCCGCCGGACACCCACGGCGTCGTCGCGTGCGCGTCCTTCGCCGCCTTCAGCACGGCGTCGCGCTGCTCGCCGGTCACGGTGACGCAGCTGAGCTTCTGCGGCTCGGCCAGCGGCTCGCCGGGCAGCGCCGGGCCCGGCCACTGCACGGCCTGCGGCCGGCCCGGCAGATCGTCGCCGGGTTCCACGTACGGCCGCACGACGGCCGCCAGGATCTCGGGCCGGTACGGCTGGGCGCCCGGGCCGGAGGTGAGCTCGTCCGTCCGGTCGAGGAAGCCGGTGAGCTTCGTCCGGGCCTGCTTCTGGGCGGCGGTGAGCCGCGGGTCGTCGGGGCGCGCCTCGCGCAGTGCATTCGCCGAGGCGGTCTGCTCGCCCGCACCGGTGACGACCGTGACCTCGGTGGTCGTGGCGTCGGCCACGCCCGGCTGCCCGAAGTCGGTGCCGGGCCGTACTCCGGCGGCCACGGCCTGCCGCGTCAGCTCGGTCACCTGCTCCGGCGAGAGCATCCGCACCAGCACGTTGGGCAGCGCCGGGCCGGGGTAGATCGCCGTCGTCGGCCCGCTGAAGATCACCCGGCCGTCGGCGTACACGCTGAGCTCGGGCAGGCGCCCGGCGAGCGCGTCGGGTCCCACGAACCCCCCGGTGTGCTTCACCCGCAGGACGAGGCCGCCCGCGCCGCCGGTGGGCGGGCCGGACGACGGGGTGCCGGCGACGCCCTCACCGTCGGCGATCGGCTGGGCGCAGGCGCCGAGCAGGACCAGGGTGGCGGCGGCAGCGACCGCCCGCAGGCCGCGAAATGTCGTCATAACCCGTCCGACGTACCCCCCGCCGCTGCGGTTCCCACCCGGCGACGGAAAAATCGGTGGCCGGTCCCGCGTCCGGGGCCGGCCACCTTGCGGGCGGGGCGGAGGTTACTTGACCGAGCCCAGCGACAGCCCCTGGACAAGCTTGTCCTGGGCGGCGAAGCCGGCCACGAGCACCGGCAGCGACACCACGAAGGCCGCGGCGCACAACTGGGCGAGGAACAGCCCCTGACTGGTCACGAAGCTGGTCAGGAACACCGGGGCGGTCTCCGCGACGGTGGCGGTCAGGACCCGGGCGAACAGCAGCTCGTTCCAGCTGAAGATGAAGCAGATCAGCGCGGTCGCGGCGATGCCCGGCATGACCACCGGCGCGATCACCGAGCGCAGGGTCTTGGACAGCGACGCGCCGTCCATGGCGGCGGCCTCGAGCATCTCGACCGGCACCTCGGACAGGAACGAGCGCATCATCCAGACCGCGATCGGCAGGTTCATCGAGGTGTAGAAGACGATGAGCAGCCAGATGTTGTCGAGCAGGCCGGTCTTCTGGGCGAACAGGTAGAGCGGCAGCAGCCCGGCGACGACCGGGAGCATCTTGGTGGAGAGGAAGAAGAACAGGACGTCGGTCCACTTCTTGACCGGCTTGATGGACAGCGCGTACGCCGCCGGGAACGACAGCAGCAGCACCAGCGCGGTCGACACGAGGCTCGCGGTGAGGGAGTTGAGCAGCGGGGGCCACGGGCTGGCGCCGCCGGAGAAGAACTCGCGGTAGCCCTCGAGGGTGAGCGGCGCGAAGACGGCCGGCGGGTTGGTGGCGGCGTCGGCCTCGCTGTGGAAGGAGGTCAGCACCATCCACACCACGGGCAGCACGAACAGGATGCCGACCACCCACGCGAGCAGGCTCAGCCAGATGCCGGCGCGCTCCTTGCGCTTCTTGACCGGTTCCCCGCGATCGTCGCGGGTCGCGGGCACCGGTGCGGTATCCGTAACACTCATTGCTGGCCTCCGCTCCGCGGATCGGCGCTCGTCCGCCGTCGTGGTCCCCGTCGTGGCCTCACCGCTCCGCTCATCGGCCTGCGTCCTCTCTGAACAGCGACGAGACAGTACGCAGCGCGAACGTCGCGATGACGATCGTGCCGATCACGACGATCACGGCGGCCGCGGAGGCCCGGCCGTAGTCGTGCGCCTGGTAGAAGATCTGATAGATCGTGTACGGCAGGTTCGCCGTACCGAGGCCGCCGGACGTGATGGTGAAGACGGCGTCGAAGTTCTGCACGATGTAGATCGACCCGAGCAGCGCACCCAGCTCCAGGTACTGGCGCAGATGCGGCAGCGTCATGCTGCGGAAGATCTGCCAGTTGCTGGCCCCGTCGATGCGGGCCGCCTCGATGACGTCGAGCGGGCGCCCCTGCAGGCCGGCGAGCAGGATCAGCATCATGAACGGCGTCCACTGCCAGACCAGGGCGAAGATCACCGACCAGAGCGGCATGTTGCTGATCCAGTCGGGCTGCGGTGGGTTGTCCGAGCCGAACAGGCCCCAGATCCAGGTGAGCGCGCCGTTGAAGAGGCCGTACTCGGGGTTGTAGAGGGCGTGCTTCCAGAGCAGCGCCGCCGCGACGGGCACGACCAGGAAGGGCGCGATCATCATCGTGCGCACCGCGCCGCGGCCACGGAACTTGCGGTCGAGCAGCAGCGCGATGCCCAGGCCCAGCAGCAGGCTGATCAGGACGACACCGGCGGTGAGCAGGATCGTCGTCCAGACCGCGTCGCGCATGTTGACGTCGGTGAAGACCCGCCGGAAGTTGTCCACGCCGGCGAACCCGACCTCGTCCGGGTAGTACGCGTTCCAGTCCATGAACGAGATGACGAGCGTCGCCACGAACGGCAGCTGGGTCACCACGATCATGAAGATGAGGGCGGGCAGCAGCGGCGCCCGGCGCGCCCAGCCGGCGGCCCGGCGCGCGGCGCCGCCGGCGGGCGGAGGAGCGGCGCCGGCCCGGCCTTTCTTGGTCTGCTCGGCCACGGATGTCATGGGGGTCTCCTCTCCTCAGCCGTTCTCGCGCGACCGGTAGCGTTCCGCGACGTCGTCGGCGAGGCGCTGCCCGCGCCGGAGGGCGTCGTCGACGCTCATCTGGCCGGCGATGGCCGAGCTGACGTACTGCGAGACCTGGGTGCCGAGGTCCGTGAACTCGGGGATGTCGACGAACTGGATGCCGATGGCGGGGCGTGGCTGCACCCCGGGGTTGCGCGGGTCGGCGCTGGAGATCGCCTGCTTCGTCGGCTCGGCGAAGGCGGACGCCTCCTTCAGGTAGTCGGCGTTCTCGTACGTCGACGCGCGCTTGCCCGCGGGCACCCGCGACCAGCCGAGCCGGCTGCCGACCAGTTCCTCGTACTGCCGGCTGGACGCCCACGAGATGAACTTCCAGGCGTTGTCCTTCTTGGTGCTGGCCTGCTGGATGCTCCAGGACCAGGCGTAGAGCCAGCCGGAACTCGGCGTCTTGACGACCGGGGCGGCGACGTAGCCCATCTTGCCCTTGACCGGCGAGTCGGCTGCCTCCAGCGAGCCGGCCGCGCTGGTGGCGTCGTACCACATGGCCACGTTGCCCTGCACGAGGTTGTTGAGGCACTCGGTGAAGCCGGCCTGCGGGGCGCCGGTCTCACCGTGTGCCCGTACCAGGTCCACGTAGAACTGGGTGGCCTGCTTGAACTCGGGGGCGTCGACGCGTGCTTTCCAGTCGGCGTCGAACCACGTACCCCCGAAGGTGTTCACGACGGTCGTGAGCGGGGCGAAGATCTGGCCCCAGCCGGGCTGGCCGCGCAGGCAGATGCCGGCCATGCCGGGCTGCTTGCCGTCGACCCGGGCGGCGATGTCCGCGACCTGCTGCCAGGTCGGCTTCGCGGGCATCGTGATGCCCTGCGCGTCGAGGACGTCCTTGCGGTACATGAGGAACGACGACTCGCCGTAGAACGGTTCGCCGTAGAGCCGGCCGTCGTCGGCGGTCAGCGACTTGGTCATCGGCGGCAGGATGTCGTTCTGGTCGAACGCGGTGTCGGCCTTGACGAAGTCGTCCAGCGGGGCGATCCACTTGCTCTTCGCGTAGATCGGGATCTCGAAGTTGCTCAGCGAGGCGACGTCGTACTGCCCGGCCTGGCTGGAGAACTCCTGGCTGATCTTGTCCCGGACGTCGTTCTCCGGCAGCACGGTGAAGTTGACCGAGATCCCGGTCTGCTTCGTGAAGGTGTCGGCGGTCAGCCGCTGCAGATCGATCATCTGGGGGTTGTTCACCATCAGCACATCGATGCTGTTCGCCCCGCCGGAACCACCGCCCCCGCCGCCCCACCCCGCGCACCCGGCCAGCGACACCGCGAGCAGGGCGGCCGCGGTTCCGGACAACACCACACGGATGCGGGCACGAGACATGAGGCCTCCCCGGCGAGGCGGACATCGAAACCGGCATCTGTGACACCGGTAACACTCCGGACTCAGTAGATGCCTGTGATCGACAGGATGTCAACCGCTCGTCACGCACCGCTGCATAAATGGCTGTCTCTTTATGCGCGACCGTCCTCAAGCGATCACACGGACCGCCCTGCCCCGCACCTCGACCACGTCGCCGGGGAACAGCTGCCGGCCGCGCCGGGTGTCCACCTCGCCGTTGACCGTCACGTCGCCGACGGCGATCAGCACCTTCGCCTCCCCACCGGTGTCGATGAGATCGGCGAGCTTGAGGAACTGTCCGAGTCTGATCATGTCGCCGCCGATGGGCACCTCACGCATGCGACCATCATCCGCCATCGCCGCCCAAGAATTTCCGCGAGGCGTTGAACCATTCGCCCGCCGGAGCCGAACTACGGGACGTGACTCGACTCGAGAAGCACCGCCGGGCGGGCATCCTGGCTGCCACCGTCGCCGCCGGTGTGCTCGGCCTCGCGGCCCCGGCCGCGGCCGACGTGACGGTCAGCCCGCCCTCCGTGCCCCAGGGCAGCGGGCAGGACCTCGGGTTCCGGTTGACGAACACGGCGAAGAGTCCGATCACCCGGCTCAAGCTGATCCTGCCGGCCGACACGCCGGTCGCCGAGGTCTCTCCGCTGTCGGTGCCGGACTGGGCCCCGCTGATCGAGAACCGCAGGCTGGAGACGCCGCTGCCGACCATCCACGGCGGGACCCCGGTGACCGAGACCACCGGGTCGATCACCTGGATCGCGATGCCGGGCAAGGCACTGCCGCCGGGCAAGTCGACCGATCTGACCGTCGCGATCGGCCCGATGCCGAGCACGGGCACGACGATGACCTTCACGGTCCAGCCGACGTACGCCGACCCGGCCAAGGGCGCACCGATGCCGCCGGTCGCGCTCGCGCTGACCCCGGGCGACGGGAGCGCCGCCGCCGGTCATGCCGGCCACGGCGGCACCACCACCGACACGGACGCGGACGCGGCCACTTTTGCCGCCCTGGCGCAGGCGGCCGATGACGGGCCCGGCTTCTGGACCATCGCCGGCTGGGTCGTCGCGGCGCTGGCGGCGGCGGCCGGGGTCATTGCGGTCCTGCGCTCGCGCCGCCGCCCGGCTCCGGCCGACGAGGGTACGCCGGCCGAGGAGGACAAGGAGCTGGTCGCGGCCGGGACGCCGCGAGTCACCGCATGGAGCTACAAGGACGGCCCGGAGGAGTAGCAGAGGGATGTCTCGCGCAGGTGGGCGCGGGCGTGTCGTGATGAAGCGCGTGGGGCGCGGACCACGACTTGCGGGTGGGGTCTCGGGCAAGACCCACGACCTGCGTCAGGCGGGGCGGAAGGGTTCGGCCTTCCGCCCCGCCAGCACACCTAGACCGAGACGGTGCGGGGGGACTTGAGGGCCTCGATGATCTCGCGCTGGGCGCGCTCGGCGTCCTCGTGGGAGACCTGGCAGGTGCCCGCCGCCTGGTGACCGCCGCCGCCGTAGCGCAGCATGATCTCGCCGATGTCGACCGGCGAGGTGCGGTCGAGGATCGACTTGCCGCAGGCGAACACCGTGTTCTGCTTCTTGAAACCCCAGATGACGTGCATCGACACGCGCGCCTCGGGAAAGAGCGCGTACACCATGAAGCGGTTGCCGGCGAAGATGGTGTCCTCGTTGCGCAGGTCCACGATCACGACGTCGCCCTCGACGCGGCTGACCCGCTGGAGCTGTTCGACGAACATGGCGGACGAGTCGCGGTACATGTCGACCCGCTCGGCCACGTCGGGCATCTTGAGGATCTCCTCGATCCCCATCTGGATGCACGCGTCGATGAGCGTACGCATGAGGTCGAAGTTGGCGACCCGGAACTCCCGGAACCGGCCAAGGCCGGTCCGGCTGTCCATGATGAAGTTCAGCAGCGTCCAGCCGGTGGGATTCAGGATGTCGTCGATCGTGTAGTCGGCCGAGTCGGCCTGGTCGACGGCGCGCATGAGGTCGTCGGGCACCTCGGGGAAGCGCTCGGCGCCGCCGTAGTACTCGAAGATGACCCGGGCCGCGGACGGCGCGTTCTCGTTGATGATGTGATTCGGCAGATTGCCGGTGTTACGCAGCGTCTCCGAGTGGTGATGGTCGAAGACCAGATGAGCCTTGGGATGGTACGGCAGATTGGTAAGAATGTCACGCTCAGTGATGTCGGCCGTCCCGTCCTGGACGTCCTTGGGGTGCACGAACTTAATGTCGTCGATGTCGATGACATTCATGAATTTCAGCAGGACGGCGCACACGAGTCCGTCCATGTCGCTACGGGTCACGAGCCGGTACTTCACGAGCTTCTCCCTCTGCCGGGCGGCGGCTTACTTCCCAGTTTGCCACTTTTGAGGCTATGGCCCCGGGTGCATCCGCGTACCGGTTTGATCCGACGGGTGCTCGCGCTGCGTAAAGTTCTGGCGGAAGCTAACGAACGCGGTCGGAGGAAGACCAAGACGATGGACACCGTTCCCCAGCTCGCCCAGGACCGCAACGCCCCGCCCGCCACGCTGGTGATCTTCGGCGCGTCCGGCGACCTGACCCGCCGCAAGCTGTTGCCGGCGGTCGAGAGCCTGGCCCGGCACAGCCGGTTACCCGCCGAGTTCGCCCTCGTCGGCGTGGCCCGTACGCCGATGGACGACCACCAGTTCGCCGAGAGTGCCCTCGGCGGCCGCAGCCTGGCGGACAAGCCGCAACTCCAGGGCGGAATCAGGTACGTATCGGGCGGCTACGACGACCCGGGCACGTACAAGCGGCTCAGCGAGGTGCTCGACGAGCTCGACGCCACCCGCGGCACGGCCGGCAACCGGATCTTCTACCTCTCCACCCCGGCCGAGGCGTTCGAGCCGGTCATCAACGGCCTCGCCGGCGCAGGGCTCAACCACGCCCACGAGGGCTCCTTCTCCCGGCTGGTCATCGAGAAGCCGTACGGGAAGGACCTGGAAACCGCCCGCGAGCTGGACGGCATCGTGCACGCCGCCTTCGACGAGCCGCAGGTCTTCCGTATCGACCACTACCTGGGCAAGGACACCGTCCAGAACGTGCTGGCGCTGCGCTTCGCCAACGCGATCTTCCAGCCCATCTGGAACCGCTCCTGGGTCGACCACGTGCAGATCACCGTGGCCGAGACGCTGGGCGTGGGCACCCGCGGCGGTTTCTACGAGCACGCCGGCGCGATGCGCGACATCGTGCAGAACCACGTGCTGCAGGTCCTGGCGCTCGCGCTGATGGAGCCGCCCGCCTCGTTCGACGCCGAAGGGCTGCGCAACGAGAAGGTCAAGCTGCTCCAGGCCATCCGGCTGCCCACCGACCGCGACATCGCCGACGTCGCCGTGCGCGGCCAGTACACCCGCGGCGGCACCCGCGACGACCTGATGGCCGGCTACCGCGACGAGGTCGGCGTCGACCCGCTGTCGCGCACCGAGACGTACGCGGCCATGCGGCTCAACGTCGACAACTGGCGGTGGGCGGGGGTGCCGTTCTACGTGCGAACCGGAAAGCGGCTGCCCGCCCGGGTCACCGAGGTAGCGCTGCAGTTCCAGCGCCCGCCGCACCTGCCGATCCCCACGAACCAGCTCACCGAGCTGGAGGCGGACGCGCTGATCCTGCGGATCCAGCCCAACGAGGGCATCTCGCTGCGCTTCGGCGCCAAGGTCCCGGGCCACTCGTTCCGGGTGCGCACGGCCAGCATGGATTTCTCGTACGAGCAGACGTTCCGCGAGGAGTCCCCGGAGGCGTACGAACGGCTCCTGCTCGACGCCCTGCTCGGGGACCCCACGCTGTTCATCCGCACCGACGAGGTCGAGCAGTGCTGGCGCATCGTCGACCCGATCATCGAGCACTGGGCCAACGACCCGTCCCCGATCCCGACCTACGAGGCGGCCTCCTGGGGCCCCACGGACGCCGACCGCCTCATCGGCCGCAGCGGCCGCAAGTGGCGCAACGAGGTCTAGCGCGTCACCGCTTCGCACGGGCCCTGGCGACCGCCAGGGCCCGTTCCGCGTGTTCCGCCATGTTGAGCTCGCTGTGGATGACCTCGAGCACCGTACGGTCCGTGTCGATGACGAACGTCATGCGCTTCATGCTGAGTGGGCCGAGGGGCACCCGGCGCTTCACGCCGTACGCCTTCGCCACCGCCCCGTCGGCGTCGGAGAGCAGCGGATAGTCGAACCCGTGCAGGTCGGCGAACTGCTTCTGCCGGTCGACCGCGTCGCGGCTGATCCCGACGCGCTGCACGCCCGCCTCCCGGAACTCCGCGGCCAGATCCCGGAAGGTGCACGCCTCGGCCGTGCACCCGCTGGTCATGGCCGCCGGATAGAAGAAGAGCACCACCGGGCCGGCGGCGAGCAGGTCGCCCAGCGGGCGCACCTGCCCGTGCTGATCGGGCAGGGCGAACTCGGGGGCGTAATCACCGGTGTCGATCGTCACGCGGTCAACGGTACGCGACTGAATTCGCCCATGCGGTACCGCTCGCCTAGGGTGGAGACACCACCTTCCGCGCCCCTACTACCCACGGCTGACCCCTGCCCGCCCCCGACGAAAGCGACACCCCCATGCAGGTCTCGGTCGCGCACCACCCACCGAACACGGCAGTGCTGACGCTGCGCGGTTCCCTCGACATCGACACCGCGCCGGCCCTGAAGGCCAATCTGAGCCGCCTCGTGGAACGCCCCAGCCCGCGCGTCGTGGTCGACCTCGCCGGCCTCGACTTCTGCGACTCCATGGGCGTGGGCGTCCTGGTGACGGCCCACGGCCGCGCCATGGAACGCGGCGGCTGGGTCCGCCTGGCGGCACCGTCGGGCTTCCTGCGCCGACTGCTCGACACCCTCGGCCTCACCGACTACCTGTCGCTGCACACCGACGTGGAGACCGCGCTGAAGGAATGAGAGAAGGGGCGCCCCGGCCGGGACGCCCCTTCGTGCCTACGTCGTCAGCTGGTCACGCCGAAGACGATGCGGCCCAGCGTGTCCTCCGTGCCCTTGAAGCCCTCGGCCGGGATGAACTGGCTGTCGCCGAAGTCGACGTCCACGTCGTCCGCCGTGCCGCCCACGCCGTCCGGGCCGACGCCGAAGAGGACGTCGAAGTTGGTGCCCCCCGCGTCCATGAGGTTGGGCGTCGCGTCGGCGTTGTCGGTGTGCCAGTTGCCGAAGAAGTGGCCCGCCTCGTGCGAGGTCACGTTGCCGACCGCCTGGCCGACGAAGGCGACCCGGTTGCTCGCGTCGGTCAGGTACGTGTTCAGCGAGGCCGGGCCGCCGGCCGGGTCACTGAGCACGTCCTGCAGCACCAGTGCGGTCTCCTCGGTCTCGAAGTTGCCGGGGTCGATGCTCTGCGAGATGCCGATGGTGCTCACGCCCGACTCGGCGATGGTGCCGCCGACGATGATGCGGCTGACGTTCTTCTGGCCCCACGGGTCCGGGTCGTCCTTGCTGTTGAGGATCTTCAGCTTGAACCGGTTGTTGAGGCCGCTGGCGATGAGGTCCTGCTTGATGTTCTCGGTGACGGTCGCGACGACGGCGTCGATGACCGCTCCCTCCTGGGCGCGTGGGATGCCCCACTTGGCGAGGAAGGCCGAGAACGGGCTCAGCGTCACGTTGCCGGTGCCGCCGAAGACGCCGGTGTTGACCCGGGCGCCGTCGAAGTCCAGGAACAGCGTCTGGGTGGGCTTGTTGCCCTGGAGCGGCGGACGGTACGCCTCGACCGTGATGTCGTAGCTGCCCTTGCCCTCGGACACGCCGATGTAGTGCCAGCCCGCCTTGGTGGCGACGTAGTCGGTCGCGGCGTTGCCACCGCCGGGAAGCTTGCTGTCCATCGGGTAGATGAACGTGGCGTCCTGGCCGGAGCCGTGCACCTCGCGCGGGTCGGTGTCGTAGACCGTCAGGTACGACGGTGCGCCCTTCACCGACGCGCCGAGCACGTCGCCGGGCTTGAGCTGCACGGCGAAGAAGTCCTTGTCGGACGACGCCGCCGAGATGGTCACCGTGTACGGGCCCTCGCTGGCCCCGCCGTCACCGCTGGCCGGGTCGAAGGGGTCCGCCGGCAGCCCGCTGTACGCCGCGACGACCGCGTAGAAGGTGCCCGAGGCGGGGACGCTGTAGGTGAGCAGGCTGTCGAAGCCGTCGGCGTCGTCGTTGGACGCGACGATCGTGCCGTCGGGGGTGTAAAGCGCCACCAGCGTGTCCAGTGCGCCCGTCGGGGTGTCGGTGTCCACCGTGATGGTCTGCCCGGCGGTGGCGGACAGCTTGTAGAAGTCGAAGTCGTTCGTACCGGTGCCGGCGGAGCCGTGCGGGCCGTCGCCGATCTGGGCGGAGGTGACGATCGCCGACCGGCCGCTGCCGATGCCGGTCTCCCCGGCGAGCGGGATGGAGCCGTCGTCCTCCGGTGTGGCCTCGCGGCTCACCGGGGTCACCGACTCCGGGTCGAGCGAGCCGAGGATGCGGATCGCCGGGTTCTGCTTGGCCCCGGTGCCGAAGCCCGGGATGAGCTGCGCGGACGCCGGGTTCTCGTTGGAGCCGAACGTACCGTCGGGTTCGTCCTCGTCGACGACGACGGCGGCTGCGGTCTTCGCCGCGGCCGAGGACGCACGCTGAGCCTTGAGCCGCGCCGCGGCCTTGCCGGCGGCCTGCCTGCTCAGGTACGACGCCCAGCCGCTGTAGTCGGCCTTCGACGGGTCCGGCAGCAGCGAGAGGTACGGGTTGGGCCCGGCCGGCTTGGTGCCCGGGGCGGCCTTCGGCGCGACCGGGATACCGGCGGCCAGCGCGGCGCGGTCGGCGGGGCTCAGCCCCGGGTCGGACGGTTTCGGAGCGGCTTGCGCGACGCCCGGCAGGAGCGTGGCGAGCCCGAGCGCGACCGCTCCGACGGTCGCGATGCTTCGTCGCATCTGGAATCCCCCTTCAGCGCCTCCGGGCCAACGCCACGGACGGCTACTGGGACGCTACTGAAGAGGGTGATCGATATCCAGGGATGTCTATGATCGGTAACACCTGTGGCGATGAGGCTGCCCGTTGGTCTCTCCCCACCGGACGATCAGGGCGAGACCGCCTCGAGGGCCGCCACCGCGGCACCGCGCGCTCCCGCCATGTCGAGGTCCGGCACCAGCGCGAAGCTCGACGCCGCCTGCTGCTCGCGGCGCAGCTGAGTGTGCTCGCGCACGGTGTTGAGGAACCACTGCCGGAACGGGGGCGCCGCCTCCACCACTCCCCCGCCCAGGAAGTACGCGGCCGGGTCGGTGAAGTTGGCGGCGATCGTGAAGAGCTTGCCGATGGCCCGGGCCTGCTGCCCGAAGACCGCGAGGGCCAGCGGGTCCTCCTTCTCGCCGTACCCGCGGAGCATCTTGGCCGCCTTGCCGACGGGCTCCGCGGCGAGCGGGTGGTCCGGGAACTTGGTGAGCCAGTACGGCAGCAGGTTCTTGGTGATGCCCGTCAGCGAGGCGATGCTCTCCACGTCGCCCTCGAAGCCGCAGTTGCAGACGGGGATCGGCTGGTCCGGCTCGAGGACGCCCTGCAGCGGGATCTGGACGTGGCCGAGCTCGCCGGCCATGCCCGCGGCGCCGCTGATCACCTTGCCGGCCTCGACGACGCCGCCGCCGAGGCCGGTGCCGACGATCGCTGCCACCGACGACCTGGTCATCGCGTCGGCGCCGAAGTGCCGGTGGTGGGCGTACAGGGCGGCGGCATTGGCGTCGTTGTTGTAGATCACGGGGAGGCCGATGCGGGCCTCGAGGGCGCCGCGGATGTCGAAGCCGTGCCAGGAGACCTGGGAGAAGTTGGTCGAGCCCTTGGAGGAGATGACGCCGTCCGCGCTGGCCGGACCGGGGGTGTCGAGGCCGACCGCGCGGACCAGGCTCAGCGGCGTGCTGGTCATGGTGAGGATGCCGGTGAAGGCCTCGGCGAGCGACTCGACCGCCGACTCGGGGCCCTCCTGCACCCGGCTCGGGTTCTCGACGAGCCGATCGACGAGGAACTGTCCCGTCGCGTCCAGCACGGTCGCGTTGTTGCAGGTGCCGCCGTTGTCCAGACCCACCACGACCCAGGAGGCGGGGGTCCGTACCGCATCGCTCTGATCCACACCTCGGAGCGTAGTTCTCCCCGGCGCCGGAGGCGACGGGTGCGAGCGATTCCGGAACCGCGGGGCTAGGCGGACGCCAGCAGGCCCAGCATGTGGAGCTTCTCGGCGATCACCTCGGAGGTGAACGGCTTGATGACGTACTCGTGGGCGCCGGCGGCCAGGGCACGCACGATCTGGCTCTGCTCGCTCTCGGTGGTGACCATCATGAGCGTGATGTCGCGCCATTCCTGGCGGGCCCGGACGGCGCCGATGAACTCGAGGCCGTTGAGCTCCGGCATGTTCCAGTCGACCATGACGAGCTCCGGCATGCGGTCCATGCCGTCGAGGGCCTGCAGCGCCGTGCGGCCGTTGTCGGCCTCCACCGCCTCGCAGCCGATCGACTCGACGATCCGGCGCAGGATGGCGCGCATCGCGCGGGAATCGTCCACCACCATCACCAGCATGCTGTCTCCCTCGATGTGACCGGCACCACTGCGGCGCTGTGCCTGGTCTATCGGCGGGCACGCCGGGACATGAGGACCTTCGGGCGTTGCATTCACGGAGTGACCCCAGCGGATGATGCATTCTGCGGCTCAGCCGAACCAGGTGATCGCCTGTCCGTGGCCGCGGGTCCAGGCCAGCGGCCGGCCGTCGAGGGCCAGCACGTTGTGGTGGCCGCCGTCCGGCGGCTCCGGCAGCCCCTCGTGGCCGATCACGTGCGGGGACTCGTTGGAGATCCAGTGACCGGGGAGGGCGGTGACGGCCCGGGCGAACGCCTCCCGCCGGTCTCCGGGGACGAGGTACATCACCGAGGAGTGGAAGACGACGAGCGTCGCGCCGGGCGGGGCCTGGGCGGCGAGCCGGGGCAGGTCGTCCAGTACGTCGCCGCGGACGAGCAGGGGCGGCTCGGCGGCCGCGATGGCGGCCGCGGCCCTCAGCCGGGCGCGGCGGTGCGCGTGCTCGGGCCAGATCAGGGCGTCGAGCCAGGCCACGTCGGCCGGGTGGGTCACGTCGAGCGGGTTGATGTCCAGCCCGGCCCGCCACACGACCTCCGGGCGGCGGTCCGGCAGCGGGGCTCCTTCCGCGGCGCAGTGGAGCACCGGCTCTCCGGTGCCGACGACGTGGTCGCCGTACCGGTAGGCGTAGCGGTCGGGGTAGAGGCACAGCCCCGCCGAGGCCCCCACCTCCAGCAGGGCGAGCGGCTGGGGCAGCGCGGCGAGAACGGGGAGCAGCACGGCGCAGCGGCCCGGCTCGTTGGTCTGCGTGATCCGGGAGCCCATCTCGGCGGCGATCGCCGGCCAGTGCGCCAGGACGTGGTCGCGGAAGGCGGCCGGGTCGTCCACCGGGCCGCCGAGCAGCCGGACGACGCCGAACAGCAGGTTGGGCTGGCGCTTGGCCTCGGGAAGCTCGCCGAGCCGCGCCAGCAGCTCGTCGTCGCGGGATACCGCCGAGGCCAGCCTTTCGTACGTGGCGGAGACGCCGCGCGCTTCCCGGGTGGCGAAGTCGAGGTAATGCTGAGCGATCGTCATACCGACAAGCGAAGGGGGTGGCGTTCTGCCACCCCCTTCGACCCCTCTCACCCGTGACGGGTGTCTCTCACCGGCTCGCGCCGGAACGCCTCTTGGTCCACACGTCGAAGGCCACCGCGGCCAGCAGCACCGCGCCCTTGACCAGCATCACCTGCTCGCTCGGGGCGCCGATCAGGCTCATGCCGTTGTTGATGACACCCATGATCAGGCCGCCGGTGATCGCGCCGACCACCTTGCCGACGCCGCCCTGCACGGCCGCGCCGCCGATGAAGGCCGCCGCGATCGCGTCCAGCTCGAACGCGTTGCCCGCGGTCGGGTTGGCCTGGTTGAGCCGGCCGGCGAAGATGATGCCGGCGACGGCCGCGAGCACGCCCATGTTGACGAAGAGCCAGAAGACGACGCTCTTGACCTTGACACCGGACAGCGTGGCCGCCTGCAGGTTGCCGCCGACGGCGTAGATCTGGCGGCCGAAGACCGCCCGGTTGGTCAGCACCGAGTAGCCGATCACCAGCGCGGCCAGCAGCACCAGCACCCAGGGCAGGTTGCGGAACCGGGCGAGCTGCACGATCACGAACATGAGGATCACCGAGGCAATCGCGATCTTCGCGATGAACAGCGGCAGCGGCTCGACGGCCTGCAGGTAGTGCTGGCGTGCCGCGCGGGTGCGCCATTGGGTGTAGACGATGGCGGCGACCGCGACCAGGCCGATCAGGAGGCTGAACAGGTCGGCGCCGCCGAGCGGGCCGAGGCCGACGTTGCCGAGATAGCCGTCGGTGAAGCCGTTGGCGAGCGTACGGACCTCGTCCGGGAACGGGCCGATGCCCCGGTTGCCGAGGATCAGCAGCGTCACGGCCCGGAACAGCAGCATGCCCGCCAGCGTCACGATGAACGCCGGGATGCCGAAGTACGCGATCCAGTAGCCCTGCCAGGCGCCGATGAGGCCGCCGAAGACGAGCGTGATCAGCAGCGCGAGCGGCCAGGGCACGTCCCAGTTGACCATCATGACGGCCGCGAACGCGCCGCTCGCGGCCACCACCGAGCCGACCGAGAGGTCGATGTGCCCGGCGATGATCACCATGATCATGCCGATGGCCAGGATGAGGATGTACGAGTTCTGCACCACGATGTTGCTGATGTTCTGCGGCGCGAGCATGTCGCCGCCGGTCAGCACCGTGAACAGCAGCACGATGAGCGCGAACGCGATGTAGATGCCGCTCTGCCGCAGGTTGAAGTTGAACCTCCGCGGCGCGTTGCCCGGCTCGGAGGCCGAGGGCGTGCCGAGCGCGAGGTCGGCGTTGGTGGGTGCCACGCTGGTCACCGCGCGACCTCCTGTCCGTGGGTCATCAAGGTCATCAGACCCTCCTGGGTGGCCTCGGCGCGGGGCACCTCACCGGTGATCCGCCCCTCGGCGAGGGTGTAGATACGGTCGCAGAGCCCGAGCAGCTCGGGCAGCTCGCTCGAGATCACCAGCACGCCCTTGCCGGCGTCGGCGAGGCGGTTGATGATCGTGTAGATCTCGTACTTGGCGCCGACGTCGATGCCGCGGGTGGGCTCGTCCAGGATCAGCACGTCCGGATCGGTGAAGATCCACTTCGACAGGACGACCTTCTGCTGGTTGCCGCCGGAGAGCTTGCCGGTGATGCTCGAGACGCTGGGCGCCTTGATGTTCAGCGACTGCCGGTACTCGTCGGCGACCTTGAACTCCTCGTTGTCGTCGACCCAGCCGCCCTTGGCCAGCTTGCGCAGCGCCGCCGCCGACACGTTGCGCTTGATGTCCTCGATCAGGTTCAGGCCGTAGCGCTTACGGTCCTCGGTGGCGTACGCGATCCCGTGCCGGATGGCGTCGCGCACCGAGCGCAGGTGGATCTCCTTGCCGTCCTTGAACAGCCGGCCGGAGATGTTCGTCCCGTAGGACCGGCCGAACACGCTCATCGCGAGCTCGGTGCGGCCGGCGCCCATCAGCCCGGCGAGGCCGACGATCTCGCCGCGGCGCACCGACAGGTTCGCGCCCGCCACGACCACCCGGCCGTGCTGGGTGGGGCTGTGCACCGTCCAGTCCTCGATGCGCAGCACCTCCTCGCCGACGTGCGACTCGTGCGGCGGGAACCGGTGGTCGAGGTCGCGCCCCACCATGCCGGAGATGATCTTGTCCTCGGTCACCTCGTCCTCGACGACGCTCATCGTTCTGATGGTGCGGCCGTCGCGCAGGATCGTGATCCGGTCGGCGATGGCCATCACCTCGTTGAGCTTGTGCGAGATGATCACGCAGGTGATGCCCTCGTCCCGCAGACCGCGCAGCAGGTCGAGCAGATGCTCGGAGTCCTCGTCGTTGAGCGCGGCGGTGGGCTCGTCGAGGATGAGCAGCCGCACCCGCTTGGAGATCGCCTTGGCGATCTCGACCAGCTGCTGTTTGCCGACGCCGAGGTCGAGCACCTGGGTGGTGGGGTTCTCCCGCAGGCCGACCCGGCGCAGCAGCTCCGCGGCCGCGGCGTTGGTCCGGTTCCAGTCGATGAAGCCCCGGCTGGCCTGCTCGTTGCCGAGGAAGATGTTCTCGGCGATCGACAGGTTCGGGGCGAGCGCCAGCTCCTGGTGGATGATGACGATGCCGCGGCTCTCGCTGTCGCGGATGCCGGAGAACCGGCACGGCTCGCCGGCGAAGATGATCTCTCCGTCGTACGAGCCGTGCGGGTACACGCCCGACAGCACCTTCATCAGCGTGGACTTGCCGGCGCCGTTCTCCCCGCAGATCGCGTGGATCTCTCCCTGGCGCACGTCCAGCGTGACGTCCTGCAGGGCCTTGACGCCGGGGAACGTCTTGGTGATGCCCTGCATGTGAAGGATGGTGTCGGGGCCGGTCACTTCAGGTCGGCCTCGGTGTAGTAACCGGAGTCGACGAGCACCTTCTTGTAGTTGCTCTTGTCGACGATCACCGAGTCGAGCAGCATCGACGGGACGACCTTGTTGCCGTTGTCGTAGTCCTTGGTGTTGTTCGTCTTCGGGGTCTGGCCCTTCAGCACCGCGTCGGCCATCTCGACGGTGGTCTTGGCCAGCGCCCGGGTGTCCTTGTAGATCGTGCTGTACTGCTCACCCGCGATGATCGACTTCACCGACGCCTGCTCGGCGTCCTGGCCGGTGACGATCGGGTACGGCTGCCCGGCGGTCCCGTAACCGTTGCTCTTGAGCGCCGACAGGATGCCGATCGAGAGGCCGTCGTACGGCGACAGCACGCCGTCCACCTTCGCGCCGCTGCGGTAGGTGGAGGTCAGCAGGTTCTCCATCCGGTCCTGGGCGACCGAGGGCTGCCAGCGCAGCGTCGCGACCGTCTTGAAGTCGGTCTGGCCGCTCTTGACGACCAGGGTCTTGTTGTCCAGGTACGGCTTGAGCACGCTCATCGCGCCGTTGAAGAAGAACGTGGCGTTGTTGTCGTCCGGCGAACCGGCGAACAGCTCGATGTTCAGCGGGCCCTTCGCGGAGCCCTTCGAGCCGTCGGCGTTGAGCACCTTGAGCCCGGTCAGCAGCGACGTCGCCTGCTGCACGCCGACCTTGAAGTTGTCGAAGGTGGCGTAGTAGTCGACGTTGGGACTGTTGCGGATCAGCCGGTCGTACGCGATGACCGGGATGTTGGCGGCCTTCGCGTTCTCGAGCTGGGTGGTGATCGCGGTGCCGTCGATCGAGGCGATGATCAGCAGCTTGGCGCCCTTGGTGATCTGGTTGTCCAGCTGCTGCGTCTGGGTGGGGATGTTGTCCTCGGCGTACTGCAGGTCGACCTTGTAGCCGAGCGCCTCGAGCTGCTTCTTGACGTTGTCGCCGTCGCTGATCCAGCGCTCGGAGGACCGGGTCGGCATGGTGACGCCGACGAGCGCGCCCTTGCTGTCGGCGCCGGCGCCCTTCTGGTCGACCGTCTTCTCGCTGGAACCGCAGGCGGCCATCGCCGCCGCGAGCGTCATGGCCGTGGCCACGGACGCAAGCCGGGTGAACTTCATGGTTTCTCCTTGGGGGTGGCGGCGATGGTCGAACGAGTGGGACGACTTTCTCGCACGTACGATCAGAAGTGAACAGGTCCGGACATGTTCGTTACCGGGGCGTTACCTTGGGCCTCACCTCGGGAATTGCCGGTAGTAGGCCTGGTTCCAGCGCACGCGGTCGGCGAAGTCGTGCGCGGTCGTGTGCTGGTCGATCACGAGCAGCTCCGTGTGCAGCATGTGCGCGAGATCGCGCAGCGCCTCGACGCCCACGGCCTGGGTCAGCACGGTGTGGTGCGGACCGCCCGCGGTCAGCCACGACTCGGCCGACGTCGACAGCGACGGCTCCGGCTTCCACACCGCCCGCGCGACCGGCAGCTTCGGCAGCGGCTCGTCCGGCGGCGTCACCTCGATCGCGTTCGCGACGAGCCGGAAGCGGTCACCCAGGTCGGCCATGCCGATCACCACGCCGGGGCCCGGCGCGGCGTCGAAGACGAGGCGTACGGGATCCTCGCGGTTGCCGATGCCCAGCGGATGGATCTCGCACGACGGCCGGCCGGCGGCGATGGAGGGACAGACCTCGAGCATGTGCGCTCCGAGGATCTTCGGCTCGCCAGGCCCGAAGTGGTACGTGTAGTCCTCCATGAACGAGGTGCCGCGACCGGTGCCCGTACCCATGGCCTTCACGGCCGCGAGCAGCGCGGAGGTCTTCCAGTCCCCCTCGCCGCCGAAGCCGTAGCCGTCGGCCATCAGCCGCTGCACCGCCAGCCCGGGAAGCTGGCGCAGGCCGCCCAGGTCCTCGAAGTTCGTGGTGAAGGCGCCGAACCCGCCGTCGCCGAGGAACTGCCGCAGGCCGGCCTCGATGCGGGCGGCGTAGCGCAGCGACTCGTGCCGGTCACCGCCGCGCGCCAGCTCCGGCGCGAGCGAGTACGCCTCCGCGTACTCGGCGACCAGCTCGTCCACCGCCTTGTCCTCGACCGCGTCCACCACCGCGACCAGGTCGTTCACCCCGTACGTGTTGACCGAGACGCCGAACCGCAGCTCGGCCTCGACCTTGTCGCCCTCGGTGACCGCGACGTCGCGCATGTTGTCGCCGAAGCGCGCCAGCCGCAGGCTGCGCAGGTGCGTGACCCCGGCTGCGGCCCGCGCCCAGCCGTCGATGCGCGCGATGACCGACGGGTCGGCGGCGTGCCCGGCGATGGTCTTGCGAGCCACGCCCAGCCGGGTCTGGATGTACCCGAACTCCCGGTCGCCGTGCGCGGCCTGGTTGAGGTTCATGAAGTCCATGTCGATGGACTCCCACGGCAGCGCCCGGTTCAGCTGCGTGTGCAGGTGCAGCATCGGCTTGCGCAGCGCGTCCAGGCCGGTGATCCACATCTTGGCCGGCGAGAACGTGTGCATCCAGGCGATCACGCCCAGGCAGGCCGGGTCGGCGTTGGCCTCGAGCATGACCGTACGGATGGCGGCGCTGTCGGTGAGCACCGGCTTGCCGACGATCTGGACGCTCAGCCCGCCCGCGGCGAGCAGGTCCTGGATCTGCTGCGACTGCGCGGCGACCTGCTCGAGGGTCTCCGGCCCGTACAGGTGCTGGCTTCCGGTGAGGAACCAGATCTGCGGCTTCACGTGACGGGCTCCTGTCCGTAGACGTTCTGGTAGCGGGCGTAGAGGGAATCGATGTCGGCCTGGCCGATCGGCAGCGGCTCGCCGATCTGCCGGGAGATGTGCACCGTGCGGGCCACGTCCTCGCACATGACGGCGGCCTTGACGGCGGCGCCGGCGTCGCGGCCGATGGTGAAGACGCCGTGGTTGCGCATGAGCACGGCCGGCGACCGGTGTCCGCGGAGCGTCTCGACGATGCCGCGGCCGATCGAGTCGTCGCCGATCAGCGCGAACGGCCCGACCGGGATCTCGCCGCCGAACTCGTCGGCGATCATCGTCAGCACGCACGGGATCGCCTCGCCGCGGGCGGACCAGGCCGTCGCGTACGTCGAGTGCGTGTGCACAACGCCGCCGACCGTGGGCATGTGCCGGTAGACGTACGCGTGGGCCGCGGTGTCGCTGGACGGGCTGAGGTCCCCCTCGACCAGCGTGCCGTCGAAGTCGGTGACCACCATGTTCTCCGGGGTGATCTCGTCGTAGCGGACCCCGGACGGCTTGATGACCAGCAGGTCCTCGCCGGGCACCCGGGCCGACACGTTCCCCGCCGTCCACACCACGAGCTCGTTGCGGGGCAGCTCGGCGTGCAGCCGCGCGACCTGCCGGCGGATCTCCTTGATCCGGCTGGTGACGATCACGAGGCCACCGCCCGGCGCCGGATGGCCCGCAGCTTGCGCATGACCTTGTTCTCGCCGCGGCCGAAATAGTCGTGCAGGCGGGTGTACTCCTCGAACAGCTCGTCGTAGACGGCGCTCGCGGCCGGGTCCGGGCGCCACACCGCCTCCTGCTTGCGGCCCATCGCCGCGGCGGCGGCCCGCACGTCCGGGTACGCCCCCGCCGCAGCGGCCGCGTGGATCGCCGAGCCCAGCGCCGGCCCCTGGTCGGAGCCGATCACCGACAGGGGACGCCGCAGCACGTCCGCGTAGATCTGCATCACCAGGGCGTTCTTCATCAGGCCGCCGGCGACCACGAACTCACGGACGGGAACCCCGGCCCGGTCGAACGCGTCCACGATGGTCCGGGTGCCGAACGCGGTGGCCTCGATGACCGCGCGGTAGACGTCCTCGGGGCGGGTCGCCAGCGTCTCCCCCACCACCAGGCCGGACAGTTCGTGATCGACGAGCACCGACCGGTTGCCGTTGTGCCAGTCGAGCACCAGCAGGCCGTGCTCGCCCGGCCGCTGCGCCGCCGCGAGCTCGGTCAGCCGCTCGTGCGTGTACGTCGGCGGCACGTAGTGGGCGAAGATGTCGCCCACGCCGCTCTGCCCCGCCTCGTATCCCCACAGCCCGGCGACGATCCCGCCGTCCACCACGCCGCACATGCCGGGCACGAGGGCGGCCTCCTCACCGTTCATGACGTGGCAGGTCGAGGTGCCCATGATGGCCACCATCTGCCCCGGCTCGAGGGCCTGCGCGGCGGCCGAGGTGACGTGCGCGTCGACGTTGCCGACGGCGACGGCGATGCCCTCCGGCAGCCCGGTCCACTCGGCCGCCTGCGCGCTGAGCGTGCCGGCCGCCTCCCCGAGCAGGCCGATCGGCTGGTCCAGCTTGGCGGCGACGAAGGTGGCGAACGCGGGGTTCAGCTCGCCCAGGAACTCCGGCGACGGGTAGTGACCGTCCTGCCGGATGCCCTTGTAACCGGCGGTGCAGGCGTTGCGCACGTAGGAGCCGGTGAGCTGCCACACGATCCAGTCGGCGGCCTCGACCCAGCGGTCCATGGCGGCGTACACCTCGGGGTCCTCCTCGAGGACCTGCAGGGCCTTGGCGAACTCCCACTCGGAGGAGATCAGCCCGCCGTAGCGGGCCAGCCACGGCTCGCCCCGCTTGGCGGCGAGCTGGTTGATCCGGTCGGCCTGCTGCTGGGCGGCGTGGTGCTTCCAGAGCTTCACGTACGCGTGCGGCCGGTCGGCGAACCGCGGCATCTCGTTCAGCGGCGTGCCGTCCGCCGTGGTCGGCACCATCGTGCAGGCGGTGAAGTCGGTCCCGATGCCGATGACCTGCGCCGGATCGATCCCGGCGGCGGCGATCGCGGCGGGCACGGCGGTGGTGAGCACCTCGACGTAGTCGGCGGGCACCTGCAGGGCCCAGTCGTGGGCGAGCGCGGTGCCGCCGGGCAGCGCGCCGGTGAGCACGGCGTGCGGGTACTCGTGGACGGCGGAACCGAGCTCGGCGCCGTCGGCGACGCGGACGACGACGGCCCGTCCGGAGAGCGTGCCGTAGTCGACGCCGATCACGTAGGACATGTCGAGGAACCTCCGCGGCGGGGGGGAATCAGGGCGGCGTGGGATCGAGTGTGAACGCTAACATTTCCGGGTGTCAACGGGTCACGGCAAACAGTCCGAAATGTGCCGTCAGGCGGGAGCGACGCTGGCCCGGTCCACCAGGGCGGGGGCGATGACGACCCGCTCGGGGCCGACGGTCTCCCCGGCGATCTGGGCGAGCAGCAGGTCCAGCCCGGCATGGGCGACGGCCCCGAACGCGGGACGGATCGTGGTCAGCGGGGGGATGTAGAAGGCGGCCTCAGGGACGTCGTCGAAGCCGACGACGCTGATGTCCTGCGGCACGCGGCGGCCGCGTTCGCTGAACGCCCGGAGCAGACCCAGCGCCTGGTGATCGTTCGCGGCGAACACCGCGGTGACCTCGGGCATGCGGGCCAGCATCCGTCCGGCGTCGTAGCCGGAGGCGGCCGACCAGTCGCCCGGCACGAGGGGCGGCACCTCGGCGCCGGCCGCCTCCAGCGCGGCCCGCCAGCCCGCGATGCGGCCCGCGGCGTCGTACCAGTCCGGTGGGCCGGAGACGTGCCAGACCGTAGGGTGACCCGCTCCGAGCAGGCGATTCGTGGCCAGCGCCGCCCCGGCCGCCTGGTCGACCGTGACCAACGCGTGCGGCCGGGCCGGATCGCCGTCGACCGTGACGAGCGGTACGCCGGCCGGCATGTCCTCGAGCGCGTCGTCGGCGGAGGCCACCGGCGCGATCACCACCAGCCCGGCCACGCGCTGGTCGAGGTGGCGCTCCACCGCCCCGGCGATCGACTCGCGGTCGAGGCGGCCGACGCTGCCCACGCTCACCGCGAACCCGGCCTCGGCCGCGGCCTGCTCGAAGGCGGCCAGCAGCGACGCGGGGCCGTACAGCGTGCTGTTCTGCGCGACCACGCCGATGAGCTGGGACCGGCCGGTGACGAGCGCGCGGGCCGCCCGGTTGGGGCGGTAACCCAGCTCGGCGATGGCCGCTCGCACCCGCAGCCGGGTCTGCTCGCGGACGTTCGGGTGATCGTTCAGCACCCGGGACACCGTCTGATGCGAGACACCGGCCAGCCTCGCCACGTCGGTCATGGCGGGGCTGCGCGTCGGCCTGACGTCCATCACCCGCCATTGTTAGCGATCACAAGATCCAGGTCAATCGGCCGCGTCCCCGGCTCACCCGGCGGAGGCCGTCATCCATCCGGGCGGCCGGCGCACCGCACGGCGCTGACCTGCGTAGGCTCAGCGGTGATGGACGCAAGACCCGCACACCCGCCGCCCGGCGGCCACGTCGTGATCGACGGCGCCTCCGACGACGGGTTCACCTCGCTGCGCCGGCCCGCCCGGCCCCGTGCCGAACGGTACGAGCTGGGCCGGTCCCTCCGGGACCGCTCGCCCCGCTCCGACCTCGCCGCCTGGGCCCCTGCGCCCGACCGAGCCGACCCGATCGACCAGCTCGTCGACGCCCACCAGGGACGCCTCGACTGGCTGATCCCCGTGCGGGTGGGCCGGATGCTGGCCTCGCCGTACGCATTCCTGCGCGGCTCGGCGAACATCATGGCCGACGACTTCGCCCGGCTCCCGCACACCGGCATCACGCCGGTGATCTGCGGCGACGCCCACCTCGGCAACTTCGGCTTCTACGCCTCGCCGGAGCGCGAACTGGTCTTCGACCTCAACGACTTCGACGAGGCGCACCCCGGCGCCTGGGAGTGGGACCTGCGCCGCCTGGTCACCAGCGTGTACGTGGCGGGGCGGCAGAACGGCTTCCGCGAGCACGACTGCGGCGACGCCGTACGGCACTGCGTCGAGGAGTACCGGGAACAGATCGCGCACCTCGCCGAGCAGCCGCTGCTGGCCCGGTCGTTCGACACCGTCGACGTCGACGACCTGCGGAAGGCGGCCAGCAAGGCGAGTTTCAAGGAGGAGATCGAGCGCGCCGCGCGCCGCGCCCGCCGCCGGACCAGCGACCGTGCCCTGCCGCGCTTCACCGAGCAGCGGGACGGCACCGTCAAACTGGTGCAGGAGCCGCCGCTGATCACCCGGCCCAGCGACGCCGACTTCGAGTACCTGTCGGCGGCCCTGGACGGCTACCTCAACACGCTGCCGCCGCACTGGGCGCGGATCCTCGCCGGCTACCGGATCGTCGACATCGCGCACAAGGTCGTGGGGGTCGGGTCGGTGGGGCTGCGGGCGTACGTGGCGCTGTGCGAGGGCAGCAGCCCTGACGACGTGGTGTTCCTGCAGCTCAAGCAGGCCCGGCGGTCGGTGGTGGCGAAGCACCAGCACGGAGCCCGGGCCTGGCACCGGCACCAGGGTCAGCGGGTGGTGGAGTACCAGCAGGCGCTCCAGACGGTCAGCGACCCGCTGCTGGGCTGGGCGACGGTCGGCGACGTGCAGTACTACGTCCGGCAGTTCCGCGACATGAAGGGCGCGATCGTGGTCGAGGACATCAATGCGGCGGCGCTCGCCGACTACGCCGGGATCTGCGGCTTCCTGCTGGCGAAGAGCCACGCCCGCACCAGCGGGGCGTCGATGATCGCCGGGTACATCGGGAGCAGCGACAAACTCGACGAGATGCTGTGCAAGTTCGCCCGGGCGTACGCCGACCAGGTCGAGCAGGACCACGACCGCCTCGTCGCGGCCGTACGGGCGGGCGTCCTGCCCGCGGAGAAGCCGTGAGCGGGGTGGTGAGGCTGGACTCCCCCGCGGTCCACGAGTTCTGGCGGGAACGGCACCTCTGCACCCTGACCACGCTGCGGGCCGACGGCTCCCCGCACGTGGTGCCGGTCGGCGCGACGCTCGACGCGGACGCGCGCCTGCTGCGGGTCACCGCGTCGCGGACCTCGGCGAAGGTCCGCCACGTGCTGGCCGGGGCGCAGCGGGTGGCGGTGTGCCAGGTGGACGGTGCCCGATGGTGCACCGTCGAGGGCATGGCCGTGGTCCGCGACGACCCCGAGTCCGTCGCCGAGGCCGTACGCCGGTACGCCGAGCGCTACCGGCAGCCCCGGCCCAATCCCCTGCGGGTGGTGCTCGAGGTGACGATCACGCGGATGCTCGGGTCCGCGGCGCTCACTGGAAGCTGACCAGCTCCGGGACGTCGACGAACTTCAGCAGGTCGGCCGCCCCGTACCGTTTGACGTCCTCGTCGTAGAAGAGCTTGTAACCGAGGTGGAACTGCTTCGGGCGGCGCAGCCGGTCCCAGGTCGCGTTCTTCTCCGACCGGGTGCCGAAGCCGTCGACGTGCTGGACCATCGCCAGGCCCGGCCGCTTCTGGATCTTGCCGATGTCCGGCAGCATGGACGCGCGGAACTGGTGCAGCACGAACAGCTTCTCCGGCAGGTGGTGCCGCTCCACCAGCCCGGCCACGTAGTCGGACACGCGGTTGACCTCGCCGGAGCCGACCCGCCCGATGGTCCGGCCGGGAACCTTGCCCGGCGGCATCCGCCACTCCGGGTCGAGAGCGAGGCCGACGTGCGGCTGCACGAGGAACCGCTCGAGCTGCCGCGCCTGGGGCAGGAAGTCGCCCCGGCCCGGCTGCAGATCCAGGATGACCAGCACCTTGTGGCGCTTCGCCTGGTCGACGTACCGCTGGATGCTCGCCATCGGGATCATCCGGCTGTAGTCGCCGTCCTTGCCGGGACCCGCCTGAGCCACGCTGGCGATCAGCTCGTAGGCCGGCTGGACCTTGCGGCCGCCGGCGAACGGTTTCGCGGCCGCGCGCAGCTTCGGCAGCATCTTGTCGGCGCTCCCCTCGCCCAGCACGCCGAGGGCGGCGTTCCCGGCCGTGCCGTAGTAGGCGACGACCCGGTACGCCGGGAAGATCTTCGTGCCGCCCAGCGGCAGCTCCTGAGGCGTCTCGGGAGCGGGCGGGGAGGCCGGCGCGGACGCGGGGGCCGCCGAGCCGGACGGCGACGGCCGCACCTTCTCCGGAGTCCGGCTGTCGGTGCCGCAGCCCGCGAGGACGGCGACGGTCAGGACGGTGACGGCACGGCGCACCAGCACATCGACTCCCTTGTCCGCGAGGTGTCACCCTACTGCGCACCGTCGGTGACGGCATCGCTCGAATGAGGCCGTACCCGGTCCCGGATGGGTACGGGGGCTCATCCGCGCAGGCAGCCCCGGGCGGCAGGGTCTTCCGCATGACGTCCGCAACGCTCTCCGCCGCCCGGCTCGCCGCCCGCACCCCGGCAGGCAGGGACCGATACGTCGACCTGCTGCGGGTGATCTCACTCGGCGTCGTGATCGCCGGGCACTGGCTCATGGCCGTACCCGAGGACCGCGGTGACCGGATCACCAACGTCCTGGCCGTCGTGCCCGTGCTGCAGCCGCTGACCTGGCTCCTGCAGGTCATGCCGCTGTTCTTCCTGGTCGGCGGCTTCGCGCACGCCACCGCGCTGGCATCGCTCGAACGGCGTGGCGGTGGCTACGCCGACTTCGCCCGGTCGCGGGTCCTGCGTCTGCTGCGCCCGGCCTCGGTGTTCCTCGGCGTGTGGCTCGCGGTCGCGCTCGCCGCCGCGATGGCCGGGCAGGACCACGGGATCGTGCGGGTGGCGCTGCGGACGGTCGTCCAGCCACTGTGGTTCCTCGGCGTCTACCTGGCGCTGATCGCCCTCGCTCCGGTCATGCTGCGGCTGCACCGCAGATTCGGCGGGTGGGTCCCGGTCGCGCTGCTCGCCGCGGCCGCCGTCGTGGACGGACTGCGCTTCCACGGGTACGCCGGCCCGGCCGTCCTCAACCTCCTGCTGGTGTGGGGCGCGGTGCACCAGCTGGGCTACCTGTACGCGGACGGCACCCTCCAGCGGTACGGCGCCCGGCTGGCGGCGGGCGGCCTGACCGGGCTGCTGCTCCTGACGACCGTGGGGCCGTACCCGGTGTCGATGGTCGGCGTGCCGGGTCAGCAGGTCTCCAACATGTCCCCGCCGACCGTGGCGCTGGCAGCCCACGCCCTGTGGCTGGTCGGACTAGCGATGCTGCTGCGCGGCCCGGCCACCCGGTGGCTCGCCCGGGCCCGGGTCTGGCGGGCCGTCGTCGCGGCGAACGGCCTGGCGATGACCGCGTTCCTGTGGCACCTGAGCGCCGCGTTCGTGCTGCTGGCGACGTTCCGTCCGGGCATCGGCGGGGCGGCCGGCACGACGTCGTGGTGGCTGACCCGGCCACTCTGGCTGGCGGCCGCCGCGGCCGTCACGGCGGCGTTCGTGGCGGCGTTCCGGCGCTTCGACTCGCCGCGTCCGGCGACGGTGGTGCCCGGTGCCCGGGTGACGCCCGCAGTGGCCGGGACGATGGCGTGCACGGTGGGGGTGCTCGGCGTCTCCGCCGTGGGATTCGGCGGCCTGCTGGAGGGGCGTACGGCGCTGATGGTCGGCGTTCCCGTGACGGCGCCGGTCGCGCTGGGGCTGATGGTGCTGGGTGCGGCGCTGCTGCTCCGGCCTTCCCGCTCCGGGCGCGAGTAGCGTCAGGGGGGTGAGCGCAGAGGTGGAGCTGCTGGAGGGCGCGCCGGTCGCGCTCGGCGGGCTCCGGGGCATGGAGGTCGTGCGTACCCTGCCGAGCAAGCAGCGGCGGATGGTGGGCGCGTGGTGCTTCCTCGACGCGTACGGGCCGCACGACGTGACCCGGTCGGCGGGCATGCGGGTCGGGCCCCATCCGCACACCGGACTGCAGACCGTCAGCTGGCTCGTCCGGGGCGAGATCCTGCACCGCGACAGCCTGGGCAGCCGGCAGGAGATCCGGCCCGGACAGCTCAACCTGATGACGGCTGGGCGGGGGATCTCCCATTCCGAGGAGACGCCTGCGGTGCACAGTGCGGTGCTTCACGGCGTACAGCTGTGGGTGGCCCTGCCCGGCAGCGACCGGGACGTGGCGCCGGCCTTCACCCACCACGCGGACCTGCCGGTCCTGACCGACGGAGGCCTGACCGCGACGGTCCTCATGGGCGAGCTGGCCGGAGCGGCGTCCCCGGCGCGGTGCTACACGCCGATGGTCGGCGCGGAGATCACCGTGGCCGCGGGCTCGGTCGCACGCCTGCCGCTACGGCCGGAATTCGAGTACGCGGTCCTTCTGCTGAACGGCGCGGCGACCGTGGCGGACGTGCCGGTCGCACCAGGGCCGCTGCTGTATCTGGGTGACGGGCGGTCGTCGCTGTCGCTGACGGCAGGGCCCCCGAGCCGGCTCATGCTGCTGGGCGGGGAGCCGTTCGAGGAGCGGATCGTCATGTGGTGGAACTTCGTCGGCCGCGATCACGAGGAGATCGTGGCGGCCCGGCAGGGGTGGGCGGCCGGCGGACGGTTCGGGGAGGTGCGCGGATACGACGGGCCGTCGATCCCGGCGCCGCCGATGCCGATCAGCCGGCTGGTGCCGCGGGGGCGCGTGCGCTGAGCGCCCGTTCCCGGGTCCGGCGCCTGGTATCGCACAAAGCCGGCTTGACGGTCCTCGCGGCGCGGCGGATCGTCGGAGATGCATCGTTGTCACGCGGGCCCGAGGAGCGTCATGAGCCTGCTCGACGTGGGAAAACTCGTCATCGTCACCCTGACGCCGACCCTGGTGGGCACGGCCGTCATCTGTGCGCCCCGGGTGTGGGCGCGGATCGCCAGGGCGTGGCCCGACCGCGCCGACCGCGAGCCGCGGCCGCTGGGACCGCCGATCGAACAGCTCGCCGCCGACCTGCGCCGCCTGCTGCGCCTGCACGACGAGCTGACGCGCACGGCGCACGCGGCGATGCTCGCGCACCGGGTGTGGGCCGTGGAAGCGGCGATCGGGGTGCGGGCCGTGGAAGCCGCTCGGGCCCTCGACGTGCCGCACCGGACCCCGGCCAAGCCGGGCGATCTGACGCGTGCGGAGTTGGTCGCGCTGCTGCACGGGCTGGCCGAGGCGGGACTGGTGCTGCCGGCGGCGATCCGGCATTTCACTCGGAACGGCCGGCTCTGACCGGTGACCCTGTCGTGTATCCGTCACTTCTTCGAGGGCTCGCCTTTTCCTCCACGGTGCCACCCGGACGGTCATGATCCGCCCCTGTCCCGCGCGGGGTCACGGAAGGTAGCCGTACCGGTGAAGGGCGATTTTCTCCAGCTGCTGAGAAGGCCATTAAGAATGGCTTAAATTCCCACCGTTTCCTACTCGCCGGAAACATTAACCCGCTCAGGGAGCGCCGGGCAGTGTCCGTCACTCTCCGTCAAAATTGACGGACCTTGGGTACGACGCCCCGCGTGAAGTGAACCGCTGGGCGCTCGAGCCCGTACTGTCCGTCGAGGGTTGGAACCCGGCGGGCCGCGGCGCCGGACGGCCCGTGGGCGCAAGGGGCGTCCATGGGTCGGGTGACGCGCCTCCGCGGGCGGTAGCGCGGCGCGCAAATCCGTGGTTAACCTTCCAACTCGACCGCGCGGAAGGTGGTGACGGGGCGCGCGGCAGGGCGTACGTGGCGGCGAGGGGCAGGGGGACGCATGCGGCATCGGGCCGGCTCGGCGCACCCCGCACGACGGCCGGGGGCCGGGGTGACCCGATGAGCTACGAGGACGACGAGTACTGGGACGCCGAGTACGACGACGAGCGGCCCGCCCCGTACGCGGACGCCACGGCCACAGCGCGCGACCCGTACGCGGAGGCAGCCGTTCTCTCGCGCTGGGGCCCGGACACCCGCCGGCCACCGGAACCCCGTAAACCACCGCGGGCGCAATACATCGAAGAAGACGACTTCGACGATTCGCCGCGCATTTCTCGTACGCCGGAAAGAGGCGCACCCCGCTCACCGGAACCGGCCGTCGACGAACTGGCCGAACGCAGGCAGCGCCGCCAGGCCGGCAACCAGCGGCCCCCGAAGCGCGACGAACAGATCAAGCAGGCGTTCGACGGCGAGCGGCCCAGCTGGCTCGACGACCCGGACTTCGAGGCGGCCGACCTCGACCTCGCGCCGGTCTCCCCCGGCGTCGAAGGCTGGCAGATGCGCAGCCTGGACTTCGACGAACTCGAGTACGACGACCGCGACTTCGACGCCTCCGACTGGGAGGCGCAGCGCCGCTACGTGGCGGCCCAGCGCGCCCGCCGCATCGAGACGTCCTCGTTCTGGGACACGGACCAGGAGGAAGAACCGGTCCGCCCCCGCCGCGGCCGCCGCAAGACCACCGAGGCCCCCGTCAGCGGACGCGCCCGGGTCACCCCGCCCGAGGACGACCAGGACCCCTACCAGCCCCCACGCGACGGGCGGCGCCGCGACGGCATCCCGAGCGACGGCCAGCTGCCGGGCCGCGGCGCGGCGGCCCGGTTCGCCGAGACCGAATGGCCGGACAACGTCGAGCGGCGTGACGAGGCGGCACGCCTCGGTGAGACCGAACGGCCGGACGACGTCGAGCGGCGTGGTGCCGGACGGCGCCGGTTCGGGCGCTCCCGTCCCCAGAACCCCGCGGCCCTCCAGCGGAACGCCAACGAGCCCGCCGCCTTCCTCGACCACTCCGCCGCAGATCAGGCCGCCCTGGGACGGGCATCGGTCAGGCCCGCCGACCCGGCCGCGTTCGTGCGCGACGAGGACGCGGCCGCCCGGGGTACGGCGGAGCGTCCGCGTACCGAGATCTGGTCCGACCTGCCCGACCCGCAGGACCCGTACCGCCCGCAGCAGGACGTCCCTGCCGCAGCGCAGCCGGCCGACGGGGAGCAGGAGGCCGACGGCCCCCGGATCATCAGCCGCGCCACTCCCCCGGCCCCGCCGAAGATAATCAGCAAGGCGACCCCGCCGGCGGCTCCGAAGGTCATCAAGAAGGCCGACCCGCCGGCTCAGCCCCGGGTCATCGCGGCTCCGCCGCAGGTCACGCCGCCCCGCGTGGTCTCGCCGGCCCCGACGCTGCCGGCCACCGCACCGTCGGGTACGCCGGTCAGCCCGGCGGCCTACCAGCCCGGCAGCCATCGCGCCGACGTGCCCGTCAGCCCGGCGGGGCAGGGGCGTGCCACCGTCGTTCCTGCCGCCTACGCCGCACCGCCCGGGGTTCCGCCCGCCGGGGTCAGGCCGCCGGACGTCATCGATGGCAATGGGTACGCCGCGCCGGCCGTCATGCCTGGTCAAGGTGGTTTCGCACCTGCGGCTCTCCCGTCGGCGCCGGGGCCGGTCCCGCCGGCAGCGCTCCCGCCGCAGGATGCGCCGGCGGCGGGCTTCGATGCTGCCGGTGCTGCGGTTGCGCCTCCCGCGCCCGGCCGGGCCGTCCCTCCGATGCCGGACCAGGGGAACCCGGCTCCCGGTCAAGCTGCCGGTCCTGCCGCTTTCGAACCGGCTCCCCAGCGGATGCCCGCACCGCCGCCCGTCTCCCCGGGGGCACCCCCGCCCGTACGCCGGCCGGCCGCCGCCGCACCGCCGCGACCTCCCGGGGGCGAACGGCCACCGTTCGAGGCGCCGCGGGCGCCCGCCGCTTTCAGTCCGTGGGCGGATCAGCAGGCCGGCGGCCCGGCCGCCGAGGCACCGGGACTCGAGCGGCAGGCGGAGGACGCGACGACGGCGGAACGGCCGATCGTGGGCGGCCCGCGCACCGCGATGATTCTGTCGACGGGCGAGCCCACCCCGGTACCTCCGTCCGAGCGCCCGCCGTCGCGCATCGCACCGGTCAGCGCCGCCCCCGGCCACGACCGCCCGGTCAGCGGGATGCCCGGCCACGACCGCCCGGTCAGCGCCGCCCCCGGCCAGGACCGGCCGGTCAGCGCCATGCCCGGCCAAGGGCGGCCGGGTGGACCTCTTCCGGATGCTTCCGCTTCGGGGCGGGCGACCGCCGACCCGCGCCTGCTGGGCGCGGCGACGAACGAGCTGCCGACCGTCACGCCGGGTCTCGCGGGACAGTCGGCCGGCGATCCAGCACGCCAAGCGGAGGCAGCACGCCAGGCCCGAGCCGAGGCGATGCGTCGCGCGGAAGCAGCCCGCCAGGCCGAAGCAGCACGCCAAGCCCAGGCAGAAGCGCTGCGCCAGGCGGAAGCGGCACGCCAAGCGGAAGCGCTGCGCCAGGCGGAAGCGGCACGCCAAGCCGAAGCGGCACGCCAAGCCCAAGCAGAAGCGCTGCGCCAGGCGGAAGCGGCACGCCAAGCGGAAGCAGCGCGCCAGGTGGAGGCGGCACGGCAAGCAGAGGCAGCACGGCAAGCAGAGGCAGCACGCCAGGCCGCAGCGGTCCGCCAGGCCGAGGCCGACCGTCAGGCGGAAGCAGCGCGCCAGGCCGAGGCCGACCGCCAGGCAGAAGCGGCCCGGCAGGCCGAAGCAGCACGCCGCGCCCAGGCCGCGCGAGAGGCGGAGGCCCAGGCGGCCCACCTCGCCGAGGTGGCCCGCCAGACCCGGTCGGCCCGCGAGGCGGAAGCCACCCGCCAGGCCGAGGCGGACCGTCAGGCCGAGCGGGAAAGGGACGCCACCGCGGCCCGCCGCGTCGAAGAGGCCCTGCGCCTCGCCGAAGCCACCCGCCGGGCGGAGGCCGACCGCCAGGTGGAAGCGGCCCGCCAGGTGGAAGCCACGAAGGCCCTGCAGGACAACACCCCGGCCCACCCCGTCTCCGCCGAGCCGCCCGTGCACCGCCCCGGCCCGAACCCCGCGGCGAACGCCCAGCCCATCGGGCGGCTGCTCACCTTCGGCCCGGACGGTCCCCGCAAGTACATGGACTCCGACCTCGGCCCGACCTGGTTCGGCCCGAAGTCCACGCCGAACGCCGACGGACAGCCCTCCGCCACGCCCGCTGCAGCCGGCCCTGCGCAGACCGAGCCGGCCCAGACCGAGCCCGCGCAGGCCGACGCCACCAAGGTCGAGCCCACCGAGGGCGAGGCCGAAGGTAAGACCACGCACGCCACCGAGCCGGAGCGCATCCCCGGCGAACCGGCGACCGAGAGCACCGCGGCGGCACAGCCGGAAGCCACCCAGACAGCGCCGACAAGCCCGGACACCGGCTCGCCGGGCGTGTCGATCGACCTCGACATCACGGGCCTCGTGTCCGGCCTCGCCGGAGCAACCACCACCGAGGACGCGACCGCGCAGCCCGCCCGGCAAGCAGAACCCGCCGCCCCACCGGCCAAGGACCGGAAGGACGAGCCGCTTGCCCCCGAGGACCTCGCCGCGATCCGCTGGCGGCTCGACGGGGCCACGCTGAAGGAGGTCGTCGACGATCGCGAGGCCCTCCGCGAGCTCGGCGAGCGGCTCGACAAGCCCCTCACCGACGAGCAGGACAACGTCGTCCGGGCCGGGTTGCTGAGCGTACGGGCGGAGGTCTACCGCCTGCTCGGCGAGCTCGGGATGGCCGCTGCCGCCAGCCGGCTCGCGCTGGCTCATGCCGAGTCCGCCGGGGATGTGCAGGCGACCGTGATCGCTCAGGCCGAGCTGGCGCACGTGCTGCGGCTGCGGGGCGATCATCAGGAGGCGGACCGGTTGTTCGAGCAGGCCGCCAGCGCCGATGCTCCGGATGCGTTGCGCAGCGTCGTGCATGAGAACGCCGGGCGGAGCGCGTTCGACCAGGGGCGGCACATGGAGGCGCTCGATCATTTCGCGCGGGCCGTGCGGTTGGGGGCGCCCGACGATCAGGAGTTGGTGCAGCGGATCGACGTGGCGCTGGAGGCCGTCTACATCCATGTGTTGCGGGACGGGTGGGGGCCTTATCCGCGGCTGCGCCGAGAGATTCTCGGGGTGGTCAGCGGCGGGGATCCGGCAGAAGGTTCCTGATTTCGCCGTACGCGGTCCGCGGCCACCGAGATGCGGCCCGGCCGGAGGCCTTGGCGTCGTAGAGCGCGGCGTCGGAGGCCGCGACCAGGTCCTCGGCCGTGGCGGCGTCGCCGGGCAGCGCGGCCACGCCGATACTGAGGCTGAGCGGTCCGCCGCGCATGTCCGTGGTCGCCGCGACGGCGCGGGCCAGCGCCTCCGCGACCACGGCGGCCGGCGTGCCGCCCATGCGCAGGAGCATGACGAACTCGTCGCCGCCGAGGCGGGCCGCGATGCCGCTGTCGCCGGTGACCGTACGCATGGCCGTCGCCACCGCTTGCAGGGCGCGGTCGCCTTCGAGGTGCCCGTACGTGTCGTTGATGGTCTTGAAATGGTCGAGGTCGACGGTGACCAGGGCGAGGCTTCGGCCGGCGGAGCGGGCCGCAGCGACCTCGTGGCGCAGCGCCTCGGTGAAGCTCCGCCGGTTCGCCAGGCCGGTGAGGGCGTCGGCGTTGGCCTGCTGCTCGAGGACCGTGCGCAGCCTGTCGGCACGGGCGCGGAGGCTGCCCACCACGACCGCTGTCATGGTGGCGGCGAGGACCATCGCGAACCAGTCGGCGACCGCCCCGCCGGGTCGGAGGAGCGTGAAGACGGTCGCCGCGTTGCCGCCGAAGATCAGGACGAGGTTGAGGTGGATGAGGCGGCGGCCGAGGAAGTTGGCGGCGTACAGGACCGGCCAGAGGTAGAACAGCTGCGATCCGGTGCTGGGGTCGCGGGTGGCCAGGTTGAGCACGGTGATCAGCAGCGTGGCCAGGGCCGGCGCGATCAGCCAGAAGGCGCGGGGCATGGCCTGGGGCCGGCGCCAGCTCACCGCGCCGATGCCGGTCACGAGGATGGTGGCCAGGACCACGCCGGTGATGACGGACCGGGAGACGCCCGGGGTCAGGAGGCCGGTGATGAACAGGTACGGGGCTCCGGCGAGGGCCAGGTAGGCGACCGCGCGGGACGCCCCGTGCCGGTCGCGCAGCTCGTAGCCGGGGCGATCCGTCCTGAACGACACGCCCCCAGATCGGCCGCCCCGCCCGGTACTTGAGAGTTCAAGCCTCCTCGCGGTGCGCCAGAGTGGCGCCGAGGCTCGCGACGCTGACCAGGATCAGGGCCGTGACCTCGCGGACGCCCAGATGCTGGTGCAGCACGACCAGGCCGGCGAGCGCGGCGGCCGCCGGTTCGAGGCTCATGAGGATGCCGAAGACCCGGGTCGGCATGCGGCGCAGGGCGTTGATCTCCAGCCCGTAGGAGAGGACCGAGGAGAGCAGCGCGACCGTGGCGGCACCGATCAGCAGATGTGGGCGGTTCAGGACCTCGGCGGCGCCCGGTGCGCCGAACGGCAGGACGATCAGCGCCGCCACGGCGAGCGCGACGGCCAGTCCGCCCGTACCCGGGACGAGGGTGCCCAGGTGGGCACTGGCCAGGATGTAGGCCGCCCAGCAGAGCCCGGCCGCGAAGGCCAGGAGCAGCCCGAGCGGCGGCGCGGCGACCCCGGCGCCGAGCCCGAGCAGCGCGACGCCCCCGCCGGCAAGCAGCGCCCAGAGCAGGTCGGCCACGCGCCGGGTCTGCGCGAGCGTGAGCAGCAGCGGGCCGAGGAACTCGACCGTGACGCCGACGCCGAGCGGCACCGTGCGCAGGGCCAGGTAGAAGAGCAGGTTCATCCCGGCCATCGCGAGCCCCAGGAGGGCGGCGGCCCGCCAGGCGCCGGCGCTCCACGTCCGGACCTTCGGCCGGAACGCCACGCCCAGGACCAGCGCGGCGACGGCCAGCCGGAGCAGGGTCACGCCCGCCGCGCCGAGATCGTCGAAGAGGGTACGGGCGACCGCGCTGCCGACCTGCACCGACGCGATGGCGGTCAGCACGAGCAGCGGTGCCGGCACGGCCCGGCGCTGCCGCCGCCCGACGGCGGTCATTCGGTGCGCAGCGCGACGACCGGGTCGAGCCGCCCGGCGCGCTGGGCGGGTACGACGCCGAACACGATGCCGACGGCCGCCGAGACGCCGAACGCCAGGGCGAGCGACCACCAGGTGATCGCCGCGGGCACCGGCGACAGGCGGTCGACGAGCAGGGCCGCGCCGATGCCGAGCGCCATGCCGAGGACGCCTCCGATGGTGGTGATCAGGACGGCCTCCAGCAGGAACTGCAGGCCGATGTCGCGGGGGCGGGCGCCGACCGCCTTGCGCAGGCCGATCTCCCGGGTCCGTTCGCGGACCGAGACCAGCATGATGTTGGAGACGCCGACGCCGCCGACGAGCAGGCTGATCCCCGCGATAGCGGCCAGGACGCCGGTGAGCACGCCGAGGATGTCGCCGAGCACGCCGAGGATCTGCTCCTGGGTGACGGCGCTGAAATCGGTGTCGGGGTGCCGCTCGCTCAGCGTCGCTACGACGCGGGCGCCCAGGTCGTCGATCCGCTCGCGGTCGGGTGCCCGGATGGCGAGACCGTCGATGCGGTCGGTGCCGAGCAGCCGCTGGGCGGCGGTGACGGGTACGTGCACCTCGCCGTCACGGTCCACGCCGAGGCTCTGCCCGAGGCGCTCGAACACGCCGATGACCCGGAACCGGACGCCGCCGATGGTGATCTGGCGGCCCACCGGGTCCCGGTCGCCGAACAGCTGGGTGGCAACGCCGGCGCCGAGCACGGCCACGCGGCGGGCGGTGTTGACGTCGGAACGGGTCAGGTAGGTGCCGCGCTCGAGGTGGCGGACGAAGACGGTCGGGGTGGTCTCGAGGACGCCCTGCATGCTCGCGAAGGTGGAGCGGCTGCCCGCCCGTACCGTTTCTCCCGAGGCGATGGTGACCGCCACCCGGGACCGGTCCCCCACGACCCGGCCCACCGGGTCGAGATCGTCGAGCGACAGGGTGGAGACCGACGGCGCGGAGCCGGCCTCGAGCCGGCCGGGTACGACGATGAGCAGGTTGGAGCCGAGCCCCTCGACCTGCTGCTCGATCTGCTGCTTGGTGCCGGTGCCGATGGCCACCAGCGCGACCACCGCGGCGACGCCGATGACCACGCCCAGCATGGTGAGAACGCTGCGCAGCCGGTTGGCGCGCAGCGCGTCGAGGGCGACCCGCCACGCCTCGGCGAGCCTCACGACGGGCCGCCGACGATCGGCCGGCCACCCACGGCCGACGGGCCGTCGACGATGAGGCCGTCGCGCATGACGATCTGCCGGTGGGCGCGGGCGGCGACCTCGCGGTCGTGGGTGACCAGGACCACCGCGACGCCGTCGGCGTTGAGCGATTCGAGCAGCGCGAGGACCGACTCCCCGGTGGTGGAGTCGAGGTTGCCGGTCGGCTCGTCGGCCAGCAGCACCGAGGGGGCGGTGACCAGGGCCCGGGCGATGGCGACCCGCTGCTGCTCGCCGCCGGACATCTGGTTGGGGCGGTGGTCGATCCGGTGCGCCAGGCCGACCCGGGCCAGCATCTCGGCGGCGCGGGCCCGGCGTTCCCGGCGGCCGACGCCGCGGTAGACCAGCGGCAGCGCGACGTTGTCCCGGGCGGTCGTGCGGGGCAGCAGGTGGAAGGACTGGAACACGAAGCCGATGACCTCGTTGCGCAGGCGGGCCATCTCGGGCGGCGAGAGTGTGGTGACGTCGCGGCCACCGATGACGAGCGTGCCGCCGGTGGGCCGGTCGAGGCCGCCGAGGAGGTGCATGAGCGTCGACTTGCCCGATCCGGAGGTGCCGACGATGGCGAGGTAGTCGCCGTCCGCCACGGTCAGGGACACCCCGCGCAGGGCCGGTACGGAGACACCGTCCAGCTCATAGGTGCGGGTGACGCCGGTGGCGACGATGGCGGGGCCGCTCACGGCAGGTCTTGCCCCGCGCTGACCTGGTCGGCCCCGGCCACCACGATCCGCTGGCCGGCGGCGAGGCCGGAGACCACCTGGACCACGTCCTCGCCCTGCACGCCGAGGGTGACCGGGGTCCGCTCGGCCTTGCCGCCGCGTACGGCCCAGACGACGTCACGCCCGTCGCTGGACACCACGGCGCCCGCGGGCACGGTGACGGCGTCGGTGGCCTGCCGTACCCGGAGGCGGACGATGGCGCTCATCCCGGGCCGGGGGGTGGGTGCCGCGGTGCCGTCGGCGTACGTGCCCTTGCCGAGCGACATACGCACCCGGTACGAGACGCCGCCGCGGGCCGACGTGGTGGGGAGCAGGTCGACGGCGCGGACCTTCGCCTCGTACGTGGCGCCGGTCGCGGCGTCGAGCTCCACGGTCCCCGTACCGCCGGCCTTGACGAGCAGCACGTCGGTCTCGTCGACCTCGGCCGCGATGCCCAGCCCGCCGGTGTCGACGACGGTGAGGATCGGTGTGCCCGTGCCGACCGCGGCGCCCTCCGGGACGGCGGCGTCCACGCCGGGCAGCGGTGCCTGCGCGGCGGCAGGGGCGGCCGCGGCGGCGGCCGGATCGGCATTGGCGAGCAGGTCCGTCAGCGAGGGGCTGCCCGCGGCGGCGGTGCCACCGAGCTGGACGACCCCGGAGACGGGTGCCCGCAGGGTGAGGGCGTCGACGGCGGCGTCGGCCAGGTCGTACGCCTGTTTCGCCTGCACCCGCTGCGCGGCGGAGAGCGCGTCGACGGCGTCGGCCACGCTCGCCACCCCGCGTTCGAGCGAGCGTACGGCGGCACCGGCAGCCGCCGAGACGGCCGCGTACTGCTCCCGGGCGGCGGCGAGCTGGGCGAGCAGGGCCTTGCGGAGGGCCTCGTCCGTGATCTTCGAGGCCGCCTCCCGCGCCTCGTCGAACGCCTTGTCCGCGTTCTCGTCGGTCCGCAGGCGGGCCGCCGTGAAGCCGGCCGTGCCACCCCCGGCCGGTACGCCGCCGGCCGAAGCCGCGCCGAGCGCCTCGGCGGCGGCGTCGAGGCGCTTCTCGGCCGCCGGGGAGTCGACGACGGCGACGACCTGGCCCTTGCGCACCCGGTCGCCGGCCTCGACGCGCAGTTCCGCGAGGGTGCCGTCGGCCGGGGAGGTCACCGTGCCGGCCGCCCGGGCGGTCACCGCGCCGGAGGCCTCCACCACCTCGTCGACGGTGCCGCGGCCGGCCGCGCCGACGGTGACCCCGGACGGCTTGTCGCCGCAGGAGGCGGCGGTCAGCGGCGGCAGCAGGACGCAGGCGAGCAGGAGCACGGCGGCGCGACGGGGGGATCGGGGCACGCACGCCACTCTATGTCGCGCTCCGTACGCCGCGGCCGGACCGAACGGTGGGCCTGCGCCGACCCGGGCGGCCCACGCGCCGCCGCCCGAACGGCCGGTATGAACGATTTCGGACCAGCCGGACAGATACCGGAGTCGTGTCAGGTATCCGCTCGGCGGGTGGCGGGAGGGCGACTGCCCCACTCACCATGGCGTGGAAGCGTAAAAGAGCGGTGCGCAGCCGGCGTACCGCACACGATGACAATCGGCCGCCCCTGAACCGCGCGCCCCTCCGCGCCCGTAATCCCCTGCACGGTGCCCTATTGCGTACGCGAAGGAACGTGTGACATGTCGCTCCATGGATTTCCCAGCGCCGCGATGCTGCGCGCCGACGAGCTGACCGTCGTGCACCACGACGACACGGTGAGCCGGTTCACCGACGTCACCTACACGCTGAGCCGCGAGGGCCTGCGGGTGCTGACCGCCGCCGGGGACGAGAAGGCTTTCCCGGGCCACGACGTGCTGACCACCCACGCCCGCCTGACCCACCGAGCGGCCGCGTAGCGGCCGGTAAGACACGGACGGCCCGCCGGCATGCTGCCGGCGGGCCGTCGTCGTGCGGGGCCGAGGATCAGGTGCCGGGACGGCGCCCGAACACCTTGACCTTGCTGCCGATCTTGCCGATGCCGTAGTACGCCTTGGCGTCCGACGGCAGCAGGTTGACGCAGCCGTGCGAGCCGCGCCACGCGTCGTGCAGGTACGTGGTCGTCTGGTGGAAACCCCGTCCGCCGACGAAGCGCTGCCAGTACGGCAGCCACACGTGGTACGGGTCCGACCATTCCTTCTTGGTGCGCTTGTTGATCGAGAACGTGCCGGCCGGCGTCCGGTACCCCTTCATGCCGGTCCGGGTGACCGTCGGCTTGCGGTACACCTTGCCGTTCTTCATCACCCACGTCGTCTGGTGGGTGAGGTCCACGCAGAACGTGGTGCCGCTCCGGCCCGCCCGGCACGCCGACGTCTTGGTCTCGGCGAGCCGCTTGGCCACGCCGTACGTCGTCGGGCCGGCGAGTCCGGCGACCGGCTGGATGCCGTACCGGCTCTGGAACTTCTTGATCGCCTTGCAGTCGGCGGCGGACTGGCGGCCGTCGACCGTGACCGCGCCGAATCCGCCGAGCTTCTTGAGGTAGCCCTCGACCTGCTTCTGATACCGGCCCGTCGAGCACGAGGCCGCGGCGGCCCTCGTGACGACGGCGGTGGCCGGTGCCGCGGCGACGGCCCGCGGGGCGGCCGCGGCCGCACCCGGGACCAGCGCGACGGCGCCCAGCCCACCGCCGACCGCCGTCGCCACCACGGCGGCGGCGAGGCGCGCGGAAACCCGCTGCACTCCCAAAACGTCCTCCCCAGGAAACGTGAGAGGCATATGGAAGCACACCGGCGGCCCGCGAAGGAGCCGCCGGACGATGGTGGCACGGAACCGGTAGACCGCCGACCGGAGGCGCCGGCTCAGAGGGGCGTGGCGAAGTCCTGCACCCAGTACGGCGTCCGGTCCGCGGAGAACGCCAGGCCCAGCCCGACCTGGTGCAGGCGGCAGTCCATGATGTTCTCGCGGTGCTCCGGGCTGTGCATCCAGCCGTCCACGACCTCGTAGACGCTGTCCTGGCCGCGGGCGATGTTCTCGCCGTAGCGCGACCACTCGTAGCCGGCCGCGCGTACCCGCTCGCCGGCCCGGTCGCCGTGGAAGTCCTCGTGGGCGAAGTAGCCGTGCTGGGCCATGTCCGCGGCGTGCCGGTTGGCGGCGACGATCAGCCGCCGGTCGGGGGTCAGGTCGTCGCAGCCGCCGCGCCGCCGGTGCTCGTTGACCAGGCGCAGCGCCTCCTGCTGGACGTCACCGCGCGGGTCGGCGGAGAGCGCCTGGGCGGCCGTGACGTCGCGGTGCGCGGCCGCCGTGGAGTCCTTCGGGGGCTCGGCGTCCCGGTCCGGCGTGGGGTCGGTGGCCGGCGCGGTTCCGTCGTGGTCGTCCTGAGCGGGCCCGGGCGGCTCGGCGGCCGGCGAACCCCCGTGCCGCGCGGGCTGATCGCCGGTCGTTCCGGGCGCATCCGGTACGCCGGTGACGGCCGGTGCGTCCGCCACGGGTACACCGGTGTCCGCGGGAGTGACGGGTACGCCGGAGTCCGCGGGCAGCTGGGGCACCGCCGGCATGCCGGGCAGGTCGGGCACCACCATCGCCGGCGGTGGTGGCGCGTCCGCGGTCGTCTCCGCCCCCGCGGTGGTCGCGACCATGACCCCGCCCACCAGGACCGCCGACACCGCAACCGTCACCACGACAGCAGGCTTGCGCACCCTTGCCCTCTTCTCCCGATCGTGACGCCGCGCCCCGTGCACGCCGCCCTCGTGGGGAACCAACGCCGCGATGATCGACCTGGTGACTCGCGGCCCTCGCGGCGCAACATCCGCCCGAAGCCGGTAATAGCGGCTCTGAGCTGGGCATTCGTCCGTACGAAAGGGACCCTCCACGTCGCACAGTCGCACCCGTGAATGCGACACTTCATTCCTTCGGGGTAACCCGGGCGGGCGTAGTTGCCGACCGGGCGACCGGTCCCCCGCCTCCGTCGGCCTGGCTACCGTTTCGCGGTGCGCAACCGCTACCTGGACCTCCTCCGGGCCGCCGCGATCGTCCGTGTCGTCGTCTACCACCTGTTCGGCTGGCCCTGGCTCGCCCTCCTGCTCCCCGCGATGGGCATCATGTTCGCCCTCGCCGGATCGCTGACCGCGGCGTCGCTGGACCGTCGGGCGGCCGGGAAGGTCATCGTCTCCCGGCTGCGCCGACTGCTGCCCCCGCTGTGGCTGCTCGGCATCATCGTGGTGCCGGCGATGATCTATGCCGGCTGGGCCGCGCAGGACGGCGGCGACAAGCCCTGGAGCTGGAAGCTCGCGCTGTGGGTCCTGCCGCTCGGCGACCCGCCGGGCAGCTCGAAGGGCATCGACGCGTGGGAACCGCTCTGGTACATCCGGGCGTACCTGTGGTTCGTCCTGCTGTCCCCGCTGCTGTACCTGGCCTACAAGAAGATTTCCTGGGCCGCGGTGGCCGCGCCGATCGCGCTCCTCGCGGTGCTGGACAGGACCGGCCTCGCCCTGCCGTTCGGCCGCGCGGACGCGGCGATGTGGGACTTCGCCACGTACGGCGCGTGCTGGATCGCCGGATTCGCCCACCACGACGGGCGCCTGCACCGGCTCCGCCCGGGCCTGGTGGCCGCCGCGGCCGCGGTGCTCGGCGTCGCCGCCCTCTACTGGCTGCACGGGCACGCGGGCGAGGAGGGCTACGACCTCAACGACGTGCCGGAGGCCCAGGCGCTGTGGTCGCTGGCCTTCGTGCTGGTGGCGCTGCACTGGCGGCCGGACATGACGTGGCTGTCGTACGCCCGCCCGCTGGATCGCGCGGTCACCCTGCTCAACGCGCGGGCGGTCACGGTCTACCTGTGGCACAACATCGCCATCGCGGCGATCTGGCCGGTGCTGACCGTGCTGGCCCTGGACGATCTCGGGTCGCTCGAGGGGCCGGTGTCGCTGGGCGCGACGCTGGCGCTGACCGGGGTGGCCGTGCTGGCGTTCGGCTGGGTCGAGGATCTCGCGGCACGCCGACGGCCGCGGTTGTGGCCGGCGTCGGCGTCACCGGACCCCGCGCGGCACGGC
>NZ_JBITLP010000011.1:120230-317846 GCF_044465265.1 Actinoplanes sp. NPDC049681
GCGAGGCCGGCCCGGTGCGGCACGGCGAGGCCGGCCCGGTGCGGCACGGCGAGGCCGGCCCGGTGCGGCACGGCGAGGCCGGCCCGGTGCGGCACGGCGAGGCCGGCCCGGTGCGGCACGCGGACGCCGAGCCCGCCCGGCAGGCGGATGCGTGGCCGGCACCCGCCTGGGAGGGCGACGGCGGACCAGCACGGCACGCGGGGGCCGCGCCGGGGCCCGCAGGCGCTTCCGGGGGAAACGTGCCCGCCCAGCCGCCCGCCGGGGCGAGCCGGGCAGGCTCCGCCGAGGAGCCGGTCGTGTCGTGGTTCGCGGGGGGCCCGGAGCGGGAGTGACCGCGCCCCCGCACGGGCGGACGAAGTGAAACAATCTCGCTGATCGGCCGGAAATGCCCGCTAGCCTGAGCGAATGGGGCAGCCGGGACAAATGGCGCCACCGTCCGGGGCGCCCGGCGGTGCGGCGTCGCTCGTCTTCCGGGCCGGTCCGCTGCTCTGCGCCGTCCGCATCGAGGACGTCATCGAGACGATGCGTCCCCTGGCCGTGCACCCGCTGGCGGGGACGCCGCCGTTCGTCACCGGCATCTGCATCATGCGCGGGGTGCCGACCCTCGTCGTGGACGTTGCGCGGCTGCTGGGCGGTGTGACCGCCGCGGTGCAGCGGTTCGTCGCCGTGCGTACCGAGCGGGGTCCGGTGGCCTTCGCCATCGGGGAGATCCAGGGCGTACGGCCGGTCGCGGCGGACCCGGGGGCGCGGCAGGAGGCGCTGCTGGGCGAGGCGCCCGCCCGCCTCGTCGCCGCCGTCGGCACGCTGGACGCCGAGCCGGTCCTGGTGCTGCAGAGCATGCGGCTCGTACCCGACGAGGTGTGGGCGGCCGCCGCGGACCTGGCGGTGTCCTCGTGAGAGCGGGTCCCGACGTCATCCGGTTCCGGTCGGTGCTGGCCGTCCAGCTCGGGTGGGTCTTCGACGACAACGACGTGCCCCAGCTGACCGAGGTGCTGCGGCGCCGCGTGGACGCCGCGGGGCTGCCGCCGACCGCGTACCTGAGGCGCCTCGCCGGCGGCGGCTGGGACTCCGAGCTGAGCGCCCTCGCCGAGGACCTGACGATCAACGAGACGTACTTCTTCCGGCACGGCGAGCAGTTCCGCGCGCTGGCCGAGATCGTGCTCCCCGAGCGGATCCAGGACCGGTACGCCCAGCGGGTGCTGCGGATGCTCTCCGTGGGGTGCTCGTCCGGCGAGGAGGCGTACACGATGGGCATCGTCGCCCGGGAGGCCCAGCCGCATCCGGACTGGATCGTGGCGGTGCTGGGGCTGGACGCCAGCGCCGCGGTGCTGCGCCAGGCCGAACGCGCCGTCTATTCGGCATGGTCGCTGCGGGAGACGCCGGACGCGGTCCGGGAGCGCTGGTTCCGGCCGCAGGACGGCGACTACGTGCTCGACCCGCGGATCCGCGCGGCCGTGCGGTTCCGCCGCTACAACGTGGCCACCGAGGACGAGCTGCTGTGGCGCGCCGGGCAGTACGACGTCATCTTCTGCCGCAACCTGCTCATGTACCTGACCCCGGAGCTGCGGGAATCGCTGATCGAGCGGATGACCCGCGCGCTGGTCACGGGCGGCTATCTGTTCCTCGGGCACACCGACTCGCTCGGTACGCGTCCCGAAGGGCTCGAGCCGCGGCACACGCACGGGGCGTTCTACTACCGCCGGTCAGGGACGACGGCCCCGGCTCCGCGCGCCGTGCCCGCCGAGCCCGTCCGGACGGCACCGCCGCGGCCGCTGCCCCCGCCGGCGCCCGCCCCGGTCGCGTCGCGCAGCGCGTACGACAAGGCGCTGGGACTGCTGCGGGACGAGCGGTTCGCCGACGCCCTCGCGTGCATGGAGGCCGGCCTGGGGGCCGCACCGTCGTCCCGCGAGCTGCTGCTGCACTGCGTGCTGCTGGCCCAGGCCGGCCGTCTCGAGGAGGCCGAGATGGGCTGCCGCCGGCTGCTCGACGCCGACGGGCTGTACGCCGACGCCCATCACCAGCTCGGCGTCTGCCTCGAGGGCGGCGCGTCCGTCGACGTGGCGGTCGGCCACTACCGGCTGGCCGCGTACCTCGACCCCGGGTTCGCGATGCCACGGCTGAGGCTCGGCCTGCTGGCGCGCCGCCGGGGCGAGCGGGACGCCGCCGGCGTAGAGCTGGAACGGGCCCTCGACCTGCTCCGGCAGGAGACGGAGGACCGTCTGACGTTGTTCGGCGGCGGCTTCGGGCGGATCGCGCTGACCGCCCTGTGCCGCGCCGAGCTCGAGTCCGGCGGGGTGCGCCGATGAGCCTCAACGAGGTGGCCGGGCGGCTGGCGGAGCTGCGGGACGAGTTCGACCGCTCGTTCGCCGAGCCGGCGCGCCGCCACGACGTCGAGTACGCCGAGCTGCTCGCCGTGCACGCGGGCGGCCGCCCGTACGCGCTGCGCCTCTCGCAGGCCTCGGGGCTGCACTCCGACCGGCCGGTGACGCCGTTGCCCGGCCCACAGCCCGCCCTGCTCGGACTGGCGGGCTTCGGCGGCGCGATCGTCCCCGTGTACGACCTCGCCGCGCTGCTCGGGCACGCCGTACCGGAACGGCCGCGCTGGCTCGTGCTCGCCGCCGGCGCTCCCCCGCTCGCGCTGGCCTTCCACGAGCTGGACGGCCACGTCCGGGTCCCGGCGACGGAGATCGTCGAGGAGTCCGGCGGATACGACGGGCCCGCCGTGCTGCGCGGCATGGTGCCCATCGCCGGCCGGAGCCGCCCGATCGTCGACCTGCCCGCCGCCCGCACGGCGGTCCACCAGCTCACCGGCCACAAACCGTACGTCCACGAGGAGCAATGATGGCCAGACGCACCTTCGGCACCAAACTGGCGACCGGCCTCGGTATCAAGATGGCACTGACGGTGATCACCTGCGTCGCGTCGGTCGCCGCGCTCTCGGTCGTCGTGGACGCCAAGGACGGCGCGATCGAGCTTGCGGTCGACGACCTGGGCATGGCGCAGCAGATGGCTACCACGGCCGGGGACCGGATCTCCGACTACCGGGGCTACCTCGTGAACGGCACCCAGGACTGGCTGGATGCGACGACCGCCGACCGGCAGCAGTTCCTCGGCCTGGTCACGCAACTACGCAGCGGACTGTCCGATCCGACCGCGCGGACCCTGCTGGAGGCGGTGTCGACGGCGGAGGCCCGGCACGCCGCGGCCGTCGACCCGGTCATCGAGCGCCGGAAGACGATGACCGATCTGTCCGACATCGGCCGGCTCAACGAGACCGAGGTCGGGCCGGCCCGCAAGGCGCTGACGGAGGCCATCACCGCCCTGATCGCCCGGCTCCGCGCCGACGTGGAAAGCGCCCGGCGCGCGTCCTCGGGCAAGGCCACGCGCTCCATCATCGTCATCATCGCGCTGAGCGCGCTGGGCGTGCTCCTCGGCGCCTCGATCGCCTGGAAGCTCAGCCGCGACCTGCGCCGCGAGGTCGGCACGGCGGTCGGGCACATCCAGAGCTCCTCGGCCCAGCTCGAGGCCGCCGCCACCCAGCAGGCCGGCGGCGGCCGGGACCAGGCCAGCGCGATGAGCGAGATCACCACGACGATCAGCGAACTGCTCATCACCTCGCGGCAGATCGCGGACAGCGCCCAGCGGGTGTCCAAGATCGCCGAGGAGACCTCGGAGGCGGCGCGGACCGGTGACGCCACCATCGACCAGACCCGGGCCTCGATCGGGGCGATCCGCACCCAGGTCGACCAGATCGTGCAGCACATGCTGGCGCTCGGGGAGAAGTCCCAGCAGATCGGCGGCGTCGTGGACCTGGTGTCCGAGCTGGCCGAGCAGACCAACATCCTGGCGATCAACGCCACCATCGAGGCGAGCGGCGCGGGCGAGTGGGGACGCCGTTTCGCGGTGGTCGCGGAGGAGATCCGCAAGCTGGCCGACCGCACCGCCGGTTCCGCCAAGGAGATCCGCGCCCTCATCGAGGACGTCCGCGGCGCGGTCAACACCACGGTCATGGCCACCGAGATCGGCGCGAAGTCGGTCGACGCGGGCGCCCGGCAGTTCGACGACGCCACCGACTCCTTCCGGCGCATCGCCCAGCTCGTCGCCACCACCAACGACGCCACACGCGAGATCGAGCTGTCCACCAAGCAGCAGACCACGGCGGTGGAGCAGGTCAACGTGGCCGCGAACGACACCGCCCGGGTCACCCGCGAGACCGAGGCGAGCGCGGTGCAGACCCGGCAGACCGCGGCGCACCTGTCGACGCTCTCCAGCGACCTGCTCCAGCTCGTCGGCAGCGGCCGCCGATGAGCACGGATCCGCTGCGCTACTTCCGGGTGGAGGCGCGGGAGCTGGTCGACCAGATCAGCGCCGGCGTCCTCGACCTGGATCAGCGCCCCGGCGCCGAACCGGTGGCCCGGTTGCTGCGCTTCGCCCACACGCTCAAGGGCGCCGCCCGGGTCGTGCGCCAGCAGGAGATCGCCGACCGGGCGCACGCCTTCGAGGAGGTGCTCGTACCGCACCGCACCGACGAGGGGCCGCTGCCCGCCGACGACCTGCGGGAGCTGCTGCGTCTCAACGACGAGATCGAGGCGTACGTGGCGGCACTGGAACCGTCCACGGCGGTCGAGACGGCCGATCCGCCCGCGGCGCAGGAGGTGGCCGAGCCGGTGGGCGCGCGGGCCGCACCGGCGCCCGCTCCCCCGCCCGCCGCCGACCCCGCTCCGGCCGCGCGCGCCGCCACCGCGGACGTCGACGACCTGCTCGACGCGGTCGGCGAGGCGCACGCCCGGTTCGCGCCGCTGCGCAGCGGCGGAGCCTCGCTGGACCACTTGCACCGGGCCGCCGAGGCGCTGGCCGAGCAGCTGCGTGCGGGCCGGGGCCCGGCACCGCCCCCGGCAGCGCGGGCCGCCGCCCTGCGGCTGGCCGCGGACCTGAGCGCGTTCGGGCGCCGGCTCGCCACGACGGTCGACCAGGTAGAACGCGAGCTCGACGAGGTCCGCGGCCGGGCCGAGCGCCTGCGGCTGGTCGCCGCGTCCAGCATCTTCACGGCGCTGCACCGGGCGGTGCGCGACGCGGCCGAGGCGCAGGACCGGCGGGTCCGCTTCGAGGCCCGCGGCGGGGACCTGCGGATGGATCCCCACGTGCTGGCGCTCGCCAACGGCGCGCTGCTGCACATCGTGCGCAACGCCGTCGTGCACGGCATCGAGCCGCCGGACCGGCGGACCCGGGACGGCAAACCCGCGGAGGGCACGGTGGTCGTCGCGGTCGAGCGCCGCGGCCGCTACGCGGCATTCCTCTGTACGGACGACGGCCGCGGCTTCGACCTGGCGGCGCTCCGGCGCACCGCCGAGGCCCGCGGGCTGCTCACCCCCGGCAGTACGGAACCCGACGAGCGCACCCTGCTCGACCTCGTGCTGCGCGGCGGCATCAGCACCTCCCCCACGGTCACCGAGGTGGCCGGGCGCGGCATCGGCCTCGACATGGCCCGCGACGTCGCCGATCAGCTGGGCGGGAACGTCAGCGTACGAACCACCGCCGGCCAGGGAACCACGATCGAATTGGTGCTGCCGCTGGCCCTGCTGTCGCTGCACGGGCTCGTCGTGGAGGCGGCGGGCACCGTCGCCACCGTGCCGCTGGACAGTGTGCGCACCTGCGTACGCCTGGTGCCGGAGCAGGCGACGGCTGCGGCGATGACCGGCAGGCTCGCGCACGACGGCGAGGCCGTGCCCTTCCTGCCCCTGGCCCGCGCCCTCTACGCCGGAACCACCGTGCCGGAAGGTGGCGGCCCCGGCGTAGCGGTGCTCGTCACGGCGGACGGCGAGGCCGTCGCGGTGGGAGTGGACCGGCTCGCCGGCACGTCCACGCTGGTCGTACGCCCCCTGCCGGAGCTGGCACCCGCCGCCCCGGTGATCGGCGGCGTGGCCATGGACCTCGACGGCAATCCCCGCCTGGTGCTGGACGCGCACGGCCTGATCGCCGAGACGTCGCGGATCGGTCCCGGCGGTGCGCTGCCTCCGCCACCGCCGGAACCGCTGCCTATCCTGGTGGTGGACGACTCGCTCACCACCCGGATGCTGGAGCGCAGCATCCTCGAGTCCGCCGGCTTCGAGGTGGACCTGGCCGCGTCCGGCGAGGAGGGTCTCGAGAAGGCCCGCTCCCGCCGGTACGGGCTGTACCTGACCGACATCGACATGCCGGGCATCGACGGCTTCACCTTCGTCGCCGAGACGCGCGCCGACCCCGAGCTCGCCGGCGTGCCCGCGATCCTGGTCAGCTCGCGCGCCAGCGCCGAGGACCGGGCCCGGGGCGTCGCGGTGGGCGCCAGCGCGTACGTGGTCAAGGGCGAGTTCAACCAGGAGGAGCTGCTCTCCCACATCCGACGGCTGGTGGCGTCGTGATCCGGGTGCTCGTCGTCGAGGACTCGGCGACCATGCGGCACCACCTGCGCGAGTCGCTCGCCGCCGATCCGGAGCTGCAGGTGGTGGGCGAGGCCCTGGACGGCGGGCAGGCGGTGGAGATGGTCGGCCGCCTGCGCCCGGACGTGGTGACGATGGACATGATGCTGCCGACCATGAGCGGGCTGGTCGCCACCGAGCACATCATGGCCGAGTTCCCGACACCGATCCTGGTCGTCTCCTCGGCGGACCGGCAGGAGCTGTTCAGCACGTACAACGCCCTGGCGGCGGGCGCCGTGGACGTGCTCGAGAAGCCCCGGGGCGACGACTCGGACGCCGGGTGGGGGCGGCGGCTGTGCTCGGCCGTACGGATGGTGGCCCGGATCCGGGTGATCACCCACCCGCGGGCCCGGCTCGAGGGCCGCAGCCGGGCCGAGGCCGCCGCCTTGCCGGCGCCGGTGCCGGCGCAGACCGAATCGGCCTTGCAGGTGGTCGCCGTCGGCGCCTCGACGGGCGGGCCGGGCGCCGTCACCGACCTGCTGCGGGCGCTGCCGGTCGACTTCCGCACGCCGGTGCTCTGCGTGCAGCACATCGCGGCGAGCGAGCCGTTCGCCGTGGCGTTCTCCGACTGGCTCGCCGGGCAGACCGGGCGCAACGTCAGCTACGCGACCGACGGCGTGCCGCTGCGGACCATGGCCGGGCGGGTGCTGCTGGCGCCGCCGGACCGGCACATGCTGGTCGCCGACGGCCTGATCCGGCTCAACCAGGCCCCGCCGCGCCACTCGTGCCGGCCCTCCGTGGACGTGCTGTTCGAGTCCGTGGCCGCGGAGTACGGGGCGTCGGCGGCCGGCTGCCTGCTCACCGGCATGGGCCGCGACGGTGCGGAAGGGCTGCTGCGGATGCGCACGCGTGGCGCTGTCACGTTCGCGCAGGACGAGGCGAGCTGCGTGGTGTACGGCATGCCCCGCGAGGCCGCGCTGCTGGGCGCGGCCACCTACGTGCTGCCCCCGGCCAGGATCGCCGCCCGGGTCGGCGAGCTCGCCCCGCGGGTGGGGGTGCGCAGATGACGCCCTCCGTGTTGATCGTGGACGACAGCCTCACCGTGCGGATGGATCTGCACGAGGCCTTCGAGGCCGACGGCTTCACCACCGTGCTCTGCGCGACCGGCGAACAGGCACGGGCGGCGTTCCGCGCGGGCGGCTTCGACGTCGCGGTGCTCGACGTGCTGCTGCCCGACGCCGACGGCGTGGACCTGCTCCGGGAGCTGCGGGCCATGCCGGACCGCGCGGACACCGTCACCGTGCTGCTCTCCACCGAGGCGGAGGTCGCCGACCGGCTGCTCGGGCTGCGGACCGGCGCCGACGAGTACGTGGGCAAGCCGTACGACTCCGGCTATGTGGTTGCCCGTACCCGCCAGCTGCTCGGCGAGGACCGCACGCCGGCCGACCCGCGGACGACGGTGCTGGTCATCGACGACAGCGTGACGTTCCGCGAACAGCTGCGCCAGCTGCTGGAGCCAGAGGGATACGCGGTGCTGACGGCCGCCTCCGGCGAGGAGGGCCTGCGGACGGCGGCGGAGCGGCGCCCGCAGGCGGTGATCGTGGACGGTGTGATGCCGGGCATCGACGGCGCGACCGTGATCCGGCGCCTGCGGCTCGATCCGGCGCTGCGTGACACCCCCTGCCTGCTGATGACCGCCGCCGACGACTACGCCACCGAGGTGCAGATGCTGGAGGCGGGCGCCGACGCGTTCGTCCGCAAGCAGCAGGATCTGGCCGTGGTGCTCGCGAAGCTGGCCGCGGTGCTGCGGACCAGCGCCGAGCAGCTGCCCATCGAGGCGACCGGCAGCCTGCACGGTCCCGGCAAGGTCCTGGCCGTGAGCGGGGACCGGCGGCGGGTCGACGAGTGGGCCGACGCCCTGCGCGACGACGGCTTCGACGTGGTCGCGGCGACCGGCGGCGACGAGGCGCTCGACCTGCTCGCCGCGCAGCCGGTGGACTGCATCGTGCTCGGGCTCGACGGCGACGCCCGGCGGACGTGTGCCCGGATCAAGGAGGTGCCGCAGATCCGCGACACCCCGCTGGTGATGACCGGCGACCGGGACGACGCGCTGCTCGAGAGCCTGGCGGCGGGGGCCGACGACTACGTGCGCTCGGCGGACGGGGCGGCGACACTGCGGGCGCACGTACGGGCCCAGATCCGACGCAAGCAGTCGCTGGACGAGAGCCGCCGGATCCGCGAGGAGCTGATGCGCCGCGAGCTGGACGCCGCCGGTGAGCGCGCCGCCCGGCAGCTGGCCGAGACGCGGGCCGCGCTGGTCGAGGAGCTGGAGTGGCGCAACCGGGAGCTCGAGGCCTTCAGCGGCTCGGTCTCGCACGACCTGCGCGGACCGCTGCAGGTGATCAGCAGCTACGCCGAGACCATCCTCGAGGAGGACGATGAGCCGATCGGTGCGGAGACCCGGTACCGGCTGCAGCGCATCCACGCGGCCGCCGGGCGGATGGCGGACCTGGTGGAGTCGCTGCTGATCCTGGCCCGGGCCAGCCGCGGAGACCTGCGCCGGCAGCGGTTCGACATGACCGAGACCGCCTGGCAGGTGATCCGCGACGTGGAGGCCCGCGACCCGGAGCGTGGGATCGAGTTCCGGGTGGACGAGGCGATGACGGCCGACGCGGACGAGGGCCTGGTCCGGGTGATCCTCGAGAACCTGATCAACAACGCGGCCAAGTTCACCCGCAAGGTCGAGAAGCCGGTGATCGAGGTGGGCTGGACCGGGCCCGGCGAGGAACCGCGCTTCCACGTCCGGGACAACGGCGCGGGCTTCCCGGCGGGAAAGGCGGGCGAGCTGTTCCGGCCGTTCGCGCGGCTGCACAGCGCCGCCGACTTCCCCGGCACCGGCATCGGCCTGACCACCGTGCACCGCGCGGTCGAGCGGCACGGCGGGGAGATCCACGCCGAGGGCGAGGACGGCCGCGGCGCGACCTTCTGGTTCACGCTGCCGTCGGCGCGTCAGGCCTGACCGGCGTCACCCCCGGCCCGCACGGGACCGGGGGTGAGCACCGAGCACTGCGGTCAGTCCGTGGCGAGGGCCGCCACCGGGCTGACCTTCGCGGCGCGGCGCGCGGGCAGCACTCCGGCGGCCGCGGTGAAGAGCACCAGGACGAGGAACACCACCACGAGCTGGCCGATCGGCAGTTCCAGCGGTGCGTTCACCCCGAGCGCCTTGAGCGCCAGCCAGGCGTACGGCACGCCGAGCACGACACCGATCGTCGCGCCGATCACTCCGTACAGGCTGGACTCCGCGGTGAGCATCATCCGCAGGCTGCCGCGGGAGAGACCGACCGCCCGCAGCAGGCCGGACTCGCGGACCCGTTCGACCACCGACAGGGCGGTCGTGGTGCCGACGCCGACCACGGCGATCAGCACGGTCAGCCCGACCAGTCCGATGACCACCGCCAGCACGCCGTCGAGCACGGTGTTGAACTGGTCACGCTCGTCGGCGAGGACGTCGACGCCCAGCCCGGCGTGCCCCTGGGCCAGCTGCCGCATGGCCTTCTGCCCGGCCGTGCGCCCGTCCTCGCCGGCCTTGGCGGCGTCCGCGAGCAGGCCCGAGAAGGTGACCGGCGCGCCGAGCTTCGTCAGGTCGGACGGATCCATCACGATGGACGACTGCAGCGGCGCGGAGTCCGGCAGGGTCGCCGCCACCTCGACCTGGATCTTCTTCTTGCCCGAGGTGAGCGTCGTGGTGTCGCCCACCTTGAGCCCGGAGATGTCGGTCGCGAAGGCCGCGAGGGCGACCTTGCCGGGGCCCACGGCGGCGAGCGAGCCGCCGTTCACGTCGATCTTCTGCAGCGTCGGCAGCGCGGACATGACCAGGTCGGTGGCGGTCACCTTGGTGTCGCTGGTGCCGCCGATCTGGACCTCGGGCAGCCGCCGGTACGGCGTCACGTGGGTCAGTTCCGCACTGGCCTTCGCCTGCTCGACGAGGGCGGGCGCGACGGGGTCGTCCCCGTTCGCGGTCAGCTCGAAGTCCGCCGGCACCGACGATGCCATCTCGCGGTCGGCGAGCACCCGTACCGAGGCCCCGGTCACGACCACGCCGGCGATCAGCGTGACACCGAGCGCGACCACCACCGACACGGCGGCCGCCCGGCGCGGCGCACCGCCGACCCCGCCGACCGCGAGCCGGCCGATCGGTCCCAGCCGGCGCAGCGGCCAGCCCACCGTGGCGAGCACGGGCCGCACCAGCAGCGGGCCGAGGGCCATGAGCGCGAAGAAGGCCAGGGCTCCGGAGCCGACCACGGCGAGCATCATCGGCTGGGGGTCGTAGTCCCGCGGGTCGCGGCCGGGCAGGTTCAGGAACACGTACGCGGCCAGCAGCGCCGCCCCGCCCGCGAGCAGGAGCCCGAACGCGGCGCGCACCTTGCCGATGCTCTTGCGCCCGGACGTGGTGCTGGCGGAGCGCAGCGCCTCCAGCGGAGCCACCTTCGCGGCCGAGAACGCCGGTGCCAGTACGGCCAGCACGGTGATCGCCACGGCCAGCAGCACCACGCCGGCCGCCGGCATCAGCGGCAGGCCGGGGGCGGCGAGGTCCACGTCGAAGGCGCCGGCGATCGGCGGTACGGCGTACCCGAGGGCCAGCGCACCGAGCACGCCGGCCACGCCGGCGACCAGGCCGGTGAGCGCGCCCTCCGCGGCGAGCGCCCGCCACAGCGCACCGCGCCCCGCGCCGACCGCGCGCAGCAGGGCCAGCTGGCGCATCCGCTGAGCGAACACGATGCGGAAGGTGGAGGTGGCGACCAGCCCGGCCGCGCAGACCGCGACGGCCACGAAGACACCGACCGCGATGAAGACCTCGTTGAGCTCGGAGGCGGCCTGCTCGGCCTCGGCCCGGCGCACGTCGTCACCGGTACGGACCGCGGCCCGCTCGAAGCCTTCCTTCGGTGCGGGGGCGGCCGCGACGATCCGCTCGGCGGCGGCCTGGACGGCCGCGGCGTCGGTACCGGGCTGCAGCCGCAGATCCACCCGCTGCACGAACTCCGAGTCCTCGCCGAGCAGCGGCGACACCGTGCTCTGCGGCGCGTACGCGGTGAAGCCGAAGTCGCTGTCCGCGTCCACGATCCCGGTGACCTTGAGCTTCACCGGCTTGATCGGCTTGCCCTTGTCGTCCCACGCGGTGTGGACGGTGGCCGTGGTCCCCAGGGGCAGACCCATCCGGTCGGCGGTACGCGGGGTCACGGCGATCTCGCCGGGCGCGGACGGATAGGTGCCCTGCTTGACGTGGATCGAGGCGAGCGGCCCGGTGCCCGGGTCGGCGACGATGGTGAGATAGTCGCCGTTGAGCTCGCCGGACGCCTCGACCCGGCCGGCCGCCTCCGCCACGCCGGGCAGGCCCCGGAACTTGGCGAGGTCGGCGGTGGTGATCCGGGCCGATCCGCCGTTCTCGTCAGCGGTGCCGATGACGAGGTCCACGGCGGCGGGGGTGCCGCTGAGGCCGTCCAGCGCGGTGCGCTCGGTGATCTGCTGGGCGAGCACGGTCGCGTAGACCACGAAGGACGCCACCAGCACGGCCAGGCCGGTGAGCAGCAGCCGGGCCGGGCGCTTGGCGACGCCCGCGAGCTGGGTGCCGAGAACCTTCATCGGTGGTTCCCCAGGCTCTGCAGGGCCTCGGCGACGGAGGCGCGGTCGGGGTGGTCGATCTCGCCGGCGATCCGGCCGTCGGCGAGCAGGACGACGCGGTCGGCGTACGCGGCGGCACCCGGGTCGTGGGTGACCATGACGACGGTCTGGCCGAGGTCGCGGACGGAGTTGCGCAGGAACGACAGCACCTCGGCACCGGAGCGCGAGTCGAGGTTGCCGGTCGGCTCGTCGGCGAAGACCACCTCGGGGCGCGCGACCAGGGCCCGGGCCAGCGCCACCCGCTGCTGCTGGCCGCCGGAGAGCTCGCTGGGCCGGTGCTTGAGGCGGCCGGCGAGGCCGAGCACCTCGGTGAGGTGCGCGAGCAGCCCGCGCTCGGGGGTACGGCCGGCCAGGTCGAGCGGCAGTGTGATGTTCTGCTCGGCGGTGAGCTGCGGCAGCAGGTTGAAGGACTGGAAGACGAAGCCGATCCGCTCGCGGCGGACCTTCGTCAGCACCCGGTCGGGCTGCACGGTCAGGTCCGTGCCGCCGAGCAGGGCCCGGCCGGAGGTCGCCGTGTCGAGCCCGGCGAGGCAGTGCATCAGCGTGGACTTGCCGGAGCCGGACGGGCCCATGATGGCCGTGAACTGGGCGCGGGCGAAGCCGACTGTCACGCCGTCGAGGGCGCGGACCGCGGTGTCGCCGCTGCCGTACACCTTGACCAGGTCCACGGCCGCGACGGCGGTCAGACGCCCGTCCGGTCCGCCCGCGGCGGGTGTCGTCGGCACGTCGGCCGGGGACTGCGTGTACATGGGGATTGCCTCCGGGATCGCAGATGGGTCGAACGGGGTGAATCTTGCGGGAGGAGGCACGCTGGGCGCATCGGTCCGCAGGTGGGGATCGGTGCCGGGCGCGGATCTGCCTTTCGGCCGATGGAGGGCGCGTGAGCAGCCGTTACGCTGGGTCACGATGTTGAAGCAACGCGACCTGTTCCTGCGCCTGGCGCAGCTCGCCGCCCTGTTCCTGATGGCCTGTCTCGGTCTGTTCGACCTGGCCAACGGCCTCACCAACAGCGGCTCGCTGGTGCTGCTCCAGGTGTTCAGCGCGGTCGCGACCGCGGTCGTCTGGCTGCCGCGGCATCGCCAGGGTTCGAAGCGTCTGCCGAAAGTCGCAATGGCACTGGGCGTCGCGTCGCTGCTGCTCACCATGGTGGTCGCGGCGGGCGGTGCGGACGGCGGCAGTTACGGCATCGCGGAGACGGTCGGGCTGCTCGGCGTGCTGTTCGTGGTCAGCCGCCGCGGCGATGCGCAGTGGGCCGTCGGCGCCGTCCTGGCGGTCTCGATGGCGCTCGGCTTCCTGCCCCTGCGCAGCGGCCTGGACACCGAGCGGATCATCATCGGGCTGGTCCAGGGCCTGTTCGCCACCGCCGTCATCGGCCTCGGCGTCTACCTGCGGACCATCGAGGCGACCCGGAGCCGGGCCATGGACGCCGTACGCGCGGAGCAGCGCGCCGAGTTCGCCCGCGACCTGCACGACTTCATCGCCCACCACGTGACCGGCATCGTGGTGCAGGCCCAGGGCGCACGCTTCATCGCCGAGCAGGACCCCAAGCGGGCGATCCTCGCGCTGGAACAGATCGAGGCGGCGGGAGCCGAGACCATGGCGTCGATGCGGCGCATGGTCGGCGTCCTGCGTGACCCCCACGCACAGCCGGACGCGCCGCTGACCCCCCTCGCCGGGGTGGACGAGCTGGGCCCGCTGCTGGAGCAGTTCACGAACTCCGGCGGCCCGCTGGCCCGGCTGCACGTGGACGGCAGCACGGCCGGGGTGCCGGTCGAGGTCTCCACCTCGGCGTACCGGGTGGTGATGGAGGCGCTGACCAACATCCGGCGGCACGCCCAGGGCGCACGGGTGGCCGACGTCTGGGTCCGGCGTACGCCCGACTGGCTGCTGGTCCGGGTGGCGAACGACGGATTGCCGCCCAAGGCGCCCGCGGTCCGGGAGGCGCCGGGGTACGGTCTCGTGGGCCTGCAGGAGCGGGTCCGCGCGGTTGGCGGGCGCATCACCGCCGGGCCGGGCATCGACGGCGGCTGGGTGGTCGACGCGGCCCTGCCCCTGGACCAGGAGGTGGCGCGGTGATCCGCGTGATGATCGCCGACGACCAGGCGATGGTACGCACCGGCTTCGGCATGATCATCGGTGCGCAGCCGGACATGGAGCTGGTCGGCGAGGCGTCCGACGGCGTCGAGGCGGTCGCCATGGCTCGCAAGCTGAAGCCCGACGTGGCTCTGTTCGACATCCGCATGCCGCGTATGGACGGGCTGGAGGCGCTACGGCTGCTCGCGGGCCCCGGCGTCGCCGACCCGATGAAGGTCGTCGTGGTGACGACCTTCGACCTCGACGAGTACGTGCACCAGGCCCTGCGCAACGGCGCGGCGGGCTTCCTGCTCAAGGACTCCGGCCCGTCCCTGCTGGTGGAGGCGGTGCGCGCCGCGGTGTCCGGGGACGCGCTGATCAGCCCGTCGATCACCGTACGGCTGCTGGAGCACCTGTCGCCGCCCGCACCGAGCACCGACGACGGGGGTCTGTCCCCGCGCGAGCTCGACGTGGTGAAGCTCGCGGCCCGGGGCCTGACCAACGCCGAGATCGCCACCGAGCTGTTCATCTCGGTCGGCACGGTCAAGACGCACCTCGGCAGCGTGCAGACCAAGCTGGGCGCCCGTAACCGGGTGGAGATCGCCGCCTGGGCCTGGGAGCGCCGACTGGTGAGCTGACCCTGATCGGGGGAATCGGCGGCTTTGTCGATCAATACCCGGCGGGCCGCCCGCCGAGCCCCGACGATCGTGCCCATGCAGCTCAAGCGATGTGCACGCCTCGGCCTGGCCGCGGCGACCGTGCTCCTGACCACCGTCACGCTCGCCGGGCCGGCCGCCGCGGCCGGCCCGGCGGAGAACTGGGCCCAGGACGGGTACGGCGCCGGCCACACCTTCTACAACCCCGGCGAGTCCGTCATCAACTCGGGCACGATCAAGAAACTGAAGACCCGCTGGACCGTGACCCCGAAGGCGGCCGTCGACAGCTGTCCCCTGGATCCCGTCGCCCCGGTGGTCGTCGGCGGCCGGATGTTCGTCCTCGAGCCGGACGGCAACGGCGTCGGCGCGTACGACACGAAGACCGGCAAGAAGCTCTGGTCCTACTTCGCCGGCTACCTGGAGGCGACCGGGCTGGCCGTGTCCGGCGACACGGTCGTCGTCACGGACGTCGCCTGCTACTCCAACAGCAACTACGACAGCAACGTGATCGCCCTGGACGCCGCGACCGGTGAGGAGCGGTGGAGCAGCCTCACCGGCTGGACCACGGACACCGTGGTGGTGGACGCCGGTACGGTCGCGGTCTCGGGCTACTGCGGGGTCTGCGACGGCGAGGAGAACGGCGTCCAGGCCTTCCGCCTCTCCGACGGGGCATCCCTGTGGAGCCGCCCCAACGCGGTTCTGGCCGGGCCCGTCTCGGCGGGCGGCCGCATCCTGCTCGCCGGTACGACCAGCCCCTACACCCAGGCGGTCAGCATCAGCACCGGCATCGGCACCTGGACCACCGGCCTGCGGTACGCCGCCGGGGCCGCCGACCCGGCGCGTCCCCAGTTCTACGTGTCGAACACCGCGGGCCTGCGCGCCCTCGCCACCACGAGCGGCAAGACACTCTGGACGGTGAAGAACGAGTCGGGCGAGCTGTCCACCGACGGCCGGCGGGTCTACGTGGCGTCGGCGGGGCGGATCAACGCGTACGACGCCGTGAAGGGCAAGCCGCTGTGGACCCGGGCGCTCAAGACGCCGGGCCACCTGGTCCGCGCCGGCGGGCTGCTCTACGCCACCAGCGGGACCTCCCTGATGGTGCTGGCGCCCACCAGCGGCAAGACGATCCGTACCTTCGGCACGGCCACCGACCATGTGGTCCTCGCCGGCGGCCGGCTCTTCGTCACGAACGGGCGAACGGTGCGGACGTACACGCCCTGACCCGCGGCAGCGCCGGAAGCTCAGGCGGCCACCGAGAAAATCTCTGACGAGGTTACTAGATTTTCTTGGCGAGGGCGGCTAAGGTTTCTGACGTCGCACAGAGATCCAGCAAAGACGCAGACGTATCAGCCGAGCGTCAAGCAGGGCCCGGGACCACGCCGTGGCTCGCTCGGCAAGGAGCTCGTCGCACGTGTCCGGGGCCATGAAGTCGAGTGGGGTTCCGGCACCGGCGGGCCAGCACGGCAGCACCATCAGAAAATCGGAAGCAGAGGAAAGGGAGGGCTGAGCACCGTCGGATCGCCCGCCACCGGGACGTAGTTCGAGTCCGGGGCGGTCACCGCAGTATCCATCGAACGAGAGGTGGTCTCCGGTCACGCTTATGCGATCCTCGCACCCGACGCCGCCGACGGCGGCCGGTGCGGATACGACAAACCGACGAACCTGTCGGTAAATGGTGTTTCTTCCCGTAAATCCCGGGCCCCGGCGCTCCCGCGCCGGGGCCCTCGTCTTGGAGAGATGTATATGGGCCAACCCGACGACATGTTCGGCGACGACGACTACCCCGCCTACACGATGGGCCGCGCCGCGGAGATCACCGGCGCCTCGCAGGACTTCCTGCGCCGGCTCGACGAGGCAAAGCTGATCACCCCGTCCCGGTCGGCCGGCGGCCACCGCCGGTATTCCCGCTACCAGTTGCGCCTCGCCGCGCGGGCCCGGGAGATGGTCGAACAGGGCACGGCCCTGGAAGCGGCCTGCCGGATCATCATCCTCGAGGACCAGCTGGACGAAGCCCTCCGGCAGAACGAGAACTACAAGCGCCAGCAGGAAGCCGGCGCCTGATCCGGCGGCCGGCTCTACGCCAGGGCGATCCAGTAGCGCCGCACCCCGCGACCCTCGACTTCACGGATGTCCTCCAGCGCGCCGCCGTTGCGCTCGATCGTGCGGCGCGACGCCTCGTTGTCCACATCGCACGTGATCAGCACCCGGTCCAGCCCTCTCCCCTGCGCGTACGCCAGCACCTCGGCCAGCGCCCAGGAGGCGAGGCCGCGGCGGCGGGCGCTCGGGCGTACGCCGTAACCGATGTGCCCGCCGCTGCGCAGCAGCGAATCGGTGAGCTCGTGCCGCAGCGCGATCGCGCCCAGCATCTCGTCGCCGTCGACCATCCACCAGTACGTGCAGTGCACCCACCCGGGCACCGGCGGCACGGCCGGATCGGACTCCCGCAGCAGTTTGCGCACGAAGGCCGCGAAGCCGTCCGCGGTGTCCACTTCGTCGTCCGGGCGCAGGCCGGACCCGTCCTGGTGCACGCCGCGCCCCCACTCGTCGCGGGAGGCGAGCCATTGCCGGTGCAGACGGGTGGTGGGGGCGATCAACTGCGGCATGCAGGGAGGCTAGCCGGGGGCCGGCCGGGCGGCGACCGGATTCGGCTCGGCGCTCTCGAGGCGGGCCAGGATGCGGCGGGCCATGGCGCCGAGCTCGGCCAGCTCCTCGCCGGTGAGGACGTCCAGGACGAGGGTGCGTACGGCCTCGACGTGGCCGGGCGCGCTCTGCTGCACCTTGCGCCAGCCGGCCTCGGTGAGCACGGCGTTGGTGTAGCGGCCGTCCTCGCGGCAGGCCGTGCGCTCGACCCAGCCCTTGCCCTCGAGGCGCTTGACGACGTGCGACAGCCGCGACAGCGAGCCGCTGGCCAGCGCGGCCAGGGCGCTCATCCGCCGGGTGCGCTGCGGCGCCTCGGACAGGTTGGCCAGCACCAGGTATTCGAAGTGGCTCAGCCCCGAGTCACGCTGCATCTGGGCGTCGAGGGCCGCCGGCAGGCGCAGGAGCAGGCCGCCGACCGGCAGCCAGGACGCGAGCTCGTCCGGGCTCAGCCAGCGGGCCGGGGTGGCGGATTCGGCACTCACCACCCCATCGTACCGACGGTTTGAAGCTTCAACTAGGAATCGATCGGGCTACGCCGCGAGCGCGAGCAGCCGCTGGATCTGGATCTGCCGGGCCGCCGTCATGCGTTCCGCCAGCGCGCGGGCCGGCGGATAGGCGCCGCCGGCGGCCTCCATGCGGCTCACCTCGACACAATTGTGCAGGTGTCCGAGGAGCAGGCTCACCGCCGTACGGTCGAACTGCTCACCCTTCGCCGCCGTGAGCTCGGCGATGTCCGACGGCCGCAACGAGTGCAGGTCGCCGTGACCCGCGTGCGCCCCGGCGGTGGGATCCGCGGACGGCGGTTGCTGCCAGCCGGTGAGCCAGCGCCCCATGGTCAGGCCCTCCGACCGCCACTGCCCGGCCAGCTCGGCGGCAAGCGCCCGCAGCCGGGGCGCCGTCGCCCGCTGCGCGGCGACGGCGACGACCTGGTCACCCTGGTCGATGTAGGCCAGGCTCATCTGCAGGAACATCACGTCGGTGCCGTTGTACGCCGGGGACGGCGCGGACGCCCCAGGACGCGGGGCTTCCCCGCACGCCGCGAGCAGGAGCAGGAGCACGGCGGCCACGGCGGCCACGACGGCCGGAACGGGCCCACGCCGGAGGACATGGACCCGTTCCGGAGTCATCGTCAGATCCGTTCCCAGAGCGCCGGGACGTTCGGCGGCTCCCAGCCGGCGATGGCCGTGTGCGCCTGGCGGCAGCGGTACGTCGCCCCGCCGTACGTAACAGTGTTACCGACCGAGTACGCCGTGCCGGCCGCCCACGTGCCCCCGGCCGGAGGCTGCGTGGGCGGGGTGGTCGGCGGCGTGGTGGGCGGGTTCGTCGGCGGCGTGGTGGGCGGCGGCTGCGTGCCGCCACCGCCGATGTTCAGGTCGACGCACGAGTAGAAGGCGTTCGCCGTGTCGGCGATGTTCCACCGGGCGAGCAGCGTCTGGCGCCCGGTGAAGCCACCCATGCTGACCGTGTGGGACTTGGTGGCCCCGGGCTGCGCGCCGCCGTCGTTGAAGACCGCCAGCCGCGTGTTGCCGATGAAGTATTCCCACGTGCTGGTGGCGTGGCGGGCGGTGAGCACCCAGTTGAACGTCACGGTCTGCCCGACCGAGGCGGCGGGCCAGTTCTTGCTGTTGTCGTTGAGCACGGCGAAGCGGCTGCCACCGCCGTTGCACTGCATCGAACCCTTGGGCGCCTCGACGCTCTGCGGCTCGTAGATGATGTCGCCGCAGTTCGCCACCGCACCACTGGCGCAGTTGGCCTGCCGGCTGGGCGGTGACGAGATGTACCCGTGCGCGGACGCGGGCGCCACGGCAACGAAGAACGAGGCGCCCAGGGTGGCGGCGCTCAGCAGGGGGAGAGTGATTCTGCGTCTCATGAAGGGCTCCTCTTCATGGGGGACGGCAGGCCGGGAGGGGGTGACCCGGCCCGCCGCGGGAATCGACCGGGATGAGCATGGGGGACGCTCCCGGCTCTCCGCCCAACATAATTTAAAGCTTGTTAACAGTAAAGAGAGATAACGAAGATTTTCAATGCGTCATGACGAAGCTGTTACGCGGGCGGACCGGCGGGCCCGCACCCGGCTCAGCTTCCCGGCGTGCCTGCCGAAGTCGTCTGAGTGGTGGACATTCACGACGTGATCGACGCCCGCACCGTCACCTCGGTGTTCCAGCCGCTGGTGTCGCTCGCCACCGGCGCCCTCGTCGGCTACGAGGCGCTGAGCCGGGGCCCGGCCGGCACCGCCTGGGAGTCGCCGGCGGCCCTCTTCGCCGCCGCCCGCGAGGCCGGGCGCGACGGTGAACTCGACTGGGTCTGCCGTGCGGCGGCATACCGGGCCGCCATCGATGCCGACCTGGGCACCACGCTGTTCGTCAACATGGAGCCGGCGGCCTGGCGCGTGCCCTGCCCTCGTGACCTCACCGACGTCGTCGCGGCGGCCCAACGCCGGCTGCACGTGGTGACGGAGATGACCGAGCGCGCCATCGCCGACGACCCGTCCGCCCTGCTGGCCGCGACGGCGAGCTGCCGGGAGGCGGGCTGGGGCGTCGCCCTCGACGACGTCGGCGCCGACCCGATGTCCCTGGCCCTGATGCCGTTCGTCCACCCCGACGTGGTCAAACTCGACATGAGCCTGCTGCGCTCACCGTCGGAGCCGTACACCGCGCAGGTGGTCGCGGCCGTGCAGGCGTACGCGGAGGACAGCGGCGCCACCATCCTCGCCGAGGGGGTGGAGACGGAGGACCACGAACGCACCGCCCGCACCATGGGCGCGACCGTCGGCCAGGGCTGGCGCTACGGCCGCCCGGCGCCGCTGCCGGACACTCCCCCGGCCTGCGACCCGCTTCCGCCACCGGCATCGCGGCCGCCGTCCGCGCCGGGCACCCCGTACGAGATCGTGTCGGCCCGCCGGCCGGTCGTGGAGACCACGAAGGCCGCCCTCATGCCGATGAGCCGGCACGTCGAGGCGCTGGCGGACGACGGCCAGATCCTGCTCGCCTGCTTCCAGGACGCCCGGCACTTCGGTGCCGGGACCGCCCGGCGCTTCGCCCGCATCGCCCGGCACAGCCCGATGGTCGCCGCCTTCGGCGCGGGCCTGCCGGAGGAACCGGCACCGGGGGTACGCGGCGCCGCCCTCGCCGCGGCCCACCCGCTGCGCGGCGAGTGGAACGTCATCGTCGTCGGCCCGCACCGGGCGGTGGCGCTCGTCGCCCGCGACCTGGGCGACACCGGCCCGGAGGCGGAGCGCCGCTTCACCTTCGCCACCACCTACGACCGCGCCCTGGTCGTCGCGGCCGCACGGTCATTGCTGCAGGTCATCTCCCCGGCGCGCGGTTCCGCGATCCCCGGCCTCCTGACCACCGTCTGAGCCGCCTCAGGGCGCGCTGTCCAGATCCTCCAGCGTCGCCCGCGCGCCCTTGGTGTGCAGGGAGGACAACATCGAGCGGTACGCCGACACGAACCGCTCGTTGTCGATCAGGTCGCCGAAGACCTCGCGGTTGGCGATGAAGGCGAGCGGCTCCTCGTACTGGCGGCGCGCGATCGGCACCAGGACGTCGCGGAGCCGGTCCACCACCTCGATCGGGTGCCCCTGCTCGTCCACGCCCTCGGCGTAGCGCGCCCACGATGCCACCACCGCGGCCGAGCGGAGGATCTCCCCGCCGGTCTGCAGATTGTGGCGGATCACCGGCAGCAGCCACTTGGGGATGCGGTCGGAGCTCTCCGCACACAGCCGGGCGACCGTGTCCTTCACCTGGGCGTTGGAGAAGCGGTCGATGAGCTGGTGCTTGTACTCGTCGAGGTCGATGCCGGGCACCGGCGCGAGCGTGGGGGTGGCCTCGCGGTCCATGTACGCGAGCAGGAACCGCGCGAACAGCGGGTCCTGGGCCACGTCGTGCACGAGCCGGTAGCCGGCCAGGTATCCGAAGTAGCACAGCGCCTGGTGGCTGGCGTTGAGCAGGCGCAGCTTCATCAGCTCGTACGGCTCGACGTCCGGCACGACCTGCACGCCGGCGTCCTCGAACGGCGGGCGGCCGAGCGGGAACGCGTCCTCCAGCGCCCACTGGGTGAAGGGCTCGCAGACCACCGGCCACGCATCGTCCACACCGAACCGCTTGCGGACCTCCTCGCGGTCGTCGTCGGTGGTCACCGGCGTGATCCGGTCCACCATGCTGTTGGGGAACGCGACGTGCTCCCCCACGTACGCGCCCAGCTCCGGGTCGCGCAGCGTGGCGAACGCGACGAAGCTGCGCCGGGCGGCGTGGCCGTTGCCCTGGATGTTGTCGCAGCTCATGATCGTGAACGGGGCCAGCCCGCGCTCGCGCCGCCGGGCCAGCGCCTCGGTGATCAGGCCGAACGTCGTCCGGGGCACCGCGCCGGGCCGCAGGTCGTGCTGCACGCCGGCGTCCTCCGCGTCGAACTCGCCGGTGACCGCGTTGAAGTTGTAGCCGCCCTCGGTGACGGTCAGCGAGACGATCCGTACGTCCTCCGCCGCCATCTTCTCGATGACGGCCTCGGGATCGTCGGGTGCGTACAGATACTCCTTGATGGAGCCGATCACCCGGGGCTCGAGGGTGCCGTCGGGCGCCTTGACGACGAGCGTGTAGAGGCCGTCCTGGGCGACGAGGGCGTCGCGCATCCGCTCGTCGAACGGCATGACGCCGACGCCGCAGATCGCCCAGTCCAGCGCCGCGCCCGCGGACATCAACCGGTCCAGATACATCGCCTCGTGCGCCCGGTGGAAACCGCCGACGCCGAAATGCACGATCCCGGTGCGCAGGGCGCCGCGGTCGTACGAGGGAACGGGGAGATCGGGCGGCAGGGACGCCAGGTTCCGGGCATTGAGCGGCAACATCGGGGTGTCCTCCCAGCGCTGCGAGGGGGCTCATGACGCCCTCAGCATGGCACTCGGGAAAGGTCCCCGCCCGGCCAGGAAGTCCACCATCTTTTCGCGGGATGACAACCCGGGCACGCCCGGGCCGCAAACGGTCACGGCCCGGCAGCGCATCGCCGCCGGGCCGTACCGTTCCCGCTGCTCAGGCGGACAGTGCCTCCGCCGGAGCAGGCTTGTCCCCGGTCATGTGCCGCAGGTACGCAGGCAACGTGAGGAACTCCGGGCAGGTCCGCTCCGTGAGCAACACGGTGAGCAGGGTGCGGGCCTGCCCGAAGCGCCGGGCGGCGTCCTCGTCGAGTGCGCCGGTCTCGGCGAGCACGTCCAGTTCCTCACGGAGCATCCGGGTCACGAGCCCGGCCGTCACCGGCACGCCGTAGTCGGTCGGGGTGCCCGTGGAGATCCACTGCCAGAGCTGGGCCCGGCAGATCTCCGCGGTCGCCGCGTCCTCCATCAGCCCGCCGAGCGCCACCGCGCCGCGGCCGCCGAGCCACGCCGCCACGTACCGCAGGGCGACGCTGACGTTGTTGCGCAGTGCCACCTCGCTGACCGTGACCGCCGTGGCGCGCACGTCCAGCAGCTCCTTCGCGGTGACGTTCACGTCGTCGCGGCGGCGCACGATCTGGTGCGGCTCGAAGCCGAGCCACTGGTCGAAGACCTCCTTGCAGGTCTCCACCAGGCCCGGGTGCGCCACCCAGGAGCCGTCGAAGCCGTCGCCGACCTCGCGCCGCTTGTCCTGCCGGACCTGGTTGAGGGCCCGCTTGGCCGCGACCGGGTCGCGGCTGGGCACGACGGCGGCCATGCCGCCGATCGCGTGGGCCCCGCGCTTGTGGCAGGTCTTGACCAGCAGTTCCGTGTACGCCCGCATGAACGGTGCCGTCATCGTCACCTGCGAGCGCTCGGGCAGCACCACGTCCGGCCGGTTCTTGATCATGCTGAAGAGGTAGTCCCACCGGCCCGCGTTCAGGCCGGCCGAGTGCTCGCGCAGCTCGTACAGGATCTCTTCCATCTCGAACGCCGCCGTGATCGTCTCGATCAGCACCGTCGCGCGGATCGTGCCGCGCGGGATACCCAGCAGCTCCTGCGCGTAGACGAACACGTCGTTCCACAGCCGGGCCTCGAGGTGACTCTCCAGCTTCGGCAGGTAGAAGTACGGGCCGCTGTCGCGCTCGAGCTGCTTGCGTCCGCAGTGGAACAGGTACATGCCGAAGTCGAACAGCGACGCCGACACCGCCCGCCCGCCGATGCGCAGGTGGCACTCGGGCAGGTGCCAGCCGCGCGGCCGCACCATGATGGTCGGGAGGTTGTCCCCGATCTTGTATTCCTTGCCGTCCGGCGCGGTGTAGTCCAGCGTGCCGTCCAGCGCGTCCCGCAGGTTGAGCTGGCCCAGGATGACGTTCTCCCAGGTCGGCGCGGTGGCGTCCTCGAAGTCCGCCATCCAGACCTTGGCGCCGGAGTTGAGCGCGTTGATGGTCATCTTGCGCTCCGGCGGCCCGGTGATCTCCACCCGGCGGTCGGTCAGGTCCTCGGCCGGCGGCGCCACGGTCCACGAGTCGTCCTTGCGGATCGCCTCGGTCGAGGGCAGGAAGTCCAGTTCGGTCGTGCGAACGGCCCGCCGGCGACGCCGGCGCTCGAGCAGCTGCACCCGCCGGGCGCCGAACTCACGGTCCAGCGCCACGACGAACTCGATCGCTTCGGGGGTGAGGATCTCCGCGTACCTGCCTTGGCTCTCGCCGCAGATGGTGACCTCTTCGCCGCCCATCAGAACTGCTCCGCCTCGGTGGAGCCCGACAGCGCGGTCGTGGAGCTCTCCGGGTTGAGGGCGGTCGAGACGGCGTCGAAGTAGCCGGTGCCGACCTCGGCCTGGTGCTTGGTGGCGGTGTAGCCGTCGGCCTCGGCCGCGAACTCGGCCTCCTGCAGCTTCACGTACGCGCTCATGCCGGTCTCGGAGTAGCCCTTCGCCAGCTCGAACATCGAGTGGTTCAGGGCGTGGAAGCCGGCCAGCGTGACGAACTGGAACTTGTAGCCCATCGCGCCGAGCTCCTTCTGGAACCGGCCGATCGTCGCGTCGTCCAGGTTGCGCTTCCAGTTGAACGACGGCGAGCAGTTGTACGCCAGCATCTTGTCCGGGTGCTTGGCGTGCACGGCCTCGGCGAACCGCTTGGCGAACTCGAGGTCGGGCTTGCCGGTCTCGACCCAGAGCAGGTCGGCGTAGTCGGCGTACGCGACACCGCGGGCGATCGCGGAGTCCTCGCCCGGGCGAACCCGGAAGAAGCCCTCGGCGGTGCGCTCGCCGGTCAGGAACGGCTTGTCGCGCTCGTCCACGTCGGCGGTCAGCAGGTCCGCGGCGAGCGCGTCGGTGCGGGCGATGACCAGGGTGGGGACGCCGGCGACGTCGGCCGCGAGGCGGGCCGCGTTCAGCGTGCGGATGTGCTGCTGGGTCGGGATCAGCACCTTGCCGCCCAGGTGGCCGCACTTCTTCTCGGAGGCCAGCTGGTCCTCCCAGTGCACGCCCGCGGCACCGGCGGCGATCATCGCCTTCATCAGCTCGAACGCGTTGAGCGGGCCACCGAAGCCGGCCTCGGCGTCGGCGACGATCGGCGCGAACCAGTCCTTGTCGGTGCGGCCGGCGGCCACCTCGATCTGGTCGGTGCGCAGCAGCGCGTTGTTGATCCGGCGCACCACGGCCGGCACCGAGTTGGCCGGGTAGAGGCTCTGGTCCGGGTAGGTGTGGCCGGAGAGGTTCGCGTCGGCCGCCACCTGCCAGCCGGAAAGGTAGATCGCCTTCAGGCCGGCCTTCACCATCTGCACGGCCTGGCCACCGGTGAGGGCGCCGAGCGCGTTGATGTAGTCCTCGGAGTGCAGCAGGTCCCAGAGCTTCTGGGCGCCGCGCTCGGCGAGGGTGTGCCGTTCCTGGAGGCTGCCACGAAGGCGGACGACGTCCTGCGCGGTGTAGTCGCGCTTGACGCCCAGCCATCGGGGATCGCCGGCCCACGCCCGAGTGAGGTCCGCGGCGGTACCGCCCCTGACTTCGGTCAGCTGATCAGTCATCTCAAGTTTCCTTTCCAGCCCTGCTCCGTGCGGGAAGAACTTGACTGTGGCGCATCGCGCAACCCCCCTTGAAGCCGTTTGTGAGGAGAAGAAATGAGAATCTTCTGCTAACGTGAAAACCCGTGACGGCTTCATCTTCTGACGGCTCGGTCGATCTCGTGACCCTCGGCCAGCGGCTGCGGCACCTGCGGCGCTCCAAGAACATGACCCTCGACCAGCTCAGTTCGGCGGTCGGCCGGGCGCCCTCCCAGCTGTCCCTCATCGAGAACGGCAAACGGGAGCCGAAGCTCAGCGTGCTGCAGGCGATCGCGGGTGCTCTGGGCGTACCGATGCAGGACCTGTTGCGACCGGAGGCGCCGAGCCGGCGTGCCGGGCTGGAGATCGAGCTCGCCCATTTCCAGCGGGAACCCGCCTATCAGGCGCTGGGGCTGCCGATGGTGCGCGGCGGCAGGCGCCTGCCCGCCGACGCGCTGGAGTCCCTGATCGGCCTGCATCGCGAACTGACCCGGGTGCTGACCGAGCAGAGCGCCACCCCAGAGGTGGCGCGGCGGGCCAACCAGCAGCTGCGCGAGCAGATGCGCGAACGTAACAACTACTTCGCCGACATCGAGCAGGCGGCGGCCGAGATCCTGCAGTCGGTCAAGCACACGACCGGCCCGCTCTCGCAGCGCGGCATCCTGGACATCGCGGCGCAGCTCGGCTTCACCCTGCACTACGTGCCGGACCTGCCGGACTCGACCCGCTCGGTCACCGACCTGCGCAACCGCCGCATCTACCTGCCCCAGGTGGCGAGCAACAAGGGTCACGACCCCCGCGCGGTGGTCCTGCAGACCCTCGGCCACTTCGTGCTCGGCCACGAGGACCCGTCGGACTACGGCGACTTCCTGCGTCAGCGGGTGGAGGCCAACTATTTCGCGGCGGCGCTGCTGATGCCGGAGAAGTTCGCGGTCGACTTCCTGCGCGACGCGAAGGCGGACCGGGCCCTGGCGATCGACGACTTCCGCGACGCGTTCGGCGTCTCCTACGAGACCGCCGCGCACCGCTTCACCAACCTGGCGACCCACCACTTCGGCATCCCGGTGCACTTCTGCCGGGTGCACGAGAGCGGCACCGTCTACAAGGCGTACGAGAACGACGGGGTGCGCTTCCCGGCGGACGTGACCGGCGCGATCGAGGGCCAGCCGGTGTGCCGCAACTGGGCGTCGCGCACGGTCTTCCAGAGTGCCAACCCGTATTCGTCCTTTTACCAGTTCACCGACACGGTGGGCGGTACGTACTGGTGCACGGTGCACGTGGAGTCGACCCGATCCGGCGAGTTCTCGGTGACCGTCGGCACGCCGTACGAGCACGCCCGCTGGTTCCGCGGCGGCGACACGACCCGGCGTACGGTGTCGCGCTGCCCCGACCCGGACTGCTGCCGCCGGCCGCCCGCGGCGCTGGTGGAGCAGTGGGCGGGCCACGCCTGGCCGAGCGCGAGGGTGCACTCCCACCTGCTGGCGGCGCTGCCGCCCGGAACCTTCCCCGGCGTGGACGCGCAGGACGTCTACGAGTTCCTGGAGCGGCGCGTCCAGTCCTGACGGCGGATCACGGCCACTCGGTGTTCTGAAGGACCGAAGTGATGAGAAGGCAGCCGCACAGGACCAGGGCGGCGCCGACGATCGTCGCTCGGCGCCGGGTCACGATCGCCGTGACGCATCCGGCCAGGACGAGAACCGCTCCGTAGCCGAGCAGGAGCAGGAAAACCGCGCCGAGGGTTGCCAGCCTTCGCCAGGTGTCGCCGTCGACGAGACAGTGCGCGATCGTGCGGCACAGCGGGAGCCGCGGCGACGCGATGTCGGTCAGCCAGAACGGAAGATCTCCGAGCGGGAGGCCGGCGATGACGCCGAGCCCGGCGGCGGCCACCAGCGTCAGCAGCACCTCGAGACGCCCGCGCCGCCTGTCACCGATGGCCACACCCGGCATTGAACCACCGGATCGAGTCCCTCAGGCCCTTTTCGCGCCCCGGTTCCCGCCGCCGGGGCACGGCGACGGGAACCGGGTCATCCCCCCAGTAAGGTCTGGCGAGCGAAAGGTGCGCTCAGCGCACGAGAAGGGTGTAGTTCGGCGCGATTCCGGTGCGGCAGCGGAATGTCGTCCACACCTTCCGGGCCACCCCGTCGGCACCCACCTTGTTGCATTCGCCCTGAGGGTCGGCAACCTCGTTGTACATCGCGGTGTAGACCTGCTTCTCGGCCGGGTAGGCGGCGGTGCGCGGGGTGTACGTGACGATCAGGTCGTCGCCGGCGAAGCCGGAACGGACCTGCGCTCCGGTCCAGAGTCCCGCTGCCTGACCACCGGCGGCGATCGCCTCGGCCCGGCCGAAGCTGTAGGTGCCCAGCAGATCGGTGGTCTGCCCGGGTGCGGCGTGAGCGGCACCGGGGGTGAACAGGGCGGCGGCGGCCACGGTCGCGGCCAGAACGACGCTACGCATTTCTCGACATCCTCCGAAACGGCTGCGGGGGTTTCCCGCAGCTCTCTTTGCAGTTACCCCGGGAGGGTCTTCTCCACAGCGGCAAGGAATGACCGTACGCGGCGATTTCGATGCGCGGTGCAAGCAAGCTCACACGAAATGAAGAAGAAGCTGTTAAACCATTAACGATTGTTCAGTCGAACGGTTTTCCCCGGGCTTTCGCGGAGGCGTGACGTCAGCGCTGGGCGGCCACGAAGGCCGACACCCAGGCGAGAGCGGAGTTCCAGTTGATGGTCAGCTCGTTGGTGGACCAGGACTGGATGTCGTCGATGTAGCAGAACTGGGCCACGCAGCCGGTGAGCTTGCCCTGGGCGTACGGGTCCTGGATGGACGAGTTGGCGCCGCCGGCCAGCGATCCGGCGGGCGGGTGGGGCAGGGCCGGGTCCAGCTCGTGCGCGTACCAGCGGCTGTGCTGGTTGCGGGAGCTGACCTCGCCGTAGCCGGTCACGTACGACACGTTGAGCGCGTTACGGCCCAGGATGTAGTCCATGCCCTCGAGGACGGCGTCGCGGTACCGGCGCTCGCCGGTGAGGTCGTACGCGGACGCCACCACGACCAGGTTGTTGAGGATCAGGCTGTTCGAGCCCCAGTCCCAGCTCGTGTTCCCCGGGGCGTAGGCGACGCCGTACGGGTGGGCCTGCTGCACGGCCAGGTACTTCTGCGCGCCGCGTACCACCGACGCCTCGACCTCGGCGCGCCCGGGCAGCTTGCTGGGCACCAAGGCGAGGTCGAGGCGGCCGGCGGCCGCGGTGTTGCCCCAGTCGAAGGCTCCGCCGGGGCCGAAGACGTCGGCGGTGTGCACCGGGGAGGCGAGAACGAAGTCCGCGTAACCCTTCTGCCCCGTGCTCAGGTACAGCTCGGCCGCGGCCCAGTAGAAGTCGTCGTCCACGACGCTGTCGTCGTAGGCGCCACCACCGTTGCCGTCGGAAGCGGGGGCGTAGAGCGCCGGGTTGGCCTGGGCCGCGGAGAACGCCGTGCGCGCGGCGGCCAGGGCGCGCTTCGCGAACGCCGGGTCGTAGCGGCGGTAGAGGCGGGCCGCCTGGGCCGCGGTCGCGGCCAGGTTCAGCGTCGCGGCGGTCGAGACCGGATGCAGCTCACGCTGCTGCGGATCCAGGTGCGGCAGCAGCGGCAGGCCGGTCCAGCTCGCGTCGTGGACCTTGTGGTGGACCATGCCCGCGTACGGGTGACCCGCCGGCACCTGCATCTCGAGCAGGAACTCCAGCTCCCAACGCGCCTCGTCCAGGATGTCCGGGACGCGGTCGCCGGACTCGGGGATCGCCAGCGCCGGGTTCGCGGCGTGCGTACGGGCGTTGCGCTCGTACTCGCTGAGCAGCTGCCACGTCGAGATGCCGCCGTTGACGACGTACTTGCCGTGGTCGCCGGCGTCGTACCAGCCGCCGGTCACGTCGAGGCGGTAGTCGCAGACGCCCGGCTGGCAGGGGACGTTGCCGTCGCCGAGGTTCGGGGGCACGTCGACGTGGCCCGCCGGGCGGGCGTACCCGGGACGCAGGTCGTCGCGGATCTCGATGCCGCTGCGCTGCGTGTAGAAGAACTTGAGCGCGTCGGTGCGCAGCCGGTCGTACGCGGCGGTGCCGAGATCGAACGGCCGGCTGGTCTCGCCGTCGGCGACCAGGGTGAACCCACTGCCGGCCCGGCGGTAGCCGCTGAAGTCGATGGAGTGCACGTTCTGGCCGGACGAGACGTCGACGCCCCTCGGCCTGGTCGCGCCGCGGGCGACGACCCGGCCGGCCGCGTTCCGCAGCTGCCACGGCAGCGCGGCGGTCGCGTCGGTGACCAAGGTGGCCCGCTTGGGCCCGGTCGGCAGGTAACCGACCTGGTTGACCCGGACCCGCGGGCCGGTGTCCGGCACGTAGACCTCGGGCGGGACGCCACCCAGCAGCGACACGTCATCCACGCAGAAACTCCAGCTCTCGGCGCTGCCGCCGAGCTGGAACGCCACCTGCGCCCGGTCGGTGGTCACCGCCGAGGTGAAGGTGTACGAGTACGCGTCACCCGCGGTGGTCAGGGCCGGCGAGGCTTCGTAGTACGTGTCGTACGGCGCGACGGAGAGCCCGGTCAGCGCGCGTACGACGTGCCCCTCGGGCGCGCCGGAGGCCCGGAACGAAAAGCGGTAGGTCTCCCCCGCGACGAGGTCGATGTCGTTCTGGCCGAGGGCGACGTCCCACTTGTTCGTCGTGCCGCCGGGCACCGTGACGCACGCCCGCCCGTCCGTGACCGCCATCGGCATTCCCGGGCTCGACCACCACGGGTCGGTGCCGTCGGTGAAGCCGCCGTTGACCACCTGCTCCACCTCGTCGGCGTGGGCCGGGACGGACGGGACGACAAGGAGAGCCGCCGCGAGAGCAGCACCGAGGGCACGTTGCACGGACAGCCTCCTGGGAGCGCTTCCATAGGTCAGTGGACATATGTTGATGGGTGCGTCACGCGCTGTCAACGTCGGGTTAACGAGTGGTGATCTTTTACGCCGTTGCGGGTGACACGGATCCGACACCGGCCGTCCGGCGGTGCCGCCCATGGCATGCGGGCAATAAGGTCGGGAACTGTGGAGGAGCAGTACGGCCTGGGCATCGACCTCGGCACGACCCAGACGGCGGCCGCCGTTCGCGTCGACGGCCGGATCGACGTCGTGCGCCTGGGCGGGCGCCGGGCGGAGATCCCGTCCCTGATCTTCGTGACACCCGACGGCGGCCTGCTCATCGGCGAGGCCGCCGAACGCCGCGGGCTGAGCGAACCCGCACGGCTCGCCCGCGAGTTCAAGCGGCGCATGGGCGACCCGGTGCCGGTGCTTGCCGGCGGCGTGCCGTTCTCCGCCCACGCCCTGACCGCCAAGCTGCTGCGCCACGTCCTCGACACGGTCACACGGCTGCAGGGCGGCCCGCCCGCCGTGCTGACCGTGACCCATCCGGCCAACTGGGGGCCGTACAAGCGGGAGCAGCTCGACCAGGCGCTGCGCATGGCCGAGACCGGGCCGGCGCTGCTGCGCACCGAACCCGAGGCGGCCGCCCTCCAGCACGCCACCGCCCGCCGCATCGCCGAGGGCGAGACCGTCGCCGTGTACGACCTCGGCGGCGGCACCTTCGACGCGGCGGTGCTGCGCCGCGAGGGCGAGGGTTTCCTGCTGCTCGGCGAGCCGGAAGGGGTCGAACAGCTCGGCGGCGCCGACTTCGACGAGGCGGTCTTCGCCCACGTCCTCGAGACGCTCGGCGACGCGGCGGAGGGCCTCGACCCCGACGACCCCGAGGTGCTGGCGGCCCTCGCCCGGCTGAGGCGCGACTGCGTCGAGGCCAAGGAGGCGCTCTCGTTCGACACCGAGGTGATGATCCCCGTGGCTCTGCCCGGGATGCACACGCGCGTCCGCCTCAACCGCTCCGAGCTGGAGTCGATGATCGCGCCGGCGCTCGAGGACACGGTCGCCGCGATGCGGCGCGCCCTGCGGACCGCCCGGGTGGCGCCCGAGGAGCTCGACGCGGTGCTGCTGGCCGGTGGCTCCTCGCGCATCCCACTGGTCAGCCAGCTGCTCACGGCGGAGTTCGGCCGGCCGGTGGTCGCGGACCCGCACCCCGAGCACAGCATCGCCATGGGGGCGGCGGTCGCGACGGCCCTCATCACCGGCGGCGAGTCACCGTTCGCCGCGGCGGTGACCCCGGCCTCACCCGACGGGGCCCAGAAAAGGGCCGCGGCCGGCGAGACTGCAGCGGACAAGACAGCCGCGGCCGGGACGGCCGACGACGCCGAGCAGACGACCGTGGTGGCCCTGCCGGCGACGAGCGCGACCGAGCCGGCGACCAGCTTCCCGCAGCCGACGACGAGCTTCCCGGAACCCGCGACCAGCTTCGCGGAGCCGGCGACGAGCGAGACACAGCCGCTGGTGGATCCGGTGACCGCGCGGGCGGCCGTCGGGGCCGCGCCGGCGCCGCCCGCGACCCGCGCCGCGGACAACCCGGCGGCGACCATGGTGGACACGCCGGCGCCGGCCGTGTCCTTCTCCCGCGGCACGGCCTCCGTCGGCGCGGCGAGCGCGTCGGCACCCGTGACCCGTACCCAGACCTTCGACGCCCCGCCGGTCCACCACCCGCCCGGTCCCCCGGTCTCCCCCGGCGCGCCGGTGCAGTACCCGCCCGGCGGGTTCGGCGCCGAGCCGCCGCCGTCACGGCGTACCGGGAAGCTGCTGCTCGCCGGTGCGCTGACCGCTGCCGTCATCGCCGCCGGGACCGTGACCGCCATCGTGCTCAACCGGGGCGGCGACGACAAGGACAAGCCGCAGGGGCAGGCCGCCGCACCGACGGCCGTGCCGTACCCGACCGACGGCATGCTCATCCGGGTGGACACCGGCGGCGCCGCACGGCCGGAGCGCAAGTCGAAGATCATGCTGCTGACGCCCGGCAAGGACGGCCGGAAGCTCATCTCCGACACCGGCGGCGACGCGCTGCCCGAGTGGTCGCACAACCGTCAGCGGATCGCCGTGACCCGCAATCTCGACGACGGCACCAACGAGATCTGGATCATGGACCGGGACGGCAAGGGTGCCAAGAAGCTCATCGGCGGCGTCACCGGCGGCCGGGCGTCCTGGTCCGCCGACGACACCAAGCTCGCGTTCATGATGCCGGTCGGCGGCCGGGCCCAGATGTTCGTCATGCCGGTGGCCGGCGGCGAGCCGAAGCAGCTCACCTCGTCGGGCGACACCAAGGACGACCCGGCCTGGTCACCGGACGGCAAGGAGATCGCCTACTGGGTGGAACGCGACGGGCGGCGCGACATCTACGCGCTGACGGTCGCCGACCCGCAGGAGCCCGGCCGGCGGATCACCGAGGGCGACGCCGGGCCCGGCGTCGACCCGGCCTGGTCGCCCGACGGCGACACGATCGCGTACACCCACGGCACCGGCCCGGGGCTCTCCGACATCTGGGCGGTCGACGCCGACGGCGGCAACCCGCGCGCGGTCGTCGAGGACGCCCCCCGGGAGATGGACCCGTCCTGGGCGCCGCACGCCGACTGGATCGCCTTCACCCGGGGCCTGTTGGAGCAGCCGCGGATCGTGATCGTGAAGGCCGACGGCACCGGCGAGGTGGAGCTCACGAAGGGCGATGCCCGCGAAGGTCACCCCTGCTGGTCCTGAGCGAGCATTCCCTCGCAGCTGCGGGTCACCGCCCGGGCCGCGGTGCGCAGGTCCCGCGCCGAGAGCGGATGCTCCGCCATCGCCTGCCAGCGCGCCAGCGCTTCGCGGGCCGCTGCGACGACCGCCTCCGGTGCGGCGTCCGCGGGCAGCCCGAGCCGCTGCTGCGCCGCCGCGCCCTCCCCGCCGAGCAGCCGGTCCATCTCGGCCAGCTGCTCCGGCCGCCCCGGCATCCGGCCGGAGCGGATCAGATGCAGCAGGCGCAGCTCGGCGAACTCGTGCGCGCTGGCCCGGATGCGCTCCGCCTCGGCCGCCGCGTCGGACTCCGGGTCCAGGTACTCGTCCAGGACCGCGAGCGCCGAGCGCGCCTTCAACACCGCGCTGCGGCCGGCGAACTGCGCGGCGAAGACCTCGCGCAGCCGCTCGATGCCGCTGTGCGCGGTCAGCGCCCGGGCCAGGTCCGCCGAGTCGTGCACCTTCTGCTCGCGGATCAGCCGTACGGACAGCCGTACGCCGAACAGCCCGAACCGTTCCAGCACCGTGCGCCGGGCGGGCGCCGAGGCGGCGAACCGGTCCGCGGTGAGCAGCAGCTCGACGATCGCGTCCATCGGCTCGGCCGCGACCGTGGCCAGCGTGCGGTACTCGTCCTCGCGCAACGTCGCACCCGCCGCCCCGAGGAGCCCGGCGACCGGCACCACCACCGGGCAGAGCCGGCGCAGCCGTTCGTCGGCGGCGTACCGCGCGGCGACCCGGGCGGCGGACTCCATCGCGTCCAGGCGGGCCCCGCCGATCTCGTCGGCGCGTGACAGCACACCCACCGCGTTGACCGGGCTGCCGCCGCTGACGCCGTCGCCGTGAAACGACTCCAGGAAGCGGACGTCGCTGGCGTGCATGTGGCGCAACAGGTAGAGGACCGCGTCGGTCTGCGTGGCCCGCGCCCCCTCGGCCTCCAGGAACGCCATGGTGCGAAGAGAGACGTCGGTCGACAGCGAGGCGATGCCCGGGGTGTCGATCAGCGTGTGCTGCCGCAGCCGGGCGCTGGGCACCCGCACCTCGAGGTGGTCGACCTGCTCGGCCGGCCGGCCCAGGCCGATCCGCACGGCACCCGCGACCCGCTCGAACGGGCGGGGCTCGGCCGTGCCGTCACGCAGGTGCGCGGTGACCGAGTACGCCGGCCCGTCGGCGTACCAGGTCACGATGCGCGTGCACTCCCCCGCGTCCGTGGCAGCGAGCCCCTCGCCGACCAGCGCGTTGAGCAGCGTGGACTTGCCCGCCTTGACCTTGCCCGCGATGGCTACCCGCAACGGCTCGTCGATCCGCCGGCGGGCGGCCGCGATCGCCGTGCGGACGGCGGGGTCCCGCGACTCGGCGAGGGCCCGGTCGAGCAGGCCCCGTACGTCGGCGAGCAGGCTCATGAGAGGCGGTCCAGTTCGGCGCGCAGGGCCGCCAGCTGCCGGGCGCGGGCCTGGCGGGCGTCGTCGGGCAGGGCGGCGGTCTCGCGTACGGCGGCCGCCGTGGCCGCGGCGGAGCGCTGCATCTCGGCGGCGCGGGCGGCGAACTCGTCGCGCAGGAAGCGCTGCGTCCGCCGGACCGCCTCCCGCGAGTCGCGCCCGACGTGGAACGTCACGTCGTCGACGTAGCGCCGTAGCGCCGCCTTGGCCTGCTGACGGCGCTGCAGCACCTGGCGTTCGCGTTCCTGCTTCATCAGCCGCCGGCCCAGCGTCAGCCCGGCGATCACGCCGATCGGCGCGGCCAGGGCCACGTTGAACAGGGCGCCGACCGCGCCGAGCAGGTAGAAGCCGCCGTAGGTGATCCGCGCCGCGGTGAACGCGCCGAGGAACTGCTGCATGCCGGAGCGCTGGAAGGTGACGTCGAGGTCGGCGACCTTGGCGAGGCCTTGGACGGGGGTGGGCAGGTCGGCGCCGGCGGCGTCCACCTCGAGGTCGAAGCGCTCGGCGACCTCGCGGGCGAGCTGCTCGCTGCGGGTCACCAGGAGCATCAGGTTGTCCGCGGCGGCCGAGGCGGCCTCCCGGGCGGCCCAGGCCTGGAAGTCGGTCCAGGTGTCCTTCGGGTCCGACGTGTCGATCAGGTCCTCGCCGTCGCGCAGCAGCCTGCGCAGCCGCTCGCGCAGGTCGTGGTCGACGTCGGCGGTCAGGTCCTGGATGCCATCGCCCAGCACCGTCTGCCAGGAGCCGGCCGCCTGGGTCCGGCGCTGCTTCTCGGCGTACCGCTGGGAGAGATCGGATGCGGCGGTGGGCGCCGCCGCGGCAGCGTGCTCGGCCACGACCCCCTCGCGGAGCTGACCGACCACGAACGCCAGCTCGGCGCGCGCCGCGGCCTCGGCACCCGCCCGGGCCGCGCCGAGCACATCGCGGCGCAGCATCTCGACCAGGCGCGGGAAGCCGGACTCGGCGTTGAGCTCGGTGCTGTCGCGGGCCTGGGCGCGCAGCCGCAGGAACGACGAGACGGCGACGATCGGCACGTCGAGTCCGGCCTTGGCCAGATGCGCGGCGTCGAGCTCGACGATGCGGCGCCACTCGGCGTGCAGATCCGTCTTCGTGACCACGCAGACGACGGCCGGGCACCGTTCCGCCACCCGGCGCAGGAAGTCGACCTCGGGCGCGGTCAGCTCCTGGGCGGCGTCGGTGACGAACAGCGCCGCCGCCGCGGTGGCGAGCGACGCCAGGGTCATGTTGCCCTGGGCGGAGTCGAGGCCGCCGACGCCGGGCGTGTCGATGAAGGTGAGCCCGGTGCCCAGCAGCCGCCGGTCCAGGCGGATCTCGACGCCGTGGGTGCCCTCGGTGACGTGCCGGCGTACCTCCTCGAACGGCACCGGGACCGCGGTCATCTCCCCGTCGTCGCCGGGCACCCGCAGGTGCACGGCCGCGGGCGTGCCGTAGCGCAGGACGGTCGGCACCGCGGTGACCACGTCGGCGTCGACCGGGCAGACGTCGGTGCGCAGCAGCGCGTTGACCAGGGTGCTTTTGCCCTGCTTGAACTCGCCGACCACCGCGACGGCGACCTCGCCCGCGCCGAGGCGCGCGGCGGCCCGGTGCAGCCGTTCGGCGAGATCGGGCCGGTCGTTGCCGGCGGCCAGGCGGCGGGCCGCCTCCAGCTCTGCCGGCAGGTCCCTGGGCAACCGTTTCTCACCCTTCCTCGACGCGGGCCACGAGGTCAAAGCGTACGGGTACGCAAGGATGGGCGCGTGACTCAGGTCCATGTCGTCTATGCGCATCCGAGCGACCGCAGCTTCACGCGTGAGGTTCTCGACGCCTTCACGGGCGGGCTCGACGATGCCGGGCACACGCGTACGGTGTCGGATCTCTATGCGATGGGGTTCCGCTCGGAGCTCTCCGTCGAGGAGTACGAACGGGAGTCCGGCCACCGTTCCGGCGCGGACGTTCCGGACGACGTGGCGGCCGAACACGCCAGGCTCGAGGCGGCCGACGTGTGGGCGTTCGTCTACCCGGTCTGGTGGGCGGACTGCCCGGCCCGGCTCAAGGGCTGGTTCGACCGGGTCTGGACGGTGGGATTCGCGTACAAGCCCGTACGCGTCCGCGTGGCGCGCAAGGCACTGGTGCTGTGCACCGCCGGTTACAGCGTCGCTGAGCTCGAGGCGTCCGGCTGCTATCAGGCGATGAGGACCACCATGCTCACCGACCGCATCGGGGAGCGTGCCCGGTCCAGCGAGTTCGTCGTGTTCGGCGGCTCGGCCGGCGGCGCCGGGCAATGGGCGGAGATCAGCGCCGGGCACCTGCGCCGGGCGGCGGAGATCGCGCAGTCGATCTAGGTTTGCCCCGATGCGCCGCAGCCTTCCGTTCCCGCTGATCGCCGGGGTACGGACGAAACGCACCCGGCCTTGAGCTGGGCGGACACCGGCGGCAGATTTCCGACAGCCGGGCCCGGCGGCCCCCGTGCTGGCATGGACGGGTGGGAAACCGTCGCTTGTGGATCGTCGTCACGGCCGCGCTCGCCGCGCCGTTCGCCGTCGCGGGGCCGGCCCGGGCGGCCGTCCCGCCCGTCGCCCGGGTGAATTTCCAGCCGGCGTCGTCCGCCGTGCCGGCCGGCTATACCGCCGACACCGGCGCCGCGTACGACGCCGGGCGGGGCTCGGGCTGGGTGGTGCAGGGGTCCGCGACGCCGCTGGACCTCAGCCGCAACACCCGGGACCGGGCCCGCACGGGGATCGACGCCCGGCTCAACACGCTCATCCACATGCAGTACGGCGACGTGGGCGGCAGCAACGGGGTACCCACCCCCGGGGCGTGGGAATACGCGCTGCCGGCCGGCTCGTATCAGGTGACCGTGTCGGTGGGTGATCAGCCCGCGTACGACAGCTCGCACACCGTGCGGGTGGAGGGCGTGGCGGCGATCTCCGGTTTCGTGTCGACGGCGGCGGCCGAATACCGTACGGCGACGGTGACCGTGGCGGTGACCGACGGCCGCCTCACCGTGGACGCGATCGGCGGCAGCAACACCAAGCTCAACTACATCGAGATCGCGCCCGCCTTCGCCTTGAAGGTCAACTTCTCCGACGCGGCCACCGCACCGCCGGCCGGCTACGTGCGCGACTCGGGCGGGGCGTACGCCGACTCCCGCGGCTACGGCTGGGTCAGGGCCGGGACGACCACCCCGCTCGACCTCACCGGCAACGGGCGCAACCGCAACCCGGCGGCCGGCCAGCCCGACGTACGCCTCGCGACGCTGATGCACATGCAGCTGCCGGCGGGCTCGGCCGGCGTGACGACCCCGGGGTCGTGGGAGGTCGCGGTGCCGGCGGGGGCGTACACGGTCACGGCGGCGGTCGGTGATGCGGGTACCGCCGTGGACAGCTCGCACTGGCTGAGCATCGAGGATCAGAACGGCGTGGCGGCGTTCGTCGCGACGGCCACGACCAAGCACGCCACGGTCACCCGTACGGTCACCGTCACGGACGGCCGGCTCACCTTGAGCGCGGCCGGCGGGACCAACACGAAGCTGGACTACGTGGACATCGCCGGCGTCCCCGCCGCCGGCACGATCCCGGCCGTGCGGACCAGCACGCCGGCGAACGGCGCCACCGGCGTCGCGCCGACGACCAGCGTCGTCGAGGACCTGATCCTGCCGAACGGCGGCGTCGACCAGGCCACCCTGACCAGCGCCACCGTGACGCTCACCCGGGTCGGCGACGGTTCCCCGGTGCCCGCCACCGTCATCACCAGCGGCGGCGGGGACGTCGTCAACCTCTCCCCCACCGCGCCGCTCGCGCCGTCGACGGCATACCGGTTCAGCCTGACCTCCGGGGTGCGCGACGTGAGCGGGCGGGCGTTCCAGCCGTACTCGATCGTCTTCACCACCGGCACCGGCGGCGGGCCCGGCGGCCCGGCCGCCTTCGACAAGGTGGTCGGCGTCGCGACCGGCGCGTCCTTCACGACGGTGGTCACCGGCCCCGACGGGCGCCTGTACGCGGGCACGCTCGACGGCCGCATCCTGCGCTTCCCGATCAACGCCGACGGCACGCTGGGCGCCGCCACGGTCATCACCGCCGTCCGGGACAACGCGGCGGCGCTGGGATTGCCGGGCGCACCGGACCGCACGATCATCGGCATGGCGTTCGACCCGGCGGGCGGCCTGTGGGTGACGGACAACTACGAATACGTGGGCCCGCTGAACGTCCCCGAGTGGTCGGGGCGCATCGGCCGGCTCAGCGGGACGGATCTGGGGACGTACACGCCGAAGGTGGTCAACCTGCCCCGCTCGGTGAAGGACCACGAGACGAACTCGCTGGCATTCGGCCCGGACGGCGCGCTGTACGTCTCTCAGGGCGCGAACAACGCCATGGGCGCCGCGGACTCCACCTGGGGCAACCGCCCGGAGCAGCTGCTGAGCGCGGCGGTCCTGCGGCTGGACACCACCCGGCTGGGCACCGGCCCGCTCGACGTGAAGACGGCCGACGGCGGGAGCTACGACCCGTACGCCGCCGCCGCCCCGCTGACGATCTACGCCTCCGGGGTGCGCAACGCGTACGACCTGGTCTGGCACCGCAACGGCCACCTGTACGCCCCCACCAACGGCTCGGCGGCGGGCGGCAACACCCCCGCGACCCCGTCCCCGCTGCCGTCGTCGTGCGCCCGCCGCGGCTACACCGGCCCGGCCGTGCCCGCGCTGACCTCGGTCCCCACCGCCGAGACGGACTACGTCTTCGACGTGAAGCGGGGCCGCTACTACGGCCACCCCAACCCGCTGCGCTGCGAGTGGGTGCTGGCCGGCGGCAACCCGACCACCGCGGCGGACCCGTTCGAGGTGGCCGCCTATCCGGCCGGGACCGGGGCCGACCCGAACTACGACCTGACGGGAACGTACGACGCCGGCCTGCACGCCTCGGCGGACGGCGCGATCGAGTACCGCGGCGGCGCCCTGGACGGCAGGCTCCTGGTGGTCCGCTACTCGTCCGGCCAGGACATCGAGACGTTCGACGTCGCCGCGAACGGCGTGCTGAGCAACCGCACGACCGGCATCACCGGTTTCACGGGCTTCAGCCAGCCGCTCGACCTGACCGAGGACCCGGCGACCGGCAACCTCTACGTCACCGAGCTCGGTGCCTCCCGTATCACCCTCCTCAGGCCCCGCGCGGCTACATTCACCCGATGAGCACCCACGAGGTCGTCAACCAGCCGCCGCCCCTTGCCGGTCACGACGTCGCCGCCGATGCCGCGTTGCTCGAGGCCGTCGACCGGGAGGGCGCCGGGTGGGCCGGGGACGAGCTGCACCGGCTGGGCAAGCTGGGCGGCGGGACCGAGCCGCAGCGCTGGGCCGAGGAGGCCAACCGGCACGAGCCGCGGCTGCTCACCCACGACCGGTACGGCCACCGCATCGACGAGGTGGAGTTCCACCCGTCGTGGCACCGGCTGATGGACGTGGCGGTCGCCGAAGGTCTGGCCGGCGCGCCCTGGGGCGATCCGCGGCCGGGGGCGCACGTCGCCCGTGCCGCCGGCGTGTACGTCTGGAGCCAGGTCGAGGCCGGCCACATCTGCCCGATCTCGATGACGTACGCCGTGGTGCCGGCCCTGCGCCACAACGCCGAGCTCGCGGGCGTGTACGAACCGCTGCTGACCAGCCGGGCGTACGACCCGGGGCTGCGTACCCCGCAGGCGAAGCGCGGACTGCTCGCCGGCATGGGCATGACCGAGAAGCAGGGCGGCTCGGACGTCCGCGCGAACTCGACCACCGCCACCCCGGCCGGCGACGGCACCTACCGGCTGCGCGGCCACAAATGGTTCACCAGCGCGCCGATGTGCGACCTGTTCCTCGTGCTCGCGCAGGCCCCGGCCGGCCTGTCCTGCTTCCTCGTGCCCCGGGTGCTGCCCGACGGCAGCCGCAACACGTTCCGGATCCAGCGGCTCAAGGACAAGCTCGGCAACCGCAGCAACGCCAGCAGCGAGCCCGAGTTCGACGAGACGGTGGCCTGGCTGGTCGGCGCGGAGGGCCAGGGGGTCCGCACGATCATCGACATGGTCGCGATGACCCGGCTCGACTGCGTCGTCGGCTCGGCGGCCGGGATGCGGGCGGCACTGGTCCAGGCGCTGCACCACGTGCGGCACCGCTCCGCCTTCGGCGGCCCGCTGATCGGCAAGCCGTTGATGCGCAACGTCTGCGCGGACCTGGCGGTGGAGACGGAGGCGGCGACGGCGCTGGCTCTGCGGCTGGCCGGGGCCGTCGATCGAGGGGTACGCGGTGACGCGGGCGAGCGTGCGTTCGGCCGCCTGGCGGTGGCGGTCGGCAAGTTCTGGGTCTGCAAGCGCCAGCCCGCCGTGGTGGGTGAGGCGCTGGAGTGCCTCGGCGGCAACGGCTACGTCGAGGAGTCGGGCCTGCCGCGGCTCTACCGCGACGCGCCGCTGAACTCGATCTGGGAGGGTTCGGGCAACGTGCAGGCCCTGGACGTGCTGCGGGCGCTGCGTCGCGAGCCGGGCAGCCTGGAGGCGTTCCGCGCCGAGATCGCCGCGGCGGCCGGGGCCGACCGGCGCCTCGACGAGGCGGCGGCCGGCCTGACGGCGATGCTGGGCGGCGACGACCTGGAGTCGCAGGCCCGGCGCGTCGTGGAGCGGATGGCGCTGGTGCTGCAAGGGTCGCTGCTGGTGCGGCACGCCCCGGCCGCGGTGGCCGACGCGTTCTGCGCGAGCCGGCTCGGCGGCGACTGGGGTCACACCTTCGGCACCCTCCCCGCCGGCGTCGACACCGCCGCCCTGCTGACGCGCGCGATGCCCGGCTAGGGCGCGAGCGTACGGTGCCAGACGGCGTCGTCGTTGCCGATCACCGCGACGTCGACGCCGGTGGCCGACCCGGCCGCCGCGGGACCGGAGTTCAGCCGGCCGCCCGCCGACGACCAGCCGGACCAGGTGCCGTCGTACGACTTGCGCCAGAGCGCACCGTCGTTGCCCGCGGCGAAGAGGTCCAGCCGGCCGGTCCCGGTGGAGGCGATCGCCGGGGCCGACGCCACGTCGCCACCTCGGGACACCCAGCGGCTCGACCAGGCGCCGGACGCGTACGTCTTCTGCCACACCGCGTCGTCCGTGCCGGCCACCACGACGTCGACGCGGCCGGGGCCCCAGGAGACGGCCGACGGCAGCGACGCCGCGTACCCGCCCAGGGAGGTCCATCCGGACCAGGTGGCCGACAGCGATCTGACGTAGATCTCGCGGTCGGTGCCGACCGCGACGAGGTCGAGGCTGCCCGGGCCGCGCGAGGCGATGGCGGGCGCGGAGATGAGCGTGCCGCCGAGCGACTCCCAGCGTGACCACGCGCCGTCCGCGTAGGCCAGGTGGATCACGTCGTCGGCCGAGCCGCGGGCGACCACGTCGATGCGCCCCGGGCCCCAGGACACCGCGGCCGGAGCCGAGGTCAGGGTGCCGCCCAGCGACTCCCAGGTCGACCAGGCCCCGGCGGTGCGCGCTTTGTGCCACAGCGCGTGGTCCGCCCCCGCGATGAAGACGTCCAGCCGGCCGGCGCCGTCGGAGGCCACGGCCGGCTGGGAGATCGCGGTGCCGCCGAGCGAGGCCCAGTCCGTCGCCGCGCCCGCCCGCGCGGAACGGTGCGTGACCAGCCCGCTCATCGGGTCGGGAGCCGCGGCGGCCTCCGCGGGTGCCGCTGCCACGATCAGCGCGCCTGCGACGATGACCGTCGCCAGCATCGACCGGACACGAGCCCTCATGAACACCCTCCAATGATTGATGTATATCAATCCGTGCATCCTAGGGGCCGGTCCGGGCCGGCCGCCCGGTGACACGCGTCTCGTGAACCGGTACAGCACTCAGCTCAGCGGCGCCGCGGCCGATGGCAGAACGTGGTGCGGGATCGGTACTGGTGGTGGTGGCTCGCGGCGGGATCGCTCGCCACGGCCGCCTACTTCCTGCTGCCGTCCGACGGTCTGGCGTCCAACCTCGGGTACGACGCCATCGGCCTGACCGCCACCGTCCTGATCGTGGCCGGTGTGCGGCTGCACCGGGCCCGCCGGCCGGCGATGTGGTACCTGTTCGCCGCGGGCCAGTTCACGTGGGTCGTAGGCGACCTGGTGTGGGAGTACTACCGGTACGTCCTGGACGTGGAGCCCTATCCGTCACCCGCCGACTACTTCTATCTCAGCGCGTACCCGATGCTCGTCGCCGGGCTCGTCCTGCTGATGCGCGGGCGCTCGGACGCGGCTCGCGACTTCGCGGCCCTGGTCGACGCCGCCATCGTCGCGATCGGGCTGGGCCTGGTCTTCTGGGTCTTCGTGATGCATCCCATCGCCGCCGACTCGACCGCGTCGACGTTCGAGCGCATCGTCGGCGTCGCCTACCCGGCCGCCGACGCACTGCTGCTGGCCATGCTCGCCCGCTTCTACACCGGCGTGGGCACCCGCTCCCAGAGCGTCCGCCTGCTCGGTGCCGCCGCCCTCCTGCTCCTGATCGGCGACGTCACGTACTCGCTCATCGAGCTGTACTCGGACGCCGACGAGGGGATTCTCGACGCCGCCTGGCTGCTGTCGTACGTGTGCTGGGGCGCCTCGGCGCTGCACCCGTCCATGCGTACCGCCGGCACGGCGCCGGAGCAGGTCCGCGGCGCCCGGGTGGGCCGGTCCCGGCTGGTGCTGCTGGCGGTCTGCTCGCTGCTCGCGCCCGGCCTGCTCTTCCTGCCCGGCATCGGGGCCGACCCCGTCGACCGGCTGGCCATCGCCGGCGGCGCCGTCGTCCTCTTCCTGCTGGTCGTGGTCCGGATGTCCGGATTCGTCGGCCAGGTGCAGCACCAGGCCGACCTGCTCGAGGACCTCGCCATGGCGGACGACCTCACCGGCCTGGCGAACCGGCGCCGCTTCGAGCACGGCCTGCGCACCGCGCTGGCCGCCGGCCGGGTCCAGGTGGCCCTGCTCGACCTCGACGACTTCAAGGGCGTCAACGACCGGCTGGGGCACGGCGTCGGCGACCACCTCCTGATCGTGATCGCCCAGCGGCTACGGACCGCACTGCGTTCCGAGGTGCTGGTGGCGCGCATGGGCGGCGACGAGTTCGCCCTGCTCATGCCCGGCGCGACGAACGCCGAGGCGGACCGGATCGTGGCCCGGCTGGCGGACACGCTGCGCGCCCCGGTCACCACCGGCGAGCACGAACTGCTCGTCGGTGCCAGCATCGGGGTCACCGACGGCTACGGCACCGACGACCCGTACGAGGTGCTGCGCCGCGCCGACGTCGCCATGTACGCCGCCAAGAAGGCCGCCGACCGGCCCCGCCGCTACGCCGCGGAGCTCGACGAGCAGTCCGACGAGCAGGCGCGGGTCGGCGCGGAGCTGCGCACGGCGCTGGACACGGGCCAGTTCCGCGTGGTCTACCAGCCGATCGTGGCGCTGTCGTCCGGGCGTACGGTCGCGGTCGAGGCGCTCGTGCGCTGGGACCACCCGGAACGCGGCCTGATCCCGCCCGACCGGTTCATCCCCGCCGCCGAGCGCAACGGCCTGATCGTCGAGCTCGGTGAGTGGATCCTGCGCACCGCCTGCACCCAGGCGGTCGAATGGCGCGCCGAGTACGGCGACCTCGCGCCGGAACGGATGAGCGTCAACGTCTCCGCCCGCCAGCTCGCCGAGCCCGGCTTCGCCGACCTGGTGGCGGCGGTGCTCGAGGAGACCGGGATGAGCGCCGGCATGCTGACCGTCGAGGTCACGGAGACCGCCGTGTTCGGCGGCGGCCAGGCGGTGCAGGCCGTGCAGGACCTGCACGACCTGGGGATCCACATCGCCCTGGACGACTTCGGCACCGGCCACTCGTCGCTGGGTCTGCTGCAGACCGTTCCCGTGGACGTGCTCAAGGTGGACAAGTCCTTCATCGACGGCATCACGACGGCCGGGCGCCCCTCCGTCATCGCCACCGCGCTCATCCAGGTGAGCGCCGGGCTGGGACTGACCGCCGTGGCCGAGGGCGTGGAGACCGCCGAGCAGGCAGCGGAGCTGCAGCGGCTCGGGTACGAGCTGGCACAGGGCTACCACTTCGGCCGGCCCGTCGCCGAACCGCCGTTCCCGCTGCCCGGCCTGGTGGCCCGGCACTGAGACATCGGTGATCTCCCACCTCACACGAGCCTCACGTCCGCAGCGGCATCCTCTCCTGCATGGATCGCCGGAAGGTCGTCGTCTATGCCCTGTCGGCATCAACCCTGACCCTGGTCGCCCCCCTGGGCATCCGGCGGCTGGCTGAGGCCTCGTCGGCGCCGCCCCCGCCGGCGGGGACGCGGCGCTCCGACGTGGTCGCCGTCGGCGCCGACGAGGAGAAACTGGTCCTGGAGGTCACCCCGGCCAACACGGTACGGGTGAAGCTGCCGCGCGCCGAGGTCGGCCAGGGCATCACCACGGCGGTGGCCATGATGATCGCCGAAGAGCTGGACGCCCGGCTCGCCGATGTGGACATCCCGCTGGCCGACGCCCGCACCGACGGCGGCAACCAGTTCACCGGCGGCTCGAGCTCCGTCAGCTCCCTGTACGACCCCGCCCGTCACCTGGCCGCCACCGCCCGCGCCCGGCTCGTGACCGCGGCAGCCCGGCGCTGGCACCTGGCGGCGAGCACGTTGAAGACCAAGGACACGATGGTGGTCGCGCCGGACGGCCGTACGGCGACCTTCGGCTCGCTGACCGCCGCCGCGAGCGTCATCACCCACCCGGACGTTCCCGCCACGCCGAAGCCGGCCTCCCGACACCGCACGATCGGGCGGCCCGCGACCCGCATCGACGCCCGCGACCTCGTGACCGGCAAGGCGACGTACGCCGGAGACCTCTCCGTGGCCGGCGCCAAGCCCGCCGTGGTGGCCCGCTCCCCCAAGCTCGGCGGCACGATCATCTCGGTCGACGACGCCCGCGCCCGCGCCATGCCGGGCGTGCTGGCGATCGTCCGCATCCCCAGCGGCGTCGCGGTGATCGCGGAGACCTTCCACCACGCGTTCCAGGCGCGCGACGCCCTGAAGATCAAGTGGTCGCCGGGACCGATCGCGACGCTGTCCGACGCCGGCATCCGCTCCCGGCTCCGCGCCGCCCTTCCCCCGCCCAGCGCCCCGCCGCGCGGTTCCAGCCAGGTCCAGGGCGAGTTCGAGTTCGCCTTCGTCAGCCACGCCCCGATGGAGGTCCTCACCGCGGTGGCGGACGTCCGCGCCGACCGGGCGGAGGTCTGGTTCTCGTCCCAGACGCCGGTCGAGGCCGCGCAGAGCATCGCCGAAGCGGTCCGGCTGCCCGCCCGGGCGGTCCGTGTCCACGTCGTCCGGGGCGGCGGCTCGTTCGGACGCCGCCTCAACTACGACGCCGCGATCGAGGCGGCGCTCATCTCGAAGGCGGCCCGGCGCCCGGTCAAGCTGATGTGGAGCCGCGCCGACGACACCCGGCACGGCCGGATGCGCCCGGTCGCGTACCGCCGGGTCCGGGCCAGCGTCAAGGACGGGCGCATCGCCCGGCTGGACCACGACGCGACCTCGGTCAATGAGGGCCCCGGCCGTGGCCTCGACCTGCCGATCCCCATGGGCGCCTGGCGCTCGGTGGACTCCGGGACCTCCCGGGCGGCCGAGGAGATCATCCTCGACGAGGTCGCCCGCTCCCTCCACAAGGACGAGGTCGCGTTCCGGCGCACGACCCTCCACAGCGCCGCCGCCAAGGCCGTCCTCGACAAGGTCACCGCCGGCCGCTGGGGCCGCCGCCTGCCGGCACACTGGGGCCAGGGCGTCGCCGTCCACGAGGAGTACGGCTCCTTCCTCGCCTGCCTCGCGGAGATCGACGCCACCGACGCCCGCAACCCCCGCGTGACCGCGATGGTGATGGCGGTCGACGTGGGCACGGTCATCAACCCGCGCGGCCTGGAAGCCCAGCTGATGGGCGCCGCGATGGACGGCATCTCCACCATCCTGTACGCCGGCCTGCACATCGACCACGGAGCGGTCCGGGAAAGTACCTTCGCCGATTTCCGCTACGCCCGCCAGCGCCAGAGCCCCCTCGAGCTGAAGATCCACATCATGCCGTCCGAGCGCGCCCCCGGCGGAGCCGGCGAACTCGGCGTCCCGGCTACAGCGGGCGCCGTCGCCAACGCGTACGCCCGGGCCACCGGCACCAAACCCCGCCGCTTCCCGCTCATCACCAGCATCGTCAGCTGAGGAGCCCGCCCGATGCCGCAGTACACCTTCACGCTCAACGGCAAGCCGGTCACCGTCGACGCCCCGGCCGACATGCCGCTGCTGTGGGCGCTGCGCGACCTCCTCGGTGTCACCGGCCCGAAGTACGGCTGCGGCATCGGCGCCTGCCGAGCCTGCACCAGCCACCTCGACGGCGCGGAGATCCAACCCTGCGTGGTACCGGTCGCCGACTGCGCCGGCCGCCGCGTGACCACCATCGAAGGCCTGACCGACGGCGACCGCCTCCACCCGGTCCAGCAGGCCTGGCTCGACTGCGACGTGGCCCAATGCGGCTTCTGCCAGCCGGGCCAGATCATGGCAGCGGTAGCCCTCCTCGACCGCACCCCCCACCCCACCGACGCCGACATCGACAAGATCGAGAACGTCTGCCGCTGCGGCACCTATCACCGGGTTCGCCAGGCCATCAAGAAGGCGGCCGGATAGGCGAAAACGCCTGGAGGCATCGACGTCGTTCCCCCAAGGGTCCGTCCGTGCCGCAACAGATCAAGACCAGACCCTGCGCCCGCGTAGTCCTGCTCGACGATGCGGACCGTCTCCTCATGCTGAAGATCCACGACCCCGCGGCGGCCCGGGGCCGAACCCCATTCCTCCTGACTTCTGGCTGCTCGCCGGCGGTGGCGTGCGGCCGGGTGAAACCTTCGAGCAGGCGGCCCACCGGGAAGTCGTCGAGGAGACCGGGCTGACGGGCGCCACCATCGGTCGGTGCGTGTGGACCCAGGAGAAGCTGATCACCGACCCTTCCGGGGAGCTCCAGCTGGTGGAAGCACGCTTCTTCCTGGGCCGCATCACCTCGCCGCCGCCGGTCAGCTTCGCCGGCCACGAACCGTACGAAACCGCGACGATCAGGGGCTGGCGCTGGTTTCGGCACCACGAGATCGTCGCGAGGGAACGGGAAGAAACATTCCTGCCGCCCGGCCTCGGCGGGCTGCTCGCTGATGTCCTCGACGGGACCGCGGGTGATCCCGTCCCGCTCATCGGCGGCCGCTGAGGTCTGCCCGAAGGCAGGCTGCCCGAACCGCGGATACTTGCCGGATGACCGACGACCGGACTACCGCCCTGACCCGCTGGACCATCCACGGGGAGCGCACCGTCGACGACACACGCCGTGCGCGCCTGAGCATCGCCGAGGTCGAACTCCCGGACGGCGTACGGTTCGAGCAGTACGTGATCCGTGCTCCGAAGTCGGCGATCGTCGCGGTGCTGGACGATCAGGCTCGGCTGCTGATGATGTGGCGTCACCGATTCGTGATCGACCGGTGGGTCTGGGAGCTGCCGGGCGGTTACATCGACGACGCGGAGGATCCGGCGGCTGCCGCTGCGCGCGAGGTCGAGGAGGAAACGGGGTGGAGGCCCCGGTCCGTCAAGCATCTGCTGTCTTTCCAGCCGTGGGTCGGCACCGCCGATGCGGAGAACATGCTCTTCATCGCCGGAGGCGCCGACCATGTCGGCGGACCGGTCGACGTGAACGAGGCCGAGCGGGTCGCCTGGCTGCCGCTGGACGAGGCGGCTGCCTGCATCGCCCGCGGCGAGATCGTCGGGGCTGCTTCGGTCATCGCGATCTACGATCTGCTGGCACGTGCACAACGTGGCGACCTTACCGTCTAGCGTCGTCGACCGAGTGCGGACTCCGCATAGGTGAGGAACCGCCGCACTGCGGGCCGACCCCGATGCGTTGCGAGCTGATGTTGCAGGTCTCGTACGTATCGAACGGCTCGGGCAGACTTCAGCCCGGCGGTCACAGCTACCGCCTCGAGGCCTACCGCGGCGGCGCGATCGGGCTCATTTTGCTGAATGTGCGTGGCGGCCAAAAGCGACAGATTGAATGCCCGTCCGCGTACATACCGATCGTCCATGTGCAGTGATCGAGCAGCGAACCGTTCGGCAGGCTTCCCTTGGCCGAGCGCGCGGAAGCAGTGTGCAAACTTGGCGGACAAGTACGCCTCGCCGAAGTAGGCGATCCACTGAGGGTCAGATCTGCGATCCGCCCTGTCCAGCGCCGTCTCCGCAGCGTGGAGAGCGGCCGCGCAGGTCCGGCTGTCCCCTGCACCCGCCTGGGCGTGTGCTTCCAGCACGAGGGCCTCGGCGACGAGCGCCGGGACGCCGGCCCGCTTGGCTGCCCGACCCGCAGCGCGGGCGAGGTCGACCCCGGTCGTGGTATCGGCGAGGTAGGTTGCCTGATGGCTCATGGCCGCCAGAATCTCTGCGCCGAGGCTGTCATCGCTCGCATCGCGAGCCAGGTCGAGTGCCAGGACGAAATAGCGCTGGGCGATGCCGTGCTCGGCGATGTCGTATGCCTGCCAGCCGGCGAGCCGCGTCAGTTCCGCGGTAGCGCTGAGCAGCGCCCTGCCCGTCACCGCATCAAACCTTCCCTCTTGAAGGAGCGGTGCCACCTCCGTGTGAAGGTAACGGGCGACAGCGTCACGCGCGTGACCGCCGCCGTATTCGTCGTCCAGGCGCCGGTACGTGGCGGTGACTTCCCGAATCGTGCCGACGTCCGGCTGACCCACCGTGCGACGACCGTTGGTCGCAGGCTCGACCGGTGGTGCAGTGAACCAGCGAAGCGCCGGCACGGTGTAGCCGGCCGAGCTGAATGCCGCCTGTCGAAGAACCTCTCGCCGGTTCACGTCACCTCGCCACATCTCGACCGCGCTGTCCACATCCTCACGCCAGGAACGTGAGCTCGGAATTGCCTCGATACCCCCGGCCGAAGAGAGTCGCCAAGGCGGCACGTTCGCGGCCAATCCCAACAGGTGCCGGGCAGCGTCCGGCATCGCGAAACCCTCGGCCAACCGCTCCAGCACCTCGATCGAGGTGACTCTGCGACCCGCGATCACACGGCTGACGTAGCCCTGCTCGAGTCCCACAGCCGCACCGATCCGGCTCTGGCTCGCTCCTACCTCGCGCATCACCAGACGAAAGACTTGGCCGATGTCCCGCGCCGCCAAGGCTTGCTGCATCTCGTGACGGGCCCAGACGTGCTGGGGAACACTCAACGAGCCGCCGGTCACGTGGCTCTCCGCCTTCCGACGATTAATCGGTCACCGCCCCGCAGAGTAGGACTGTCGGATCACGCGGTCGAGCCCGCTCATGTCACGGTGACATGACTTCGGGCCATGGGCGGCGACCGTGTCGGCCCGCCATGGTGCCGACATGTTCGTCCCCGCTGATCTGCCTCAGCCGTTGACCTTCTGGCGATTCCTCGCGACAAGGGTTCAGGGCGTATTGCGGTTCCGATCGATGGCGCGGCGGAGAAGTCGAAGACGGCAGGCGGTCCTCGATGCCGCCGCCCGCCATGACGCCCGCGAATGCGAGATCGCCCGCGAGCGCCTCCTCGAGGCGGCCCGCTGCCAGGGAGCCCAGGGGCCGACCCAAGGGCTTCGCCACCGTGGTGCCGGACGATGAGCAGCCTCCGCCGGGGCGACGAATACCTGCATCACTGCGACAGCTCCCACCGTTGGACCGGCGGCCCGCTCGATCCGGCGCAGCGTGAGGTCTTTCTCCAAGCACTCCGCAATCACCTCGACGAGCACCGCAACCAGGGTGCGCGACCGGCCGGTGGCGACGGGCCTAGCGCTGGCCGAGCAGGTCCCGGATGCTCGCCGTCAGGTCGGCCTGGCTGATCGGCTCCACCATGCCTGCCGTACGGGCGTCCTGCATCGCCTTGGCGAGCTGGACGCGGCGCAGGGCCTCCTTGATGTCCGCTCCCGTCATGCCGTGGCTCAGGCGGCCGAGCTCACCGAGGTCCAGGTCATCGGCGAACATCGTGAAGCCCGGTTCCTCGTGGGCGGCCGCGAGCTGGGCGATCATCTTGCGGAAGATCTCCGCGCGGCTGGTGTCGTCCGGTTTGGGGACCGAGATCTTGACGTCGAAGCGGCCGGAGCGGATGAGGGAGTCGTCGACGCGGTGTGGGAAGTTGGTCGTGGCGACCACGATGACGTTGGGATTCGCTTCGATCAGATCGTTCATCTCCTGCTTGAAGATGCCCGCCACCGCGTTGATCGCCTGGCTGGCCGCGTCGCCGCCGGCGCCCGCGTAGCTGATGATCGAGTCGAATTCGTCGAAGAGGATCAGGGTGGGGACGCGGTAGCGGCGGGCGTCGCGGAAGATCTGCTTGATGTTGCGCTCGGAGCCGCCGAGCCACTTGTCCAGGATCTCCGGGGTCCGGACCTCCCGGAAGTCGGCGCCGATCTCGTTGGCCAGGGCCCTGGAGAGCATGGTCTTGCCGGTGCCGGGCGGGCCGTACATGAGGATGCCCTGCGGCCGCCGGGCGCCCCAGCGGGCCATCGCCTCGGGGTGGCGGAACGAGACCGCGATCTGGCGGAGCTCGGCCACGACGTCCGCGAGGCCGCCGACCTGGTCGAGGGTGACCTCCTGGGTGGTCGTCGCCACCCTCGGGATGCTCTCGCGGCTCACCACGTAGCGGCGGCCGGCGAGCGGTTCCGTCGACGGGGGCAGCAGCTCGATCACCGCCTGCAGGACCAGGCGCACCATGGCCGTGAGGTGCTCCGGCCGCACGTCATCGCGGGGCACCTCGGCGCGCAGGCGGACCAAGCTGCCGTTGGACTCGTAGGTGACCGCTGCCTGGAGGCCGGCGGCCGCGTCGGCCAGGACCGCCGTCTCCGGCTCGCGGTCCGCGGGGGTCCCGGTCGGACGATCAAGACCGAGTTTCTTGTACGCCGCCACGGCTGCCGTGCCGACCCCGTCCACGATGCGGGTGGCGATCGGGTCGCCGGCCGCGATCCGCTTGGCGAGCAGCGTGCCGACGGGGTCGTTGCCGAGCACCACCGCGCGGATCCGGTCCTTCTGCGGGGCGTCGGTCACGGCGGTGCTGATCTCGGCCGCGAACACGTGGACCGGGCCCGCCGCGGTGTCGGCGCTGGACACGGTCAGCTCGGCACGGCGTACCGGTGGGGGGAAGGTGGCGCGGCGCAACAGCTCCACGGGGTTGACCCGGGCGGCGGCGAGGATGGTGCCGGCTTCGACGATCTCGACGGTGGCGCCGGCGTACCGGAAGGACTCGGTCATGGTTGTCCCCTCTCCAGCCCCAAGAGTGACACAGACGGGAGATAGTCCGGAGACGCGCTGCCCGGCGGAACGACGGGGACGGCGACCGCCGACGCTCCGCGCCTCGGCGGCTGGAGCGGGTCCTGTCCGACATCGTCGCGGAGGGCGGGAAGCCCCTCCCCCGCCCCGGAGTCGGAGCTGGTCAACGCCGGTCTCTAGGCTTGGTGGGTGGATTCGGTGCGGGAGACGGTCGCGGCCGTGCTGGGCGGGCGGATCGGGTACGAGGACGGGCTCGACCTGCTGACCGTCGCCCCGCCCGCCGAGGTGGATCCGGTGCTCGGGCGGGCCCTGTTCGAGGCCGCCGCCCGGCTGTTCCGCGACGGGTGGCAGCCGGCGGAGCTCCACCGGGTCGTCGCCCGCCGGGGCGACCCGGCGCAGGCCCACCTGATCGTCGACGCTGTCGCCGCGCACCTGCGGGGATTCAAGCCGCGCGCCGTCGACCCCCGGTGGCGGGCGCAGGCGGACGAGCTGGACGCCCGGGCCTGGTGGGGCGCCGACGACGACTATCTGCGGCAGGTGACCGCGCGGCGGCGTACCGATCGGATCGCCCTGATCGACGCCTTCCTGGGCGCGCTGCAGGTGCTGGCCACGCTGCCGCCGATCGACGTGCTGATCCCGCCGCCGGGCCGGGTGGCACGCGCCGCCCGGAGCGGCGGCGGCAACGAGGCGATGCTCGGGCGGGTCCGGGCGCTGCTTGCCAAGGCGGAGGCGACGACGTTCCCCGCCGAGGCCGAGGCGTTCAGCGCCAAGGCCCAGGAGCTGATCTCGCGCCACAGCCTGGACGAGGCGCTGGTCGAGGCCGGGGACACCGCGATCACCCCGTACGCCCGGCGCCTCGGGGTGGACCATCCCTACGAGAGCGAGAAAGCCTCCCTGCTCGACGCGGTCGCCCGCGCCAACCGGTGCCAGGTGGTCTGGTCGCCGGAGTTCGGCTTCGCCACCGTGTTCGGCTTCGACGCCGACATCGACGCGGTCGACCTTCTGCACGCCTCCCTGCTCGTCCAGGCGCATCGGGCGATGGCGCGGGAAGAACCGCCCGGCGGCAAGGCCGGGCGGGCACGGCTCAAGGCCTTCCGGCAGTCCTTCCTCATCGGGTACGCGGTCCGCATCGGCGAGCGCCTGGCCGAGGCGGACCGGGCGGCGCTGGCCGGCTCGGGCGACGCCGCCACGCTGCTGCCGGTGCTGGCGTCGCGCGAGACTCAGGTGCGGGAGGCGCGGGAGCGGGCGTTCCCGCGTACGGTCCGCGGCCGTGGTTTCCGGGTGGACAGCGAGGAGGGCTGGGAGTCCGGCCGCACCGCGGCCGACCGGGCGACCCTGCACTGAGGAATCACGGACAGTCGGATCTTGACTCCACTGTGTATGGTGCACAGCGTGGGTACGACAACCGTGGCGCGCATCACAGTGGTGGCCGGTGACCCGGTCGCCTCCGACGAGGCGGCGCAGAAGCTGCTGAAGGAGCTGCACGACCTTCCCGAGATCATCGCGGTCGAGCCGGCCACCGTCCCCGGCGGGGGCGACGGCGCCCGGGGGGTCGACGCGGTCGCTGTCGGCACGTTGCTGCTGACCATGGCCGCCACCCCCGAGGTGCTCGGCGGCGTGCTGACCTACCTCGTCGAATGGCTGCGCCGGCCCGGCAACCGCGGGTCCGTCCGGTTCAAGGTGGGCGACAAGGAGATCGAGGTCAGCAACCCGACCGCGGCCGAGCGCAAGAAGATCATCGACGCGTTCGTCCGGGAGTTGAGGCGACGCTGACCCACCGCCATGCCCTGATCATCGCCTCGGAGCGCTATCTCGACCCCGCCCTCTCCGAGCTGCCCGGCACCACGAGGGATGCCGGGGACCTGCGCCAGGTCCTCGGCGACCCGCACGTCGGCGACTTCGACGTCATCGTGCTGCAGGACCCGGACGTCCTCACCGCGGGCCGGCAGATCAAGCGGTTCTTCTCCCGCGCCGAGCCGGACGACATCCTGCTGCTGTACATCGCCGGGCACGGCCTGCGCAACGACGAAGGGAACCTGTACTTCGCGGTCGGCGACACCGTGCCCGACCTGCTCTGGGTGACGGCGCTCGCGGCCAAGGACATCACCCACGAGATGGAGACCAGCCCGGCCCGGCGCATCGTGGTGCTCCTCGACTGCTGCTACGCGGGCGCCTTCGCCGACCGCCAGGACCTCGACCACGCCGGGCCGCCCCCGGCGCCGGCCGCGCCGCCGGTCGGCACCCCCGGACCGGAGGGGGCCGGCCTGCCGCCGGCCGACGATGCGCACGTACGCGGCCAGGTGGTCATCGCCGCCGCCACCTCCATCCAACAGGCGATCGAGGGGCGTACCGGCGGGCTCTTCACCCGGTGCGTGGTGCACGGGCTGCGGACCGGGGAGGCGGACCTCAACCATGACGGCGACGTCGACGCCCACGAACTGCATCTCTACGTCGACGCGCGGATGCGGCGGCTCGGTGCGGGCGTCGAGCAGCATCCGTCGTACTCGGTGCACCGGCTGCAAGGCATGCTGCGGATCGCCCACCGGGCCGGTGCCCCTCCGCCGCCACCGTCTCCCCCGCCCGCGCCGCCGTCGCCTCCGCCGACCGCGCGCGAGGCCCGTCCGCTCAGCCGCTGGGCGCGTACCGCTCTGCTGATCGCCGTGCTGCTGCTGGCCGGGTGCGCCGTCCAGGCGGACAGCCAGGTCGCCGGGGACGGCTGCCCGGTGCCCACCCACCTGCGCGTCGCCGCGGCGCCCGCGGGGCTGGGCGCGTACCGGGACCTGGCCACGGCGTTCGAGGACTGGGTGGCCGCGCAGCGCCACGGCTGCCGCTCCGCCGACCTGTACGTCTACCCCGTCAGCGCCCAGGAGATGGCCGACGGGCTACGGCGCGGCTGGGGGCAGGAGGCGGACGGGCGCTCGTACCTGCGCGACGTCGGCCCGCACCCGGACGTGTGGCTGCCCGCCGCCGCGACCGACCTGCCCCCGCTGAGCCGGCCGGCCTCGGACGTCGTCTCCGGCGCCGAGGAGGTGGCGCGGACGCCGATCGTGCTCGGCGTACCGCAGCGGGCCGGCCTGGACGAGGACATCCGGCGGGCCGCAAGGACCTGGGCGGAGCTGTTCGCCCTCGCCGAGCCCCGGGTCGGCGTCGTCCGCGGCGACCCGGAGCTCTCACCGGTGGCACGGATGGCGACCGCGAAGCTGTACGCCGACGGCACCGTCGACCCGGCGACCGCCCGTAACCGCTACGAGCAGCACCTCGAACAGTCCCTCGACGCGGGCGGCTACCCCGTGGGCGACGAGGCCGCACTGCTCTGCCGGCAGGCGGTGCGGCGCGACGGCGCCGCGGTCGTGCTCACCGAGCAGCAGCTGGTGCGCTTCAACGGCGGCGACCCGTCCGGGGGCTCCTGCCCGGCGGCCCCGGTGCCGCAGGGTGGCGAGCGGCTGCGCGCGTTCTACCCGTCCGACACGCCTGCCGTGCGGCAGCTCGTGGTGACCTTCGACTGGCCGCGCGAGGTGCAGGCCGGGACCACCGAGGCGTACGCGCGATGGTTCGCCCGGTGGCTGCACACCGGCCCGGGGCGGGCGGCGCTGGTGCGGGTGGGGCTGCGGCCGTGGGCGTACGACGCCGGGCCGCCGCTCAGCGCCGATCGCGGGGCGCTGACCGACTGGCCGTTCGCGCGGGTGGTGCAGCCCGAACCGGACGCCTTCGTCCGCCGCGACGTGAACGCGATCTACGCGCGGGCCCGCCGTCCTGGGCACTTCCTGGTGGCCCTGGACTCGTCCGGGTCGATGAACACGGTGACCGCCGATCCGACGCGTACCCGGTGGGAGGTCGCCGTCGGCGCGGTGGAGCAGGCCGTCACCCGCCTCGGCGGCCGGGACCGGTTCGGGTTGCTCACGTTCGCCGACACCGGCGACGGCCGCCTCACGCGCCGGCTCCTGCGGCCGGCCGCGCCGGGTGCCGACCCGGTGGGGGCGGTCCGTCGCGCCACGGCTGGCATCCGGCCCGGCGGGAACACCCCGCTCTACGAGGCGGTCCGGCGCGGGGCCGAAGCCCTGCGGCGGGAACCCGGCACCGGCGACCCGCGGCGCACCCTCGTCGTGCTCACCGACGGCAAGAACACCGGCGCCCACCCGCGCCCCACCCCCGCCCAGACCGCGGGGGTCCGCGTCGTCGTCATCGCGGTAGGGGACGTGACCTGCGCCGACGCGGACCTGAGGCGGCTCACCGGCGACACCGGCGGAAGCTGCTTCGAGGCCGGCCTGGGCTCGCTCGAACCGGTGCTCACCCGGGTGTTCCGGACGATCTGGGGATAGGAGAACCCGTGCGGGTACGCGGCAAACCCTGGTGGATCTTCGTCGCCGGAAACGTGACCGGTGCCGCCCTCGTGGCGTCGCTGTTCCTGATCGGACCGCTGGCCGCGCCGCCCGAGCTGGAACCCGGTGAACTGGTCGTCCTGAGTGGCCAGGACGACAGCACCGGGGGGCAGCGGCAGCAGCTGATCAACCTGTGGAACGACAGTCACCCGCGGAACCCCGCGAAGATCGTCACGGTGCCGCAGGCCGCCGACGGCCAGTGGGTCGAGATGGCCAACCGTGCGGAGGACGCCGACACCGACATCTTCAACCTGGACGTGGCGTGGACGGCGTACTTCGCGGACCCGCCGTCGGGACGCCGGCTGATCCGGCCGATCGACGAGTCGTTGCTGGCCGGCAAGCCGGAGCGGGCGTTCATGGCGAAACCGCTGGAGACCTGCCGGTACGACGGCAAGCTGTGGGCCCTGCCGTTCAACACGGACGCCGGGCTGCTGTACTACCGCACGGATCAGGGTCTGAAGCCGCCCTTCGACTGGGCCGCCATCGAGAAGGCCGCCGGCCGCAAGGGGTTCGAGGCGGCGTACACGACCCAGCTCGCCGGCTACGAGGGCCTGACCGTCAACGTGCTCGAGGCGGTCTGGGCGGCCGGGGGCCGGCTCGAGGTCGCGCCCGACGGACGGGTCACCCTCGACCTCGACAAGTGGGACGAGGCGGTCCGCCGGCTCACCCCGCGGCGCACGGGACCCGCCGTCGTCCTGCCCGAGTCGACATCCTTCGACGAGACCGGCAGCCGCGGCGCCTTCCAGGACGGGCGGGTGGCCTTCATGCGCAACTGGCCGGTCGCTTACCGGGCCATGACCGCGGGTGACCAGCCCCAGGCGGCACCGGGGCTCGTGCGCTTCGACGTCGCCCGCCTGCCCGGGCCCAGCGTGCTGGGCGGGCAGAACCTCGCCATCTCCGAGCGGACCCGCAGGCCCCGGGCGGCGCAGGCGCTGATCGAGTTCCTGACCAGCGAGCGCGCCCAGCGCAGCCTCTTCGACCCGGGCGGGTTCGCCGCGACCCGGGCCGCCGTCTACGAGGACGAACTGATCAAGCAGAAGTATCCGTACGCCCCGCTGCTGCGTGAGGCGGTCGACACGGCCCGGCTGCGCCCGGTCTCGCCGAACTACGTGACCTTCAGCAAGCTGCTGTACCAGCTGGTGTCCGAGGTCCTCAGCGGACGGCAGCAGCAGCTGCCGCGCGACCTCGCCGACCGCCTGACGCGGGCCCTGCGGGGCAAGTAGCTCCCGCAGGGCCCGCGTGGCGCTCGCTCAGTGTTCGTGCAGCAACTCGTGGGTCCGCTTGATCGTCTCCCACGACTTCGGCTCCACCGGTCTCCTGGCCGCGAACGAGCTCGCCAGGACCGGTTTCGACGGGGTGTACAGCCACGTCTGGAACAGGTCGTCGAGCTGCAGCCCGGAGATCTTCTCCGACAACGCGATGAACTGCTCGATGGTGGCGTTGCCGTACCGGTGCTCGGCCACCCAGGTGCGCAGGATCTCGAAGAAGTGGTCGTCGCCGACCGTCTTGCGCAGCTGGTGCAGGGTCATCGCGCCGCGGTCGTAGACGGCGCCGTCGAACAGCCGGGGGGCGGTCGGGTCGCCCGGCTCCACCGTCCAGAAGTCGGCGGGCTCCGTCGCGTACAGGTAGTCGAAGATCTCCTGGGCGGTGCCTTCGCCCTGCTCCTCGGACCACAGCCACTCGACGTAGCTGGCGAAGCCTTCGTTCAGCCAGATGTTCTTCCACTGCGCGACCGACACCGCGTCACCGAAGTACTGGTGGGCGTTCTCGTGCACGATCACCGAGGTGTTGGCACCGGCCCGGAAGAACTTCGCCGAGTAGTTCGGCCGCGTCTGGTTCTCCAGCGCGAACCCGAGCGTGCTCGGCGGCGCCACGACCCCGCCGCGGGCGGTGAAGGGCCACGGCCCGAACAGGCTCTCCTCCCACTCGGTGATCTCGGCCGTCCGCTCCACGCTGGCCCGCGCCGCCGCGTCGAAGTCCTCCGGCAGCAGCTGCGAGTACGCGTTGATCACCGGCTCGCCGGCGGGGGTGACGTCCCGCGTGATGTCGTACTGCCCGATCGTGATGAATGCCAGATACGTGGCCTGCGGCTTGGCGGAGCGCCAGTACCACCGGGTCCAGCCCGAGATCTCCGGCGTGGGATCACGCGGCTGCACGCCGTTGCTGATGACCTCGACACCGTCCGGCACGGCGACCGAGACGTCGAAGGTGGCCTTGTCGGAGGGGTGGTCATTGCTCGGGAACCACCACCACGCCTCCTCCGGCTCCCCGACGGCCATGGCGCCGTCCGGCGTACGGATCCAGGCGGTGAAGCCGGCCGCGACCTTGTTGGACGGTACGCCCGAGTACTGCACGACGACGGTCATGGCCTGCCCGTCGGCGACCGGCCGGGCCGGTGTCACCACGAGCTCGTGATCACCCTGCCGCGCGAAGGTGGCGGGGCGGTTGTTCACCTTGACCGAGGCCACGTCCAGGATGAAGTCGAGGTTGAAGGAGCTGAGGTCCTGCTCGGCACGGGCCAGGATCGTGGTGGTGCCGGTCAGCCTGTCCTCGTCCGGGTAGTAGCGCAGCCGGATGTCGTAGTGGGAGACGTCGTAACCACTGTTGCCGTAGTCGGGGAAATACTCGTCCCCCAGGCCGGCACCACCGGGTGCGGGCGCGGCTGCGGCGGGGGCGGCGGTCCCGGCGAGGGTCAACACGGTGGCGAGGGTCGCCACCAGGAGTCGTCGCACGGTCGGGCTTCCTTCCGTCGGCGGACCGGATCACGGTCCGACGTGGATCGGTCACCCAGAACCTATCGAAGTTCGCCGATCCGGGCGACGCCCGCGTACATGGCGGTCTCGGCCGGGGCCGGGCGCGGCGCGGGCTCGTCCTCCGCCCGCCACTCCGCCACCGGCGCCAGCCCCGGCGGGATCAGCTCGAGCCCGTCGAAGAACCGGGCGATCTCGTCCCGGGTCCGCAGCCGCCCCTGCCCGTGCCGCCCCGACGAGATGTCGGCGATCAGTTCCGGCGGCAGGTAGTCGCTGGTCGCGTGGGAGACGACCAGGTAGCTGCCCGGTGGCAGGGCGCCGACCAGGCGGCGCACGATCGCGTACGGGTCGTCGCCCTCCGGGACGAAGTGGAGGATGGCGAGCAGCATCAGGGCCACGGGCTGGGAGAGATCGAGGGTACGGCGCAGCTCCGGCGCCTCGAGGATCTTCTCCGGCTCCCGCAGATCCGCGTCGACGTACGCGGTAGCACCGGCGGCGGAGCTGGTGAGCAACGCCCGGGCGTGCACCAGGACGAGCGGGTCGTTGTCGACGTAGACGATCCGCGAGGCGGGCGCGAGCGCCTGGGCCACCTCGTGGGTGTTGTTCGCCGTCGGGAGTCCGGTGCCGATGTCGAGGAACTGGCGTATCCCGGCCTGACCGGCGAGGAAGCTCACCGCCCGGCGCAGGAACCGCCGGTTCTCGACCACGGCGGTCCGGATGGCCGGAAACTGCGTGGCGATCGCATCGCCCGACTCCCGGTCGGCGGCGAAGTTGTCCTTGCCTCCGAGCCAGTAGTCGTAGCGCCGGGCGGGGTGCGCCACCGTCGTGTCGATCGCCGGCGGCGGCAGCTCCTGGGCGCCCATCCGTGAACCTCCCGGGACGTCATGATCCGTCGCACCATCGTAGGGGCGTACCGCGGCGCCGGGAAATGCCGATGTCGCCCGGACGTGGGGACAGCGATCCCCGGCGGCCGGACGACCGCCGGGTCAGGCGGTGAAGCGGCCGCCGCGGCGGCGGGTCAGGGCGAGGCCGAGGGCGCCGAGCAGCAGCATCGCCGCACCCGCGGCCGCGACGGCGCCGATGGGCAGGCCCGTGATCGGCAGGCCGCCCTCGGTGCCGGCGCCGCCGGCCGCGCCCGCAGCAGGCGCTGTCGTGGTCGCCGAGGTGCCGGGGGTCGCCGTCGGCTCGGCGGGCGCCGGGGTGCTGGGCGACGGGTTGCCGCCGGGGGCCGGGAGGACGTGGACACGCCCGAAGGCGAGATTGTTCGCGCCGTTCGAGTCCGTGGTGCGGGTGCGCCGCGCCGCCGCCCGGGGCACCAGCTTCAGGTCGTCCGAGGTGCCCTTGATCAGGCGCGGGAAGATGGCGGTCTCGTCGAAGTCGTCGCCGGTGAAGAGCATCACGGAGAAGCCGCTGTCCCTCGACGGGTCGGCGTCGCCGCGGACCGCGAGCGGGGCCGCGGAGAGCACGTACGTCGCGCCCGGTGCCAGCTCGCCGGCGAAGCGGCAGTAGAGCTCCTGGTCGTCGCCCCGCTCGTGGCCGCAGTTGGTGAAGGTGTCGCGCGACGTGAGGCCGCCGTACCCGACCAGGCGAAACGCAGCCCCGGAGACCGGCTTGGTGCCGGTGTTGGTCACCAGGATCGGCGGGTCGACCGCGTCGCCCGGGTGGCCCTCGGTCCTCGCGTCCCCGACGGTGACGGCGAGGTCCACGTCCTGGGCCACGGTGATGGTGGGGGTGGCGACCAGCGGTTCGATGCCGTCGCCGGTGACGGTCATGGTCAGCTTGCCGCTGCGGCCGATCTCGGCGCCCGGCCTGGCCTCGACGACCATGTTCGGCAGGCCGAGGGTCCAGTTCGACCGGGTGCCCAGGTCACACGTCAGGACGGTGCCGTCCTGGGTGCAGTACGGCGCCGGGTGCGGTTCGCCGTCGGCACCGAAGTTCGCGATCCACGCCGTCGCGAACTCGGCGACCGCGGTGGTGTCGATGACGAGCTTCGTGTGGTCGAGCCGCCAATCCGACCAGTCCGTGGCGTGCAGGGACGGGTGGAACCACTTGCCGGCCTCCGACACTCCCCCGTCGTTGACCGAGAAGGTCAACGACGGCGGCGCGGCCTGGGCCGCGCCGGGTGTGACGAGCGCTACGGCGGCTACCGCCACAGCGGTCAGCGCGGCGCGGATCAGGCGGATGTTCATCGACAGCTCCCCGTGTGGACGACCGCCGGAGCCTACCGACCTTGATCAATCCGTGGGGGACCACCCCGGCCGGCGGTCGCGCCACGGCCCGGGGGGCCGCTGCGGTCGCGGGGTACGGCGGGGAGCCTGGTGTGTCCGTACTTGTCAAGGGGTGCACCCGGGCCGAGCCGACCCGGGTGCGCTCCTTCAGGCGGCGCGGGACCGCAGCATGCCGTGCGGGTCCAGGACGTACTTGCGGGCGGCGCCCTGGTCGAACTCCTGATAGCCCTGCGGGGCCTCGTCCAGCGGGATCGGCGTGGCGTTGACGTTCTTCGCGATCTGCACCCGGTCGTGCAGGATCGCCATCATCAGCTCCCGGTTGTACTTCATCACCGGGCACTGGCCGGTGACGAACGAGTGCGACTTGGCCCAGCCGAGGCCGAGCCGCAGCGACAGCGAGCCGACCTTCGCGGCCTCGTCGACGCCGCCGGGGTCGCCCGTGACGTAGAGGCCGGGGATGCCGATCGCGCCGCCGGCCCGGGTCATGTCCATCAGCGAGTTGAGGACCGTCGCCGGCATCTCGGTGGCCGCGTCGGCGCCGTGCCCGCGGGCCTCGAAGCCGACCGCGTCGACCGCCGCGTCCACCAGCGGCTGGCCGATCGCCGGGGCGTCCTTGCCGAGGATCTGCTGCACCTGCTCGGCGGGTTCGCCGTCGCCCACGTTCACGGTCTCGCAGCCGAAGCTGCGGGCCTGGTCCAGCCGTTCCTTGTTCAGGTCACCGACGATCACCACCGCGGCGCCGAGCAGGAACGCCGACGTGGCGGCGGCGAGCCCGACGGGTCCGGCGCCGGCGATGTACACCGTGGAGCCGGTGGTGACACCCGCGCTGACGCAGCCGTGGTAGCCGGTCGGGAAGATGTCGGTCAGCATGGCCAGGTCGAGGATCTTCTCCATGGCCTGGTCGCGGTCGGGGAACGGCAGCAGGTTCCAGTCGGCGTACGGCACCATCACGTACTCCGCCTGGCCGCCGACCCAGCCGCCCATGTCGACGTACCCGTACGCCGAGCCCGGCCGGTCCGGGTTGACGTTGAGGCACACGCCGGTCTTGCGCTCCTTGCAGTTGCGGCACCGCCCGCAGGAGATGTTGAACGGCACCGAGCAGATGTCGCCGACCTTGATGAACTCGACGTCACGGCCGATGTCGACCACCTCGCCGGTGATCTCGTGACCGAGCACGAGCCCCTCCGGCGCCGTGGTGCGCCCGCGGACCATGTGCTGGTCGCTCCCGCAGATGTTGGTGGCGACCGTCTTGAGGATCGCGCCGTGCGGCGTCTTGCGCCCCACGTTGGCCTTGTTGACGCCGGGACCGTCCTTCATCTCGTACGTGGGGTAGTCGGTGTCGCGGATCTCGACCCTGCCAGGGCCCTGGTAGACGACCGCTCTGTTGCCTGCCATCGGCTTCGCTCCCTTCCTGGCTCCTACCGCCATCCTGCTCGCGTCGGCCGGGGAGAGAAGCCCGCAATAGTTTCGATGCCTGTCGATAAAGGCATAACGCCGCGTGTCGTCACGCGTACGGATCGGTGATCTCCCGCAGGCTGGTCAGGGCGCTGCGGAGCTGAGCCGTCGCGCGCTTGCCGAGGTGCCGGGTCCACTCCGCCTCGACCCGGGCCTCCGCCTCACGGGCCACGACCACCACCGCTTCGCCGCGCGGCGCCATGCGCACCAGCCGCGCCCGGGCGTCCGACGGGTCCGGGGTGCGGGTGACGTAGCCGGCGCGCTCGAGCTGGTCGACCAGGAAACCCGCGGTCTGCTTGGTGACCTGCGCCTGCTCGGCCAGGTCGGTGAGCCGGGTGCCGTCCGGCCCGATCCGGGCCGCCAGCCGGCCCTGCGCGACGGTGAGGTCGTCGAACCCCGCCTCGGCAACCGCCTTCATCACTTCGACTTCCATCGCCCGGTACGCGATGAAGCACAACAACCCCAGATTCACTTGATTCAGTCAGCCTCTCGTACCAATATAGTCAGAGGATCGTACCAAATTAGGGAGGCGTCATGGACCTTGACGCGGTGTGGAAGACGATCGACGACGAACGGCTGAGCCTGGCGGACCTCCTGGACGACCTCTCCCCCACCGAGTGGGAGACGCCCTCGCTCTGCACCGGCTGGCGGGTGCGCGACGTGGCGGCACATCTCACCCTCTCCCACACCGGCGTCCTTGCCGGCACCACGGCGTTCGTGCGGGCGCGGGGCAGCTTCAACCGGATGATCCGGGACTCGGCGCTGCGGCAGGCCCGGTTGCCGACGAGCAGCTATGCACCGATGCTGCGGGCGATGGCGGGCTCGCGGCGCAAGGCACCCATGATCTCCCACCTGGAACCGCTGATCGACGTGCTCGTGCACGGTCAGGACATCGCGATCCCCCTGCATCGGGAACGCGAGATGCCCCCGGCCGCCGCCGCGGCCGCCGCGGACCGGGTCTGGCCCGACCTGTATCCCTTCCGGGCGGGGCGGCGGTTGCGGGGCGTGCAGCTTCGCGCGACCGACCATGCCTGGTCGGCGGGTGAGGGCGCGCTGGTGGAGGGACCGATCTCGGCGCTGTTGCTGCTGCTGACCGGGCGGCGGGAAGCGGCGGTGAGCCGGCTTCGCGGGCCGGGCGTCGCCCTGCTGGCCTGATCCACGGCCGTCCGCGGCTCAACCCGCCGGGGACGGAGCGCCCGGCCGGCCGGCGCCCGGCACGCCGTGGGAAGGCGAGAACCGCCGAGCCAGTCCGTCAGCCGGGCCGCCTCCGCCGTGAGGGCGTGACCCACGCCGGCCCTTCCACCCCATCACGGTCGGGTCGAGCACCGGCAGCAGGGCCGGCCACGGACCGGGACCGGCCTCCTCCGCGAGATCGTCCGGCAGCACCCGGGCGACCGCGCCCCGGTCGAGAGTGACGCACGGGGCCGGAACGTCACCGAGCCGATCCCGCATCAGAGTCCATCGTGGTCGGGGACGTGAGCCAGTCCGAGGAGTTGGTGCCGCGCACGATGTCGGCGGTGGCACCGAGGTGGGTGGGCGCCCGGGGCGCCGAGGTGGGTGGGCGCCCGGGGCGCCGACGCGCCGTGCGGCCCAGGGGTGCACCGGCCAGGACGGCGAGCACCTCCGACCGGGCGCGGTGGAGCCGGTCGTGCCCGTCGGCGGCGAGGCCGGCCCTGACGACGTCCTCGGCGATCCGCGCGCGCGGCCACCGGTGAGGAGCTGCGGTGCGTGGGCGCGAGCGCCGTTCGTCGTCGGAACACGTGGCGGGCCGGCGGCGCCGCGGGGCGGCCGGTCATCGCGGCCGGCGGATGTCGGCGTGGCCGAGGCGCAACGCGTCGACGGCGCCGTCGGACCCCGGCGGCCGTACCCGGTCGAGCTCCTGCCACACCCGCTCCAGCGCCTCCTCCAGCACACCGTGCTGGCGCTGGAACTCCGCCCGCAAGGTCTCGATGCGCCGCACCCAGCCCGCCGCCGCCTCGGACGCGGCCGCACCGGAGGCGCCGGCTTCCGAGGGGGCAGCGTCCGAGGAACGGGCGGCCGGGACGATGGCGGCCAGCGGCCGGCCGCCGTCCAGGACCAGCGTGCTCTGCCCGGTCAGGCTCGCCAGCCGGGCCAGCTGCACGAAGCGCGTGCGCGCCTCGGCCAGCGACAACTCCAGACGCGGACGCGGAATCCGACCTGCGGGCTCAGCCATGCTCCGATGATGGCCGCCGGGTACGACAATTTCCGGCGGCCCCACCGGTCTCACGCCGCGAAGTAGTCCCGCAGCAACGCGATCGCGCCGTCGCGAATCCGGAAGATCTGCACGAGCGAGACCGTGGCCGGATCTCCGTCCGCGGCGGCGAAAGCCGTGTCGGTCTCGGCGATGAAGACGTCGGGATCCGCCGTCTCGTGCAGCACATAGCGGGACCGGGCGACGTCCACCGCCCCCTGGAACGCGGGATAGGTGTGGAAGGCGCCGACGCCCGCACGGATCGCCTCGCGGCCTTCGAGCCGGCGGGGCAGCGGATGGCCGTCGGGGACGAGCGGTGCTTCGAAGATGCCGTCGGGCGTGAACATCGCCGCCACGGCGTCCGGGTCCCGGCTGATCGCGCCGGCGTAGACGTACCGTTCGAAGATTTCCTGATGTGTTCTGCTCACTCTCCAGCCTAACGCGAAAGCCTGACGCGACTCGGATAGCGTGCCCTCCATGACGTTCTCGATCGTGGCGCGCTCGGCGGACGGCCGCGCCCTGGGTGTCGCCGTGGCCAGCAAGTTCCTCGGGGCCGGCGCCGCGGTGCCGGCGGCTCTCGCCGATGTGGGCGCGGTCGCGACGCAGTCTTACGCCAACCTCGCCTACCGTCCGCAGGCGCTCGCGTTGCTCGGCACCGGGGTCACCGCCGCCGGGACCGTCGGCGCGCTCGTCGCGGCCGACGCCGGCCCGGTGGACCACCGTCAGGTCGGCGTCGTGGGCACGACCGGCGAGGGCGCGACCTTCACGGGTACGGCCTGCCACGACTGGGCGGGCGGCACGGCCGGCGACGGCTTCGCGATCCAGGGCAACATGCTGGCCGGCCCGCAGGTGGTCGACGAGATGCGGGCGGCGTGGCTGGCGAGCGCGGCTCAGGAGCGGCTGGCGTACCGGCTGCTGGCCGCTCTGCGCGCCGGGGACGAGGCGGGCGGCGACCGGCGGGGGCGGCAGAGCGCGGCACTGCTGGTGGTGGCCAAGGGCATGGGCTATGGCGGGACCAGCGACGTCGTGGTGGATCTGCGCGTCGACGACCATGCCGCACCGGTGACGGAGCTGGCCCGGCTGCTGGAGATGCACACCCTCTACTTCGAACGCCCGGATCCGGCGACCCTGCTCGACCTCGACGGTCCGGTCGGCGCCGAGGTCCGGGAACGGCTGGCCGCGGCCGGGCATCCGGCGGGGCCGTCGCTCGCCGAGCTGGACGAGGCGCTGGCCTCCTGGGCGGGCATCGAGAACCTGGAGGAACGCATCGTCCCCGGTCGCATCGATCCCCTGGTGCTGGATCAGCTGCGCCGATAAAGAGATCAGCTGCGCAGGAAGGCGAGCACGGCGCGGACCCGGCGGTGGTCGTCGGCGTCGGGTGGCAGGTCGAGCTTGGCGAACAGGCTGCCGATGTGCTTGGCGACCGCCGCCTCGCTGACCACCAGGGTGCGCGCGATCGCCGTGTTGGACCGGCCCTCGGCCATCAGGGCGAGCACCTCCCGTTCCCGCGGCGTCAGGCGCTGCAACGGATCCCGGCGGCGGCCGAGCAGCTGGCGGACCACCTCCGGATCGACGACGGTACGCCCGCCGGCCACCTGCTCCAGCGCGTCCACGAACTCGGCCACCTCGCCGATGCGGTCCTTGAGCAGGTAGCCGACCCCCGCCGAGCGGCCCGAGTCGAGCAGCTCCGCGGCGTACGTCTGCTCCACGTACTGGCTCAGCACCAGCACCGGCAGCTCGGGGTCGGCGGCGCGCAGGGCAATCGCGGCCTGCAGCCCCTCGTCGCCGAAGCCGGGAGGCATGCGGACGTCGGTGACGACCACGTCGGGCCGGTGCGCGGCGACGGCGGCGTGCAGCGCGGGAGCGTCGGCGACAGCGGCGACCACGTCGTGGCCGAAGCGGCGGAGCATCCCGGCGATACCCTCGCGGACGATGAGGCCGTCCTCGGCGATCACGACTCGCACGGGATCTCCACGTGGACGAGGGTGGGCCCGCCGGGCGGGCTGGACATCGCGACGCTGCCGCCGACCGCCGCGACCCGGTCCGCCAGGCCGACCAGCCCGGTCCCCCGCTCCGGGTCGGCGCCGCCGCGCCCGTCGTCCCGGACGTCGAGGCGCAGCCGGCCGTCGTCCAACCCGGCAGTGACCAGCGCGCGGGTGGCCCGGCTGTGCTTGGCCACGTTGGCCAGCGCCTCCACGACGACGAAGTACGCCGCCACCTCGACCGCCTCCGGGAGCCGGCCGGTGAGCCGCAGGTCGAGGTCGACCGGGACCGGCGCGTGCCCGGCCGCCTCGCCGACGGCCGCGACCAGGCCGCGGTCGGTGAGGACCTTGGGGTGCACGCCGCGGATGAGCTCGCGCAGCTCGGCGAGCGCCTGCTTGGCGAGGTCCTGGGCGGCGGTCAGGGAGCTCTCCGCCGGCGAGCCCGGCGCCACCTCCAGGCGGGCCAGGCCCAGCTGCATGCTGAGGGCGACCAGGCGCTGCTGGGCGCCGTCGTGCAGGTCGCGCTCGATGCGGCGGCGTTCCACCTCGAAGGCGTCGACGAGCCGGGCGCGGGAACGGGTCAGCTCCACCAGCTCGGCGTTGGTGTCGTGGCTGCGCGGGGCGAGAATCGCGCGGGCCATCGCCGCGCGCGCACCGGCCCACGCCGTCACCGGATAGGCGGCGATGACGAACGCCAGCGGCGCGAAGAGCATCAGCGGCACGGTCCGCGACAGCGGCTGGTCGTGGATGTAGACGGGGGCGAAGAGGAGGGCCCCGGGGACGTACAGCGTGGCGAAGACGACGGCCGCGTCCATCCAGCAGAGCACCAGCGCGGACACCATCGTGTAGCCGAGCTCGCGCCACGTGGCCTGCTCCCGCAGCCGGCAGAGCAGCCAGGCGCGCAGGCCGGGCCGCGGTGGCCGCCGGTGCGGGTCGGGCAGGGCGTCGCGGTCGACGATCCGCATCCGCCACCGCTCGAGGCGGCCGACGGCCACCCCGGACAGCAGGGTGGCCAGGTATCCGGCGACGCCGATCACGACGACGGTGAGCACCAGCCCGGCGCCGAGCAGGCCGAGCACCACGAAGACCGTGGCGAAGCCGATCAGCGCGCCGCCGGTCAGGTACGCCAGCGAACGCCACGGCCAGGAGGAGACCAGGAACCGGGTCGGGCGCATGGTGAGCGCGTCCAGCGCATTGCGGGGCGGCATGGGCACTGACGCTACCGGCGGCGCGCACGGGAGAAAGTAGTGCTGGGACTACCCCGGGCTCAATCGCGACCGGAACGGGGGTTCACCCGCGCCCTCCGGCGTGCTGGGATCGAACCGTCGTCACCGCGTTTCATCGAGGAGTCTCACGCATGCTCAACCTCTCCGTGTTCCTGGAGGACAGCGCCCGGCACTACCCGGAGCGCGCGGCGGTCGTCCTGGGTGACCAGCGGTTGTCGTACGCGCAGGTGAACGCGGCCGCGAACCAGGTCGCCAACCTGCTCGTCCAGCGGGGGATCCAGCCGGGCGACAAGGTCGCGCTGTCCTGCCCGAACCTGCCCTACTTCCCGGTCGTGTACTACGGCATCCTCAAGGCGGGCGCGGTCGTCGTGCCGCTGAACGTGCTGCTCAAGGGCCGGGAGGTCGCCTACCACCTGGCCGACTCGCAGGCGAAGGCGTACTTCTGCTTCCAGGGCACGCCGGAGCTGCCGATGGGCGCCGAGGGGCACGCGGGATTCGGCCAGGCCGACGGCTGCGAACACTTCTTCCTCATCACCGCCGACCCCGCCGCGCCCTCACCGATCGAGGGCGCGGAGACGCTCGGGCAGGCCCTCGCCGGGCAGTCGCCGGTCTTCGAGACCGTGCTCGCCGCCGAGACCGACCCCGCCGTCATCCTCTACACCAGCGGCACGACGGGCCAGGCCAAGGGCGCCGAGCTGAGCCACTCCAACCTGGTGCTCAACGCGCTGACCTGCAACCGGCTGTTCCGGACCCAGCCGGGCGTCGACACCCATCTGCTCGTGCTGCCGCTGTTCCACTCCTTCGGCTCGACGGTCAACATGAACGCCGGCTTCGCCTCGGCCGCGACGCTGGTGCTGATGCCGCGCTTCGAGGCCGCCGGGGCGGTGAAGCTGCTCGAGACCGAGGACGTCACCTTCTTCGCGGGCGTCCCGACGATGTACTGGGGACTGCTCAACGCCCTCTCCGACGGGGTCGACGTGGACCGGATCGCCCGGAACATGCGGGTCGCCGTGAGCGGCGGCTCCAGCCTCCCGGTGGAGATCATCAAGGAGGTCAAGGCCCGGCTGGGGGTCCAGCTCCTCGAGGGGTACGGCCTGAGCGAGACCTCGCCGGTGGCCACGTTCAGCGATCCGGACAGCGAGCCGCGGCCGGGTTCCATCGGCATCCCGATCTGGGGTGTCGAGGTGAAGCTCATCGACGAGTCGTGGAACACCGTCGAGGGCGCGGACGAGATCGGTGAGATCGCCATCCGCGGCCACAACATCATGCGCGGCTACTACAACCGTCCCGAGGCCACGGCCGAGGTGATGAACAACGGCTGGTTCCGCACCGGCGACCTCGCCCGCCGCGACGAGGACGGCTTCTACTACATCGTCGACCGCGCCAAGGACATGATCATCCGGGGCGGCTTCAACGTGTACCCGCGCGAGATCGAAGAGGTCCTCATGACGCACGAGGCCGTCTCGCTCGCCGCCGTGATCGGGGTTCCCCATCCCAGCCACGGCGAGGAGATCAAGGCGTACGTGATCCGCACGGAGGGCGCCACGATCACCGAGGAGGAGCTGGTCGCCTGGGCCAAGGAGCAGATGGCGGGCTACAAGTACCCGCGGATCGTCGCCTTCGTGGACTCGCTGCCGATGACCGCGACCGGGAAGCTGCTCAAGCGCGCCCTGTCCTGACGGTCCACCGGACGCGCCCGCGGGGAGGACCTCGCGGGCGCGTACCGCTGCGTAGACTCTGCCGGTCGCGGGCCCATGAAGATCGTTGCACGGGTGCGGCACAGTGGCGGATGGGAGCGTTCCACCACGTACGGGATCGACGGAGGAAGCTTGAGCACAGCCCAGCTCGACCGGGCCATGACGGCGCCGAGGACCCCGGCCCCCGCGCCGGGCGGGGTGCTGCAGCGTCTGGGGCGCCTGCGCCGCACGTCTCCGGGGCGCCTGCAACTGATCCTCGCCCTGTTGCTGACGCTCGGCCTGCTGACCGGCCTGGTCGCGGGGATCACCGCCGCCTCCGCCCGCTCGGGCACCGACGACCTCGGCGAGCGGGCGCAGCCGCTGCTCGTGGAGGCGGAGACGATCTATTCGGCGCTCGCGGACGCGGACACCACCGCCGCCCAGGCCTTCCTCGCCGGCGGCCTCGAACCGGCCGACCTGACCCGCCGCTACGAGGCGGACCTCGACCGGGCCACCACGGCGCTGACGGCCGCGGCCCGCCGTACGCCCGCCGACGGCCCCGCCGCCGAGGCGATCCGCACGCTCTCCGCCGACATCCCCCGGTACGCGGCGCTGGTCGCCAGCGCCCGCGCGAACAACCGCCAGGGCCTGCCGGTCGGCGCGTCGTACCTGTCCACCGCCTCGCAGCTGAGCCGCACCTCGCTGCAGCCGCAGGCGCAGGCGCTGTTCCGCAGCGCGCAGCGGGAGGTGGATGCCGGCTACTCGAACGCCCGCAGCTCCTGGTGGACGGCCCTGCTGGTGATCCTGCTGCTGGGGCTGCTCGCGGCGCTCGTGCTCGCCCAGCGCCACCTGAGCTGGACCACCAACCGTACGTTCAACATCCCGTTGCTGGCCGCCACCGGGGTGACGCTGCTGCTGATCCTGACCACCGCAGTGGTCCTCGCCGGGCAGCGCGCGCACCTCGCGAGCGCCGACTCCGACGGCTCACAACCGGTCGCCGAGCTCGCCGAGGCCCGCATCCTGGCTCTGCGCGAGCGCGGCGACGAGGCCCTGACCCTCGCGGCCCGCGCCGGCGAGGGCGAGCAGGAGAAGGACTTCGACGAGACGAGCCGGCAGCTCACCGGGCTGTTGAGCCGGATCGGCGGCGACGCGCAGGCCGGTCACCGGGACTACGTGATCGACCATGACAAGGTGCGCGAGCTGGACAACGGCGGCAATTACGACGGCGCGGTCGAGCTGGCCATCGGCGAGGCGACGACCCGGAACTTCACCACGCTCACCGACGACCTCGGCCGGGGGCTGGAGGACCGCAAGACCGTGTTCACCGACGACATCCACGGCGCCGGCCGGGGCCTGGGCCTGCTCACGGTGCTCGGCCCGCTGCTTGCGCTGGTCCTCTGCGTCCTGGCCGCCGCCGGCATCCGCGCCCGCCTCGAGGAGTACCGCTGATGCGTACCCGTGCCGCCGTCGCCGCCGTCGCCGTGCTGACCATCCTCGGCGCCACCGGTTGCTCGGACGATGCGGCGTCGCCGTCCCGGCCGGCCGCCGCTGCCTCGACCGAGGCGAGCGCGCCCGCCGGCCCCGGCACGGCTCCCGACACCTCCTGCAAGCCGCGCGCCAGCCTGCGCCCCTCCGGGCCGTTGCCGAAGCCGGGAAACATGCCGGCCGGCAGCTACATGCGCACGATCCAGGACCGCGGCCGCCTCGTCCTCGGCACCAGCCAGGACACGCTGCTGTTCAGCTCGCGCAACCCGTTCACCGGGCACATCGAGGGCTTCGACGTGGACATGGGCCGGCAGATCGCCCAGGCCATCTTCGGCGACCCCGACAAGATCCAGATCAAGGTCGTCGGGTACGACCAGCGCGTCGGCTCCGTCGACCTCCCCGACCCCGCAGCGCGCGTCGACATCGTCGCCGACACCATGACCGCCAACTGCGAGCGGTTGAAGCACGTCCGCTTCAGCACCATCTACTACGAGGCCGGGCAGAAGGTGCTCGTCTCCTCGACGTCCGGCGTCCACGGCATCGGCGACCTCGGCGGCAAGAAGGTCTGCGCGGCGAAGGGGTCGACGTCGTACGACGCCATCGCCGCGGCGACGAGCAAGCCCGTGGCCGTGACCCGCCCGAGCTTCGGCGACTGCCTGGTCGCCTTCCAGCAGAACGAGGTCGACGCCATCTCCACCGACGACACGATCCTCGTCGGGCTCGCCGCGCAGGACCCGTACGCCAGGATCGTCGGCGACCCCATGTCCGCCGAGCCGTACGGGATGGCGATGTCCCAGAAGCACCCCGAGTTCACCCGCTTCGTCAACGCCGTGCTGGCGAAGAACCGGGCGAACGGCACGTGGAAGCGCACGTACGAGCGCTGGCTCGGCGACCTCGGCCCGGCACCGAAGCCGCCCGTGGCGGAGTACCGGGACTGATGAGCGCCCCGTTCCCCGAGTTGCTGGCCCGTGCGGACGCCGAGCTCTCCCGGCTGGAGGCCGCGGCCGCGGCCGTCGCGGCCAACCTGGTCGACCTCGACGACAACAGCGCCCGCAAGGACCTCGACAAGGGCCCGCTGACCGGCGCCACGGCCGCCGCGTGGGCGGACGCCACCGCCGCGCTGACCCAGCTGTGGGACGGCTACGGCATGCTGACGGCGCTGATCACGTCGGCCCGGGCGGCGCGGGGGCAGCGGCGGTTCACCGACGCCGAGCGGTCGGCGTACATCGATCAGGTGCTCGGCCGCTCGATCACGTTGTCCACGACCACCGTGCCGCTCGCCCAGCGGGGGCTGCTCGGCGCCGGCAAGGTCAGCACCACCTGCTCCCCCGCCGAGCTGTTGTCGGCGATGGAGGCCGCGTTCCGCACGGCGGTGGACGTCGCGTCCCGGGCCGGCGACGTGTGGCAGCGGCTGATGCCGGCCGCCGCGGACGCCGCCGCCCGCATCGGGCACCTGCGGACGCTGACCCGGTCGGCGACGCTGGACGAGGCCGACCGGCGCCTCGGCGACTTCACCGCGGCGCTGGCCGCCGATCCCCTCGGCTGCGACGAGCGGGCGCTGGACACGGTCCGGGCCCTGATCGACCGGGCGGACGCCGAGCGCACGTCGGCGTCCGAGCTCCGGGAGGCGCTCGGGCAGCGGCTCGCCGACGCGCACGCCCTGGCCGACCGGCTGGCCGTCGCCGCACGGACCGCCGCGGCCGCCGAGGAGGCGGTGGCCGGGCGGTTCGACGCTGCCGCCGTCGCCTCGGTGAGCGGTCCGGACCTGCGCCCCGACCTCGCCGCGATCGACGCCCTGGCGGCCGCCGGCCAGTGGGCCCTGATCAGCCCGCGGCTGGCCGCCTGGAGCCGCGCGGCCCGCGACCGGCTCGCGGCCCTGGAGGGCGCCGCGGCGCGCAACTCCGCGATGCTGGCCGCCCGCAACGAGCTGCGGGGCCGCTTCGAGGCGTACCGGGCCAAGGCCGGCAGCCGTGGGCTCGCCGAGGACACCGCGCTGGCGCCGCTCGCCGAGCGGGCACGTGACACGCTCTACACCGCTCCGTGCGACCTCGAGGCGGCGCGCGCCGCGGTGGCGGCGTACCAGGACGGGGTCTCCGCACTGACGACCGCGAGGGAGGGCCGCTAGATGAAGTGCCGGCGCGACTGTCCGGGCACCATTCAGGACGGTTACTGCGACACCTGCGGCATGGCCCCGCTCAAGGGGGACGCTGCGGCTCCGCGGCCGCGCACCGCCACGGCTCCATCGGTACGCACGGGCGCACTGTCCACGCGCACCAGTGGCTCGGCGCGCACCGGCAGTGCCCGCACCGGAAGCCGGAGGCGGCGCTTCGGCGGCGGCCTGGTCGACGTGGCACCGCTGCCCGCGCGCGACCCGGCGACCGCGGTCATGGCCGTGGCCGAGGTGCCCGAGGAGAAGCGGTACTGCGGCAAGTGCGGCAACCCCGTGGGGCGCGCCCGCGGCGATCGTCCCGGGCGTACCTCCGGCTTCTGCCCCTCCTGCGGCGAGCCGTTCAACTTCACGCCGAAGCTGGGCAAGGGCGACCTGGTCGGCGGCCAGTACGAGGTGGTCGGCGCGCTGGCCCACGGCGGCCTCGGCTGGATCTACCTGGCCGTCGACAAGAACGTCTCGGACCGCTGGGTGGTGCTCAAGGGCCTGCTCAACTCGGGTGACGAGGACGCGCTCGCGGCGGCGGTCGCCGAGCGGCGCTTCCTCGCCGAGGTCGAGCACCCGAACATCGTCAAGATCTACAACTTCGTCGAGCACGACGGCGCCGGCTACATCGTCATGGAGTACGTCGGCGGCGAGTCGCTCAAGGGCATGCTCAAGGACCGCCTCGCCGCCAAGGGCTCCCCCGACCCGCTCCCGGTCGACCAGGCGCTGGCCTACGTGCTGGAGATCATGCCGGCCTTCGGCTACCTGCACGACCGGGGGCTGATCTTCTGCGACTTCAAGCCGGACAACGTCATCCAGACCGGCGACCAGGTGAAGCTCATCGACCTCGGCGGCGTGGTGCACGTCGACGACCACGACGCCGCTCTCTACGGCACGGTCGGCTACCAGGCGCCGGAGATGGCCCACGCCGGCCCGTCCATTCAGAGCGACCTCTACACCATCGGGCGCACCCTGGCGGTGCTGACCACCGACTTCCGCGGCTACCAGACGACGTTCAAGGACAGCCTGCCCGAGCGCGGCGAGTTCGCCGTGTACCGCGAGCACGAGTCGTTCTACCGCCTGCTGCTGCGCGCCACCCGCACGGATCCCGCCGAGCGGTTCGTCGACGCGGGCGAGATGACCGACCAGATGCTGGGCGTGCTGCGCGAGGTGCTCGCCGCGGGCGGGGAGCCGCATCCCGCCACGTCGCGGCTGTTCACCGGCGAACTGCGGACCGACGCCCGCGGCGACGACCCGAACTGGCGCTTCCTGCCCGCGCCGATGATCGACCTCACCGACCCGGCCGCCGCGTTCCTCGCCTCGGTCACGGTCACCGACCCGGCCGAGGTGCTGGCCCTGCTCGGCCGGGCGCCCGAGCACACCGTGGAGGTGCAGCTGCGGGCGCTGCGGGCGTACATCGACCTCGGGCCGGACGCGTTCGGCGAGGCGGCCAAGCTGCGCGATGCGATGACCGCGACCTTCGGCGGCGACTGGCGCATCGCCTGGTACGACGGCATGCTCGCGCTCGCATCCGGAGACTTGAGCCGCGCCCGGGACCAGTTCGACGCCGTCTTCTCGGCGCTGCCCGGGGAGCTCGCGCCCAAGCTCGCCCTGGGACTGAGCCTCGAGCTCGCCGGCGAGCACGCCGAGGCGGCCCGCTACTACGACGTGGTCAGCCGCACCGATCCGGCGTACACCACCGCCGCGGCGGGGCTGGCCCGGTGCCGGCTCGCCGCCGGGGACCGGGACGGCGCGGTGGAGGCGTACAACCGGGTGCCGGGCACGTCGGCCGCGTACCGCAGTTCGCAGGTGGGCGCGGTCCGCGCGCTGGTCCGTCCGCACCCGACGGCTCCCACGGCCGTCACCGCCCTGGCCGCCGCCGCGGCGCTGATCGAGCGCCTCGAGATGGAGGCGGCCCAGCTCGCCGCCCTCCGCGCCGAGCTGCTCGAACAGGCGCTCGCCGCCCAGCGCGGCGGGACGCCGGTCCCGGCCGCGGTGCTCGGAAAACCCGGGGACGGTCTCGCACCCGAGCGGGAGCTGCGGTTCGCGCTCGAGGGGGCGTACCGCGAGATGGCCCGCGCCGCCCACGGCGAGGAGAAGATCCGCCTCGTGGACCTTGCCAACGCCTCCCGACCGAGGACCCGCACATGACCCTGATCGAGGACTGCGCCTCGTGCGCCGACGAGCGGGCCGCCGGTGCCGCGTTCTGTGAGAACTGTGGCAAGGCGCTCGCGACCGGTGCCGAGCCCGCGGCCGGCGCCGACTGCGCGGCCTGCGGCACGGCCGGCGCGGTGGGCCCGGACGGCTACTGCGGCACCTGCGGCATCCTCGCGGCCCGGCCCCGCGACCACGCCGAGGCCGAGGCGGGTGGTGTCGCCGCCGCGGTGACCGACCGCGGGCTGCGTCACCACCGCAACGAGGATGCGATGTGGCTGGCCGCCCGCGGGTCCGATGTGGACGTCGTGGTCTGCGACGGCGTCTCCGCCTCGTTCGACCCCGACGTCGCGTCCGAGGCCGCCGCCGAGGCCGCCGGCAAGGTGCTGGCGGCCGCGACCTCCGACCTGGCCGAGCACGTGGCCGCCGCGATCACCGCGGCCGGCGAGGTGGTCGCGGAACTGGCCGGCACCGGAGATCCGCGCCGGGCCGCCTCCAACCCGGCCTGCACGATCGTCGCCGCCTGCGTCCGCGGGACCGAGATCGGGTACGGCTGGGTCGGCGACAGCCGCGCGTACTGGATCTCCGAGGACGGCGACGCCGAGCAGCTCACCGAGGACGACTCCTGGGCGACGCACGCGATCGCGCTCGGCGCCGACCCGCAGGCGGCCTGGAACGACCCCAAGGCGCACGCCATCACCGCCTGGCTGGGCGCCGATGCCGGCCCGGTGCGGCCGCGGACGGCGACACTGCGGGCGGAACGGCCGGGTCTGCTCGTGCTCTGCAGCGACGGCCTGTGGAACTACCTGACCGAACCGGCCGCGTTCGCCGGGACCGTGCGCCGCGCCGTACGCGAAGCACCCGACCTGCTGGCCGCGGCCCGGGCGCTGACCGCCTTCGCGAACGAGCAGGGCGGCGCCGACAACATCACCGTCGTCCTCGTACCGATCAACTGAGGGAGAGCCCATGGCATACACCGCCGAGGCGTTCCAGAACGAGTTCCTCGCCCTGGGCGCCACCGAGGTCAACGCGATCGTCACCGTGACGTCGTCCGGCGCGGAGGGCGGGCGGCGCACCGCCGGGGCGACCGAGATCATCATCGTGGACTGCTCCGGCTCGATGCAGGCGGAGGGCCGCATGGTCGCCGCGCGGCAGGCCGCGAAGGCCGCCGTGAACTGCATCGACGACGGCGTCCGCTTCGCGATCGTCGCCGGGGTCAGCACGGCGCAGCAGCTTTTCCCGGACCCCGGTCAGCTCGCGGTCGCCACCGCCGAGACCCGGGCCCAGGCGGTCAGCGCCATCGACCGGCTGCAGGCCAACGGCGGTACGGCGATGGGCGCCTGGCTCAAACTCGCCCACCAGCTGTTCGCCCAGCGCCCCGGGGACATCCAGCACGCCATCCTGCTCACCGACGGCGAGAACGGCGAGTACAAGGGTTACCTGGAGAGCGTGCTGCAGGAGATCGGCGGCTCGTTCACCTGCGACTGCCGCGGCGTCGGCACCAACTGGCAGGTCTCCGAGCTGCGGAAGATCGCCACGGCGATGCTGGGCACGGTCGACATCGTGGCCCGCCCGCAGGACCTGGCCGCGGCGTTCGAGCAGATGATGACCGCGGCGATGGGCAAGACCAGCGCCGACGTCCAGCTCAAGGTCTGGACCCCGGTCAACTCCACGATCCGCTTCGTCAAGCAGGTCGAGCCGCAGGTGGTGGACCTGAGCGGCAAGCGTACGGAGGACGGCCCCCGCGCCGGACGCTACCCGCTGGGCAGCTGGGGCTCGGAGAGCCGCGACTACCACGTCTGCGTCGACGTGACCGCGGGCGCGGCGGGCGACGAGATGCTCGCGGCCCGGGTGTCCGTCGTGGAGGGTGACGTCGTGCACGCCCAGTGCCTGGTCCGTGCGGTGTGGACGGACGACACCGCCCTGTCGACCCGGATCAACCGGCAGGTCGCGCACTACACCGGGCAGGCCGAGCTGGCGGACGCCATCCAGGCCGGCATCGAGGCTCGCAAGGCCGGCGACGACCGTACGGCGACGCTCAAGTTCGGCCGCGCCGCGCAGCTCGCGCACGAGAGCGGCAACAAGGCCACCGAGGAGCTCCTCGCGACGGTCGTGGAGATCGAGGACGCGGCGACCGGCACGGTCCGGCTGCGCCGCAAGGTCGACGCGGCCGACGAGATGGCCCTGGACACCCGCTCGACGAAGACGGTACGGGTGGGACGGGCGCAGTGACGACGTACGCCTGCCCCAAGGGTCACGCGTCCACGACGGACGACTTCTGCGACACGTGCGGGGCCCGCATCGGGGGCGCCGCCGCGCCACAGCCCGCAGCCGCAGCACCCGCCGCCGCCCCCGCGGTGCACGGCGAGGCGTGCCCGCACTGCGGAGCACCGCGCGCGGGAACCGGCCGGTTCTGCGAGGACTGCGGCTTCGATCACAGCACCGGCAAGATGCCCGTCCTCGAGACCCCGGCGGCCCCGCCCCCGGCCCCGGCGGCGGGCTGGACGGCGACGATCGCGGCCGACCGCGAGTACTTCGAGGCCAACGCCATCGAAGGGGTCGAGTTCCCGGCCGAGACCCGCACCCGCACGGTCGCCCTGCCCCCGCCGCAGATCCGCATCGGGCGGCGCAGCACCTCCAAGGGCACCGACCCGGAGATCGACCTCGCCGACGACGACCCGGGCGTCTCGCACAGCCATGCGCTGCTGACGCTGAGCGTGGACGGGGTCTGGCTGCTGTCGGACCTGGGCTCGACCAACGGCACGTACCTCAACGACGAGCCGAAGCCGCTCACCGCGGGCCAGACCCGTACGCTCGCCGCCGGGGACCGCGTGCACGTCGGCGCCTGGACCACGATCACGCTGCACGCCCCCGCCTGAGCGGCGTCGAGAGCCGTCCATATCCGCCCGCGACGGCCCGGCCACGCGATACGGTCGGGCCGCGATGAAGGACGAGCGCATCGGTACGGTGCACCGCACCCAGGTGATCGACCTGCTGAACCAGGCGCTCACCGAGGGCCACCTGCCCGAACCCGCCTACGACGCCCGCATCGTCGCGGTCAGCACGGCCACCTACGCCTCCGACCTGCTGGCCCAGGTGCAGGACCTGCCGCCCCGCCTGCAATGGGACCCGCGCAACGCCGCGCCGCCCGCGCCGCCGGACCGCAATGCCGGGCGGGGGGCGCTCATCCTCGGGCTGTTCGCCGTGCCGCTGTCGTTCTGCCTCATCGGCGGCATCCTGGGCGTCGTGGCGATCGTGCTCAGCACCCGCGGCCGCGGCGCGCACGGGGTCGGCCCGGCGCTGATGGGCCGGGTGCTGGGCATTCTCAGCGTGGTCCTGTCGATCGGCGCTGCGGCCGCCCTGATCTTCGCGGCCCGCTCCTGATCTCAGCCCCACAGCGCCCGGCGGGCCTCCTCCCAGAGGGCCGGGCTCCTGGCGAACAGCGACGTGCCGGGCCGCGGGCCCCGGATGCCGTCCACGCCGCCGTACGCGCCGCCGGCCTCGGTCACGATGAGGGAGGTCGCCGCGAAGTCCCAGACCTGCCCCCGGGTCTGCACCGCCAGGTCGAGGCCGCCGCTCGCGACCATCAGCGGGGCGTGCACGTCCCAGTCGACGGTGGTCGCCCGGGCGGCGAGGGGTGCGGCGATCAGCCGGTCGGATTCCAGGTAGTTGGGCGGGGCCGGGACCACGCCGAGGCGGGCGCCCTCCAGGACGTCCGGACGGTCCGTGGGGACGGTGACGGGTGCTTTCCCCGTACCGTCGAGGGCTGAGCGGAACGCACCGCCGCCGCGACTCGCCCACCAGAGCGTGCCCTGCGCGGGCTCCGCGGCCGCCGCGGCGACGACGGCGCCGTCCTCCTCGAGGGCGACCAGCACGAGCCACCGGTTGTCGCCGGCGAGGAACTGCGCCGTACCGTCGATCGGGTCGACGATCCACCGCCGCCGGCCCTCGCCCGCCGCCCCGCCCTCCTCGCCGAGCAGCGCGTCGCCGGGGCGTTCGCGGCTCAGCAGCTCGCGGATGGCGATCTCGGTCTCCCGGTCGGCCGCGGTGACCAGGCTGCCGTCGGGTTTGACCTCACGGGGCAGTTCGGCCAGCGCGGCGAAGTGCCGCAGCGCGACGTCCGAACCCGCCCGGGCGGCCGCGCACGCCAGATCAAGATCACTCAGCATGCGTCCATCCTGCCCCGGACCGGCGGCCCGGGTTCACGCCTCGCCCATGACCAGACCTTCGATGGTGTGCTTCTGGGTGATCGGCGTCAGCACGTCCACGACCGGGCAGTGCAGGTGGTCGCGGACCTGCCGGGGCAGCCTCTCCCAGTAGCCGCGGGTAACGGCCGTGTCGTGCCGCTCGCCGTTGATGCCGCCGGGGGCGTCGACGCCGAGCACGAGAACGGGCCGCGACTTCTGCGACTCGTTGCGGGTGCCGCGGTGGATCGTCAGCGCGGACCGCGCCGAGATGTCGCCGCGCTTGGGGTACTTGCGGACCGCGCGCTGCTCGTAGCGGGGGTAGAACGGCTTCGGCGGGAACATGCCGTGACCGAACTCCGGTTCGTCGTCGAACTGGGTGCCCGGGGCGATCTCGAACGGTCCCATGTCCTCCTCGGTGTCCACCGCGGTGAGGTTGAAGGCGAGCGAGTCGAGGACCCCGGTCGTCCGCGTGATCTCCGGCATCGGGAAGTCGCGGTGCCAGGGCTGGTTGACCGCGCCGGCGAACGGGATGTCGAAGCCGAGCTCGACGATCTCGTAGCCGGGGCCGAGCACCGCCTCGCACACCGCGGTCACCCACGGATGGGTCACCAGGTCGACGAAGCCGCGCAGCTGTTCGGGATGGATCTCCACGTAGTAGCGGCGTGGGCCGCGGCCGACGGCGCCGCCGGGCCGGGCGATCGCCTCCGCGAACGCCTTCTCGATGTCCTCGCGCATCATGTCCGCCCATTCGACGCTGAACGCGCCCCGGCACGCCGTGATGCCGTCCTCATAGATCGCTGCCTTCGCGGCCGCTCCGATGTCCGTCATGACGCCATGGTTGCAACGTTGCATGCCACGTTGCAACCAGGGCCGGTAAGGTTTTCACCATGAGCGCGAGCCTGCGTCAGGTGGCCGAGCGGGCCGGGGTGTCGATCCGGACGGTGTCCAACGTCGTCAGCGGCTTCGCCCTCGTGGCACCGGAGACCCGGGCCCGGGTCCAGGCGGCGATCGACGAGCTGCAGTACCGGCCCAACGCCGCCGCCCGGCACCTGCGCGGCGGCCGCTCCGGGCTGGTGGCACTGGCCATCCCGGAGATCGCCTCGCCGTACTTCGGCGAGCTGGCCGGTCTGCTCGTCGAGGAGGCCGAGCGACGCTCCTGGATGCTCCTGGTCCAGCAGACCGGCGGCGACGCCGAGCACGAGCGCGGACTCCTCGGCGGCGTCCGCGGCCAGGTTGTCGACGGCCTCGTCCTCAGCCCGTGGGCGCTGTCACCCGCGGAACTGCGGCGGCGGCCGGACGCCGTACCGCTGGTGCTGCTGGGCGAGCAGGACGCCGACGGCCTCCTCGACCACGTGGCGGTCGACAGCGTCGCCGCGGCCCGCGACGCGACCCGGCACCTCATCGGCCGCGGTCGCACCCGGATCGCCGCCATCGGCCTGCAACCCCACCTGGAGAACGGCACCGCCGCGCGGCGCGTCGAGGGCTACCGGCAGGCGCTGGCCGAGGCGGGGATGCCCGCCGACCCGAGCCTGGAGATCGCGGTCCAGCGGCTGCACCGGGCGGACGGCGCCGACGCGATGCGGCGCCTGCTCGACGCGGGACCGGCGGCGGACGCCGTCTTCTGCTTCAGCGACCAGCTGGCCCTCGGCGCCATGCAGACGGCGTTACGCGCCGGGCTGCGCATCCCCGGCGATCTCGCGGTGGTCGGCTTCGACGACGTGGAGGACGGCCGGTACGCGACGCCGGCCCTGACCACCATCACCCCGGACAAGGCGGCGATCGCCCGGGAGGCGCTGACCTGCCTGGCCGACCGCGTCTCCGGCGACCGCACAGCCCCGGCGCGGCGCATCGTCGTGCCGCACACCCTCACGGTCCGGGACAGCGGCTGACGACCCGGGTCAGATGCGCTGTCCGGCGGCCGTCAGGAAGTCCGAATAGAACAGACCCAGGCCGATCGCCACGCAGACGCCGGCCACGGTCCAGAACCGGACCACGATGTTGACCTCGCTCCAGCCGCCCAGCTCGAAGTGGTGGTGCAGCGGCACCATGCGGAAGACCCGTCTGCCGGTGGTGCGGAACGAGACGATCTGGATCACCCAGGTCACGGTGATGATGACGAACAGCCCGCCGATCAGGATCGAGAGCAGCGTGGTGCGGGTCGCCACCGCGAGCCCGCCGATCACGGCGCCGAGGCCGAGCGAGCCCACGTCGCCCATGATGATCCGTGCCGGGGACGTGTTCCACCACAGGAAACCCAGGCAGGCACCGGCGGCCGCCGCCGCGATCATGGCGATCTCCAGGGGATCCCGGACCTGGTAGCAGTAGTTGTGCGCGCGGGCGTACGCCTCGTCGGCGCACCAGTGCCGGTATTGCCAGTAACCGATCAGCGCGTACGCGCCGAGCACCAGGGTCGACGCGCCGGTGGCCAGGCCGTCGAGGCCGTCGGTGAGGTTCACGCCGTTCGACATCGCCGTGATCACGAAGACGAACACGATCACCGAGCCGACCTTACCGACGTTCAGCCAGCTGATGTCCCGGATGAACGAGATGTGCTCGCTGGCCACGGTCTGGCCGTTGCTGCTGGCCACGTAGAGCGCGGCGATACCGAACCCGCTGCCGACGATCGCCTGGCCGAGCAGTTTGCCCTTGGCGGACAGGCCGTCGGAGTTGCTCCGGCGCACCTTGAGGAAGTCGTCGAGGAACCCGACCACTCCACAGAAGACGAACAGGCCGAGCAGGACCAGGGCCGTCATGGTCGGCTTCTCCTGCGCGATCTGCCGTTCGGGCAGCGTGATCAGCGCAAAGTGCCCGGCGACGTAGGCGAAGAGGGTCGCCACGATGAACACGACGCCGCCCATGGCGGGAGTGCCCTTCTTGCCCTCGTTCGAAGCGAGCCCGAGGGATCGAATCGGTTGAGCGGCCTTGAGCGCGGTGAAGACCCGGATCGCCACCGGCGTGCCGAGCAGGGAGATGACGAACGCGACCGCCGCCGCAACGATGACCGCCCTCACGGGGTGACCCCCACGAGATCCGACCCGCTCAGGGCGTCCCCACCGGCATCAACGATCACATGGAACGATCTTGCCATCCGGCAGCAACCGGACGGCCGCGCCTGCTTCGTCACAGACCTGTCTGGTAGGCCAGCACCCCCCGGTTGATCGCCGTCATCGCCTTGCGCGCCGTCTCCCGCACCCCCGGCGAGGCCGACGACGCGTCCTTCAGCTGCGCCAGCAGGTCGAGGACCTGCCGGGCCCACCGGACGAAGTCACCGGCCGGCATGTCCGAATCGTAGTTGTGGCCGCTGGCCAGCACCCGCGCGAGCGGTTCCCCACGGGCCCAGCGGTACATCGGCCACACGAACCCGGGATCCGGCTCGCGGGTCAGCGAGAGCCCGTGCGCCGCCTCCTGCGACTCGATCTCGGCCCAGAGCTTCTGGCACGCGTCCACCGCGGCCGTCGTCGCGCCCTTGGGGACCGAGGCTCGTTCGTCACCCTCCCGGCGGGACTCGTAGAGCACCATGGACACCGCCGCCGCCAGCTCCTCGGGCTGCAGGTCCTCCCACAGGCCGCGGCGCAGGCACTCGGCGACCAGGAGGTCAGCCTCCGTCCAGATCCGGCCGAGCATCCGGCCGGCGTCGGTGACCTCGCCCTCGGGGGTGAGGTAGCCGCGCTCGGTCAGCACCGCGCAGACCTGGTCGAAGGTGCGCGCCAGTGAGCCCGTGCGTCCGGCGACCTTCTCCCGCAGCGCCTCGGTGTCGCGCTGGAGCCGGTGCCGGCGCTCGGCCCACCGGGCGTGCTCCTCGCGCTCCGGGCAGGCGTGGCACGGATGCTGCCGCAGCTGCACCTTGAGCAGCGCGATCTCCGCGTCCTCGCCCGGCGCACCGCGGTTGCGTCCCCGGCGGCCGCCGGGCCCGTCGTGCCGGTCCAGGCCGGTGGCGCTGATCGTGGCGGCGAGGTCGCGGCGGTGGGCGGGCGAGCGCGGGTTGAAGTGCTTGGGCACCCGTACCCGGTCGAGCACCTCGAACGCGCCCGGGAAGTCGGCCGGGCCGACGCGGCCGGCCCAGCGGTCCTGGGTCAGCACCAGCGGGCGCGGCTCGCCGAAGCCACCGGAGGGCGGCTCCAGCACGACCGCGAGGCCCGCGCGCCGGCCCTGCGGCACCCGGATGACGTCGCCGACGCGGAGCCGCTCCAGTGAGGACACCGCGGCCGACCGGCGCTGCGAGGCGCCCTGCCGGGCCAGCGCCCGCTCCCGGTCGGCGATGGCCACGCGGATGGCGAAGTACTCGTCGAAGTCGCCGTGGTGGCAGGCGGCGTCCTTGCCGTACGTCCCCATGGTGTCGATGTTGCGCTGCACCTGGCGGGCCAGCCCGACGACCGAGCGGTCCGCCTGGAACTGCGCGAAGGAGGACTCCAGCAGGTCGCGGGACTTCTCGGCGCCGACCGAGCCGACCAGGTTGACGGCCATGTTGTACGACGGCCGGAAGCTCGACCGCAGCGGGTACGTCCGGGTCGAGGCCAGCCCGGCGACGTGCCGGGGATCGACCTCGGGGCTCCACAGGACCACGGCGTGGCCCTCGACGTCGATGCCGCGGCGCCCGGCCCGGCCGGTGAGCTGGGTGTATTCCCCCGGGGTCAGGTCGACGTGGGCCTCGCCGTTGAACTTCACCAGCCGCTCGAGCACCACGCAGCGGGCCGGCATGTTGATGCCCAGCGCCAGGGTCTCGGTCGCGAACACCGCCTTGACCAGGCCGCGGACGAAGCACTCCTCGACGGCTTCCTTGAACGCCGGCAGCATGCCCGCGTGGTGGGCGGCGACGCCGCGCTCCAGCCCGTCGAGCCATTCCCAGTAGCCCAGCACCGACAGGTCCTCCGCCGGGATGCCGGCCACCTTGGCCTGGGCGATGGTGCGGATCTCGGCCCGCTCCTCCGGGTCGGTCAGGCGCAGGCCGCCGGCCAGGCACTGCTGCACGGCGGCGTCGCAGCCGGCGCGGCTGAAGATGAACAGGATCGCGGGCAGCAGGCCGGCCCGGTCGAGCCGGTCGACCACCTCGGCCCTCGGCGGCGGCTGCCAGCGCCGGGGACGGCCGCTGCGGTTGTGCCAGCCCGGCCCCGCCGTGCGGTCGGTGAGCTCGAGCCGGCGCAGCATCTCCCGGGTGTAGCGCAGCAGCTCGGGGTGCACGTCGTGCTTGCGGGCCGCGTCGGCGTCGTGGAACAGGTCGAACATCCGCTTGCCGACCAGCATGTGCTGCCACAGCGGCACCGGCCGGTGCTCGCTCACCACGACCTCGGTCTGCCCGCGGACGGTGACCAGCCAGTCGGCGAACTCCTCGTAGTTGCTGACCGTCGCGGACAGCGACACGAGCGTGACCGAGGCCGGGAGGTGGATGATCACCTCTTCCCAGACCGCGCCGCGGAAGCGGTCGGCCAGGTAGTGCACCTCGTCCATGACCACGTAGGCGAGGCCCTGCAGGCTGGCCGAGCCCGAATAGAGCATGTTGCGCAGGACCTCGGTCGTCATCACGACCACGGGCGCGTCGCCGTTGATGGCGTTGTCGCCGGTCAGCAGGCCCACCTGAGCGGCGCCGTAGCGCTCCACCAGGTCGTGGTACTTCTGGTTGGAGAGCGCCTTGATCGGCGTCGTGTAGAAGCACTTGCGGCGCCGGCCGGAGCCGTCGGAGCGCAGCGCCAGGTGCACGGCGAACTCGCCGACCACCGTCTTGCCGGCACCGGTCGGCGCGCACACCAGCACGCCGCTGCCGCGTTCCAGGGCCTCGCAGGCGTGCCGTTGGAAATCGTCCAGGTCGAAGCCGACGTCCAGCATGAAATCTTCCAGAGCCGGGAACTCGGCCACCCGGGCCGCCCGCCTCTTCGACTCCGCGTAGCGTTCGGCGGGGCTCGTCATGACCACAAGGCTAATGCGTGGGTACGACACAACGAAGGTCATGGCTCGCCGGGCGGTTGCCGACAACCGCGCCGGAGCGCCTCGGTATCGTGCACGGCGTGCCGGATGCCGCCGAATCGACCGCTCCCCCGTCGCGCCGCCAGGTCGACGCCGTGCTCTTCGACTTCCACGGCACGCTGGCCCAGGTGGAGGACCCGGTGGCCTGGGTGATCGCCGCCGCGGCGGCCTGCGGCACGGAACTGGACCGGGGCAAGGCCACCATCCTGGCCGACCGGCTGGTCACGGCCGGGCGGGCCGGCGGCCCGTTACCGCGCCGGGTGCCGATCCACCTGGCCGAGCACTGGGCCGACCGCGACCTTTACGAACACAGCCACCGAGCCGCGTACACGGGCCTCGCGGAGACGGTCAGCACGGACGTCGAGGGACTGGCCGACGCCCTCTACGACCGGCTCCTGGGACCCGACGGCTGGCTGCCCTACCCGGACACGCTGCCGACCCTGCGCATCCTGCGCGAGGCCGGCGTCAAGGTCGGCGTGGTCAGCAACATCGGCTTCGACATCCGCCCGCACTTCGCCGCCTGGGGTATGGACACCCTGATCGACGCGTTCGCGCTCTCGTACGAGGTGGGCCGCACGAAACCCGACCCGGCGATCTTCCTGCGCGCCTGCGGCATGCTGGGCGCGGACCCGGAGCGCACGCTCATGGTCGGCGACAGCCCGGCGGACGCGGGCGCGGTGCAGGCCGGCTGCGCGGCGCTGGTGCTCCCGGCGGCGGAACCCGGCCGCGCCAACGGCCTCGGAGCCACCCTCGCCCTGGCCGGCTGCGAGGTGTGACCTCAGAGGTACGTGTCGACCAGCGTGCCCATCGTGGCGGAAGCGCTGCGGATCGGCTGCTGCTCGTCGGAGGCCGCCACGTGGTCGGCGATCGTCGGCTCCCCGCCCGTCTCCGGCGCCTGCTTGGCGGCGGCGGTGTCCGCCGAGCCGAGGTACGCGGTGGAGACCGTGCTGGCGCTGACCGAACCGACCGACATGCTGCCTCCTGAGGAATCTGGCGGGTTGCACCGGTCCGTTCGGCCCCGCCGGGGATCCGCTTATCGCGAGGTCACCGCAGCAACCGGAGAGCACCCGGCTCGCAGCCGATCACGAGGGGCAGCGCGGCGAGCCGTTCACCGTCGGCGTACCCGATGATCCCGGGCGTGTCGATCCGCACCTCGCGCGCCCGATAGCTGGTGACCAGCGGGTCCGTGACGTGGGTGCCGCGCCGCAGGCGGGGCTTGAGCCGGACGAGCTCGCGCCGGCCGAGCGGTGCCGCGACGACCACGTCCAGCAGCCCGTCGTCGGGGTCCGCGTCGGGGCAGATCCGCAGGCCACCGCCGTAGCTGACGGTGTTGCCGACCGCGGCCAGCACCCCGTCGAAGCTGTGGTCGACGCCGTCGAGGACCAGCGTGTAGGGGCGCGGCCGCAGCCGGGCCGTCTCGAGCACGATGGCGAGGTCGTAGCGGCGGGGCCCGCGCGGCCACACCATCCGGTTGGCGCGCTCGTTGACGACCGCGTCGAAGCCCGCCGCGAGCACCGCGCCGAACCAGCGGACGTCACCCTGCGTCGTGATCACCCGGGCCAGATCGAGCGGCTGGTCCCGCCCGTCGCCCAGAGCGGCGGCGATCGCCTCCGCTGCCCGCAACGGATCCGACGGTACGCCGACGCCGGCCGCGAAGTCGTTGCCGGTGCCGGCCGGAACCAGGCCGAAGCAGGTCCCGGTGCCCGCCACGGCCTGCAGCGCCCGGTGCACCGTGCCGTCCCCGCCCACCGCCACCAGCGCCGCCACCCCTTCGGCGACGGCCCGGTGACATGCCTTCTCGGCGTCCTCGGCACTGATCGCCTCCAGGAGGCGCACGGTCCGGCCACCCGCCCCGAGGCGCTCGATGACCGCCGGAAGCACGCCGCGGTGCCGGCCGCGCCCCGCTTTGGGGTTGGCCAGCACCGCGATGTCGTCACTGCTGCTCACAGCCGGGAATGTACCGGCCGTGCGCTCAGGTCATATCGTCGAAACGGCTCTCGAGCGGCATCGGTTTCGCCACGGGCGCCGGAGGCTCGACCGAGGTGGGCGCGTCAATGCGGTCGGAGACGCCGACCGGCACCTGCTCCTCCTCCAGCGGCGAGATCTCGTCGTCGTCCAATCCGGCGTAGATCTCCTTGCCCCGGCCCTTGCGCTTGTCGTTGATCGCCGCCACAGCCACCGCGATGAAGTACAGCACCGTCATGCAGGCCGCGAGCAGTGTCATGCCGAACGGTCCCGGGTCGGGGGTGGCGATCGCCGCGAAGGCGAACGACAGGAAGACCACGATCCGCCACCAGCTCAGCAGCCGCTTCGCGGTGACAACGCCGGTGAAGTTGAGCATGAGCAGGACGAGCGGGAACTCGAACGCCGCGCCGAAGATGAGGAGCATGTTCGTCACGAAGCCGACGTAGGCGCCGACCTCGAGCTGGGTCGTCACGCCGAGGATGCCGGCCGTCTGGATGAACGCGAGGCTGTGCTTGACGACGAAGTAGGCCAGCGTGACGCCGCCGACGAACAGCGGCGCCGCGATGGAGACGAAGACGTACGCCCACTTGCGCTCGTGCCGGTGCAGTCCCGGCGCGATGAAGGCCCACAGCTGGAACATCCAGACCGGCGAGCCGACGATGAGTCCGACCCACAGCGCGATCTTGAGCTTCACGATGAGCGGATCGACGACGCCGAGCACCACGAAGTTGCAGACCCGCTGGCCTTTGGCGTTGACGATCCACGAACTGTCCAGCGAGCAGTACGGGTCTCGCAGGATGTCGAAGACCCATCCCGAGATGATGAATCCGACGATCAGTCCGGCGACGATGCCGATCGACGCCCAGAACAGCCGGTTACGCAGCTCCCGGACGTGCTCGATCAGGGTCATCGAGCCGTCGGCGGCCTGCTCGAACTTGCTCGGACCCCGGCGGCGCAGGGAGATGGCCACGGTGGGTCAGCGGTCGTTCGTACGCTGCACCGGGTCGACGTACGGCTGCGCCGGGGGCTGCTGCGGCTGCTGGTACGCCTGACCGGGCTGCTGGTAGCCCTGCTGCCCCGGCTGGTGGATCTCGTTGGGGTGCAGCGGCTGGCGCGAATACTGCGGCTCGGCCTTCTCGGCCACGTTGTCGTCGTCGACCAGGCCCTTGGTCTCCGCCTTGATGATCCGCAGCGACCGGCCCAGCGACCGCGCGGTGTCCGGAAGGCGCTTCGCGCCGAACAGCAGCACGAGCACGACAACGATGACGATGATGTGCCATGGCTTGAGGGCGCCCATGGGTGACTCCAGTCGGTTCGGATCAAGGGTGGATCAGGACGGTGCGGGATCCATCGTACGTGTGGTTGTCGGGAGTGACCCCCGCCGCACCGGTTTGTTTGGCCACCGATCCGAGGAATTTTCGGACAACGGACCGGGAACGCGGCAGGTTACCACGGGCCGGCAGCATTCTGTAAGGAGTGCTTACCGTCGGACGCGCCGCGGCCGGCCTTGATCACGGCCACCTGCTCCTGCGCCAGCTCGGCGCGGCGCTCGAGCCCGGCGATGGTCTCTTGCAGCACCTCGGCCTTCGCCTGGAGCTTCGCGGCCTGCTCCTGGCGGCGCAGCAGCTTGCGCATCGCCCGGTCGAGACCTCGCAGCCGGCCCAGCACCGCCATGACCGTCGCACCCAGGATGACGAGCGCGAGCACCACCACCGCAATCACGATCCACAGCACCATGGCGGACAGCTTAGGGCTTGGCCGGACCGGGGCCTGCGTACTGGTCCAGCGCCGTGGCCGCCTGGGCCCGGATCCGGTCGACCAGCGCCGCCGGCGCGACCACCGTCACGTCGGGGCCGACGCCCAGCAGGAAGCGCTGCGCCCAGCCGAGGTCGGTGACGCGCATCGTCACCACCCACTCGTCGCCGTCGCGGCGGACCTCCTCGCACGGGTAGTACTCGGTGATCCAGCGGCTGCCCCGGCCCACCCGCAGCGTCACCAGCGGCAGGTCGGGCCCCGGGTGGAACACGCCGTCGCGGACGTCGTGCGGCACCGCCCGGGCCGGCGGCGCGGCCGGCTCGTCCAGCTCGGTGAACGCGTCGACGCGGTCGACCCGGAACAGCCGGGTGCCCTCGGCGCGGCGGCACCACGCCTCGAGGTATGCCCGGTTGCCGACCATCAGCACCCGCATCGGGTCGACGACCCGCTCGGTCGTCTCGTCCCGGGCAGCCGTGTAGTACGTGATGCGCATGGCGTGGCGGCGCTCGACGATGGCGCGGATGGCGTCGAGGCGCTCGCTGTTGGCGGGCAGCCGTACGGCCACCGGCGCGTCGCCGAGCTCGCCCGCCGCGTTCTCGATCTTGGCCAGGGCCCGCTCGATCGCGTCCCGGGCGCCGATGCCCGGCGTCTCGGCGAGCATCCGCAGCGCCACCACCAGGGCCAGCGCCTCGTCCGGGTTGAGCCGCAGCGGCCGGTCGATGCCGGCGTCGTACGTGATGGTCACGCGGTCGCCGTCGAGGGCCATGTCGATGAGGTCGCCGGGGCCGTAGCCGGGCAGGCCGCAGACCCAGAGCAGTTCCAGGTCCTCGCGCAGCTGCCGCTCGGTGATCCGGAAGTCGGCGGCCGCCTCGGCGACCGCGATCCCCGGCCTTGCCAGCAGGTACGGCACCAGGTTGAGCAGCCGCCCGAGCCGATCGGCCGAGGCGCGCCCGGCGGGGCCGCGCTGGTGCGGCGGCGTCACGGCGCCACCCCGGCGGCGGCCGGCTCGTGCCGGGCCACCACCTCCTTGAGCTGCTGGATGACCGCCTCGCGCAGCTCGGGCGGGCCGTCCGCGCGCACCTCGGCGCCGTAGCCGACGAGCCGGGAGGCGAGCCACTCGACGTCGGAATACGGGATCGTCAGCCGGTCACCGGCGGGCCCGGGCACGGTCTCCACCGCGAGCCGCCGCAGCCCGGCCGCCCGGCCCGGCCGGACGACGACCGTGGCCCGGCCGGTGCGTTCGACCGGCCCGGAGAAGCGGGCGACGTGGCTGATGAGGTCGACGTCCTGCGGCGGGGTGAAGGCGCCCTCGGGCCCGACTGTCCGGACCGGGCCGACGATGCGCGACAGGCGGAAGCAGCGGGTGGCGTCCCGGTCGCGGTCGTGCCCGACCACGTACCAGCGGCCCTGCCAGCAGACCACGCCCCACGGTTGCAGGCGGCGGGTGGAGGGCTCGTCCACCTCCGGTACGCGATACGAGAACGTCACCGCCCGCCGCGCCCGGGCGGCCCCGGTGAGCGGCGCGAAGGCCGGGTCGACGGTCACCACCGGCTCGACGCCGAGGGTGGCCTGCGGGTCGACCTCCACCCCGGCGGCGCGCAGCTTCGCCAGGCCGGACGACGCCGCCGCGGCCAGGCCGGCGTGCTGCCACAGCCGGGCGGCGATGCCGACCGCGGCGGCCTCGTCCGGCTCGAGCGGGATGTCGGGCAGCGCGTACTCGCGGTGGGCGATGCGGTAGCCGTGCTCGGTGTCGAAGGCGCTCGCCAGGCCCGTCTCGAGCGGTACGCCCAGCTCACGCAGCTCGGCCTTGTCCCGCTCGAACTTGCGCTGGAACGCTTCGTGGTCGCGCGGGTCCTCGGGGTCGTGCTCGTATCCGGGCACGGTCGCGGCGATCTGCGCGGCGGTCAGGAACCGTCGCGTGGACAGCAGACAGATCACCAGGTTCACCAGGCGCTCGGTACGGGTCCGCGACACGACCGAAACGCTAGCAGCCCGCAGGCCCGAGGCGGTTATCGCTCACCGCCACGGGGAACGAAGCAGACGTGCCTGACATCTCCCCCGCCGCAGATACCTCGCAAACCTCGCAGCACGAGCCTCCGGTCGGCCTCGCCGCGGCGGCGGCCCTGCCCGCGCCCGCCGAGCCCGACTCCGGCGGCGAGAGTGAGAGCGTCGGCACGGTGATCATCGCCGGGCTGGCCAACCTCGTGATCGCCGCCGCCAAGCTCGTCGCCGGCCTGCTCTCCGGCTCGGCGGCGATGCTGTCCGAGTCCGCGCACTCGCTGGCGGACACCGTCACCGAGGTCTTCCTGTTCGTCGCCCTGCGCCGCGGCGGCAAGCCCGCCGACGAGGAGCATCCTTTCGGGTACGGCAAGGAGAGCTTCGTCTGGGCCTTCATCGCCGCCCTGTTCACCTTCATCGGCGGCGCCGGCTTCTCGATCTACCACGGCGTGACGACGATCCTCAGCGGCGAGCACAGCGGCCACTACGTGGTCTCGTACATCGTGCTGGTGGTGTCCTTCGTCGCCGAAAGCGTGTCCTTCGTCAAGGCGCAGCGGCAGGTGACCGGCGAGTCGAAGCGCTGGGGCATCAGCCGCCGCCGGTTCCTGCGGCTCACCCCGGACACCACGGTGAAGGCCGTGTTCCTCGAGGACTCGGCGGCACTGATCGGCCTGCTCCTCGCCGCGGCCGGGATCGGGCTGGCACAGCTCACCGGCTCGGAGGTCTGGGACGGCGTCGCCTCGATCCTCATCGGTGTGCTGCTCCTGGTGGTCGCCACGATCCTGGCCCGCGCCAACGTATCGCTGCTGGTCGGCCGGGCGGTGCCGCGCCGCATGCACAACCAGATCGCCGACGACCTCGCCGCCATCCCGGTCGTGACGGCCGTGCCGACGCTGCTGACCATGCAGCTCGGGCCGGGCGACATCCTGGTCGCGGCGAAGGTCGACTTCGACGACGACGTCACCGGTGGCGACATCGAGGAGGCCTCCGACGAGGCGGAACGCCGGCTCCGCGCCCGCTACCCGGGCATCCGCTACGTCTTCCTGGACCCGACGCGCGGCCACGCGGGACGCAACCATCGCGACGGCGGGGTGGACATATAGGGTCGCCGCCATGGTGCGCTGGCGGTCGGGAACGGTTTCTTCGGTACGGCGGCAGTGGCGTGGCGCGATCGAGCTGGAGGTCGCCACGGACGACGGTCCGGTCAAGGCGCTCGCCTACCCGGCCCTGACCGGCGCCCCGCAGCCCGGCGACCGCGTCCTGCTCAACGTGGGCGCCCAGGTGATGGGCCTCGGCACCGGCGGGTATGCGTTGGTCGTGGCGCTGCCCGACCGGCTGCCCCCGGATCCGGGCACCGACGGCACCACCCGCGACTCGGGCCACCTGGTCAAGGCCCGCTACACGCCGCTGCAGCCGATCCTGCTCGGCGTGGACGAGGAGGCGTCGCCGCACCACGAGGTGCTGGCCGCGGCGACCGGCATCGACGACATGCCGGTGGTCACCGCGGACCTGCACTCGGCGCTGCCCGCGATCCTTGCCGGCATCCACGCCGACCGCCCCGACGCGCGCGTCGCGTACGTGATGACCGACGGCGGAGCGCTGCCGGCCTGGTTCTCCCGTACCCTCGACGGCCTGGGCGGCCACCTCGCCGGCACGGTGACGACCGGCCAGGCCTTCGGCGGCGACCTGGAGGCGAGCACGGTCCACACCGGCCTGCTCGCCGCCCGGCACGTGCTGCACGCCGACGTGACCATCGTCGCCCAGGGCCCCGGCAACCTGGGCACCGGTACGCCCTGGGGGTTCTCCGGAGTCGCCGTGGGTGAAGCCGTCAACGCCGTCGTCGCGCTCGGCGGCCGCCCCGTAGGCGCGCTGCGCATCTCCGACGCTGACGGCCGGCCGCGGCATCGGGGGGTCTCCCACCACAGCCTCACCGCGTACGGAAAAGTCGCGCTGGTCCCCGCCGACCTGCCGGTGCCGGCCGACCTGCCGGTGGATCTGGCGAAGGATGTCGCCGAGGCCCTCGCTCCGCTGGCGACGCTGCACCGCGTCGTGGAGATCGGCACCGAGGGCCTGGACGCGGCGCTGCAGGAGAGCCCGGTCAAGCTGTCGACCATGGGCCGCGGCCTGACCGAGGACCACGCCTACTTCGTCGCGGCCGCCGTGGCCGGCCGGCACGCGGCCGCGCTGCTCTAACTCTTCCGGATGAGGGTGACGCCGTCGCGCATCGGCAGCATCACCGACTCGACCCGGTCGTCGGCCACCACGAGATCGTTGACCTCGCGGATGGCGGCGACGTCGGCGCCCTGATCGCCGGGCTGCACGACCCGGCCGCCGCGCAACACGTTGTCGAGCACGACGAGGCCGCCGGGCCGCAGCCGCGGCACGATCTCCTCGTAGTAGGCGCGATATCCCGTCTTGTCGGCGTCGATGAACGCGAAGTCGACGACCGGGTCGGCGGGCAGCGCCCGCAGCGTCTCGACCGCCGGGGCGATCCGCAGGTCGATGCGGTCGTCGACCCCGGCCCGTTTCCAGTACGCCCGGGCCACCGCCGTCCACTCCTCGGAGACGTCGCAAGCGAGCAGCCGCCCGCCCTCCGAAAGGCCCCGCGCGATGCAGACGGCCGAGTAACCGGTGAACACCCCGACCTCGATCGCCGTGCGCGCCCCGGTCAGCCGCACCAGCATGGTGAGCAGCTCGCCTTCGTCGTGCGAGATCTGCATGCGCGCGGCGTCGGGGAAGGCGGCCCTGGTCTCCGCCGCCAGTTCCTGGAGGACGTCGTCGGCGGGAGTGCAGTGGGCGAGCAGGTAGTCGCTGATCGCGGGATCGATGATGTCAGGCATGTCCCCAGCAAAGCATCAATCGAAGAAGATCAGGTAAAGCCAGCCGAGCAGCAGCAGACCCAGGACGGCGGCCAGCACCCACGTCGGGATCTTGTGGCCGCCCTGCCGGTTCCGTGCCACCTGGCTACGGATCTTCTCCCGGCGCCGTTCGACCCGCCCCCACATCACGTCCTCGAACGTGCGCTCGGGCTTCTCCCCGGGCGGCGGCTGATCGGGCTCGTGCGATGTCGTCATGGCCCGACCAGCCTAACTGCCCGGCGTCACATGCTGGCGATCAGGCGCTCCACCCGCTCGTCGTACGCCCGGAACGGGTCCTTGCAGAGCACGGTCCGCTGCGCCTGGTCGTTGAGCTTGAGGTGCACCCAGTCGACGGTGAAGTCGCGCCGCTTCTCCTGGGCGTGGCGGATGAACTCGCCGCGCAGCCGGGCCCGCGTGGTCTGCGGCGGGGTCTCCTTCGCCTCGAAGATCTCCAGATCGTTGGAGATGCGGTCGACCTGCTTACGCTTCTCCATCAGCGCGTACAGGCCGCGACCGCGGCGCACGTCGTGGTATGCGAGGTCGAGCTGCGCGATCCGCGGGTGCGACATCGGGATCTCGTGCTTGGCCTGGTAGCGCTCGATGACCTTGAGCTTCGACACCCAGTCGATCTCCCGGGCCACCGGGTCCAGGTCGCCGCTCTCGATGGCGGAGAGCACCCGGCCCCACAGCTCCACGACCCGCTTGGCGGTCTGGTCGCCGCCCCGGCGCTCGACGAACTCGGTCGCCTTGGCCAGGTATTCCTGCTGGATCTCGAGGGCGCTGACCTCCTTGTTGTTGGCCAGCCGGATCTTGCGGCGCCCGGTGACGTCGTGGCTGACCTCCCGGATCGCCCGGATCGGGTTCTCCAGCGTCAGGTCGCGCATGACGACACCGGCCTCGATCATCCGCAGCACGATGTCGGCGCTGCCGACCTTGAGCAGCGTGGTGACCTCGTTCATGTTGGAGTCGCCGACGATGACGTGCAGCCGGCGGTAACGCTCGGCGTCGGCGTGCGGCTCGTCGCGGGTGTTGATGATCGGCCGGCTGCGCGTGGTGGCGCTGGAGACGCCCTCCCAGATGTGCTCGGCGCGCTGCGAGAGGCAGAACACCGCACCGCGCGGCGTCTGCAGGACCTTGCCGGCGCCGCAGATCAGCTGCCGGGTGACGAGGAACGGGATGAGGACGTCGGCGAGGCGGCCGAACTCGCCGTGGCGGGACACGAGGTAGTTCTCGTGGCAGCCGTACGAGTTGCCGGCCGAGTCGGTGTTGTTCTTGAAGAGGTAGATCTCCCCCGCGATCCCCTCGTCGTGCAGCCGTTTCTCGGCGTCGACCAGGAGACCCTCGAGGATGCGCTCACCGGCGCGGTCGTGGGCGACCAGGTCGGTGACGGAGTCGCACTCGGGGGTCGCGTACTCGGGGTGGGAACCGACGTCGAGGTAGAGGCGGGCACCGTTGCGGAGAAAGACGTTGCTGCTGCGTCCCCAGGACACCACTCGGCGGAACAGGTAGCGGGCCACCTCGTCGGGAGACAGCCGCCGCTGCCCCCGGTAGGTGCACGTGACTCCGTACTCGGTTTCGAGGCCGAAAATTCGCCGTTCCATGACGAAACATTAGCCTCAGAACGGCTCCCAACGGCAGTGACAACGCGCCCTTTCACCGCAGCACTGCGTGGTCATCCCCCGCCGCAGCGCTGTCACCTGCGGATACACTGAGCCACTGATGAATCTTCTGGTCACCGGCGGCGCCGGCTTCATCGGCTCGGCCTTCGTGCGCGCGGTCCTCGCGGACGCCCTGCCGGGCCTCGAGGGAGCGCGGGTCACGGTCCTCGACAAGCTCACGTACGCCGGGAACTTCGCGAACCTGGGCCCGGTGGCGGAGAGCAAGCGCCTCGACTTCGTCCCGGGCGACGTCTGCGACGCGGCGCTGGTGGAACCGGTGGTGCGCAAGCACGACCACGTGGTGCACTTCGCGGCGGAATCCCACGTCGACCGCTCGATCGTGGCGGCCGCCGAGTTCGCCACCACCAACGTGCTGGGCACCCAGATCCTGCTGGACGCGGCCCTGCGGCACGGCATCGAGCGGTTCGTGCACGTGTCGACGGACGAGGTCTACGGCTCGGTCCCGTCGGGCGCCTGCACGGAGACGACCCCGCTGTCACCCACCTCCCCGTACGCTGCCACGAAGGCCGGCGCCGACCTGCTGGCGCTGGCCTTCCACCGCACGCACGGGCTACCGGTGACGGTGACCCGCACGGCGAACACCTATGGGCCCTACCAGCACCCGGAGAAGCTCATCCCCCGCTTCGTCACCGCCCTGCTGGAGGGCCGGGCCGTGCCGCTCTACGGCGACGGCAGCCAGGTACGCGACTGGGTCCACGTGGACGACCACTGCCGCGCCACCGCCCTGGTGCTGACCGGGGGCCGGCCCGGCGAGGTGTACCACGTCGGCGGCACGGAGGAGCTGACGAACAAGGACCTGACCGAGCTGCTCCTGCGGGAATGCGGCGCCGATGCGGACCGGGTCGAGCACGTGGCGGACCGCAAGGGCCACGACCACCGCTACGCCCTCGACGACCGCCGCATCCGTGACGAGCTCGGTTACCGCCCGCGGGTGGACTTCCGCGCCGGCCTGGCGGAGACGGTGCAGTGGTACCGCGACCACCCGGACTGGTGGCGCCCCCTGCTCACCGACTGACCCGCGGCCGCGAGGCGTCCCCGGGCCGTCGGCCGGCCCGGGGACGCCTCACGCGCGTCAGGAGCCGTCCTTGTCCTCGGGCTTGCCCTCGAGGTCGACCGAGGCCGCGGACACCGTCGGCTTGTCCTCGCCCGGCGCCGGCGGAGCCGTGTCGCCCGCCTCGCCCACCTCGGGCTCCGGCTGGTCCTTGCCGCCGCCGAGCAGCGTCTCGAGCGCCGCTCCCGAGATCCGCCGGAACGCCCGCCCCTTGCGGGTGCGGTCGAGCACGGCGACCTCGAGCTGCGAGGCGCCCAGCTCGCGGGCGGCACCGTTCTCGCCGCCCACGCTGCCGAGGCCCTTGACCGCCAGGGCCAGCGCGGTCGGCAGGTCGGCGGCCACGTCGTGGCGTTCCTTGAGGACGGTCGAGATGGCCTCCGCCGAGCCGCCCATCGCCATGAAGCCCGGCTCGTCCATGACCGAGCCGTCGTACGTGATGCGGTACAGCTCGTCGGCCTCCGGGGTGGCACCGACCTGCGCCACGCAGATCTCCACCTCGTACGGCTTCTGAGTCTCGGAGAAGATCGCGCCGAGCGTCTGGGTGTAGGCGTTGGCGAGGGCCCGGCCCGTCACGTCACGCCGGTCGTACGCGAGGCCGTTGAGGTCGGCCATCCGCACGCCGGCGCGGCGCAGGCTCTCGAACTCGTTGTAGCGGCCGACCGCCGCGAAGCCGATCTTGTCGTAGAGCTCGCTGATCTTGCGCAGCGAGGTGAGGTTCTCGGCGACCAGCAGGATGCCGCCCTCGTACGTGAGCACGACGGCGGAACGGCCGCGGGCGATGCCCTTGCGGGCGTACTCCGAGCGGTCGCGCTGGACCTGCTCGGGCGAGGCGTAGAACTGCATGGCCACGGGTGGTTACTCCTTCGATGACCTTCGAGTGGTTTCGTCGTCGGACTCGGCGTGGGCTCAGCCGCCCGGGTTCTCCATGCGTCCGGCGACCACTTCCTCGGCCACCGCGTTGATCTCGGCCTCGGTGAGCCGGTGGGTGCTGTCCGCCGTCGCGGTCATCACCACCGGGTAGATCTTGCGGGTCAGGTCGGGGCCGCCGGTCGCCGTGTCGTCGTCCGCGGCGTCGTAGAGCGCCTCCACCGCGAGCCGGATGGCCTCCTGCGTGCCGATCCCCGGCCGGTAGCGCTTCTTCAGCGCGGCCTTGGCGAACAGCGAACCGGAGCCGATCGCGTCGAAGCCGGTCTCCTCGTAGAGCCCGCCGGCGACGTCGAAGCTGAAGATGCGCCCGACCTTCGACGGGTCGGCCGGGGACAGGTCGAAGCCGGCGAAGAGCGGCACCACGGCCAGACCCTGCATGGCCGCGCCGAGATTGCCCCGCACCATCGCCGCCAGCCGGTTGGCCTTGCCGTCGAGGGACAGCATCGCGCCCTCGATCTTCTCGTAGTGCTCGAGCTCCACCTGGAACAGGCGCATGAGCTCGATGCCGATACCCGCCGTGCCGGCGATGCCGATCAGCGAGTAAGCGTCGGCGGGGTGAACCTTCTCGATGTCCCGGCTGGCGATCAGGTTCCCCATGGTGGCGCGCCGGTCACCGGCCATCACGACGCCCTCGGTGGTGGCGATGGCGACGATCGTGGTGCCGTGCGGCGCGATGTCGGCCGCCATGCCCGGCGGCAACGGCCGGCGACCCGGCAGCAGCTCGGGGGCGGCCTGGCTCAGGAACTGCGTGAAGGATGACGTCCCCGCGTTGGTGAACACATCTGGAAGACGCCCGGATGGATCAAAACCCGCTGCCACGTGGTTCCTCTCGAAAACGTGATCGCGGCGGCGAGGGGTTCCGGGCTGTCCCGCAACCACCCGAGTCCGCCGTCGCAGTTGAAGCACAATATCCTGCGCGCCGGACCGACGCGATCATCGCGATGGAGGTGTCGACCCGGCGCGGCAGATGTCCTTTACGGGGCTTATGCCCTACTGGCCGCCTTTTTGTACATACCCTCGCACGAATTCCTCGGCGTTCTCCTCCAGGACGGAGTCGATTTCGTCCAGCAGGTCGTCGACGTCCTCGGTGATCTCGGCGTGCCGCTCGGCAACCTCCGGGTTGGCCTCGGTGGTGACGTCCTCGATCTCCTCGTCGCGCTTGCCCTTGCCGGACTGCGACTGACCGCCGGTGTCTCGCGTTGCCATCCCTGTCCCCCTTCAACACCCAACCGGTTCGGGTTGGGAAAAACCTACCTCGCCGGTACGACGAAAACGCCTGCCCGTCCGCGTGTTTCTCGCGCAGCGAAGCCGGTCACCGGCTCGTGATCACCTCGAGCAGGTCCTTGGCCGTGTCGCACTTGTCGAACAGGGCGCCGACGTGCTTCTTGGTGCCACGCTCCGGCTCCATCATCGGGACCCGGACCAGCGACTCGCGGCCCACGTCGAAGATGACCGAGTCCCAGCTCGCGGCGACCACTTCGGACGCGTAGCGGGCGAGGCACTGGCCGCGGAAGTACGCCCGGGTGTCCTCGGGCGGCTCCACCATCGCGCGCAGGGTCTCCTCGGGATCGAGCAGCGTCTTCATCGAGCCGCGGGCCACCAGGCGGTGGTAGAGGCCCTTCTCCGGCCGTACGTCGGAATACTGGAGGTCGACGAGCTGGAGCTTGGGCGACGACCAGGTCAGGTTCTCCCGCTCGCGGTAGCCCTCGAGCAGCCGCAGCTTGGCCACCCAGTCGAGCTGGTCGGAGCAGCTCATCGGGTCGTCGCCGAGCTTGGTGAGGACGTCCTCCCAGCGCCGGAGCACGTCGGCGGTCTGCTCGTCGACGTCGCTGCCGTAGCGCTCGTCCACGAACGCCTTGGCCCGCTCGTAGTACGCCCACTGCAGGTCCAGGGCGGTGAGCCGGCGGCCGTCGCGCAGCCGCATCAGGTGCTTCAGGGACGGGTCGTGGCTGACCGCCTTGAGCTCGGAGACCGGGTCGGCCACGCCGAGCTCGCCGGTGAAGACCTTCTCCTCGATCATGTTGAGGATCAGCGCCGTGGTGCCCATCTTCAGGTACGTCGCGATCTCGGAGAGGTTCGCGTCGCCGATGATGACGTGCAGGCGGCGGTACTTGTCCGCGTCGGAGTGCGGTTCGTCGCGGGTGTTGATGATCGGGCGCTTGAGCGTGGTCTCCAGGCCGACCTCGACCTCGAAGAAGTCGGCGCGCGAGGAGATCTGGAAGCCCGAGCCGGAGCCGTCCTGGCCGATGCCGACGCGGCCGGCGCCGCAGAAGATCTGCCGGGTGACGAAGAACGGCGTGAGGTGGGCGACGATGTCCGCGAACGGCGTCTGGCGGCGCATGAGGTAGTTCTCGTGCGAGCCGTACGAGGCGCCCTTGTTGTCGGTGTTGTTCTTGTAGAGCTGGATGCGGTGGGTGCCCGGGATCGTGGCGGCGCGGCGGGACGCCTCGGCCATGACGCGCTCGCCGGCCTTGTCCCAGCGCACGATGTCGAGCGGGTTGGTGCACTCGGGGGTGCTGTACTCCGGGTGGGCGTGGTCCACGTAGAGCCGCGCGCCGTTGGTGAGTATGACGTTGGCGAGGCCGAGGTCCTCGTCGGCGAGCGCGTCCGCCGGATCGTACGCGGCACCGGAGTAGGTGAAGCCGCGGGCGTCGCGCAGCGGCGACTCCTCCTCGTAGTCCCACCGGGCCCGACCGCCGCGGTTGAGCTCGGGGCGGGCGCCGTAGGCGTTGACGACCTGGGACGAGGTGACCATGGGGTTGGCGCCGGGCTGCCCGGGCACGGAAATGCCGTACTCGACCTCGGTCCCCATAATCCGCCGAACGCTCATACGACCACTCCGCCCGCGACTGTGTTGCCGTTGCCCATGTGTCGAGCCTAGACGCTTCCGTATCGGTTCTCGCCCCGGGCCGTACGCGTCACGGCACTCTCGGTGGCGATCTTCAGGCGCAGTGGCCGCCTCCGCACCGCGGAGCAGGCGACCCGCCGGCGGCCGGCACCACGGAGAGCGACGAAGACGACAGGAATTGAGATGAGAAGACGCGGGCGGAGGATGACCTCCGCCCGCGTCCCCAGATGCCTTACAGGTATTGACCGGTGTTGCTGGCCGTCTCGATGGAGCGGCCGGCCTCGGCGCCCTTGCCGCCGGAGACGAGCGTACGGATGTAGACGATCCGCTCGCCCTTCTTGCCGGAGATCCGGGCCCAGTCGTCCGGGTTGGTGGTGTTGGGCAGGTCCTCGTTCTCGCGGAACTCGTCGACGCAGCTGTCGAGCAGGTGCTGCAGGCGCAGCCCCTTCTTGCCGGAGGTGAGGAACTCCTTGATGGCCATCTTCTTGCCGCGGTCGACGATGTTCTGGATCATCGCGCCGGAGTTGAAGTCCTTGAAGTACAGGACCTCCTTGTCACCGTTGGCGTAGGTGACCTCCAGGAAGCGGTTCTCCTCGGACTCCGTGTACATCCGGAGCACGACCGCCTCGATCATGGCCGCGACCGTCACGTCGGCGTCGCCGCCGTGCTCGGCCAGGTCCTCGGCGCTCAGCGGCAGGCCGGGGAGGATGTACTTGGCGAAGATGTCCTTCGCCGCCTCCGCGTCCGGGCGCTCGATCTTGATCTTCACGTCGAGCCGGCCGGGCCGCAGGATCGCCGGGTCGATCATGTCTTCCCGGTTGGAGGCGCCGATGACGATCACGTTCTCCAGGCCCTCGACGCCGTCGATCTCGCTGAGCAGCTGCGGGACGATGGTGTTCTCGACGTCGGAGGAGACGCCGGAGCCACGGGTCCGGAAGATCGAGTCCATCTCGTCGAAGAACACGATGACCGGCGTGCCTTCGCCGGCCTTCTCCCGCGCCCGCTGGAAGACCAGGCGGATGTGCCGCTCGGTCTCGCCCACGTACTTGTTGAGCAGCTCGGGACCCTTGATGTTGAGGAAGTAGCTGGTGTGCTTCTCCTCGCCGCGGCGCTCGGCGATCTTCTTCGCCAGCGAGTTGGCGACCGCCTTGGCGATCAGGGTCTTGCCGCAGCCGGGCGGGCCGTAGAGCAGGATGCCCTTCGGCGGGCGCAGCTGGTGCTCCCGGAACAGGTCGGCGTGCAGGAACGGCAGCTCCACCGCGTCGCGGATCTGCTCGATCTGCGAATGCAGACCGCCGATGTCGGTGTAGTCGACGTCGGGCACTTCCTCCAGAACGAGCTCCTCGACCTCGCTCTTCGGGATGCGCTCGTACGCGTACGCCGAGCGCGGCTCGATCATCAGCGAGTCGCCGGCCCGCAGCGCGGACACCTGCAGCGACTCGGCCAGGTGGACGATCCGCTCCTCGTCGGCGTGCGAGACGACCAGCGCCCGGTCGCCCGGTGCGCCGCCCGGCCCCGCCAGGACCTCCTTGAGCAGGACCACCTCGCCGACCCGCTCGTAGCCGAACGCGTCGACCACGTTGAGCGCGTCGTTGAGCAGGACCTCCTGCCCCCGCTTCAGCTCCTCGACCTCGAGGGACGGGGACACGGCGACCCGCAGCTTGCGGCCACCGGTGAAGACGTCGACGGTGCCGTCCTCGTGGGCGGCCAGGAAAACGCCGTAGCCGCTGGGCGGCTGGGCGAGCCGGTCAATCTCTTCCTTGAGAGTGACGATCTGAGCCCGGGCTTCCTTGAGGGTCGCCACGAGCCGGTCGTTGTTCTCGGTCAGTCGGGCCAGCTGCGCCTGCGTCGCCGCGAGCCGCTCCTCGAGCTGCCGGACGTGTCGGGGGCTTTCGGTCAACTTGCGCCGTACCAGAGCGAGTTCCTCCTGCAGGAACGCAACCTGGCTGGAGAGATCGTTGGCCTCTTTCTCCCAACGTGCGGCGCGTGAATCCGCCTCGTCGCTACGTGCCACGTCCCACCTCCCCGGGGGCTCGAACGTCTTGAGACAACACTAACCGCTGCCGGGCGGATTTCGACCCATGCAACACCCTCGTCACTGAACCTTGATCGATTCGGTCAGGTGCCGCCACCGGGTGGTCAGACCCTTCGGGTACCGTCGGACAGGGCGATTCCTGGGAGGTGTTCGGTGTCCGCACCGACCGAAACTGACGAACTTCAGGTCTGGGTGGATCAGGACCTGTGCACCGGCGACGGGCTCTGCGTGCAGTACGCACCGGAGGTCTTCGAGTTCGACATCGACGGCCTGGCGTACGTCAAGGACAGCGCCGGTGAGCTGCTGCAGAGCCCCGGAGTGCGCACCGGCGTGCCGGCCCGGCTACGGCTCGAGGTGATCGACGCGGCCAAGGAGTGCCCGGGCGATTGCATCCACGTCGTGCGCTCGTCCGACGACGTCGAGGTGGCCGGTCCGGACGCGGACTGATCTTTTTCGGTACGGGCCTCGGCGGGGCCCGTACCGATCACCGCCGGCAGCGGAAATTGTCACAGTGTCGGACGGCCGACCAAAGATGCGACAATCCGGGAGAACTCCTCCAACCGGGCGATTTGCCCCGGCCCGCCGTCGTCGAGGGTCTTGCCGAAGCGCAGCGCGTCGTGGCGCAGGGCGGCCCGCCCCTCCTCCTCGGCCATACCCGGCGGCGGCACCGCGTCGTCCACCGAGCTCAGCAGCAGGTAGACGTCGATGCTGTCGACGCGCGCCTGCCCGGTCGACGTCCGGGTCAGGCGCCGCCGGCAGCCCACCTCGGTGACCGTGGACAGCGGCACCACCCGCAACGAGGACGTCATCGAGCCCACGGGCCCGTCGCCGGGCGCCACGTCCTCGCCGTGCCACAGCACCAGCCGGCTGCCGTCACAGATGACGACCTCCTGCCACACGCCGTTCACCTCGTTGACGAACCGCTCCAGCGTGAAGCACAGCACCGACGCCCCCCGCAGCACGCCGAAGAGGGCGTCCAGCGCCACCTCCGGATCCCGCAGGTAGGCGCGCGCGGCCGAGTCCAGATCCTCGTACGGCGACCAGTCCGGGAAGACCGCCGGCATCTCGTTGCTGCCCCCGAACGGCGGAGAAGACATCGCGCCCACCCGTTCCCTCCCAAGCCCCATCAACCCGCGAGGAAACTACCGGACGCGGGTTGAGCCGTCACACCCCGGTATCGGTCGCGGTCTCCGCCCGCTCGGCGGCCAGAGCTGCCTGAGCGGCCCGGCGCAGTGCGTACGCCTCGGCACCCTTGCTGGGCTTACGCCGCCGCGGCGGCGCCGTGACGCCGGGCGCGAGCTTGCGGGCCGACACGAGGAACGCGGTGTGCGCGATCATGCGGTGATCCGGGCGTACGGCCAGACCCTCGGCGTGCCAGTCCCGGATCAGCGACTCCCACGCCCGGGGCTCGGTCCACCCACCGCGCTCGCGCAGCGCCTCCACGAGCTCGGAGAGCTGCGGCGTCGTGGCCACGTACCCGATGAAGACCCCGCCGGGCACGAGCGCCTTCTCGACCATGCCGAGTGCCTCCCACGGGGTCAGCATGTCCAGGATGATGCGGTCGAAACCGGTCTCGGTGGCATCCGCGACGTCCCCGTGGTGCAGGTGCCAGGCCGGGTGGGGCCCGCCGAAGAACGCCTCGACGTTCTTACGGGCGACGGCGGCGAAGTCCTCCCGCAGCTCGTACGAGTGCAGCTCGCCGCTGCCACCGACGGCCCGCAGCAGCGAACAGGTCAGCGCGCCGGAGCCGACGCCGGCCTCCAGCACCTTGGCACCCGGGAAGACGTCACCCATCGCGACGATCTGCGCGGCGTCCTTCGGGTAGATGACCTGCGCGCCACGCGGCATGGAGAGCACGTAATCGGACAGCAGGGGCCGGAGCGCCAGATACGGCGTGCCACCGCTGGAGACGACGACACTGCCGTCGGGCAGCCCGATGAGGGCGTCGTGCTCGAGCGCACCCCGATGCGTGTGGAACGCCTTCCCGGGCTCGAGGACGATGGTGTGCATGCGATTCTTGGGATCGGTGAGCTGCACACGATCGCCCGGGCGGAACGGCCCGCGGTGGGCGGGCACCGGCTCGGCGGCGACGGTGTTTTCCTGAACGGTCACTGATCCCTCTCCTGGTCACCTGGCGGTCGCACGGCGGGCCGGACGGCGCGGCTCCAGCAGCTCGGCCAGATCCGCGACGTGCAGCACGCCGACGACATCCTCGCCTGAGGTCACCACGTACTGCGCACCCGGGTGGGCCTGCACGGCCCGGACCACCTGCTCGCCCGTGAGCCCGACCCGCATCACCGGCAGCCGCGCCACGTCCCGCGCCACCGTGTCGACGCTCACCCAGGGCCGCCGCTCGGCCGGCACGGCAGCCGCGGCGGTGCCGTCCACCACCGCCACGACCCGCCCGCTCGAATCGGCCACGGCCAGACCCTTGCGGGCCGGCTCCGCGGCATCGGCGCGGCGCTGTGCCTCCGCGATCGACGTTCCCGACGGTACGGCGAAAAGCGGCCGGGCAAGAGTGCTCAGGTCCACCAGCGGGAACCGCCGCGTCATCCGCGCGAGCCGCATGGACTGCCCCGCGCCCTGCCACAGCGTGAACACGACCAGCAGGATGAAGAGCAGCCCGAACAGGGTGAGCACGTGCAGCCGGTAGAGCGTCAGAACGGCACACCCGGTGAGGAGGGCGATGCCGCGCCCCGCCCACGCGGCGAGCTCGGTGGCCCGGTTCCGGTCCCGGATCAGCGCCCACAGCCCGGCCCGCAACGCCCGTCCGCCGTCCAGCGGCAGCCCCGGCAGCACGTTGAAGATCGCCACGATGACGTTGCTCGCGGCCAGCTGGAACGCGATCTGCCCGGCGACCGTACGTTCGGGCAGCACGACCGCAGCGCCGGTGGCGAGCCCCCCGAGCACCAGCGACACGGCGGGCCCGGCCAGCGAGACCAGCGCGTCGACCCGCGGCGTGGGCGCGTCCCGATCCATCTCCGTCCAGCCGCCGAGCAACTCCAGCGTGATACCGCGCACACCGATCCCGTACCGCCGCGCGGTGAGGGCGTGACCGAGCTCGTGCAGCAGGACGGAGCCGAGCAGGCAGACCACGAAACCCATGCCCACCGCGTACGCGAAAGGGGGAGCCAGGCCGAGGTCCCGCTTCGCGTAACCGCCGTAGACGACCGTGACCAGCAGGGCGAGCAGCAGCATGGAGGCATTCACGAAGATCGGGATGCCGAGCACCCGCCCGACCTCCCGAGCCCCGCGCCGCCGGGCGGGCCGGGTCCGCTGCCCCCTGTCGTCCACGGTGCCGATGCTACGGACCGAGTCTGAGAGACCCGGCTCGCCGGTTTCGTCGTACCCCTCCCCTAGCCTTACCCCCATGACGGCAGAAACGGTTTTGTCCCCTTCCGAGCCCGGCCGGGAACGGCCCGCCGGGCCGTCGCTCTCGCCGTCACGAGCGGCCGACTTCAAGACCTGCCCGCTGCTGTTCCGCTTCCGCACCATCGACCGCCTCCCCGAGCAGCCCACCCGCGACCAGGTCCGCGGCACGCTGGTCCACGCGGTCCTGGAACGCCTCTTCGACCTCCCGGCAGCGGACCGCACACCGGACGCCGCGGCAGCCCTGGTGGCGCCGCAGTGGGAACGGCTCGTGGAGGAGGAGCCGGGACTGTCACAGCTGTTCGAGGCGGCTGTCGACGTGCGTGCGCCCGTCCCGGTCGTCGACCGTCCCGCCGCGCGCCCGGGTGACGGTGACTCGGGCGACGGGAGCTCGGCTCACCGGGCGGAGATCCTGCCCGGCATGCCGGAGCCTCCGCCGGCCGAGTTGATCCGGCTGGAGGCCTTCCTGCAGAGCGCGGGCGAGCTGCTCGACGGCTACTTCGCCGTGGAGGACCCGCGCCGGCTCGAGCCCGCGGAACGCGAGAGCCTGGTCTCCACACTGATCGACGACGAGCTGCTGATCCGCGGCTACATCGACCGCCTCGACGTCTCCCCGGCCGGCGACCTCCGCGTGGTCGACTACAAGACCGGCGGCGCGCCCCGCGAGGCCTTCGAGGGCCGGGCGCTGTTCCAGCTGAAGTTCTACGCGCTCGTGCTGTGGCGCACCCGCGGGGTGGTGCCCCGAGTCCTGCGCCTGCTGTACCTGAAGGACGCGGAGATCTGCGACTACAGCCCCGACGCGGAAGAACTCGAACGCTTCGAACGCACCCTGGTGGCGTTGTCGCAGGCGATCGAGCGCGCCAAGCAGGAGAAGGACTTCCGGCCGAAGCCCAGCAAGCTCTGCGGCTGGTGCAGCCACCAGCAGTTCTGCCCCGAGTTCGGCGGCACCCCGCCGCCCTACCCGGAGCTCGCTGTCGCTCACGACACGAACGGCTCCCCGACCGACGCCTCCCTGATGCCGGTTCCGCGTCGTCCCTGAGCCGGTCCATCGTCCTTCGGGGCCGGCCGCGGACCGGTGTCCCCGAGGGCCCTCGTCCATCGCCTAGGGTGAGCGCCGAAGTCGGGCGTGGGGAGGCTGACGGTGACGGCGAGCGACGGTGAGGGGCCGGCCGGGGCGGCCGGGGCGGGGGTCGCCGACGTGCGTACCGTCCGGGTGCTGCTCGCCGACGATCAGCCGATGCTGCGGTCCGGGCTGCGGATGGCGCTCGCCGGCGCCGGTGGGCTGGCCGTCGTCGGGGAGGCCGGCGACGGCGCCGAGGCCGTCGATCTGTCGCGGCGGCTGCTGCCCGACGTCGTGGTCATGGATCTGCGGTTGCCGCGGCTCGACGGGCTGACCGTCACCCGCCGCATCACCGGGTCCGGCCTGCCGGTGCGGGTGCTGATCCTGACCGCGGACGACACCGACGAGACGGTGCTGGGGGCGGTCGCCGCCGGGGCCACCGGTTACCTCGGCAAGGACGTGCCGGCAGAGGAGCTGGTGGCTGCCATCCGTACCGTCGCTTCCGGGGGTGCGGTCGTAGCCCCGCCGATCCTGAGCCGGCTGCTCACCCGGATGAGCGAGATCCTCCCCGCCACCCAGGCGACCGCGCCGGTGCTCGACGCCCTCACCGAGCGGGAACGCGAGGTGCTCGTCCACGTGGCGAAGGGCCACTCGAATGCCGAGATCGCGCGGGCGCTGCTGGTGAGCGAGACGACCGTCAAGACGCACGTCGGGCACGTGCTGACGAAGCTGCGGCTGCGTGACCGGGTTCAGGCGGTCGTGCTGGCGTACGAGACGGGCCTGGTCCGCCCGGGCGGCTGAGAACGCGAACCGCTCACCCACCCGGACGCCCCCGATTTCACCACGGCGACCGCGACCGCGGGCACCGCCCGCAGCGCCGGCGCTGACATCGCTCCGACCAGGCACCGCCCCGGCAGCGGGCACATGACCAACCGGCACACGGGCCCGGGCCGTCAGGCGGCGGCCGACAGGCCGAGCGCGCGGTGCACGTCGATGTCGCCGCTGGCGGTACGCACCCGCAGTTCCAAAGTCGCCGCCGCACGGCCCTCCGCCGGTGCGTCCCCCATGGACAGGTCGCTCGACGTCGAGCCGGACGCGGTGTTCAGATCCAGCCACACGCCCGTACCGGGGCTGACGCCGACCGAGACGTCGCCGGACATCGAGCGGAGGTCGGCGCGGCCCTGGCTGATCGTGCCGATCTCCACGTCGCCCGATGCGGACTGGGCGTGGATCGAGCCGCCGACCCGGCGGACGGTGATGTCGCCGCTGGCCGTGCCGGCGCTGACGTCACGGGTGACGTCACCGGCGCGCAGGTCTCCCGAGGCGCTGTTCATGCGCAGCGAGCCGCCCACCCGGTCGACGGTCACGTCGCCGCTGGCGGACTTGAGCTGGACGTCGCCGGTTACCTGGTCCAGGTGGACGTCGGCCGACGCCAGCATCGCCTGCACCGTCGTGTAGCGGCCCGCGAGGCGCAGGTCGGCCGCAGCCGATTTCGCGGCGATGGTGCTGTCCAGCGGTACGCGCACAGCCACGTGGACCTTGGCCGTACGGCGCCACGCCCAGCCGCCGGCGTCCGGGGCGTGCACGGCCAGGGTGTCGCCGTCGAGGGCGATGGTGAACTGGCCGGCGGCGTCGGTGCCGTCGGGTGCGGTGACGTCGACTCGTACGGTGTCGCGTTCCTCGGCGACGACCTCGGCGGAGCCCCGCTGCAGGCGCAGGGACACGGTGACGGGGGTGGGGTGGTCGAACTCGGGCACGGGAATGCTCCTTAGCTTGATAGGGCAGGTCAGGCCTGCGCGAAGCCGGTGATGCGGCGGCCGCGCCGCGTGGCCGGGGTGGAGGGGGGCTGTGGTGGTGTGCCGGTGGCTGCGGCCATCACGGCGCGCACCAGCCAGGCGTTGACCGAGACTCCTTCGGCGGCTGCCGCCTGCTCGACGTGGGCCTTGAGGGATTCCGGCATCCGCAGGGTGAGCCGGGCGAGGTCGCCGCCGTCGCCGGTGGGCGGCGGCGGGGCGGGGATGGGGTCGGGCGCCGGCTCGGCCGGCGCGTGGCTGACGACGAGGTCGGCCTCGCGGCCGCGGAGGCGGACGTCGACGACCGGGCCGTGCAGCCGCGTCGTGATCTCCGCCGTGGCGTCGGACAACGCCTGCAGCAGTGCCAGCCGGGCCGATGCCTCGAGGGCGTGGCCGAGCAGTTCCGCGGCCCGCGCGGTGTCCGGGCCTCCGGGGGCGGCGGCGGCCGAGAGATCGGCCTGCAGCGATTCCAGATACGGCGTGAGGTCCATGCCACCAATATGACGTCATCCATGACGTCTGTCAACCGCCATAGTGACGTCATGCGGGAACCCGGGGGAAACCCTGACGCGACGTAGGTGGCGTCCCGTACCGAAATCTCCGCGTCGGTCTCCGCCCGCGGTCGGACGCCCGGCGGATGGTGCGCCGGAAGACTGACGGAGCCGGCGGGGCGGCCCGCCCCGCCGGACCACGGGGAGCCGACGGCCCCCACAACACCAGGGAGTGACAGTGACGACGACCAATGCCGACCGACCGGCGGCGGCCCGGGCTGATGAGGTCTGGAAGGTCTACGGTTCCGGCGAGGCGCGCGTCGTCGCGCTGCGGGGCGTGAGCGCGGAGTTCGGGCAGGGCCGGTTCACCGCCATCATGGGACCGTCCGGCAGCGGCAAGTCGACGCTGATGCACTGCCTGGCCGGCCTGGACACCGTCGACCGCGGCACCGTGCACGTCGGCGGCACCGAGATCAGCAAGCTCGGCGACCGGGCGCTCACCCGGCTGCGGCGCGACCGCGTCGGGTTCATCTTCCAGCAGTTCAACCTGCTGCCGACACTGAGCGCGCAGGAGAATATCCGGTTGCCGCTGGACATCGCCGGGCGCAAGCCCGATCCGCAGTGGTGGGACATCGTCATCGACACCGTCGGGCTGCGCGACCGGCTCGGCCACCGGCCCAGCCAGCTGTCCGGCGGCCAGCAGCAGCGGGTCGCGTGCGCCCGCGCGCTGATCGGCCGGCCGGACGTGATCTTCGCCGACGAGCCGACGGGCAACCTGGACTCGCGGTCCGGGGCCGAGGTGTTGTCGTTCCTGCGCGCCAGCGTGCGCGAGCACCACCAGACCATCGTGATGGTCACCCACGACCCCGTGGCCGCGAGTTATGCCGACCGGGTCGTGTTCCTGGCCGACGGGGAGATCGTCGACGAGCTCACCGCGCCGACCGCCGACACCGTGCTCGACATGATGAAGAAGCTGGACTCGCACGCCGAGCCGGTGATGCTCTGATGCTGCGCGCCACCCTCAAGAGCCTGCTGGCGCGGAAGCTGCGGCTCATCCTGTCCGGGCTGGCCGTCGTGCTCGGCGTCATGTTCGTGTCCGGCGCCTTCGTGGTCACCGATACGCTCAGCCGTTCCTTCGACGCCGTGTTCGCCAGCGCGTATTCGACCACCGACGTCGGGGTGACCGCCCGGCCCAGGGTCGAGGTCTCCGAGATGGAGGGCGAGGAGGTCGCCACGCCGCTGCCGGCGGACACCGTGGACAGGATCAAGACCGTTCCCGGCGTACGCTCGGCCACCGGTCTCGTCGAGGCCGACGGGGCCCGCGTGATCGGCAGCGACGGCAAGGTCCTCAGCTCGGCGGGGCCGCCGCGGCTGGGCGTCGCGTGGACCGGCGCGGATGCCCTCGTGAAGCTGCGGGAGGGCCGTGGACCGGCGGCCGCCGACGAGATCGCGGTCAACGCGACCGTCGCCAAGGCCGCCGGGCTCAAGGTCGGTGACCGGGTCGGCGTACTGACCCTGGAACCGAAGAAGCAGTTCACGCTCGTCGGCGTCTTCGGTTTCAGCGGCGACCGGGACAGCCTCGGCGGCGCTCAGCAGGTCGCCTTCACCGAGCCGGTCGCGCAGAAGCTGATGCTCGGGCGTACCGGGGTCTACAGCTCGGTGCGGGTCCGGGCCGCCGACGGGGTCACCCCTGCCGAGCTGCGTGACCGGATCGGGTCCGCGCTCGGCTCCGCCTACGTGGTCAGGACCGGTGAACAGCTCGCCGACGAGAACGCCGCGGACCTTCAGGAGGGGCTGAGCTTCTTCGGCCGGATCCTGCTCGGCTTCGCGGGCGTCGCGCTGTTCGTCGGCGTCTTCCTCATCCTCAACACGTTCTCGATCATCGTGGCGCAGCGGACCCGCGAGCTCGCCCTCATGCGCGCGCTGGGTGCGAGCCGGCGGCAGGTCATCACCTCGGTGCTCGTCGAGGCCGTGGCGATCGGCCTGGTGGCGGCGGTGCTCGGGCTCGCCGCCGGGGTCGGGGTCGGCGCGCTGCTCGCGTACCTGTTCGGGTCGTTCGCCGGCGGCGGCCTGGAGCTCGCCTCGATCGCCGTGCCGCCCGCTGCCGTGATCAGTGCCTTCGTGGTGGGCGTCGTCGTGACGGTGATCGCCGCCGTCCTGCCGGCCCTGCGGGCCTCGCGGATCGCGCCGGTCGCGGCCATGCAGGACGTCGCGACGCCCGACCGGCCGCTGACCAAGCTGAGCGTGGCGGGCGGCGTGGTCACCGCTGCCGGTGCCGCGGCGCTCGGCGTGGGGCTCTTCGGCGACGGCGGGCTGTGGCTGATCCTCGGTGGCGTCCTCGTCTCGTTCGTCGGTGTCGCGCTGCTCACGCCGCTGATCAGCCGCCCGGTGGTGGCCCTGCTCGGCCGCTTGTTCTCGTGGTCGCTGCCGGGCCGGCTGGGCCGGCTCAACTCCGGCCGCAACCCGCGCCGTACGGCGATCACCGCCGCCGCCCTCATGGTGGGCATCGCGCTGGTCACCGGCGTCACCGTCGTCATGGACTCGGCCAAGAGCAGCCTCAAGGCCGAGGCCGCCCGGGTGCTCAAGGCCCAGATCATGATCAGCGGTGACCAGAACGGTCCCCGGCCGCCGACGTACGATCCGGCCGTCGTGCGCCGGGCCGCCCAGATCCCGGGGGTACGGGCAGCGGCCGGCCTGTGGAACGACCAGGTGCTGATCGACGGCGAGAAGCAGTGGGTCGACGCCACCGACGACCTGGCGGCGCTCGCACAGACGTACGGCGGCAGCGCCACGCTCGCCGCGCTGAAGGACGACCAGATCGCCGTGAGCGCCCCGGAGGCGGCGAAGCACGGCTGGCAGGCCGGCTCGACCGTGACAGTCCAGGCCTCCCGCGGGGAGCCGCACCACTACACGGTCGTGGCCACGTACCCGGAAGACGCCCTGCCCGGCAGCATCATGCTGCCGGCTGCGGCCACCCGGGATTTCGGCATCCCGCAGCCGGTCCTCGGCTTCGTCCGCCTGGACGACGCGATCCCGGTCTCGGCGGTCCTCCCGCAGGTCAAGGCGCTGGTCGCGGACAGCCCGGAGGTGTCCGCGACGGACGCCGCGGCGTTCGTGGACCAGCAGGCCGCCACCTTCGACACCCTCATCACGATGATCCAGATCCTGCTGGCGCTGGCGATCCTCATCGCGGTGCTCGGCGTGATCAACACCCTGGCGCTCTCGGTCCTCGAGCGCACCCGCGAGCTGGGCCTGCTCCGCGCGGTCGGGCTCGGCCGCGCACAGACGATGCGCATGGTGACGGTCGAGGCGGTGGTCATCTCGGTCTTCGGCGCGCTGCTCGGGGTGACGGTCGGTGCGGGCATGGGTACGGCGGTCGCCCGGGCCCTGAAGAGCGACGGGATCACGGAGCTGGTGCTGCCGTGGACGCGGATGGGGACGTACCTGGTGCTGGCCGCACTGGTCGGGGTGATCGCCGCGGTGCTGCCGGCGATCCGCGCGGCGCGGCTGAACGTGCTGGGGGCCATCGCGCACGACTGACCGAGACGGGCACCATCGCACGCGACGGGTGAGACGGGGGTCGTTGCGCGGGATCGTGCCGAGGGAAGGGCCCGGGGAGTGATCCCGGGGCCCTTCATCACTTGCGGCGCCGGCCCGGAGTGGATCAGGTCGTGACGCGGCTGAAGATCGTGGCCAGGTAGTCCGGGTCCACCCCGACCAGGGTGTCGCGCAGGTGCACCCCGTCGGTCGGCGGCAGCTCCAGCTCCGCCGGCACCGCGAGCACCGCCGCCCCGGACGCGACGGCGCTGGCCATCCCGGTCGGCGAGTCCTCGATCGCGACGCACTCCGCGATCGGCACCCCGAGCAGTTGCGCCGCCGTCCGGTACGGTGCCGGGTCGGGCTTCGGGGCCGACACCTCGTCGCCGCACACCACCGCGTCGAAGTTCTCCCGGCCCAGGGTTTCCAGGGCGACCTCCACGAGCCGGCGTCCGGTGGAGGTCACCAGCGCGGTCGGCAGCCCGGCCTCCCGGACGGCCCGCAACAGCTCCATCGCGCCCGGACGCCAGACCAGGCCCTCGGCGAACAGCTCCTCGACGCGCCGCTCCAGCCATTCGACGTCGGCGGGCTCGTCGCGGTCGGGCTGGCCCAGATCCTCGCGCAGGATGCGCATGGAGGTGGCCATGCTGCCGCCGATCATCGCGAGCCGCGCCGCCTCGGAGAGGGTGCCGCCCGCGTGCGCCGCCAGCTCACCCAGCGCGACGTCCCAGACCTTCTCGCTGTCGACCAGGGTGCCGTCCATGTCGAAGAGCACCGCCGCCGGTTGTCGTGATGTCAGAGCAGGCCTCCCGAGCCGCCGAGCCGGATTCGTCACCACCATTCTTCCCTGCCCGGCGCCCCGGCGCGGCCTGGTGTGACCGCTGCGACAGGGCGCACGGCGGGTCGACGGCGAGGTGCATCATGGGCCGGTGCGGATCGAGGACGTCACGCCCGAGACGCTGCGGCCGGTGCGGCGGTCGTGGCTGGTGCAGAGCTGGCACGACCTGGCGTTCCTGCACTGGGCCGTGCCGCCCGAGACCGTGGCGCCGTTCCTGCCGCGCGGCACCGTGCCGGACACCCTCGACGGCGTCACCTACGTCGGCCTGATCGGGTTCCGGATGGTCGGGCTGGGACCGCTGCGCGGCCCGGCGATCCCGTACCTCGGCTCGTTCCTCGAGACGAACGTGCGCCTCTACAGCGTGGACGACCGGGGACGGCGGGCGGTGGTGTTCCTGTCACTGGACGCCGAGCGGCTGTTGCCCGTCCTCACCGCGCAGGCGTCGCTGAGGCTGCCGTACAAATGGTCCCGGATGTCGTTGGAGAAGAGTGACGGCGTGCTGCGCTATGCCAGCTCGCGGCGATGGCCCGGGCCGCGGGGCGCCCGGACCGCATTTTCGGTACGGCCGGGAGCACCGCTGGACGAGCCGTCGCCCGCCGAGCACTTCGTGACGGCTCGGTGGGGGCTGCACACCCGGGCCTGGGGCCGTACGGTGCATCTGCCGAACGAGCATCCGCGCTGGCCGCTGTTCCGGGCCGACCTCCTGGAGCTCGACGACGGCCTGATCCGCGCGGCGGGGCTGCCGGCGATGCCGGGTCCGCCGGCCAGCGTCCTCTACTCGCCCGGCGTGCCGGTGGTCTTCGGCGGACCCGGCGTCGCGGCTCGCTGAAGCGATCGAGGTCGCGGACGCGCGGCCCTCGAGCGAGAAAGCCGCGAGCACTCGGCGACGGGCCGGGCGGACGCGTGGACGTCAGACGCGTGCGGGAATGCGGCGGTGCAGCTCCGCCAGCAGGACGTCCGGGCCCGGCGACATGAGGCCCACGTCGACCACGAACGCCGCCCCCGAGTCGCGGCGCAGGATCCGCGGGCGCCGGCCCGGGCCGGGCAGCTCGGTGACCGCGTTCATCGCCGCCGGGGTGATCACCAGTTCCGTGAACGGTCCCCAGCGGCGCAGCCCGACCGAGGCGACCGCCGACCACGGTATGTGGATGCCGCGCCGGCCGGTGGCGCCGAATTCCAGGCCGCGCATCGAGCTCTTGAGCCAGCCGAAGCGGTTCCAGGCGACGAGGACGATCAGGCCCGCGGCCACTACGGGGCCGACGAGCAGGCCCTCGAGCACCCTCACGAGGCCGGCCGGGGTCGGGCGGACGCCCAGCGCGAACGCCACGAGCAGCACGACCAGGGCGCAGACCAGGGCTCCGAGGGCGATCACCCACAGCATCGTCACGAACACCATGGCTCGTGGCTGGAAGAAGGTCGTCGCGTCCTCGCCGATCTCCAGCGGATGATCCTCCACGAATCTAATTATGCGGACATATCGGTCTCAGGTCTCAGGGTTGCGGGGAGCCGCTGCCGGCGTACGTCCGGTCAGCAGGTCCGCCACCCGGTAGAGGGACCCCAGCAGGTGCGGGATCGTCGCCGGATCCTTCAGCCGGCCCGGCGTGCAGGTCATCAGGTCCGTGCCCTGCAGGGTCCAGGCGGGCAGGGCACCGTCGACGTGGGCGGCGAGCAGGGCCGGGCTCAACGGGTACGGGGAGGCGCCCGGCTCACCCACCACCCGGAAGTCCCTGTCGAACCGCTCGTGGCCCAGCGTGGCACCGGCGCCGAACAGGGCCCGCCCGAACTTCGACAGCGTGCCGCGCGGCTGGATCCCCACGTACGGCGAGGACCGCTCGAGGTGGACGACGAGCACCGTGAAGTGGTGGGTGGTGGATCGAGTGCCGTGGGTGGTGCCGCCTTGGCCGTCGGGCGTGCTGGTCGTGCTCGTCTCCGTGTACGAGTAGTCGGCGACGCTCGCCCGGCGCCCCCACAACGGGCCGGTCAGGGCCAGCGTGACGCCCCGGCGGTTACGGCCGGGCAGCCGGGAGCTCCAGTCCACGGCCGGCCGGGACACCATGGTCCAGCCGTTCGCGGCGGCCCAGGCCTGCAGAGCCTCATGACGCTCGCGTTCGCGCCGGCGGCCGAGGACCAGGGCGAGCACCACCAGCGCGACGGGGACGGCCATGCAGGCGAGCACTCCACCGACGACCACCACTGCGTCCATGGCGGGTCAGCTTGCCACGCCACCGCCCGCTTGGGCAGGGGGGTCGAACGGGGTCAGGGGCGTCCGGACGCGGTGGGCAGAACCACGTTGTCGGTGCCGAGCTGCCCGGCCTCGACGACCTGCTCGACCGGCTCCACGCCCGCGGCGGCGGCCACGGCCTCGGCCTGCGCCTCCGAAGTCACGCCCATCTTCGCCATCTGTCGGGTGTAGCTGCGGGTCGCCGTCCAGAGCTTGTAGATCAGCAGCAGCTCGAATGCCGTGAGCAGGGCGCCCGACACGAGCGTGACCGGGATGATCTGCGCGGTCAGCGGGCCGACGATGAAGACGAACATCTGGAACTCGATGCCGCTGAACAGGTGGGCGCGGATCCGCTGGCGGACCAGCATGTTGCGGATGCGGACGAAGGTGCTGAACTTCGTGCGGAAGTCGCCGTACACGTCGACCACGGGCCGCTCGGCGCCCGTACCGTCGGTGGCCGTGCCCGTGGCCGCCGCCGTGCCGACCGGGTGTTCCGCGTCGGTCTCCTCGACGAACATGGGGGCCGCGCCCTCACCCTGGGCGGCCTCCAGGCGGCGGCGCATGTCGTTCTTGACCTTGCCCATCTGCAGGGCGTTCAGGTAGCGGAAGCCGTCGAGGAAGATGACCAGGCCGGCGACCCACAGGTAGTGGACGTCGTTCGTCTTCGCGTACTGCCCGCCCATCAGGGCGACCGCGCAGACGACGACGCGCAGGCGGTCGAAGACGTAGTCGAGCCAGGAGCCGAAGACCGAGCCGGTCCCCTTGAGCCGGGCGATCTTGCCGTCCATGCAGTCGAGCACGAAGCTCAAGTGGAAGAAGATCGCGCCGGCGACCAGCCACTTGTAGTCACCCTGGGCGAAGCAGAAGGCGGTGACGAGTCCGAGCAGGAAAGCGCCCATGGTCAGCAGGTTGGGCGTGATCCACCGCACCGGCGCCACGAGCCAGACGAGCCGGGACGCGAGCGGGTCGACCAGCCACACGGTCCACCACGCGTCGCGATCCTTGTACGTACGGGTGCGGATCTCGTCGAGCGTGAACCGTCGTGCCATGCCACAACTCCACCGTGGTGATGAATACATGAATAGTGAGACGCGCGGACATTACAGGAGACCGTCTCGCAGCATAGAGGGCCGCCCAAGGATCTGGACAAACGGCGAAATGTTCCGCCCTGCGGTCGGCCTGATCATGGACGGCAGGCGTCCGGACGACAGCCGAACCCGGTGATGAAGATCACCGGACGGCACGGGGGCGGCTGGTCCGGGCCGCCTCGTCAGCCGAGCGGGCGACGGCCGTGTTGGCCTCGGCCGTCCCGCGTGTCAGGATTCCGGGCAGAACCGGCCGGCCGACCTCCGGGGGGACGAGTGGACGCCGAGCATGTGGCGGGCGATCTGGCATCGGTGCTGCTGACCGAGGACCGGATCCTCACCCGGGTCGGCGAGCTCGCCGGCACCATCGCCAAGGACTACGCGGGCCGAGAGCCGGTGTTCGTCGGCGTCCTCGGCGGCGCGGCGACGTTCACCGTGGACCTGGCCCGGGCCCTGGAGACCCAGGTCGAGATCGGCTGGATGGCGATGCGCTCGTACACGACGAGCAAGCGCAGCTCCGGCTCCGTACGCCTGCTCAAGGATCTTGATCTGGAGATCGAGGGGCGTGACGTGATCATCACCGAGACGGTGATCGACACCGGCCTGACGATGTCCTGGCTGATCGCCAACCTGCAGCAGCGCCGCCCCGCCTCCATCGCGGTCTGCGCGCTGATGCGCAAGCCGCACAGCCCCGCGTTCGACGTGCCGACGTACGTCGGGTTCGATGTGGAGCCGGGCCTGATCGTGGGCTACGGCCTCGACTACCGCGGCCACTACCGCAACCTGCGCTGCGCCGCCGTCCTCGCCCCGCACGCCGTCCGGTGAAGGCCGTCGTCCTCGACTTCTTCGGCACCCTGACCGACCCGTCCCTGGAGGCGGGGCGCCGGGCGTCCTTCACGGCCACCGCCGCCGCGCTGGGCGTGCCCGCCGATGATTTCTGGACGGCGATGTCCGGCTCCTTCCCCGAGCGCATCTGCGGGCTTCTCGGCGACACCCGCGCCACGCTCGAGGTCGTCGCCCGCCGGTGCGGCGCCGCCCCCTCCGAAGCCGAGGTCACCGCCGCGGCCGAGATCCACCTGCGGGGAGCCGCCGAGATGCGCAAACCCCGGCCGGAGGCGCTGAGCACCCTGCGAACCCTGCGCGCCGCGGGCTTCCGGCTCGGTCTGATCAGCGACTGCAGCAGCGAACTGGTGGAGAGCTGGGCGTCCACCCCGTACGCCCCGCTCCTGGACGCCGCCGTGTTCTCCTGGCAGGAGGGCTACCGCAAGCCCGACCGCCGCCTGTACGAGACCGCGGCCCGGCGCCTGCGCGTCCGGCCGGCCGACTGCTGGTTCGTCGGCGACGGCGGGAGCCGCGAGCACTGGGGCGCGGCCCGCGCGGGCATGCGGCCGGTGCTGGTCACCAACGCCGGCTACGCCGATGCGGCGGCGCTGCGCAACGACCCCGACAGCTACCTCCCCACCGCGACCGTCGACGACCTGTCCGGACTGCCCGCCCTCGTGTGCCACGATCCCGCGTTTCCGTGACGCTTGCCGGCGCCGCACGCTCGCGGCCCCCCGGGGCGCCGCCGGGTGGGATTCGGTGACGCCACGTAGGCTCTGAGGTACTGAGGTACGAAAGGTTGGCATCGTGACAGAGTTCGACGGCCTCCCCTTGCTGCGCTCCCCCGTGGCGATCGCCGCCTTCGAAGGGTGGAACGACGCCGCCGACGCGTCGACGGCCGCGGTGGAGCACCTGGAGCAGGTGTGGCAGGCCCGCGAGATCACCACCATCGACCCGGAGGAGTTCTACGACTTCCAGGTCAGCAGGCCGACCATCACCATGGCCGAGGGCGAGACCCGCAAGATCGAGTGGCCGACCACCCGGTTCAGCGTGGCCAGCCCGCCCGGTACGGAACGCGACGTCGTGCTGATCCGCGGCATCGAGCCGAGCATGAAGTGGCGCACCTTCTGCGAGCAGATCCTCGAGGTCTGCCACAGCCTCGAGGTCGACCGCATCGTGCTGCTCGGCGCGCTGCTGGCGGACGTCCCGTACACGCGGCCGCTGCCGATCAGCGGCACCGCGTCGCACAAGGACGTCGCCGACAAGTACAAGGTCGTACCGACCCGCTACGACGGGCCCACGGGCATCGTCGGGGTGCTGCAGGAGGCGGCCGGCCGGGCGGAGCTCGACGCCCTCTCCTTCTGGGTGCACGTCCCCCACTACGCGAACAACCCGCCCTGCCCCAAGGCGACGCTGGCGCTGCTGAGCCGGCTCGAGGACGTCCTCGACCTGCCGGTGCCCCTGGCCGACCTGGCCGAGGAGGCCGACGAGTGGGAGAAGCGGGTCCGCGCCGCGGCCGAGCAGGACGCGGAGCTCGGCGAGTACGTCCGCGAGCTCGAGGAGCGGGTGGGCGACGAGGGCATCAAGCCGCTGACCGGCGACGAGATCGCCAGCGAGTTCGAGAAGTACCTGCGCCGCCGGGGCGGTTCCGCCGGCCCCACCGCCGGCTCGTGGTGAGCTGATTCCGCGCCGGCCCCGGGTTTCCGGGGCCGGTCCGGATGCCGGGGCGTCAGTGCCAGAAGGTCGCGACCGCCGCGTTGACCAGCGTCAGGGCGATGATGCCGATGAAGTGGCCGCGGTTGACGTCCTCACGCTTGCGCCGCCACGGGATGAACACCATCACGAAGATCATGATGGCGATCACCAGCTTCACCGCCAGCTTGACCGGGCTGGGCTCGGCGTCGCCCCCGCCCCGCAGCGGTGCGGACAGCGCCAGGCCGGTCAGGACCTGGATGACCGAGCCCCACAGCATGGCCGGATTGATCCGAAGCTTGCCCGAGACGAACTGGACGACGGCACCGCCGAGCAGCAGCGCGAAGCCGATGAGGTGCGCATAGCGCAGGATCAACCGCAGAGCCTCCATGGCGGCACAGCCTAGTGGGGCCCGCGGCGCCCGATGACGAGCAGGTGCCCGGTGGCGCCGAGGATGCCCGGATCCGCCTCGACGATGCGCATCCGCTCGAGCAGCACGGCGGTGCGCTCCGGGTCGGCCAGGATGTCGCCGAGCAGCGGCCCGGCGTAGGCCATGGGTCCCTCGACCGCGAGCACCCGGACCTCCGTGAGACCCGCCTCGGCCGCTTCCGGTGCCGCCTCCCGCGGTTCGTGGAAGTAGGCGCGGGTGAAGAACCGATCCCCCGTACTGTCGTGCACGCCGTCGCGCATCACGCCGTCGACCAGCGCCCGGAACTCCGGATCGGCGTAGAAGTTCTTCACCAGGCCGTCGAAGAGCGCCGCGTTGCGGGTGATCAGCGCGGCCACCATGACGCCGCCGGGCCGGACCGTCCGAAGTGCCTCCCGCCAGGCAGCGAGCCGGTCGGCGCGGTCGGTCAGGTGGTAGAGCGGGCCGAGCAGCAGGACGGCGTCCGCGCTCGCGTCCGCGGCGGGCAGCTGCCGGGCGTCGCCCGGCTCCGCGGTCACGCCCGGCAGGGTCGCGGCATGCGCCACGTGGTCCGGCACCGGGTCGATCACGTGTACGGCGTGGCCGGCGGCGGCGAGCGGCCCGGCGTACGCCCCGGTGGCCCCGCCCACGTCCAGAATCCGAGGCGGCGGCGCGGGCAGCACCCGGGTGAGCACGTCCCACGTACGCAGGAACTCGAGCCGTCCGGTGCCCGCGGTGAGGCGCACCTGCTCCCCGCCGCGCCGGTAGTAGTCGAGGATCTCCGGGCTCAGCATGCCGCCCATCTTGTCGCAGCCGGCGTGTCGCTGCCGCCCGCCCCACACCCCGTACGCCATCCTAGGAACCTAGGGTCTAGAGGGAGGTCGCAGGATGACGATCAATCCCGGCGCCGCCGAGTTCCCGCACCGCCAGATCGCCGCCCAGCTGAAGGAGCGCATCCGGCGCGGCGACTGGCAGCCCGGCGAGCGGCTGCCCTCGATCCCGGCGATGGCGGAGATGTTCGGCGTCGCCAAGCAGACCGTCCAGCGCACGGTGGACCAGCTGCGGGTCGAGGGCATCCTGATCACCAAGCCCGGCTCGGGCACGTACGTCCGCGGCACCCGCCGCCGGCTCAACCGGCTCTCCCGCGGCCGGTACGGGGTGCACCGCGGCTACCACGCCGATCTGGCCGCCCGCTACCGCCAGCAGCTGACCGGGGTCGGCCGCGAACCCGCACCGGCCGAGGTCGCGGACGCGTTCGGCGTACGGGACGGCACCGAGATGCTGGTCCGCCGGCACATCGTGCGCGCCGACGACGCCACGGTGGAGGTGGGTGCGTCCTGGTTCCGGGTCACCGACGCGACGGGCACCTCGCTGGAACGCACCGAGGCGTACGGCCGCCCCCTCTACCAGGAGGCGGAGGAGGCGATCGGTCGGCGCTACGCGTCGGCGACCGACACGATCAGCGCCCGGCAGCCCAGCCGCGAGGAGGCGGAGATCCTCCAGATCCGCCCGGACACGCCGGTGCTGCACCTGCTGCACGTGGCCTTCGACGAGACACGCAAGCCGATCGAGGTGGCGCAGGCGACGTGGCCCGGTCCGATGACGACGCTGACCGAGGAGTACCGCATCCCGGCGCCCACCCCCGATCCGGACCCGGACCCCGGCCTCACCCTCGCGTGACGCCGCGCTTGCCGGCGGGCATGCCGCAGCGCGAACCCTCCTCGGTGGCGAGCACGTTCTCCTCCAGCGTGCGCAGGCTGGACAGCGCCGTCTCCCGCTGCTCCGCGTCCATGTCTCCGACGGTCAGCTGCTCGAGCCGGGCCCAGATCCGCTCGACGCAGGTCCGCAGCTCGTCACCGGCCGGCGTGGACGCCACCAGCGAGGCCCGCCGGTCGGCGGGATCGGGCAGCCTGCGGACATAGCCGGCGGCCTCCAGCCGCTGCACGATGCGCGTCGTGCTCGCCGAGTCGGTGCCGAGCTCCGCGGCGAGGTCGGCCTGGCGTTGCGGCCCGGACTCCCACAGGCGCATGAGCAGCAGCTCCTGGCTGGGATGCAGGCCGACGCCGCGCAGCAACCGGCCCGCGAGCAGCTGGTGGATGCGGGCCAGCCGGAAGATCGCGTGGCTGATCGGCCCGCTCGCCGCCGCGCCCGGCGCAGTCGTCATGCAGGCCAGCCTAGCGCCGGCATCGGTGACCCTGATCACTGCGCGGTTCCGGAAGAAAAGCGGCCCGGCGGCAATTGCCTGTCCTGAACAGCAAAATCGCTGTCCAGGACAGGAGTTGTCATGACGACCGCATTCGACGGCATCCGGCTCGGCCGCTACACCACCCGCAACCGCGTGGTCATGGCCCCCATGACCCGGAGCCGGGCGTACGGGCCTGGCGCGACCCCCACCGAGCTCATGGCGCAGTACTACGGGCAGCGGGCCGGCGCCGGCCTGATCGTCACCGAGGGTACCCAGCCGTCCGCCGTCGGCCAGGGCTACGTCAACACTCCCGGCCTGCACACGGCCCCGCAGGTCGAGGCCTGGAAGCCGGTGACCGCGGCGGTGCACGAGCACGGCGGCCTGATCTTCGCCCAGCTCATGCACAGCGGCCGCATCGGGCACCCCAGCGTGCACGGCGCCACGCCGGTCGGAGCCTCCGCGGTCGCCGCCGCCGGCCAGGTGCACACCGCCGAGGGCCTCCAGGACCTGGTTACCCCCGAACCGCTCGACGACGACGCCATCCGCGCGACCATCGCGGACTTCGCGAACGCGGCGCGCAACGCCGTCGAGGCGGGCTTCGACGGCGTCGAGCTGCACGGCGCCAACGGCTACCTGCTGCACCAGTTCCTGTCCACCAACGCCAACCTGCGTACGGACGCATGGGGCGGCACGATCGAGGGCCGCATCCGGCTCACCGTCGAGGTGGCGAAGGCCGTCGCCGCCGCGATCGGCGCGGACCGGGTCGGGCTGCGGATCTCGCCGTCCAACCCGTTCAACGACATCACCGAGGACGGGCACCGGGAGACGTACCTCGCGCTGGTCGACGCGCTGAACCCGCTGGGGCTCGCGTACCTGCACGTCGGCGAGGGACCGGACACGGAGTTCACGCCGCAGCTGCGGGCCCGGTGGCAGGGGCCGCTGATCCTCAACCCGTACACGCCGGGCAGCTGGACCGGCCCCGAGGCCCTCAAGCTCGTCGAGACCGGCGAGGCGGACCTGGTTTCGTACGGCGCCCTCTACCTGGCGAACCCGGACCTGCCGGAGCGCCTGGCGGCAGGCGGCCCCTTCAACCAGCCCGACTACACCAAGGCGTTCGGCGGCGACCACACCGGCTACACCGACTACCCGGCGCTCGCCGCGGCCTGATCCGCCGTGCCGTCCGGTGGCCGCGGCCGGCCACCGGACGCCGGACGCGGTCGCCGAACGCACGCCTGGGCCCGATCGCCGCACGCCGAGCCCGATCGCCGCACGCCGAGCCCGATCGCCGCACGCCGGACCCGATCGCCGCAAGCCGAGCCCGGACGCCGCAAGCCGGACCCGATCGCCGCAAGCCGAGCCCGATCGCCGCAAGCCGAGCCCGCACGCCGGACCGTCGCCGCACGCCCGACCCGATCGCCGCACGCCGGACCCGATCGCCGCACGCCGAGCCCGATCGCCGCACGCCGCGGCCCGGTCGCCGCGAGCCGCCGGTCGATGGAACCGCAGCGGCCGGGCACGGACCGCCGTCGATCACTCAGCCGGTGAGCATGCGCAGCGCGCGGGCCGCGGCGGCGCGGACGCGTTCGTTCTCGTCGGTGAGGAGGACGGCCAGCGCCTCCTGGGCGGCGGTGAGGCGGTGGCGGGCGGTGACCTTGGCTGCCATCTCGCGTACCCGCCAATGCTCGTCGCCGAGGGCGACCAGCACCGCGGCCGTCGCCGATGCGTCCCAGGGTGCCCACATGAGACCCCGGGCGCCCCACACCCGCAGCCAGTAGCGCTGCTCCGGCGGCGCGTCCAGGAACTGCGGCGCCCGCGGGCCGGCGAGGGCCGCGATCAGCGTGGGATCGGCCTCGCCGCCGTGCAGCAGAGCCACGCAGGCGGCTACGACGCTGCCGGTGCCGTGATCGAGACAGGCCGCTTCCACGCTCTGACGGGGCGTGACCCCCCAGAATGCGCGGCCGCTCATCAGCGGGAGATCGTCCGGCCGCGGGCGATCGCGGCCAAGCGCGTGGGGCCGGGCGCCGGGAGTGCCGCCGGATGCCGGGTGACTGTCCCGGCGCTGCGCGAAGGGGCGTCCATCACCGCACTATAGGCGGACGCCGCACGAAGCGCGGACCTGCCGATCGTGGCTCCCGGCGTTCGCCGGCCCATCCCCGCGCTCAGCCGCATGCTTTCCGGTCAGGACGGGCGGGGGACGCCCACGTCCCGAGCGCGGAGCCGCCAGTTCACCAGGTGCGGAGGCCGACGTCCTGCACGGCGAGGCGCTGGCGCAGGCGGGCGCTCCGTCGGCTGCCCGCCGGTCACCGCCCGCGCTACACCCGAGACGGATCCCGGACGTAGCGCACAGAGCCGGCCGATGCCCGACGGTCGAGCCGCCCACCGGACGAAACGCCACCCCGGCCGAGGCGCGGAGCGCAGACCTACAGGCGAACGCCGAGCAGCGCGTCCACAGTGCGCGCCATCAGCTCCGGCGCCGCCTTGTCCTCCCCCGTGCCCGACAGCGCCGCGTCCGCCCAAGCGTCCACCAGCGCCAGCGCGGCCGGGGTGTCCAGGTCGTGGTGCAGGGCTTGCCGGACCGATGCCAGCAAACCGTCGCCCGACGGGCCCGACCGGGCCGCGGCGGCCGAGCGCCAGCGGGCCAGGCGGGCTTCGCCGGTCTTCAGGACGTCGTCCGTCCACTGGCGGTCGGTGCGGTAGTGGTCGGCCATGAGGCCCAGGCGCACCGCCATAGGGTCGACGCCGTCGCCGCGGAGGCGGGAGACGAAGACGAGGTTGCCCTTCGACTTGGACATCTTCTCGCCGTCGAGGCCGATCATGCCGGCGTGCACGTAGTGGGAGGCGAAGGGGGCCTCGCCGGTGAGGCGCTCGGCGTGGGCCGCGGAGCACTCGTGGTGCGGGTAGAGCAGGTCGTTGCCGCCGCCCTGGACGTCGATGGTGGCGCCGAGCAGGCCGAGGGCGATGGTGGCGCACTCGATGTGCCAGCCCGGGCGGCCGGGGCCCAGGTCGCCGCCGTCCCAGGCCGGTTCGCCGTCGCGGGCGCCGCGCCAGAGGAGGGGGTCGAGGGGGTCGCGCTTGCCGGCCCGGTCGGGGTCGCCGCCGCGTTCCGCGGAGAGCTTCAGCATCTCGTCGCGGGTCAGGTGGGACTCGTAGCCGAAGGAGGGGGCCTCGGCTACCGAGAAGTAGACGTCGCCGGTGCCGTCGTCCAGCGTGTAGGCGGAGCCGTCGGCGATCAGCTCGCGGACGTGCTGCGCGATGGCGGGGATGGACTCCACGGCGCCGACGTAGTGCGCCGGCGGGATCATCCGCAGCGCCTCCATGTCCTCGCGGAAGAGGGCGGTCTCGCGCATCGCCAGGACGATCCAGTCCTCGCCGTCGCGGGCCGCGCGCTCGAGGAGGGGGTCGTCGATGTCCGTCACGTTCTGCACGTAGCGGACGTCGAGGCCGGCGTCGCGCCAGGCGCGCTGGACCAGGTCGAAGGTGATCATCGTGGCGGCGTGGCCCAGGTGGGTCGCGTCGTACGGCGTGATGCCGCAGACGTACATCGTCGCCGTCGGGCCGGGCGAGGTGGGGACGATCTCGCGGCGGGCCGAGTCGAACAGGGCCGGCGGGGCGGCTTCTCCCGGCAGGGTCGGCACGTCGTGCCCGGTCCATGCGTCCATGGTCACGAGCCTATCGAGCCCTGCCGACAGTTTCGGCCCCGGCGTGAGTAACGACTCAGACGGGCGGCCACGGCACGGCCGGCCAGTCGCGCGGCGGCTTCGGGAAGCGTCCCGCGCGCAGCAGGCGGCGCACCCGGAGGCGGGCGTGTTGCACCTCGTTCACGGTCAGGTGCTCCTCGAGCCGCTCCCCCAGCGCGCCGCCGAGCTCGGCCTCCAGGCGGGTGAGCACCTCGACCGGCTCGGGCGGGAGGGGGCGGCCGGTCCAGCCCCACAGCACCGTGCGGAGCTTGTTCTCGACGTGGAAGGAGACGCCGTGGTCGACGCCGAGGACGCGGCCGCCGGGGGCGTACAGGACGTGGCCGCCCTTGCGGTCGGCGTTGTTGATGACCGCGTCCAGGACGGCGAGGTTGGACAGGCGTGGGTCGTCGGCGTGCGCCAGTGCGTACGCGTCGCCGTCCTCGTCGCGGGCGGAGGCGACCGGCAGCCAGCCCGGGGGTACGTCGTACGCCGGGACGAAGCCGATCAGCGCCTCGGCGTCCTCCGGTTCGTCGATCCAGAGCTGGCAGGCACCGGGGCCGAGCGGGCCGTCACGCAGGATCGTCGGGGGCACCAGCCCCCAGCCCGTGGCCTGGGAGACCAGGAACGCCGACACCTCGCGGCCGGCCAGGGTGCCGTCCGGGAAGTCCCACAGCGGGCGTTCACCCCGCACCGGCTTGTAGACGCAGCGCGCGGCGCGGCCGTCGAGGCTGATCTCGGCGCGCAGCGTGGTGTTGGAGGCGTCGACCAGGCGGCCCTCGAGCTCCATCGTCCCGTGGGTGAGCAGCTCGAGGGCTTCGTCCTCGGCGAGCACGGACGCGGGCTCCGTCGTCACCGGTGATAGCCGTTGTGCCGGGGACAGAGGTGGCCCGCCGGGTCGAGCGGCTGGCCGCAGAGCGGGCACGGCGGGCGGCCGGCGGCGACCACGCGCCGGGCGCGGTCGATGAAGGCGCGGGTCGCCTCGGGGGTGAGCCGGACCCGCAGCCGGTCGAGGTCGTCGTCGGGCTCGTCGTCGTCCTCGTCGTCGTCGATCGGGTCCTCGTCGTCCTCGTCGCCGCCGAGCTCGGTCTCGGCGTCGCCCTCGCCGGCCTCGATCGCCTCGATGACCACCGTGGTGGTGTCGACGTCGAAGGCCAGGCCGAGCGTGCCGACGCGGAATTCCTCGTCGACGGGGGTGTCGAGGGGCTCGTTGTCGCTGACGGTGACCGGGGCCGTCTCCGGCAGCTCGACGCCGAACCGCCTGCTGGCCTCGGTGAGCAGCTCCTCGAGCTTCTCCGCGAGCAGCGACACCTGGACCTTCTCCAGCGCCACGCTGACCACCCGGCCGCCGCCGCGGGCCTGGAGGAAGAACGTCCGGTCGCCCGGCTCGCCCACCGTCCCGGCGACGAACCGCTCCGGCGGCTCGAAGGCATGCACCTGGTGGGTCATGACAACGACCCTATCCGCCCGCGCGCGTGAGCGCGCAGTGCACCGGGCCGGTTCGCCGAGGGCGCAACGCGAGCACACGCAGCGGTAACAGGCCGGTCACAGGTAGTGCTCAGACCCCCGCGCCGGCGCCGCCGCCCACCGCGGCGTCGGACTGGGCGGCCGGGTCCGCGGCGTCACCGTCGTCCTTCTTCGGGGGTACGAGCACACCCAGGTCGGCGGTGTCGTTGAGGCGTACGAGGAACGGCCGGGTCGGCGTGTACCGGATCGCGGTGATCGAGGCGGGGTCGGCGACGATGCGCTGGAACTCGTCCAGGTGCAGGCCGAGCGCGTCCGCGACGATGGCCTTGATCACATCGCCGTGGCTGCATGCCAGCCACAACGCGTCGGCGCCGTGCTCGGCGGTCACCTTGGCGTCCCAGCGGCGTACGGTGGCCACCGCGCGGGCCGACATGGCCGCCATGGCCTCGCCGTTGGGGAAGACCACGGCGCTCGGGTGCTGCTGCACGACCGGCCAGAGCGGCTCCTTGGCCAGCTCCTTGAGTGGCCGGCCTTCCCAGTCGCCGTACCCGCACTCGATGAGCCCCTCGTCGACCGCGGGGATCACGTCGGGCAGGGCCAGCTCCACGGTCTGCCGGCAGCGCGCGAGCGGGCTGGTCACGACGGCCGAGAGCGGCAGCTCGCGCAGCCGTTCGCCGACCCGCGCCGCCTGGGCGCGGCCGGTGTCGTCGAGCTCGACGGGCCGGCGCCCGGCCAGGCCGCCGGTGGCGTTGGCGGTGGTGCGCCCGTGGCGCATCAGCAGGACGGTGGCCACGGTTACTCGGCCACGCCGGACGCCTCGAACGCCTCCGCGAGCGTCCGCAGCTGGTCGATGCCGCTCTCGCGGTCGGCGACGAAGAGGCTGACCGACAGCGTGGTGACACCTGCCGCGGCGTATTCCCGCATCCGCTCCACGATCCGCTCCTTGGGCCCGATCAGGGAGGTCCGTTCGATGAACTCGTGCGGCACGGCCGCGGCCGCGTCGCGCTGCCGGCCGCTCAGGTAGAGGTCCTGGCACCTTTGGGCCTCGTCCGCGTACCCCATCCGCACGGCGAGCTGGTTGTAGAAGTTCTGCTCGCGGCTGCCCATGCCGCCGACGTAGAGCGCCGCGTACCAGCGGATCACGTCCGCGCACGCCTCGACGTCGTCGCCGATCATGACGGGCACACTCGGGCAGATGTCGAAGCCGTCGAGCCCGGCGCCGGCCTTCTCCCGCCCGCGCCGGATGTGCTCCAGGTTCTCCCCCGCGGCGTCCGGGGCGAAGAAGATGGCCAGCCAGCCGTCGGAGATCTCGCCGGCCAGCTCCAGGTTCTTCGGCCCCACGGCGGCGAGATAGATGGGTACGGCCGGACGCGGCGGATGGAAGCCGAGGCGCAGCGCCTTCCCGGGCCCGTCGGGCAGCGGGAGGGTGTAGTGCTGGCCCTCGTACGCCACCGGCTTGCGCGCGATCGCCAGCTTGACGATGTCGACGTACTCACGGGTGCGCGCCAGCGGCTTCGCGAACCGCACGCCGTGCCAGCCCTCGGAGACCTGCGGACCGGAGACGCCGAGGCCCAGCCGGAACCGGCCGCCGGAGAGCGTGTCGATGGTGGCGGCGGTCATCGCCGTCATCGCCGGGGTGCGGCCCGGGATCTGCATGACCGCGGAGCCGACATCGATGCGCTCGGTCTGCCCGGCGATCCAGGCCAGCATGCTCGGCGAGTCCGAGCCGTACGCTTCCGCCGCCCACACCACCGAGTAGCCGAGCCGGTCGGCCTCCTGGGCCATGGCCAGATGATCGGCGGGGGTGGTCCAGGCTGTCTGATAACCGAGGCTGAGTCCGAGCCGCACGGGTCCTCCCGTTCCTGCCGCCGGAGCACCGATGCTCCGCACTTCGCAGCCTAGGCGAACACGCTCAGTGATCTTCTGCCCCCGCCGTCGCGTACCCGACGCTTCTCCAGCCGTTCTGACCTGCTCCGGCGTTTCGCAGCGGGTCGCGGCTGAATAAAGTTCACCCCATGCAACAGCGACCGCTCGGCCGAAGCGGGCTGGCGGTCTCCCGGCTGGCCCTCGGCACCATGACCTGGGGACGGGACACCGACCCCGACGACGCGGCCGCTCAGCTCAAGCTCTATCTCGACGCGGGCGGCACGCTGATCGACACCGCCGACGTCTACGGCGATGGCGACGCCGAGACGGTCATCGGGTCGCTGCTGGATCACCTGGTTCCCCGCGACGAGGTGCTGATCGCCACGAAGGCGGGACTGGGCCACTCACCGTACCGTCGCCGCGACAGCTCCCGCGGCCACCTGCTGCGCACCCTCGACGCGTCGCTGCGCCGGCTCGGCACCGACTACGTCGACCTCTGGCAGCTGCACGGGTACGACCCGCACACCCCGCTGGAGGAGACCCTCGCGGCGCTCGACCACGCGGTGCACACCGGCCGGGTCCGCTACGTGGGCGTGTCCAACCTCGCCGGCTGGCAGACCGCCCAGGTCGCCACCTGGCAGCGGTCGTTCCCGGGCCGCGCCCCGATCGTCGCCACCCAGGTCGAATATTCCCTGCTGGAACGCGGTATCGAACGCGAGGTCCTGCCGGCCGCGGCGGCCCTGGGCATCGGCGTGCTCCCCTGGTCGCCGCTGGGCCGCGGCGTCCTCACGGGCAAATACCGCAACGGCCGCCCGCTGGACTCGCGCGCGGCCACCGACCACCTCGCCCCGTTCGTGCAGACCTACCTGGAGCCGCGCAGCTCCAGCATCGTCGAGGCGGTGGTGACGGCGGCCGCGGGCCTGGGCGTCGAACCCCTCGAGGTGGCGCTGGCCTGGATCCGCGACCGCCCGGGCGTGGCGGCACCCATCCTGGGCGCGCGTACGGCCGGCCAGCTGCAAGGCGCACTGCTCAGCGAGCAGCTCACGCTGCCGGCCGAGATCGCCCGCGCCCTCGACGACGTGTCCGCGGTCCCGGTCGGCTACCCGGAACGCGAGGGTCTGACCGGCCCAGGGACTGGTGGCACACCCGCAGCTGACGCATATTAGGACGCATGGACTACGAATACGCGCCGCTGCGGTTGCCGTCGAATGTCGATCGTCTGACCGCCGCGGCGCAGCTCGCCATCCAAGCGGAATTCTCGGGCTGGGAACTGGCCCGCGTCCAACTCTTCCGAGACGGAACCCGGCAGGTGATGCTCCGCCGCAAGGTCGGCAGCACCCCCCAGCCGGGCTTGATTCTGTAGAGCCCCGTCTCCACGGCCCGGGCCCACCGGCAGCTCGACCCCTGCGGGGTTGATCACCTGATAACGGCCCGAACCCCCACCTGGTCTAACCGCGACCAAAGTCGCACGGCGCCCGTCGCTGTCGAGGGCGCCGAAACAGACCAGGCGCCCTTTGCCGTGGTCTGTTCCGGTGTCCTCGACAGCGACCGCCCTCGGGCGCAGTGCCGCCGGAGGGAAGCGGAGGCCGGCAACTCAGCAGCCGCGTGCCACCGGCCCGGCCACCTCAGTGGTTATGCCCCGCGTGATCATCCTCGTCCTCCTCGTCGGGGAGGAACGGGTGCTCATCCAGCCGCCCGACCAGCTGATCCTCCGGCCCGGGCGTGAACGGCCCGACCCCGTCCTCATCAGCGAACGCCTCCAGATCGAGCGGCTCCTTCACCTCGGACACCGTGAGCAGCCCGTCGAGCGGCTCCAGCTCCGGCACGTCGAGCGAGGCCAGCGACCCGTCGCCGGCCTGCAGGAGTTCGAGGACCGCCTCGCCGACGGATTCGACGGTGCCGGCCTCCTCGTCGTCGGGCACGGAGTTGCGCCGGGCGGCGTCCGCCACCTGGAGCAGGGCCGCCACGCTGGGCACGCGGTAGTCGCGGCGCTGGCGCACCGAGATCACCTGGGCGTACGGGTCGGCCGCGGCACCGTCGAGGCCGCCGACCGCGGTGCCGAAGCGGGCGTCCGCCTCGTCCGGGTCGATCGATTCGACGTCCCACGGCGTCACCTCGCCGAAGGATTCGAGCAGCTGCTCGTCGTAGGCGAACGAGGCGTTGTTCAGGTTCACGTACGCCTGCCACACGTCGTCGTCGTCCACCCGGCCCTGGGCGGCCTTCACCGCCGCCAGGTGAGCCCGGGCGGCCTCCACGACCCGTTCGAGGGCGGCGTCCAGCTCCGCGTACTGGTCGGTCATGGTTCGAAAAGTCCTCTCATCAGCTCGCCTTGAGCAGTCGGTCGAGCACACGCACGCCGAACTGTAGTCCTTCGACCGGGACGCGCTCGTCGACGCCGTGGAACAACGCCGAGAAGTTGAGGTCGGCGGGCAGTTTCAGGGGCGCGAAGCCGAAGCAGCGGATGCCGAGGGTGCTGAAGGCCTTGGCGTCGGTGCCGCCGGAGAGCATGTACGGCACGGCCCGCGCGCCCGGGTCCTCGGCGCGCAGCGCGGTGGCCATCGCGTCGACCAGGGCGCCGTCGAAGCTCGTCTCGAGGGCGGCCTGCCGCTGCAGGTGCTCGATCTCGATGTCCGGGCCGATCACGGCGCGCAGCTGCTCGAGGAAGGCCTCGGCCTGCCCGGGCAGGGTACGGCAGTCGATGGTCGCCGACGCCTTGCCGGGGATGACGTTGTCCTTGTAGCCGGCTTCGAGCCGCGTCGGGTTGGCGGTGTTGCGCACGGTGGCGCCGATGAGGGCGGCGATAGGGCCGAGCTTGGCGATGGCCTGTTCCGGCTCGTCCGGGTCGATCTCGATGCCCAGCGCCTCGGAGACCTGTTCCAGGAACGCGCGCACGGTCGGGGTGATCACCATGGGGAACCGGTGCCGCCCGACGGCGGCCACGGCCTCGGCGAGCGCCGTCACCGCGTTGTCGTCGTGGACGAAGGAGCCGTGGCCCGGGCGGCCGCGCGCGTGCAGGCGCAGCCAGTCGATGCCCTTCTCGGCGGTCTCGACCAGGTAGAGGCGCAGGTCGTCGTTGACCGTGTACGAGAACCCGCCGACCTCGCCGATCGCCTCGGTACAGCCCTCGAACAGGCCGGCGTGCTCGCGGACGAGGAACTGCGAGCCGTACTCCATGCCCGCCTCCTCGTCGGCGGTGAAGGCCAGCACGATGTCGCGGGGCGGTACGACGCCGGTGCGCTGCCAGTCGCGGACGACGGCGAGCATCATCGCGTCGAAGTCCTTCATGTCGATGGCGCCGCGGCCCCAGAGGTAGCCGTCCTTCTCCTCGCCCGAGAACGGCGGCACCGACCACTCGCTCGCGTCGGCCGGGACGACGTCGAGGTGCCCGTGCACGAGCAGGGCGCCGCGCGAGCGGTCGCGGCCCGGGATGCGGGCGACGAGGTTGGCCCGCCTGGGCGCGGACTCGTGCAGTTCGACGTCGATGCCGACCTCGGTCAGCTGGGCGGCCACGTACTCGGCGGCGACGCGCTCACCGACCGTCGTCCGCGGATCGCCGGTGTTGCTGGTGTCGATCCGGAGCAGGTCGCGGCAGATGCCCACGACCTCGTCGGCGGCAGCGCTGGGGGCTGGTTCCATCCGCTCTTCTTACCAGCTCGGCTTTCCGGCGTTTGGGGGGAGATCAGGTACGGGTATGACCCGGCCGTGTCCGTGCACCTGCCCCCGTTGCCGCCGGTCGGCGGCGAGACCACCGGCCCCGACGTGGCCGACGTGGTCGACCGCGAACACCGGGAGCTGCTCGCCCTGTGCGACGAGCTGCTCCCCGGCGGCACCGAAGCCCGCGACGGCGAAGCCCGCGGCACCGAAGCCCGCGGCACCGAAGCCCGCGGCACCGAAGCCCGCGGCACCGAAGCCCGCGGCACGGAAACCCGCGACGGCGATGCCCGCGGCACCGGGGCCGGCCGCAGCCGGACGATCGCCCAGGTGGTCAGCGCCGCCCTCTCGCGGCATCTGTCCGCCGAGGAGCAGTACGTCTATCCGGCCGTGCGCGCCATCGTGCCCGGCGGCGAGCAGCTGGCGGACCGGGAGATCGCGGAGGACCGGGCGTTGCTCGAGGCGCTGCGGCTGCTGGAGGCCGCGGGCGACGACGAGCGGGCGGAGCGGGCCGCCGATGTGCGCCGCCGGCTGCAGCGGCACGCGGACGCCGCCGCGGGCGAGCTGATGCCGCTGCTGGTGCACATGGCCTCGGCCGAGGAGCTGATCCGCCTCGGCAACCGGGTGGAGATGGCGGAGGAGGCGGCGCCGACCCGGCCGCATCCCGGCACCCCGGCGACTCCGCCGTGGAACAAGGTCGTGGATCCGGCGGTGGCCGTCGTGGACAAGATCCGCGATGTCGTGGGCCGGCGGATCACGTACCCGCGGGACCTCTGAATTCACTGATAGTGATAGATGGCGCACATACCGTTTCGGTACGAGCGTACGGGTTAGCAGCTTCTGCCCTTTTGTTTAACCCGTTTGTCACAAGAGGACGATCTTTGATCGGCCGAAGGTCTAGCCGATATCCCGCGAACGTCCTACCGTCACGCTATGAACCTGGAGCTGCGGCATCTCAAGGTGGTCTGTGCCATCGCGGAGACGGGCAGCGTGACGAAGGCGGCCTCGCAGCTCGGCCTCGCCCAGCCGGCTTTGACTGCGCAGCTGCAACGCATCGAGCGGACCCTCGGTGGCCCGCTCTTCGAACGCGACCGGCGCGGCGCCCGGCCCACCGCCCTCGGCGAGCTGGTGCTCTCCCGCGCCCGGGTCCTGCTGCCCGCCATGAAGGGCCTGCAGGACGAGGCGGCCCGGCTCGCCGGTGCCGGCTCCGACAACACCATGAGCCGCTACCGGATCGGGTCGATCGGCGGCCCGATCATCGGCGGCATGGTGCACCGGCTCTCCGAGGCCCAGCCGGACGCGCAGATCTCCACCCACGCGTCGTACTACGTGGAGGAACTGGCCACCATGGTGGTCGAGGGCAAGCTCGACTTCGCCCAGGTGGGCGTCTGCGGCGACGCCATTCCCTCCGCCGAGTACGGCCTCGTCTGGCAGACCATCGCCGTCGACGGGGTGTGCGTGCTCATGCCGGAGGACCACCGCGCCGCGAAGGGTACCGAGGTGGACCTGGCGGAGCTGGCCGACGAGCAGTGGGTGGCCGGCACCGGCGACGGCTGCTTCGGCGACTGCTTCGCGGCGTCGTGCGCCCGTGCCGGCTTCACGCCGAAGCGGATGCTGGAGACCGACATCCGCGGCTGCGTCGACATGGTCGAGTCGGGACTCGCGCTGGCGCTGTGCCAGCCGACCTTCCGCCCGCCGGCCGGCCTGACGCACCTGCCGATCCAGGGGGCGCCCCTGCGCTGGCGGCAGGTGCTCGGCTGGCACCCGGACAGCCCGGCCGCCCGGGTCGCGCCGTGGCTGATCGGCATGGCGGGCGAGGCCTACCAGGAGGTCGTCGCCCGCAACCCGCTCTACGTCGAGTGGCTGGAGGACTATCCGCAGCTCGGCGCGCAGCAGCTCACGACGGCATGACAGAAGCCCCGGCACCTCGGCGCCGGGGCTTCTGCGATCCCTCGTCAGGCGACGGCCGGCGCGGGCGACTCCACCTCGAAGGTGAGCTGCCCGCCGTCCGCGTCCACGCGTACCGTCCGGCCGGGGGCCAGATCGGCGTTGAGCAGCATCCGCGACAGGCGGTTGTCCAGCTCGCGCTGGATGGTCCGGCGCAGCGGGCGGGCGCCGTACTCGGGCTGGAAGCCCCGCTCGGCCAGCCAGTCGATCGCCGCCGGGGTGAGATCCAGCGTGACGTCCTGGGCGTGCAGCCGGCGACGGGTCTCCTCGAGCAGCATCGCCGTGATCCGCCGCAGCTGATCGGTCTCGAGCTGCCGGAACACGATGATCTCGTCGATCCGGTTGAGGAACTCGGGCCGCAGCTGCTCGCGCAGCCGCCGCTCGAGCCGCTCCCGCAGCTCCTCCTCGGCCGACCGGCCACTGTCGCCGGTGCCGAAGCCGACCGTACGCTTCGTGCCGGTGATGATCTCCGAGCCGAGGTTGCTGGTCATGATCACTACGGTGTTCCGGAAGCTCACGGTCCGCCCCTGGCTGTCGGTCAGCCGCCCGTCGTCGAGCACCTGCAGCAGGATGTTGAAGACATCCGGATGGGCCTTCTCGATCTCGTCGAGGAGCACCACGGAGTACGGGCGCCGCCGCACGGCCTCGGTCAGCTGGCCCGCCTCGTCGTAGCCGACGTAGCCGGGCGGGGCGCCGACCAGGCGCGAGACGGTGTGCCGCTCCTGGAACTCGCTCATGTCCAGCCGGATCATCCGGTCGGAGTCGCCGAACAGCGCCCCGGCGAGCGAGCGGGCCAGCTCGGTCTTGCCGACGCCGGTCGGGCCGAGGAACAGGAAGCTGCCCACCGGCCGGTCCGGGTCCCCGAGCCCCGCGCGCGAGCGCCGGACCGCCTCGGCGACCGCCGCGACCGCGTCCTCCTGGCCGACCACCCGGTCGTGCAGGTGGGCCTCGAGGCGCAGCAGCCGGTCGCGCTCCTCCTCGGTGAGCTGGGCGACAGGGATCCCGGTGGCCCGGGAGACCACCTCGGCGACGTCCTCGGGGGTCACCTGGGGCACGCTGTCACCCTCGGCACCCGCCCGTTCCATCCGCTCCTTGAGCGCGTGGATCTCGTCGCGCAGCTGGGACGCCTTCTCGTAGTTCTCCGCCGCCACCGCCTGGTCGCGGTCGCGGGTGAGCTGCTCGAGGCGGCGCTCCTGCTCGCGGACGTCGGCGGCGGGGGTCTTCACGCGCAGGCGTACCCGGGCTCCGGCCTGGTCGATCAGGTCGATGGCCTTGTCCGGCAGGAACCGGTCCGCGATGTAGCGATCGGACAGCCGCGCGGCCGCGTCGAGCGCCTCGTCGGTGATGCGGACCTGGTGGTGCGCCTCGTAGTTGTCCCGCAACCCGCGCAGGATCGCCACGGTGTCCTCGACGCTCGGCTCGCCGATCAGCACCGGCTGGAAGCGCCGGGCGAGCGCCGCGTCCTTCTCGATGGAGCGGCGGTACTCGTCCAGGGTGGTCGCGCCGACCACACGCAGGCGGCCCCGGGCCAGCGCCGGCTTGAGCATGTTGCTCGCGTCCATGCCGGTGCCGTCGCCGCCACCGCCGCCCGCGCCCACCAGGGTGTGGATCTCGTCGAGGAAGACGATCAGGCCGTCCCCGCTCTCCTGGATCTCGTCGATGACCTTGCGGAGGCGCTCCTCGAAGTCGCCGCGGTAGCGGGTGCCCGCCACCAGCCCGGCCAGATCGAGCTGGATGACGCGCTTGCCGGCCAGGGTCTGCGGGACGTCGCCGTCGACGATCCGCTGGGCCAGGCCCTCGACCACCGCGGTCTTGCCGACGCCGGCCTCCCCGATCAGCACCGGATTGTTCTTGGTACGCCGCGACAGCACCTCGACGGCCTGCTCGATCTCGTCCGCCCGGCCGATCACCGGGTCGATCTCGCCACGCCGGGCCAGTTCGGTGAGGTCCACGCCGTACTGCTCGAGGGTGGGCGTGGTCGTGCCGGCGCCGCCCTGGCCGCCGGCGGTCTGCGGCTCGGCCTGCTGCAGGGTGCGCGGGTCGATGCGGGCGGCGAGCAGCCGCCCGGCCGTGGAGTCCGGGTTCAGCCCCAGGGCCATGAGGATGTGCTCCGGGCCCACATAGGAGGCTCCGACGGCACGCGAGATCTGCAGGCTGTCGAGCAGGGCGCGCTTGGCCGCGGGGGTCAGCGCGAGGCGCTCGGGCAGCGGGCCGCCGGACGGGCGGTCGCCGCCTCCCAGCTCGGTGAGGAGCGCGTCCGGGTCGGCTCCGGCCCGGCGGACCAGGGCTCGCTGCGCGTCCTGCTGCAGCACTCCCCAGAGGAGGTGGTCGGTGTCGAGGTCCGCGGTCGCCGCCCCGGCCGGTGCCGCCGCGGCAGCCCGGTGCGCGGCGTCCGACAGGGCCGTACGGGCGTCGGCACTCATGTACTTGGTGATGTCGATCCGCTGCGCGGACCGTCGTGGCTCGGCCGCCCCGAAGAAGCGGGCGAACAGGTCGTCCCAGTCGCCGGGCATGCTCTTCCTCTCCTTCTCGAAATCCGCCCGGCACAACGTCTTGAACGATCGGTCAATTCCGGTGTGAGACCCTCCTTACATGCTGCTTCCCCTGCGGGACAAGGCTGTTCCCCTGCTGGTCGTCGACGCGGCCAACGTCGTCGGCTCCAAGCCGGACGGTTGGTGGCGCGACCGGGCGGGAGCCACCGCGCGCCTGCGCGACGCGCTGCTCCCGCTGCCCGCGGAAGGGCTGGCCGATCTCCCCGGCCCGGTGGAGGTCGTCCTGGTCGTCGAGGGCCGGGCCCGGGACGTGGCCCCGGCCGAGGGCGTACGCGTGGAGCGCGCGACCGGCTCCGGCGACGACGCGATCGTGGCCCTGGTGACGGCCGAGGGCGCCGGCCGCCGGGTCGTGGTGGTGACCGCCGACCGGGGGCTGCGCGCCCGGGTGACCGCCCTCGGTGCGGAGGTACGGGGCCCCACCAGCGTCCCACGCTGAAACGGGCACGCGGGCACGACCGCCGCATCGGGGACGACTAAGCTGAGCCTGTAACACCGTGACGATTTCACCGGGAGGCTGCACGCGTGGCCAGCGTCGCCGAGGTCAGAGCGGCCGTGGACGCCGCTCTTCAGCAGGTCACCGAGGGTCAGGCGGCCATCCAGGCGGCCCGGGAGAAGCTCGGCGAGGCGCAGCAGAGCCTGGCCGCCGCGCTCGACGGCTCCGGCAACGACGCCGTCGGCGCCGCCCACGCGTCCCTGGCCCAGGCCGATCAGCAGCTCGAGGAGTGCCTGGGCGCGACCCTGATGGCGGTCGAGCAGGCGCAGACCTACACGGCGACGCTCTGACGCGATGTCACTGCTCGAGGAACTCGGCGCCCAGCTCCGGGCCACGTCGGAGGAGCTGCCCACCGGCCTGGTGTCGGTCGCCATGGAACGGCTGCGCAGCGCCGCGGACCTGCTCAACTGGGTACGCCAGACGTCCGTCGATCCGATGGGCGTACCGCAGCTGGGCAATGCCACCGAGCATGCCGAGCACGCCGCCGCCGCGCTCCGGCTCGCGCAGGACGCGATCGCCGCTTACCTCGCCGTGCTGGGCCTGGCCGGTGGCCCGCCGGCGGACTCGGACTACAAGGCCGGGCTGAAGCCGGAGGAGGCCCCCGCGCCCGGCCCGGCCGACGAGCACCAGCCACCGCCGCCCGAGAAGCTCGGCAAGTGGTGGCAGGAGCGCGTCGCGGCGCTGACCGGCGAGGCCCCGCCCCCGCCGCAGGAGAACGCCGCCGCGCCCGGACGCTCCGCCGACACCGCCGAGCTGCTGCGCCAGGTCGCCGCCGGGGTCCGCTCCGGCGACCGGGCCCGGCTCGGCCGCGACCTGCACCGGGTGAACGCCGCGACCGGCCTGGGTCTCTCCGCGGCCAGCAACCCGGTCCTGCACCGCCTCGCCGGCGACCTGCTCGGCCACGAGCCGCGCCCCGAGGACCTGCAGCGACTGCGCACGGCGGCGAGCGGCCGGGTCAAGTCGCTGCTGCCCGGCACCCCACCGGCCGTGCTGGACACGCTGCTCGCCCGCATCTGCCGGGCACCGACCAAGGCCGAGGCGCCCGCGCACCCCGCGGACTCGGCGGTCACGGCGAGCGTCCTGACCGGAGTGCTGCTGGCCCGGCTCGGCCGCGACCCGGCCACGCTGCACCCGGACGCGCCGGAACCGCTGCGGCACCGTGGCGCCGATGCCTGACTCGACCGCGCAGCAGGTCGTGGAGGTCCGGGCCGCGCTGTCGCACGCGCTCGGGATCGCCACGGACGCCCTCGAGGCCGCCCGGGCCGAGCAGGAGGCCGCCACCACCCGGCACACCCGGATCGTCGCCGCCGCCCGTGAGCGCCGCCGGCGCCTCGCCACCGAGCGCGACAAGCGGCTGCGCGAGATCGACGAACAGCGCGAGCGTGACCTGGCCGAGCTGGCGGGCGCGGCCGCCGAGACCGCCCTCGCCGCCGCCCCGGGCGCGGCCGGGCAGCCGTGGTCGCGCTGGCGGCCCACCCCGGCCGGCTCCGCCGCGCCCGCCCCCGAGCTGCGCGTCGGCCGGCTGCTGCTGCCGTACGACGGGGAGGTGCCCGCGCTGGTGCCGCTGCTGGACCGCGGTCACGTCGTGGTCCGCGGCGACGAGGCGACCGGCGACGACGTGGTGGCCGGGCTGTTGCTGCGGGCACTGGGCAGTGTGGAGCCCGGCCGCGTGCTGCTGACCGGGTACGACCCCGAGCAGCTGGGCGGCGGCCTGGCCGGTTTCGCCCCGCTGGCCCCGGCCGGCGTGCTGCAGTTCGTCGGCCCCGGCGGCCTCGGCGCCCTGCTCGACGAGCTCGTCGACCAGGTACGCCGGATCAACGAGACCGTCCTGGCCGGGGAACACTCGTCGCTGCGCGAGCTCGCCGCCGCGACGGGACGCCGGCCCGAGCCATGGCGGGTGGCGATCCTGCTCGGCGCCGGGCGCCCCGACGAGCTGTCCCGGCACGAGCGCGGCCAGCTCGACCGGCTGCTGCGTACGGGCGCGGCCTGCGGCGTGCACCTGATCGTGCGGGACCTGCCGGTGGCACCCGGCCCCGGCATCGAGATCGTCGACGCGCTGCCCGGCGACGACGCCCGCCTCGGCGGCACCGGCGACCTGCCCGTACGCCTGGACCAGGGGCCGCCCCCCGCGGTGGTGACGCGCACCTGCCGGCAGATCGCGGACGCGGTCGCCGCCGGGCCCGCACCCGTCGCGCTGGACAGCCTGCTGCCCGAGCGCGAATGGCAGGAGAGCTCGGCGCGGGCCCTGACCGCCCCGCTCGGGGACAGCCCTCAGGGCGCGCCGGTGCACGTGACGCTCTCCGACTACCCGCCGCACGCGCTGATCGCCGGGCCCTCCGGCACCGGCAAGACCAACCTCATCTATGCGTGGATGGGCGCGCTCGCCGCCCGCTACTCCCCCGCCGAGCTGGCCTTCTACCTGCTCGACTTCAAGGAGGGCGTGTCCTTCGCCCGGTTCGCGCCGGGGCGCCGGGACCCGAGCTGGCTGCCGCACGTGCGCCTGGTCGGCCTGAACGTCAACACCGACCGGGAGTTCGGGCTGGCGCTGCTGCGGTTCCTCGCCGCCGAGCTGCGCAGCCGGGCGGACGCGGCGAAGCGGCACGAGGTGACCAACCTGGCCGAGCTGCGCGCCGAGGATGCGGAGGGCACCTGGCCGCGGATCGTGGCCGTCGTGGACGAGTTCCAGGTGCTGCTCTCCGGCCGCGACGCCGTCGCCGCCGAGGCGGTCGACCTGCTCGAGGATCTCGCCCGCCGGGGCCGGTCGCAGGGCATCCACCTGGTGCTGGCCAGCCAGGACGTGTCCGGCATCGAGGCGTTGTGGGGCCGCCCGGCGCTGGTCGCCCAGTTCTCCCTGCGCATCGCGCTGCCGCGGGCCCGCCGGGTGCTGGCCGAGACCAACACCGCCGCCGACGCCCTGCCGCGCTACCACGCGGTGGTCAACGCCGACTCGGGCGCCACCGAGGCCAACCGGGTGGTCCGGGTGCCCGACGCCGGCAACCGGGAACGCTGGAGCGACCTGCAGCACCGGCTCTGGCGGCGGCGCCCGCAGGATCTGCCGCCGCCCCGGCTCTTCGACGGTGACGCCATCCCGCGCCTCGACGACAGCCCCGACTTCCGGCGGTTCGCGCCGGCGGAGGCGGTGCCCGCGCCCACCGTGCTGCTCGGCGAGACCATCGACGTCGAGGCCCGCTCCGCTCGCACGGTCCTGCGCCGGGCACCGGGGCGCAACATCGCCGTCATGGGTACGCGCGTGGACGAGGCGTGCGCCGTCCTGCACACCGCCGCCCGCTCGCTGGCCGCCCAGTTCGAGCCGGGCTCGGCCCAGTTCGCGGTGGCCTGCCTGGACAGCGACGCGAACGCCGCGGTGGAGGCGCTCAAGGGCGTCCTGCCCTCGGACACCGGCTACTTCGACGGCGACACCGTCGACTTCCTCTTCGAGGATGCCGCCACGCGCGCCACCGAGGGCACGGCCGCGGACCGCCCGCTCTTCCTCTTCCTGTACGCCGTGGACGCCGCCCCCGGCCGCACCGCCGAGCTGCTGCGCCGCATCCTGCGCCAGGGCCCGGAGCGGCGCGTCCACGTGATCGGCTGGTGGCGCGGCGCCGCGCTGCTGCGGGACACCCTCGGCGGGCAGGGCACCCGTACCGATGTCATCGGCTCGTGGGTGGCCCTGGACGTCCACGGCAGCGAGCTCTCGCCGTATTACCCGGGGCACGGCTCGCCGGTGTGGTATCCACGACCGTGGCGTGCCCTGCACTTCGACCGCTCGGTGCACCGGGGCGCCGAGGTGATCATCCCCTATGGACCGTCATGACCGCTCCCGAGGCCGACGGCGTGCTAGAGCGCCGCACCCCCGACTACCGCAGCGTGGTCCGCAAGCTGACCAACCTGGACGAGGAGGCGGCGGCGCACCGCGCCGAGGCGCACACCTGGCACGACACCCGGGCCCGGGAGGCCGACGAGGCGGTACGCGCCGCCGACGAGCGGGTCCGCCAGGCGCAGGCGGCGGTCCGGGCGGCGCAGCGAGGGCTCGAGGAGGTCGACGCGCGGGTCGCCGGCGTCTGGGCGGAGTTCTCGCACAAGGCCGGCCGGGCCGCCGAGCGCTTCGGGCAGCCTCCCCAGCCGACGGTCCCCCGGCAGCGGGACCGCGACGCCGAGGAATATCTGCAGGAAGCGGCCGCCGCGGCGGCGTGGAAGGCGCCGGCCAAGCCGCTGAAGGGTGCCACGCTGCTCTACGCCGGGCTGGGTGCGCTCGGCGGGGCGGTGGGGCTGGCGGCGTGGTCGCTGCTGCGCTGGGCGGGCCGCGAGGGCGGCGGTGACCTGGCCGTGGGCCTGCCGGTGGTGGCCCTGATCGTCGCGCTGCTCGGCCCCATCCTGGCGGTCGTGACGGCCAAGCGGGTGGCGGACCGCAGCGGTACGCCGCTCGACGCCTCGTCGGTCGCGACCGTGCTGGTCTCGGCCCTGATCACCGCCGTCGCGATCCTGCTCGCGGTCCGCAACGGCGCCGGCGGCTGAAACCCCTCGGTGCCGGTCAGGCGGGGACGAGGACGGCCTCCCGCAGCAGGCGGCGGGCCAGGACGAGGCGGTCCGCGTCGTCGTCGAGGCCGGGCAGGTCGCCCACCCGGTGCGCACGGCCGTCCAGCGCCGTGCGGACCGCCGGGGCACAGAAGGCGGGGAAGCGAAGGGTACGCCCGGTCAGCCGCAGGACGACGTGCTCGGGGCCGTCGTCGCGCAGATCCCAGTGCAGTCCCTCGCGGGCGGTCACCCGGTTGTCCGGTGCCAGGCCTTCGGCGTACGCCAGCTGGGCCAGCGGGCGCACCGGGGCGGGGCGGCTCGCGGGCCAGGCGCGGGCGCGCAGGCGTTCGGCGACCACGGCCGGGTCGGCGGTGAGCAGCCAGTCCCGCAGCGCGCCGACCGTCTCCGTCAGCTCGGCGGCGACCTGGCCGGCGTCCGCGACGTCCATCCCGTACGGCAGGGTGGCGCGCAGGCGCTGGTCCTCGGCGGCGAGGCCGAGCAGCTCCTCCACGAGGGCGTAGCGGGTCAGGGCGCGTACGCCGAACGTCAGGTGCAGCGACCGCTCCCCCTGCGCCTCGGCCGAGTGCAGCCAGCCGCGCGGCAGGTACAGGGCGTCGCCCGGCGCGAGCACCACGTCGAGCGCGGCGGGGCCCTCGGCGACGGCACCGACCTCGTCGGCCCGGCCGCCCCAGGCCTGGCGTTCGAGCGGCTCGGGCAGGACCGGCTCGTGGATGCGCCAGCGCTTGGTCCCGTCGACCTGCAGGACGAAGACGTCGTGGGTGTCGTAGTGGGTCGCGAAGCCCCGGTTGCCCGCCGGCGTCAGGTACGCGTTCACCTGCAGCGGCTGCCGGAGTTCCGACCCGAGGCGCCCCGCGTACCGGATCAGCGGGGGCCAGATGCGGTGCAGGCCCTGCAGCACGAGCGTGGCGCCGTCGGCGTAGAGCTTCAGCGCCTTGTCGTCGAGGACCTGGTCGCCGATCTCGGCGCCGGCGCCGCCCGGGCCGGTGAACGCCGACGCGGGCAGGACCGCGCCCTTGTCGGCCACCCGCAGGAACGGGGTACGCAGCCCGCGCTCGCTGAGCAGCTCGTCGACCGCCTCCGGGGAGAGCAGGTCGCGGAAGCCGCCGGGCCCGGCCAGCTCGTCGGCGCGGGTGAGCAGGGGCTGGCGCCCCCAGTACGCCTCCGCGAACTTGGCCGGGTCGACGGCGACGACCCGGGTCAGGGCCGGACGGTCATCGGTGCCGTCCGGCGTCGGGTTCGTCATCGTCGCCGATCCTCAGGACGCGCTGCCGTCGGCGCCACCGTCGTGACCGCCGGGGTTCGCGCCGCCGTCCGCCGGGCCCTCGCCCGAGGCCCCACCGTCGGCGCCGCCGTCCACGCCGCCCGGGTTCGCGCCGCCGTCGGCCGGGCCCTCGCCCGCGCCACCGTCCGCGCCGCCGTCGTGGCCGGCCGGGTTCGCGCCACCGTCCGCCGGGCCCTCGCCCGCGCCACCGTCCGCGCCACCGTCCTGGCCGCCCGCGTTCGCGCCGCCGTCGGCCACGCCCTCGCCCGAGACGCCGCTGCCGCCGGTGATGTCGTCGTCGCTGAGTCGCATGATGGTTCTCCCGTTCGTTGGTGGAGACACCGCGGTACCCCGTTTCGATCACCCCTAATCTGGGGAGTCCCCGGGTGTGCTGGTGATGGGTACCTCGGGCTGGCAGTACAAGGACTGGCGTCCCCCGAAGGGCGGCGACGACACCCGGCCGTACCTGTATCCCGAGGGCCTTCCGCAGCGGCTCTGGCTGGAGAGATTCGCCGAGTGCTTCGCCACGGTCGAGATCAACAACGCCTTCTACCGGCTGCCCGAGCGCGACACCTTCGCCCAGTGGCGGGCCCGGACGCCGGACGACTTCTGCTTCGCCGTGAAGATGAGCCGCTACCTGACCCACGTGAAGCGGCTGAAGGAGCCGGCCGAGCCGGTCGCCCGTTTCCTGGGCCGGGCCGACGCCCTGGGCGACAAGCTGGGGCCGGTGCTGATCCAGCTGCCGCCGACGCTCAAGGTGGACGTGGCGGCCCTGGAGGAGACCCTCTCGCTCTTCCCCCGGGACGTGAAGGTGGCCGTCGAGCCGCGGCACGACAGCTGGTGGACCGACGAGGTGCGCGACGTGCTCGAGCGGCACAACGCGGCGCTGTCCTGGGCCGATCGCAAGGGACGCCCGATGACCCCGCTGTGGCTGACGGCGGACTTCGCCTACCTGCGGATGCACGAGGGCCGGGCGAACCCGTGGCCGCACTACGGGCGGGCGTCGCTGGCCACGTGGCTGGACCGGCTGCCGGAGCTGCCGACGTACGTCTATTTCAACAACGACCCGGGCGGCGCGGCCGTCACCGACGCCGCCGCGATGGCCGCGCTGGCCCGCCGCCGCGGCTGCGAGGTCACCCGGACCCCGTAGGCTGGCCGCGATGGACGTCGAACTGAACGGGCGCGAGCCCGGCGTCGCGGAGCTGCACCGGCTCCTCCTGCTGAACTACGGCCACTTCACGTCCTTCCAGGTGCGCGACGGCCGGGTCCGCGGGCTCGCCCTGCACCTGGCCCGGCTCGCCGACGGCGCCGAGGAGCTGTTCGGTCACCGGATCGGCGTCGAGGAGGAGCACCGCCTGCTCGCCCTCGTGCGGCACGCCCTGGGCCCGGCCCGCGACGCCTCGGTCCGGGTGACGTTCGTGCCGGGGCCCGGCGGCGACGAGGGGCCGCCGGACGTGCTGGTCTCGGTCTCGGATCCCGCTCCGGAGCCGCCGGGACCGCCGCTACGGGTGCAGACGGTGACCTACGAACGGGACCTGCCCGAGCACAAGCACCGCGGCACCTTCATGCTCGATCACCACTACCGCGAGGCCCGGCTGGCCGGCTTCGACGACCGGCTGTTCGTGGGCCGCGACGGCAGGGTCCGCGAGGGTACGTCGTGGAACGTGGCCCTGTGGGACGGCGACCAGGTGGTGTGGCCGCAGGCGCCGGTCCTCAAGGGCGTGACCATGGTGCTGCTGCAGATCGCGATGACCATGAACGGTACGCCGTGGGCGCTGCGCCCGGTCGCGGCGGCGGACCTGACGGCGTTCCCCGGGGCGGCGGCGGTGAACTCGCACGGGGTGCGCGGCATCGCCTCCGTCGACGAGGTGCCGGCCACCGACACACGGCTGGTCAAGCTGCTCGCGGAGACGTGGGCCGAGGTGCCCTGGGACGAGCTCTAGGCCGGCTCCGGTTCAGTCCAGGAGCTCGATCAGCGTGGTCGCGTTGCGCTGGGCGTAGTCGGAGTAGCAGTTGTTCATGAACACCTGCGTCGTCGTGGTCTCGTCGGCGAGGGCCCGCAGCTTCGGCGCCCACTCCTGGAGCTCCTTGCGCGAATACTCGTAGCCGAACTTCTCGTGGATGTCCTTGCTGGTCCACTTGTCGCTGTGGCCGTGGAAACGGACCACGGCGAGGTCGGACGTGGCGGCCACGACCGGCGGCACCGAGGACCTGTGTCCCTGCGGCATGTCCACGCACACCAGCGGCAGCTCGTACTTGCGCAGGAAGTCCAAGGTCTCCTCGGCGTTGTCGCCCTCGAACCACGACGCGTTGCGGAACTCGAACACCGGCCGGAGCGGTTTGCACCGGGCGGCGACCTCGCGCAGGTAGTCCTTGTTCGAGCGGCGGATGCCCCACCACGGCGGGAACTGGAACAGCAGCGCGCCCAGTTTGCCCGCCGCCACGAGGGGGTCCAGCGCCGACAGGAATCGGGTCCAGATCTCCTCGTACGCCTGCGGCGGCAGGTCGTCGGGATAAACGTTCTTCTTGTCGGTCTCCGGGCGCAGATCCTTGTAGATCGCGGACACCTTGGTCGGGTGGCCGGTCAGCAGGCTGAAAGCTTTGATGTTGAAAGTGAAACCGCTCGGTGTGCGTTCGGCCCACAGCTTCGTGGTCTGCTCGGCCGGCGGCCCGTAATAGGTGGCATCGACCTCCACCACCGGGAACTGCTTCGCGTAGTACGCGAGGCGCTTCTCCGGATTGTCGGCGGTGCTCGGATACCAGCCGGAATCGAGCAGCGTCCGATCGGTCCATGACGCCGTGCCCACCTGGATCCCGCCCATGAGATCAAGCTAGTCCCGATGCGGCCGGTCCGCCGCCCTGGCACGGGCGGCGGACCGGGACGTCATGGGGTTCAGCCGGCGCGACGCTCGCGATTGGCCTTGCAGTGCACGCACGTGGTGGCCGACGGGAACACCTCGAGCCGCTCGACCGGGATGGGGTTCGAGCAGTTCTCACAGTTGCCGTACAGGCCGTCCTCGAGGCGCTGCATGGCGATCTCCGCCTGCGTACGCCGGTCGAGCAGAGTGCGCAGCAGCGACGTGGCCGCGTCGCGCTCGGCGGTCTTGGACCCGCTGTCCGCCTGGTCGTCGCCGGCGGCGTCGCCGATCTCGACCAGCCGCAGCCGCTGGTTCTCCGCCACGGCCTCCTCGTACTCGGCGTTCAGGTCGTCGAACCGCGACTGCAGCAGTGCCCGGATCTGCTCGATCTCCTGCGTCGAACGCGCCTTGGCGGTGCCGGCACCTTTACCCGTGATGACCGCGCTGTTGACGAGCATGTGCTCCCCCTGCCCTTCCCTCTGCCCCTGCCGGTGGACTCCCCCGCGCCGGCCCTCCGGTGTTCCACCGTGGGGCTCGGCTTGTACCCACCGCCGAAGATCGGAAACTCCGATCCCGCAAAAAAGTAACCGCAGCATAACTGTCAGTGCTCGTTACCGCCACGGACTGCGCCAACATGCTTTCGCGTCGCAGGTCACAGGGGGTGTGAGGGCGAATTCACTCACGCTCGACGACGATCGCGGGCCGCCGGGGGTCGTCCAGGCGGACCACGACGTCGGCGAATGAGGCCGGATCCACCTCGGTGGCGTAGCGCTCGAACGCGGGCAGCGTCCAGCGCTCGTCGGGGCCCGTACGGCGGGCCAGTGCCGCGGGCGAGAGTGCGAGATGGACCGTCACGTCGAAGGGCAGCCCGGCGCCGAGCAGCAGGGGCCCGCTGACGATCACCACGGCGTCCGCCGGCAGCTCCCGGTAGGGCTCCCGGGCGGCCCGGTCGGTGGCGACGTCCCGGAGGCGGGTGACGATGCGCCCGCTCCCGCCGGGGCCGGCCGGGTCGAGCACCTCGCGGCGCAGGCCGGGCTCGTCGGTCCAGCCGGCGTAGAACGAGTCCGGATTGGTCCGGCCGAACTCCAGCCGCAGCGAGGCGGGGCGCAGGAAGTCGGTCGTGGACACGTGCACCGCCGGGCGCCCGCGGGCCCGCAGCGGGGCGACGAGAGCCCCGGCGAGGGCCGCCGGGTCCGCGGCGGCCGGTCCGTCGATCGCGACGCGCAGCCGCCGCCCGGGGTGCCGCCCGGCGAACCGGTCGGCCAGCTCCTCGATCAGGAGGCCGGTCGAGACGGGACGTACGCGCACCCGAAAAGCCTAGCCCGGGCCGCCGGCCTGCCTGCCCGGGCCGCCGGCCTGCCTACTCGTGCGGCAGGACGACGATCCGGGCCTCGTCGGAGAGCCGGTAGCCGACCCCGTAGACGGTGGTGATCAGCGGCAGGTGCGAGCCCATCTTCACGCGCAGCCGGCGCACGTGGACGTCGACCGTACGCTCGCCCGTGTGCTCGTAGCCCCACACGGCATTGAGGAGCTGGGTGCGGCTGAACACCCGGCGCGGGTGCTCGGCGAGGAAGAGGAGCAGGTCGAACTCGAGGCGGGTGAGCGGCAGCAGCACCCCGTCGAGCAGCACCTGGCGCGAGGCCGTGAGCAGGCGGACCTCGACGCCGCCCTCGCGGGCCGGCTCGGTGATGATCCGCTCGGGCTCGGACTGCGGCTGCTCCACGGCGACCGAGCCCTGACCCGCCTCGACGAGCTCGCGGAGCGCGTCGAGCAGCCGGTGCGCCTGCGGAGGCAGGGTGTCGCCGGTGAGCGGGATGTTGAGCGTGACCGTGAGGGCGGCCGCCGGCGCCGGGGGTGCCGCGGCGCGCCGGATCGAAGCCACCCGGCTCGACCCCGTCGCATGTCGTCCCGTACGCCCCGGCAGGGCGGTGACCGGCATGAAGCCTCCCGCGTCAAAGAATGGAAACGCCGTGCGTCACAACGGCGATCGAATTAATGCATGCTTAAACCGCGGTCGATATTTCCGGGATCCCGCCCGATGGGTCAAGGCGGCAACCACACTGTGGGAAACTCGTTCCATAACCGGGCGATGCATCGTGTTTTCCCGCACCGACAATGCGATTACCGTCACGCAGGTTAACGGGGGGCATCCGTTTCCTGCAGTTGTGAATAAAGGGCGGTTTCCCGTGGTGAAGCGGGGGGTAGGCGCCAGCCCGGCACCGACGGCCAGCGCACGGTCAGCACCACCGTCTCCCGGTCGCCGGCCTGCCAGGAATGATCGTGGCCGGGACCCCAGACGACGTAGTCGCCCGGTTCGCGCAGGACCACTGTGCGATCGCGCAGTTCGATGTTGAAGCTGCCGCGGATCAGCACCAGCAGCGCCGTACGGGTCTCCCGGGTGGCCCACGCGGCGCGGCGCTCGCCCGGCGGGTGCACACCCCACTTCACCTCGACGGTTTCGCTGTGCAGCAGCTGGCCCGGAGGCATGAAATGGCCGAGCAGCCAGCCCTGGTTGCGTGCGCCGTCCTCACCGGCGCGGCCGGCGTAGACCCCGTCGGACACCCCTGACCCCCTCACAGAATGCAGGGCACATTAGCACCGTAGTCTTGCCTGCATGGCCGAGGAATTGGACGCCGAAACGATCGCGTTCGCGCACCGGGTGTTCGATCTTGCGCGCTCCGGCGGCGCCGGTGAGCTCGCGGACCACCTGGCGCAGGGCCTGCCGGCGAACCTGACCAACGACAAGGGCGACACGCTGCTCATCCTCGGCGCGTACCACAACCATCCCCCGGTCGTCGCCACGCTGCTCGAGCACGGCGCCGACCCGGCCCGGGTCAACGACCGCGGGCAGACGGCACTCGCGGCCGCGGTCTTCCGCAAGAATCCCGAGACGGTACGGCTGCTGCTCGCCGCCGGGGCGAACCCGGACGACGGCAAGCCCAGCGCCCGCGAGACGGCCGAGTTCTTCGACCTGCCCGAGATGACCGCCCTGCTGCGCGGCGAGTGACATGACCCTCGCCGCCGACATGAGCGCGGCCGCGGCGCAGCTGCTGGCGGCCCACCCCGAGGCGGGGGTCGCGTTCGGGGACCGGCACCGGCGCTGGATCGAGTACAGGCCGCAGCCCCGCCCCGGCCTGTCGCTCGTGGACCTCACCCCCGAGCCGCGCAAGGCGGCACACCGGCTGCTGGCGACCGCGCTGAGCCCGGCGGCGTTCGCCCAGGCGATGGCGGTCGTCGCCCTGGAGGAGGTGCTGGACCGGCGTGAGGGCGGGCGGCGCGGGCGGCACAGCGAGGACTACCGGGTCATCGTGTTCGGCTCACCCGGCGACGACGCGTGGGCGTGGCGCTTCGAGGGCCACCACCTGTCGGTCAGCATGACCGTCGCGCACGGTCGCGTCTCCCCCGCACCGGTGTTCCTGGGCGCCAACCCGGCCCGGGTGGACGCGCTCGGGCGGCCCGTGCTGCGGCCCCTCGGGGTCGAGGAGGACCTGGGACGGGAGCTGCTGCTCTCGCTGTCGGCGGGGGCACGCCGTGCTGCGGTTGTGGCGGACGTGGCGCCGTACGATATCCGCACGGCGACCCACCCCCGGAGCGAGCCGATCGCACCGCCCGGCGTGGCACGGGCGGATCTGCGGCCCGGTGAGCGTGCACTGCTCGACCAGCTGGTCGCCCTCTATCTGGGCAGGCTGCCCGACGAGCTCGCGGCGGCACTGGACCCGGCGGGCGGCGACGTGCACTTCGCGTGGGAGGGGCCACCGCAGCCGGGGACCCGGCACTACTACCGGATCCAGGCCGACGACCTCGTCATCGAGTACGACAACACGACCGACGACGGCAACCACGCGCACACGGTGCTGCGGCGCCCGCGCGGCGAGTTCGGCGGCGACATCCTCGCCGCCCACCACGCGGGCGAACCGCACGACCGTTAGCTGTTGCCCCCGGAGATCAGGCGGCGGCCCACCGCGGCGATGAGGCGGTCGAGCTCCGAGCCGAACGGGTTGTCGTGCACCAGGTACGTCCACGTCGCGCTCGGACGGACCAGCTCCGCGCGCTCCGGCTGCCAGCCCTCGCTGAAGTCGGTCTCCTCGAACGTCTCGATGGTGCGGCGCTCGATCTCCGTGAAGACCTTCTGGAAGGCCGGCACGGCCGCGCGGTGGAACTCGTCGAGCGGGTCCAGCTTGCCCAGGGCCCGCAGGTGCACGCCCTCGCGGACCTCGGAGAGCTCGGCCAGGTGCTCGGCCCACAGCCGGTCCAGGTGGTAGAGCGCGATCGAGCGGGCCGCGTCGGAGAGCACGTCCTCGTCGAGCTCCTTGGCCTTGTCCGGCGACTTCTCCAGCAGCATGATCGCCGCGACCTCGGAGGTCAGCAGCCGCTCGCGCCGCTCGGCGAGGGCGAGGCGCTGCTGCTCGATCACCACGCTGTAGCGCCAGGTGTTGCGGTGGATCTCGTGGTTGACGCCCTCGGCGACACGCTGAGCGTGCTCGACGGCGTACTCCGCCTGGTCGTCGTGGACGACGCCGTCCATGTCCATCCGGGGCGACGACGGCAGGACGTCGCCGGCGTGCCGGGTGATCAGGTCATCCTCGAGGCTGACGAAGAACACCGAGCCGCCCGGGTCGCCCTGCCGGCCGGCGCGGCCGCGCAGCTGGTCGTCGACGCGGCGGCTGTCGTGCCGGCCGCTGCCGATCACGTAGAGGCCGCCCAGCTCCACGACCTTGTCGCGGTCCTTCTCGTCGCTGCCGCCCAGGCGGATGTCGACGCCGCGGCCGGCCATCTGGGTGGAGACGGTGACCGCGCCGAGCGCGCCCGCCTCCTTGATGATGGCGGCTTCCTCGTCGTCGTTCTTGGCGTTCAGCACGACCGACGGGACGCCGGCCGCGGCGAGCTGCTTGGCCAGCAGCTCGGAGGCCTTCACGTCGAGGGTGCCGATGAGCACCGGCCGGCCCTTCTCGTGCGCCAGCTTGATCTCCTCGACCAGCGCCTCGTCGCGCATGTCGTGCGCCGAGTAGATGCGGTCCGGCTCGTCCTCGCGGATGTTCGGGGTGTTCGACGGGATGACCGCGACCTCGAGCTTGAAATACTCGCGCAGCTGCTCACCGACGTGCACGGCGGTCGCCGTCATGCCGCAGACCGTCTTGTAGAGCGCGATGTACGCCTGCACGGTGATCGTGTCGAGGACCTCGCCCTCGGCGGTGGCGTGCAGCCCCTCCTTGGCCTCCACGGCCGCCTGCAGCCCGTCGGGCCAGCGGCGGCGCTGCGCGACCCGGCCACGCATCTCGTCGATCAGCTCCACCGTGCCGTCGCGGACGATGTAGTCCACGTCGCGGCGCAGCAGGGCCCGGGCGTGCAGCGCCACGTTGACCGCCGAGAGCTGGCCGACGTGCTCGTCCGCGTAGAGGTCGATGCCCATCTTCTCCTCGAGGGCCTTCAGGCCGGCGTCGGTGAAGGCGACGCTGCGGCCGTCCTCGGCGACCTCGAAGTGCTTGCCCGCCCGCAGGTCGCGGACCAGCTCGGCGGCCTCGTGGACCGGGTCGCTCTCGGTGGCGATGCTGCCGGCGAGCACCATCGGTACGCGGGCCTCGTCGATCAGGATCGAGTCGGCCTCGTCCACGATCGCGGTGGCGAGCTCGCGCTGCACCCGGTCCTCGACATCGGTGACGAGCTGGTCGCGCAGGTAGTCGAAGCCGGCCTCGCTGACCGAGACGTACGTGACGTCGGCGGCGTACGCCTCCCGGCGCTCCTCGGGCGTGGATGCCTCGGTGACCCAGCCGACGGTCAGGCCCAGCAGCTTGTAGACGGGTTCCATCCAGGTAGCGTCGCGGCGGGCCAGGTAGTCGTTGACCGTGAGCACGTGGACCGGGCCGTTGCCGAGGCGGACGTGCCCGTACGCGGCGATCGTCGCGGTGAGCGTCTTGCCCTCACCGGTGGCCATCTCGGCGACCTTGCCGGACAGCAGCGCCATCGCGCCGACCAGCTGGACGTCGTACGGCCGCTGCTCCAGGGCACGCCGCGCGGCCTCACGCCCGACGGCACACAGCTCCTCGTAGCTGGTGGCCTCGCCGGCCGCGGCGGTCAGCGCCTCGTCGTCGAGCTCGCGCAGGGCTTCCTCACGGGCCTCGATCGCCGGCAGCCGCTTCTCCAACGGCCCGAGATCGACCGTGGTGCCCGGACGCTGCAGAAACTTGCGGAACCGGCTCTTCAGCCGCTGAGACACACCCATGGCGCGTTACGGTACTTCACTTTCCTGCGAGCGGGGTGCCGACTCCCGCGCGGTTCACGCAACCAGCAATTGGTGCGCCGCGAGCTCCCGGTAGAGCGGGCTGGTCCCGACGAGCTCGGCGTGGGTCCCCTGGGCGACGACCCGGCCCGCCTCCAGCACGACGATGCGGTCGCTGTCGATCACCGTGGACAGCCGGTGCGCGACGACGACCAGCGTACGGCGCACCGCGGCGTTCCCGATCGCCTCGCGCAGGGCCGCCTCGTTGCGCGCGTCGAGATTGCTGGTGGGCTCGTCGAGCAGCAGGATCGGCGCGTCGGCCAGCAGCGCCCGGGCGATCGCGAGGCGCTGCCGCTCGCCGCCGGACAGCAGCACACCGCCCTCGCCGACCTGCACGTCCAGGCCCTGCGGCGTACGGGTCGCCAGAGCACCCAGATTGACCTCGTCCAGGGCGCGCAGCAGCCGGGCGTCGTCGGCGTCCGGGGCGGTGAGCAGGAGGTTCTCGCGCAGCGTGCCGGCCAGGACGGGCGCCTCCTGCTCGACGTAGCCGAGCCGGCTGCGCAGCGCCCGCCGAGGCAGCTCGCGCAGGTCTGCGCCGTCCACGCGGATCGTCCCGGCGGTGCTCTCGTAGAAGCGCTCGACGAGGGCCAGGATCGTGGACTTGCCCGCGCCCGAGGGCCCGACCAGGGCGACCCGGGACCCGCGCGGGACGGTGAAGCTCACGTCGTGCAGCACCTCCCCGCCGCCCGGATAGGCGAACGTGACGTGCTCGAACGCGAGGGCGTCCGCGTCCAGGACCGGAGCCGGTCCGGTCGTCGCGTCGTCGGCCGTCTCCACCGGCAGCGCGAGCACCTCCTCGATGCGCTGCAGCGCGCCCAGCCCCGTCTGCAGCCGGGTGTACGCGTGCAGCGCCTGGCCCAGCGGCAGCACCAGGAAGAAGAGGAACAGAATGAACGCCACCAGGTCACCGACCGTGAGCGCCCCGGCCGCCACCCGGGCCCCGCCCACCCCCAGCACCAGCAGGAACGCGCCCTGGGTCGCTGCGGTCGCCGCCGGGCCGATCAGCGCCTCGAGGCGGGCCACGCGCAGGCCGGCCGCGTACGCCTCCGCCGCGCTGCGCCCGACGATCGCGGCCTCGCGGTCCTCGGCGCCGCCGGCCCGGATGGTGCGGACGGCCGAGATCGACCGCTCCACCGCCGAGGTCATCTCGCCGAGCCGTGCCTGCGCCTCGCGGGAGAGGCCGCGTACCCGGCGGGAAGCGGTGACCGCCACGCCCAGGCCGGCCGCGAGGCCCGCCACGGCGACGCCCAGCAGCAGCGGGTCGAGCACGGCCATGGCGACGGTCGCGCCGGCCACCATCACCACGCCGGTCACGACCTCCAGCAGGCCGGACGTCACGACCGCGCGCAGCAGGGTGGTGTCGGCGCCGACGCGGGAGAGGAGATCGCCGGTGCGCCGGGCGTCGTACTCGGGGATCGGCAGGCGCAGCAGGTGGGACGCCAGCCGCCGCCGGGTGGTCAGGACGACGCCCTCGGCCGTGCGCTGCAGCAGGAAGTCGCGGATGCCGCCGAGCGCCGCCCCGGTGAGCAGCAGCGCCACGAGCAGGGCCACCGCCGCGCCGGCCGGTCGGCGCGCTGAGATGTCGTCGAGCACCGTACGCACCAGGAGCGGCTGCACCAGCGCGGCGGCGGCGCCGGCCAGGGACAGCACCGCCACGGCGGCCAGGGTGAGGCGGTATCGGCGCAGGTAGGGCAGGAGGGCGCGCAATCCCACTCCCCTGGCGTCCATGTCGGAGAGCGTAACCGGCGGTCGGCGGTCCCGGTCCCCGCGTCCGCGTGCGTTTGCCGCGGTATTTCGGCGGGCAAAGGATGCGAACGACGTGACGGACACGACGCGACGGCAACAAAGGGGGCCCATGTCGAGCCAGCTCGTCTGCCGCCCGGAGCAGGACCTCCCGGTAGCCGTCCTGCGGGTCAGCGGAGTGCTCGACACGATGACCGGCGACGCCCTGGAGCACGCCGTCGCGCGCAGCTTGTCGGCCCAGCCGGAGTCGCTGCTGGTGGACGTCAGCGAGCTCGAGGTCGCCGATCCCGGCGCCCTGGACGTGCTCAGCTCGATCATCTGCCGGACGGCCGAGTGGCCCGCCGTACCGGTGGTGCTGTGCGGGGCGGAGCGCGAGACCGCCCGGACGATCCGCGACTGGCCCGGCTGCCACGCCCTGAGCACCGAGGAGAGCTGCGAGAAGGCGCTGGCCGAGGCCGAGCGGCGGGACGGGCCGGAGCCGCGCCGGATCCGCGTACGGCTGCGCCCGGTGCCCGACGCATGCCGCCAGGTCCGCCAGCTCGTGTCCCAGGCGTGCACCACCTGGCAGGTCAGGGAGCTCGCCGCCACGGTGGGGCTGGTGGCGACCGAGCTGGTGGCGAACGTCGTACGCCACGCCCACACGACGATGGAACTCACCCTTGGCCTGCGTGACGGGTTGCTCTACCTGACGGTGCGCGACGGCAGCCGGCGGCTGCCGCGGCCCAAGGATCCGGCCTTCTCCGACGCGGGCGGCCGCGGCCTGCATCTCGTCCGTGAACTCACCGACGCCTGGGGTGTGCTTCCGGTCTCCGACGGTAAGGTGGTCTGGACGAGACTCACGACGGGAGCGGCGTGACGGCTCAACACCGCGATGTGGTCGCCGTCGGAGCCTCCGCCGGCGGCGTCGAGGCCCTGCGGGCCCTCGTCGCCGGGCTTCCCCCGGACTACCCCGGCGTGATCCTCGTCGTCCTCCACGTGCCCCGCGAAGGGCCCAGCGCCATGCCCGCCATCCTGTCGCGAAGCGGCCCGCTACCCGCGGCGTCCGCCGTCGACGGCGAAGAACTGCGCCCCGGCCGGATCTATGTGGCCCCCAACGACCATCACCTGCTCGTCCTCGACGGCCGTCTCCGGCTCACCCGCGGCCCCGCGGAGAACGGTCACCGTCCCGCGGTCGATCCCCTCTTCCGCTCCGTGGCCCGGGCGTTCGCGGAACGCGCCGTCGGCATCGTGCTCTCGGGCGCCCGTGACGACGGGGCCGCCGGGCTGACCAGCATCGCCGGGCGGGGAGGAACGACGGTCGTGCAGGACCCGGACGACGCGCTCTACCCCTGGATGCCCCGTGCGGCGATGGCCCACGTGACACCCGACCACATCGTGCCCGCCGCCAAGATGGGCGGCCTCATCGCCGGGATCACCGCCATGGATCTGCCCGAACGCCCCGCCCCTGCCAAGGACGACCTGCTGGATGCCGAAGTCGCCATCTCGGAGCTGGGACCGATGACCACGGACGAGTTCAGCGCCGATCCGGCCGGCTTCGGCTGTCCGTCGTGCGGGGGGAGCCTGTTCCAGATCGGCGACCGGCCGGTGCCCCGCTACCGCTGCCGGGTCGGGCACGCGTGGTCGCCGGAGAGTCTCCTGGACGAACAGGCCATCGCCCTGGAAGGAGCCTTGTGGATGGCATTGCGTGCGCTGGAGGAGAAGTCGGCGCTGGGCCGGCGGATGGCTGCCGCCGGTCCCACACGTTCGGTGAGCGTCGACCGGTATCGCCACATGGCCCGTGACGCCGAGGAGGCCGGCGCGGCGATCCGCCGGCTGATCGAGCAGCTCGGCTCCTCGGCCCCGCCGCACAACCCGGCGCCGTCGTCCTGACCGGGCTGACCGGTTGCGATACGGTCTGCGCGTGAACCCGATCGACCCGGACTTCGAAGCCCTGCTCGTCTACCTCAAGGAATCGCGCGGCTTCGACTTCACGGGCTACAAGCGGTCCAGCCTCATACGCCGGGTGAACCGGCGCATGTCCCAGGTGGAGGCGGCCGACTTCCCGGAGTACCTCGACTTCCTGCAGGTCCATCCGGAAGAGTTCACCTCGCTCTTCAACACCATCCTGATCAACGTCACGGGCTTCTTCCGGGACTCCGACTCCTGGGAGTACCTGCGCTCCGAGGTGCTCGAGTCCCTGGTGGCCACCCGGGCCGCCGACTCGCCCATCCGGGTGTGGTCCGCCGGGTGCGCCTCCGGGGAGGAGGCGTACACGCTGGCGATCACGCTCGCGGAGATCCTGGGCGTCGACGCCTTCCGGGACCGGGTGAAGATCTACGCGACCGACGTGGACGAGGAGCAGCTCGCCGAGGCCCGGCAGGCGTCGTACGGCGAACGCGAGATGCAAGCCGTGCCCCCGGAGCTCGCCGCCAAGTACTTCGAGCCGGCCGGCAACCGCTTCGTCTTCCGCAAGGACCTGCGACGCTCGGTGATCTTCGGGCGCAACGACCTCGTGCAGGACGCCCCGATCTCCCGGATCGACCTGCTGACCTGCCGCAACACGCTGATGTACTTCAACGCCGAGACGCAGGCGAAGATCCTGTCGCGGTTCCACTTCGCCCTCTCGGACGGCGGCGTGCTGTTCCTCGGCAAAGCCGAGATGCTGCTCAGCCACGGCACCCTGTTCACGCCCATCGATCTCAAGCGCCGGGTGTTCCGCCGTGTCCCCCGCCTCACGACGATCGCAGGTCCGGTCTTCACGGGGCCGGTCGCGAACAACAGCGGCGCCGTCGTGGGCCTCGACGAGCTGCGCGACGTGGCCTTCGCCGCCAGCCCGGTCGCGCAGCTCGGCCTCACCTCCGACGGCCTGGTCGCGCTGACCAACCGCAGCCTGGAAAAGCTGTTCGGCGTCAGCTCCCGGGACATCGGACGGCCGTTCCGCGATCTCGATCTGTCGTACCGGCCGGTGGAACTACGCCGCTACATCGAGCAGGCTCAGCTCGAGCGGCGCACGCTGCGGGTCGGCGACGTCGAGTACGGACGCAACGGCGACGTCACGCACCTCGAGGTGGAAGTCAGCCCGCTCACGGGCGGCGACGGCAGCCTGCTGGGCGTGAACTTGACCTTCCAGGACGTCACGTCGGCGCGCCGCCTGCGGGACGATCTCGAGCACGCCAACCAGCAGCTCGAAGCCGCGTACGAGGAACTTCAGTCCACGAACGAGGAGCTGGAGACCACCAACGAGGAGCTCCAGTCGACGGTCGAGGAGCTGGAGACCACCAACGAGGAGCTCCAGTCCACGAACGAGGAGCTGGAGACGATGAACGAAGAGCTCCAGTCCACCAACGACGAGCTGCAGAGCATCAACGATCAGCTGCGGGTCAGCTCCGCGCAGCTCGACGACGCGAACGCGTTCCTGGAGACGGTGCTGACCAGCCTGCGTGCCGGGGTCGCCGTCGTGGACCGCGACCTGCGCATCCGGATGTGGAACAAGCGGGCGGAGGACCTCTGGGGCCTGCGCGCCGGGGAAGTCGTCGGGCAGCACTTCCTGAATCTCGACATCGGGTTGCCGTTCGAGAAGCTCCGGCCGATGCTGCGGGGATCGCTGGTCGAGGGCGGCGTCTCCAGCGAGGTGTCGCTCGACGCGGTCAACCGGCGGGGACGCACGGTTCTCGTCCGGGTCGCGTGTGCGCCGCTGCGGAGCGAGGTCGACGGACCCGCCACCGAAGGCGCCATCATCCTGATGGAGACCAACGAGGCTTGACGGTTTCACCTCCGGCGCGGCGGGTATCCGGAGGCTTCACTGGGCAGAGAGGGACCGGCGTGAGTGTCGAGACGCAGGTGACGGCCGACGACGGGCGGCTGCTCGTCGGGCTGGCCGGCCGGCTCGACATGTCCGACGTCGCCGTGGTGCGTCAGCGGCTGATGAAGTGCCTCGCCGAACAGCCTGACGCTCTGCTGCTGAATGTCGCGAAGTTGTCCGTCCCGGAGCCGCTCGCCCTCGCGGTCTTCTCCTCGGTGGTCCGGCAGGCCGCCCGCTGGCCGGGTATCCCGGTGCTGCTGTGCGCCCCACGACCCGAGGTTCGGCGCGCTCTGACCCTGCCGGCCTACGAGAGGCTACCGCTCGCCGATTCCGTCGACGCAGCTCGCACCGTACTCGCCGACGACCGCCGGGTCCTGCCCGCCATCACCGACGAGTTGCTGCCGGTGAACGGTGCCGCGCGGCAGGCGCGCAACGTGGCCACCGACGCGTGCCTGCGCTGGGAGCTGCCACATCTGATCGCGCCGGCCAGCCTGATCGCCAGTGAATTCGTCAGCAACGTCGTCGACCACGCGCACACGATGATGGTCCTGCGGATGACCTTGCGCCGCCGGTACGTACACATCGCCGTCCGCGACGGTGCGGCCGAGCCGCCGGAGGTCCGCCCGACCGAACCCTCCGCGACGAGCGGACGGGGGCTGCTTCTGGTGAAGGCGAGCGCGCACTCGTGGGGATGGCTGCCCTGCGAGGGCGGCAAAGTGGTCTGGGCCTCGCTGATCAAGCGCTGAACCGCGCTCAGCGCTCGCCGCCGTCGAGCAGGTTCTGCAGGCCCGACACCCCGAGGATGCGGGCGACGTACGGCTGCGCACCGGTGAGCGTCAGCTGGGCCTCCGCGACCGCCGCCGCGGATGCGGCATCCAGCAGCACGGCTACGCCCGCCGCGTCGACGAGGGGCACGCCGGCCAGGTCGATCACCAGCCGGTCGCCGCCCGCCGAGCAGATCGCGTGCCGCAGGGAGGTCCGCAGCCGCTCAGCGGTGTCACGGTCGACCTCGCCCTGCACCCGTACGGTGAGCACGCCGCCGCCGCGCTGCACATCGATCTGCATGCCGTGCATGTCGGCGGGCCCGTTCGCGCCCTCCCAGCGCGGCAGCGTGTCGCTGAGCATCGCCTCCCGCAGCCAGCTGAGCGACCGGCTCAGCAGCCGCGAGACGTGCATCTGCGAGATGCCGAGCTCGGCGGCGATCTCCGCCTGGGTCCGGTTGCCGTAGAACCGCATCGCCAGCATCCGCCGCTCGCGCACGGGCAGGCGCAGCAGCAGACCGGCGACGGTGAGCTTGTCGTCGACCATCTCCAGATCGCCGTCGTGGTCGCCGAGCAGATCCCCGAACTCCGCGGCGCCGTCCCCGCCGGCCGGCGCGTTCAGCGACGAGGGTGAGTAACCGGCCGCGGACTCGAGCGCCTCCATGACCGCCGCCTCGCTGACCTTCAGGCGCTCGGCCAGTTCCGACGGGGTGGGCGTACGCGACAGCTCGGTGGTCAGAACCATCGAGGCGTGCCCGACCTCCAAGCTCAGGTCCTGGATGCGCCGGGGCACATGAACCCCCCAGGTCCGGTCCCGGAAGTGCCGCTTGATCTCACCGGAGATCGTGATGACCGCGTACGCCGTGAAGGAACCGCGCTCGGGGTCGTACCGGTCGATGGCCTTGACGAGACCCAGCCGCGCGACCTGCTCGAGGTCCTCCAGCGACTCCCCGCGACCACGGTATCGGCGGGCCATCCGCCCGGCGAAGGGCAGACAGGTACGGGTCAGCTCATCGCGCAGAACGGCGCGCTCGGCGTCGGAGGCGGTGGCCATCCGCGTCGCGTAATCGGTCGCGGCGGCGTCCAGATCCTCCAGTACGCGAGTATGCGTCTCCTCCTGCGCGGGCATGCTGATCCCCCTCGACCTGGCGCGCTCCCAAGGCAGCCCCTCCCGGCTGGAAGGGCCGCTTCGGGAATGTCCGATGCAGCGATATCCGGCGGAGGACCCCCGTGCCCGCCCGAGTCATCCGTCTTCCGCCGACGCTACTGCCCCGGACACACCGAGCCAAAACACATCGACCAGAATCGTGACGGCCAGTGTACGTCCACGCACGGTGAGCACAGCCCTTTGTCACACGGAGGCGCTTTCGTGTCGTACCACAGGGTGATGCCACCCCCACCCGGCCCACGACTCACTGCTGCGGACGCGACGGAAGTCCGCTCGGCGCGTCCCCCTCGTCCTTCGGCGCCTCCCACGCCGGAAGCGCCCGGGGAGCGTCACCTTCCGCGGACGGTCGCTGCGGAAGCCCGGACGGCGACGCCGCCGGCTCAGCAGCCCCACCCTCGGCCCGAGGATTGTGCTGCCCCATGTCCGGCGGCTCCAGCGGAGGCCGATTCGGCCGCGATGAGGCCTGCCCCACCCGCGCCGGCGCACCCTGCTGCCCCGGACCGGACGCGGCGCCCGCTTGCTGCCCCAGCCCGGACGGCGCCGCACCCGGCTGCCGCAGACCCGACGGAGCAGCGCCCGCCTGACCCAAACCCGACGGAGCAGCGCCCGCCTGACCCAAACCCGACGGAGCAGCGCCCGCGTGACCCAGACCCGACGCTGCGGCCCCCGGCCGACCGAGACCCGACGGCGCCGTTGTTTGCCGGCCCAGGCCCGACGAGGCGGCGCCTTCTTGACCCGGACCCGACGGAGCAGCGCCCACCTGGCCCGGACCCGACGGAGCAGCGCCCACCTGACCCAAACCCGTCGGGGCAGCGCCCACCTGGCCCGGACCCGACGGAGCAGCGCCCACCTGACCCAAACCCGACGGGGCAGCGCCCACCTGGCCCGGACCCGACGGGGCGACGCCCGCCTGACCCAGACCCGACGGGGCGGATGGTGGCTGGCCCAGGCCCCCCGAGGTGGTGGGGGCGGTTTGCGGTGCTGCCGTCGGTGCCGGGGAATCCCCGCCACCGACGGGGCGGTTCATCTGGCCCATCTGGGGCGGCTCGAGCGGGGGCCGGGTGCGTGCTGCCGGCGTGGGCCTGCGGAACGCGCTTTCAGCCGCCGACACGCCCGGGGCCGGCGGGGACGCGGGGGCCGGGCCGCCCGGCGCAGCCGATGGTGCCGGCGTTCCCGGCCCAGCCGGGGATGCCTGCGGTCCCGGCACAGCCGGGGCGCCCGCGGCGGGAGCGACCAGGCCGCTCAGGCCCGAGGCCGGCGGATCGCTCGGTGCGGACGCCGCCGGGGCGCTCGTCGGTTGACCGGCCTGCGAAAGACCCGACGCCGCCGGCTCCTGCCCAGCCACGGCGGCCCGCAAAAGCTCGGAGGCGGCGGCGAACTGCGAAAGACCCGAGGCCGCGGCGGACTCCGGAGCACCCGGGGCGCCGGTCTGCGAGAGCCCCGCGGCCTCGCCAGGCTGCGGGAGGCCGGAGAGGGAGGCAGAGGAGGGCGACGGCTGCCCGAGCCCGGAAGCCGCCGGGGTCTGCGCCAGATCCGAATCCATGGCTGCCCCGGAGAGGCCGGACCCGCCGGCAGCCGCCGAGAGGCCGGAGGTAGTGGCACCCTCCGAGAGGCCCGACGTGGCGGCAGCCTGCGGAAGACCGGACGTGGCGGCAGCTTCCGGAACGTCGGCGGCCGCGGATGGCTCCCGCGCAGCCGCGGGCGGCGGTGCCGTACGGGAGGCGTCTGGGGTGACGTCGGCCGCGGCAGCGGGCGCCGGGCCGGCCGCGGACGGCGCGGCTGCCGCCGACGCGTCGAAGGCGCCGGGCTGGAACGGCTTGACCGGCGGCGCCTCGCCCGGGTGGTAGGGCGAGACCAGCGGCTCCTGCGGCCGGGCCGTCGGGGTGAAACGCGGCGCGTCGAGGGGCCGGTTCTGCTGGATGAACAGCGGCGGGCCGAGCAGGAGCGGGTCGACGTCCGGCATCTCGCGGCGCTTCTCCTCGTGTTCCGGCGACGGCCGGGCGCCCGGCGGGTGCACCCCGTTGTGCGGGGCGGCCGGCGCCTCGGAGACGTGCGGCCAGCTCACCGGCTCCGCCATGCCCGCGAGGCCGGGCTGCTCGCCGGAGGACTGCGGAGCCGAAGCACCCGGCAGGCCGGTCTGCGAACCCGAAGGCTGCGGAGCGCCCAGGAGACCGGACTGCGAACCCGAAGGCTGTGCAGCGCCCAGGAGACCGGACTGCGAACCCGAAGGCTGTGCAGCGCCCAGGAGACCGGACTGCGAACCCGAAGGCTGTACAGCGCCCAGGAGACCGGACTGCGAACCCGAAGGCTGTGCAGCACCCGGAGAACCGGACTGGGGGCCCGGCGCCTGCGAAGCACCCGGAAGACCGGACTGCGGACCCGGCGCCTGCGAACCACCCGGAAGACCGGACTGCGGACCCGGCGCCTGCGAACCACCCGGAAGACCGGACTGCTCGGCGGACGGGTGCGGTGCCGGGCGCAGACCCGAAGGAGCGGCGGTCTCCTCGGGCAGCTGCGGCGCCGGGGCGGAGGAGGCCAGGCCGGAGGGCTCGTCGTGCGAGCGGTCGAACCGCGGCGGCGCGACCGGCTGACGGGCGGCTTCGGCCGGCTGCAGCCCCGGAGAGGTCGTCGGAAGTGAGGGCATCGACGAAGCGGACGGCGGAGTAGAGGTAGGAGTGAGCGGAGGCCGGACGGCCGACGGAGGCGGCGTCGGCGCGGCGGACGGCAGACCGAACGCATGCCCGGCAGACGCCGAACCCCCCGTCGGCGGACCGGACGGCGAATCCACCGCGGGCGGCGCAGGTGGCGGGGTGACCTTCGGCGAAGCGGCCGGCGGAGTCAGCGTCAGCCCAGCAGACAGCGAACCCAGCGTGGGGCCCGCGGAGGGCGAATCCAGGGTCGGCGGCGCAGACGGCGGGCTGACCCTGGGTGGGGCAGACGGCGGGGTCGAGGCCGGCCCACCGGACGGCGGGAGAGGCGGCGAATCCAGCATGGGTCCGGCGGGCGGCGATGCCGACGGGGGCGGAGCGGACGAAGACGGCCCCGCGGACTCGGGAACGGAGAACGACAGCCCGGCGGGAAGAGTGGGCTCGGGCGCGGGAGGGGAGAACGACAGACCCGCCTCGAGCGTGGGCTCGGCCGCCGAAGGAGGCGGCGAAGCGGCCGGGGGCATGGAAACGGTGGCCTGCTGGGTGGCGGCCGCCGGGAGGCCGAGCGGTGCGGCACCGAGGCCGCCGCGCGCCGCCGCGACCAGGCCCGATGATTCGGCCAGGCCGGCGGCCTGGACCACTTCCGCCGCCGCGAGGCCGGCGGTGCAGGGCAGGGGTTCGCCGCAGACCGGGCAGGTCGTGATGCCGTCGTGCGGGCCGCGGCCGCCCGCGTGAGCCTGGACCATCTCCCAGGCCGTCCGGGCCAGGACACTGTCCGGGTTGATGTAGTTCGTGATGCTCACGGCCATACCGTCCCACCCCCGTAGCTCGCCTGTGACAGGCGTTCAGGGTCCAGTTCACCGTGAACCGGGCAGCTCCGGGCCGCTTTTCCACAATCGGTAGACCGACGGGTCGGAGGGGGTTTGCCGGTCGGGGTTGTGGGCAACGCTGCGGCATGAGTGGTGCGGCGGAGCGGGCTGACGGGCACGGGGCGGTTGTTGTTCCCTACGAGGACGGGCCGTTGCTGGTGCGGGGGGATTTCGTGCTGCGTACCCCGGACGGGCAGGTCATCGAGCCGGGCCGCAACACCGTCGCCCTGTGCCGGTGCGGCAAGTCGGCCATCAAGCCGTTCTGCGACGGTACGCACAAGGCCATCGGTTTCCGCGCCGGCACCGGTCGTGACGCCCCCGCCCCCCGTACCGACTGAACCGGGCCGGGGGATCCGGGGCCGCGCCGGCTGATCAGGTGCGCAGGGACGACTCCCCCGCCTCCCAGCGGGACAGGACGTACTCCGCCCAGCGGTCCTCCATGGTCAGCACGCAGCGGGCGCCGAACAGGACGTCGGCGGCGAGTTCCGGTTCCGCCTTGCAGAACGAGCCGCACATGTCGAAGGCCGCGATCTGTTCATGGACCGCGTCGGCCTCGACGTGTTCGTCGTAGAAGCGGGTGGCGTTCTCGTCGCCGCCGAGACGGCGCAGGCCGTTGCCGTACGCGCGGTTGGGGCCGGTCGAGGTCATCTCGTACGCGGCCAGGTGGCCGAGGAGTGCCCCGCGCAGCCGCCGGTGCAGGCCGAACAGCGACATGAGGTTGTTGTTGGCCAGGGTCTGCCACGGCACGACGTCCACGTAGGCCCCGTACGTGGTGTCGAGGCCGAGCGCGCTCATCGTGTCCTTGAACATCTCCTGGTGCATGCGGCGGACCGCGCCCCCGCCGTACTCGTCGATCTGGACCTCGATGAGGGCGGCCTTGGCCTTGCCGCCGAGCCGGGGGATCGCGAAGGTGTGGGGGTCCGCCTCGCGCAGGTGGTAGACGGAGCGGTGGGTCGCGAACTCGCGGAACTGTTCGTAGGTGGCGCGGCCGCGGACATAGCCGGACAGCGACGGGCCGCCGGTCTCGCGGGTCATGGCGATCAGGGTGTGCGGGACGTCGTCGGTTTCCTCGGGTACGGGCAGCCGCCGCAGTTCCGCCTCGAACTCCGCCTCCAGCCGGCCGCGGAGGCCGAGCAGGCCGGGGTGCCACTCCCAGGTGTCGTCGACGCCGTCCCAGCCGCGGTAGTGCAGCTCGTAGAGGACGAAGAGGCTCAGGTGCAGGTCGTCGTCCGAGTCCGGGGCACCGGTGGTGAACTCGTGCGGCGCCTGGGCGAGTGCCGTGATGACGGCGTCCGACACGGGGCCTCGGGGCGAGGGAAGCTTCATGCGCCACTTCCTGATCGAGCGGAACGGACCGGAGAGATTCCCGGTCCGTTCCGCTCCAAACGATCAGGAGGCGGGCGATGCGCCGTCGGTGGCGAGAGTTCGTGAGTCGAGAATTCACTCACTGTGGTCGAAACATTGCGCTTCGTACCATGAAGGCATCCCCCAGGAGGTGATCCCCATGGATGACTCCGAGCTGTACCGCGAGCGGATCCTCCGGCATGCCGGTCCGGTCATCACCGGGCGGTTCCTCGGCTTCCGCGCCTCGTACACCCGCGAGGTCCGGGTCGGGCAGCCGTTGCTCATCGCCGTGTTCGTGACGGCGTCCATCGCGCAGGCCCTCGGTGCCCTGCTGCTCGCACTCGTCCGCAACGGCGGTGGCAATACGCGGCGCCGGTTCAAGGATCTCAAGAAGGGCCCCGAGTACCTGGTGACGCCCGTCCGGCTGCGCGACGACCTCGGGCAGACGTACGAGGTCGAGATGCACGGCCAGCTCCCCCAGTCGGCGCTGCACCGCGGCGACCTTGTGCAGGTGCGTACCGTCGCCCAGAAGGACCCCGATCTGCCGGTGAAGCTGCACCAGATCCTGAACCTGGAGACGCTGCAGCCCTACACGCCACGCATCCCGACGCTGTGGTCGCACCTCGGCCCCGGATTGCTGATCCAGGCCGTGCTGGGGCTGACCGTGGCCGCCACCCTGACGACGGCCTGGATCAGCTGACGGGCGTCAGAGCCGGGACAGCGGGACCACCGCGGCCATCGCCCGGTCACCGGCGTCGTTCGGGTGCAGGCGGTCCCCGCTGTCGTACGCGGGCAGCGGCCGCTGCGGATCCGCCGGGTCACCGGAGCCCGCGGGCGTGCGCCTGCGCGGAGATCTGCGGCGGGTCGTCCTGGTGCAAGGTCTGCTGGATGTCGTTGATGCCCTCGAAGACGATGACCGTACGCGCCCCGGCCCGCTCGAGCACGCCCCCGTTCAGCCGGGTCAGCGCGCTGGGCCCGAAGGTGCTGTAGATGGTGTAGTCCGGGGCGTCGGTGATGGAGTCGCCCAGCGCGACCACCGTACCCGGCCCGCGGCTGGAGGAGTCCTGCATCGCGGCCGGGGTACGTCACGGCGCCGGAGGGTGTCCCATGAGAACCGGCCGCGTGCCGAACCGGTTCGACACGTGGATCCGTACGCCGCTGCCGCCGGTCGTGGTGTGCACGACGTCGCGAATGGTGAACCCGCGTACCCCTGTTCCACGCCGGAGACCGCGGCGGCGGGTGCCGTGGTCCGGGCGGGCCCGCGCGTCGGCCGGCCCCGCCAGCGCCGCGACCAGCAGAATGGACGCCGCGAGGATCCGGAAAAGTCTGCGCATCGTTGCCTCACCCACCGGGTACAGGCCAACGATCAGTCTCGATGTCTTGTACCCGCCTGCAAAGCGATTGCGCAGGGCGGGAAAAGGGCACGTGCAGGGTGCGCCGGGCGGCGGACTGGCAGATCATAGAGGCGGGCTCGCGAAAGGGCGGTGCGCGGTGGGCGAAGAGGTCGAGCGTCGGGAGTTCAGCCGCGAGGACCGGACGAGGTACCGGCAGAAGATCCGCCGCAGCCTCGACGTGTTCGCCTCGATGCTGCGCGAGTCCCGCTTCGAGTTCGAGCGGCCGCTGACCGGCATGGAGATCGAGCTGAACCTCGTCGACGGCAACGCCGACCCGGCGATGCGCAACGCCGAGGTGCTGGCCGCGCTCGAGGACCCGGACTTCCAGACCGAGCTGGGCCAGTTCAACGTCGAGATCAACGTGGCGCCGCGGCGGCTGGCCGGCGACGAGAACGCCGACCTGGAACGCGAGCTGCGGGCCAGCCTCAACAACGCCGAGGAGCACGCCCGGCGTACCGGGGCGCACATGGTGATGATCGGCATCCTGCCGACGCTGCGCAAGGAACACCTGACCGCCGAGGCCCTCTCGGCCAACCCGCGCTATGCGCTGCTCAATGAGCAGATCTTCGCGGCCCGGGGCGAGGACCTCGACATCCGCATCGACGGCATCGACCGGCTCGCCGTCACCACCGACACGATCGCGCCCGAGGCGGCCTGCACCAGCACCCAGTTCCACCTGCAGGTCAGCCCCGCGCAGTTCGCCGCGTACTGGAACGCCGCGCAGGTGGTCGCGGGCGTGCAGGTGGCCCTCGGCGCCAACTCGCCGCTGCTGTTCGGCCGGGAGCTGTGGCGCGAGACCCGGATCCCGTTGTTCGAGCAGGCGACGGACACCCGGTCGGAGGAGATCCGGGCCCAGGGCGTACGCCCGCGGGTGTGGTTCGGCGAGCGCTGGATCACCTCGGTCTTCGACCTGTTCGAGGAGAACGTGCGCTACTTCCCGGCGCTGCTGCCGATCTGCGACGACGAGGATCCCGAGCAGGTGCTCGAGAGCGGCGACATTCCCCAGCTGAGCGAGTTACGGCTGCACAACGGCACGGTCTACCGCTGGAACCGCCCGATCTACGCGGTGGTCAAGGACCGTCCGCACCTGCGGGTGGAGAACAGAGTGCTGCCCGCCGGCCCCACCGTCGTGGACACCGTGGCCAACGGCGCCTTCTACTACGGCCTCGTGCGTATGCTGGCCGAGGCCGAACGTCCGGTCTGGACGCAGATGTCGTTCAGCGCCGCCGAGGAGAACTTCCACTCGTGCGCCCGCCACGGCATCGCCGCGTCGGTCTTCTGGCCCGGGCTCGGCTACGTGCCGGTCTCGGAACTGGTGCTGCGCCGGCTGCTGCCGCTCGCCCACGAGGGCCTGGAGAAGTGGGGGGTGTCGGGCCCGGAGCGCGAACGGTTGCTCGGCATCATCGAGCAGCGCTGCCTCACCGGCCGCAACGGCGCGACCTGGCAGGTGGAGACCCTGCACGCTCTCGAGGGCGACGGCCTGGACCGGCAGGCCGCACTGCACGAGATGCTGCGCCGCTACCTGCCGCCGATGCACGAGAACGTCCCCGTGCACGAATGGCCGCTGTCCTGACCCGCTAACGGGAGGCGATCGCGACCGCGACGCCGCGCACGATCGTCTTCGGCACGAGCAACTGCGCACCGGGCCCGGCCGCGGCCAGGGCGGCGGCCTCGGCGACGCTGGGCACGCCCGCCATGGCCGCGACCCGCGGGGACGGATTCGGCGCCACGACGACAGCGAGCCGCTCCGGCGGGAAGACCACGAGGGCCCAGCCGCGGCGGCGGGCGAACGGCTCGAGGACCGGCCCGCGGCGGTCCAGGGTCGCTACCGCGGTCACGTCGGCCGCGGTCAGGCCGGCGAGATTCAGTGCGCCGTCGGCGGCGGCCTCCAGTTCGGGCGGCCACACGGAGGCGCGGGCCCCGATGCCGAGGACGACCGTCACGCCGCGGAGGGGACGTTCGCGGCAGCGGTCACGACCCGGTGCGCGATCGCCTTGTCGGCGGCCCAGTGCAGATGCAGATAGGAGGCGTGCAGCGCCGGAGCGGCGAAACCCTCGGGGTCGGCACCGCGCCACGCCCAGGCCGCTCCCCCGGCCGGCTCCAGCAGCAGTCCGGATCGCGGGTGGACGGCGGTGCGGTGGAACTCGTGCCCGGTGATGCGCGCGCCCGCCGGCAGCAGCGGGCTGCCGGTCAGCGCCACCGCGTCGCGATAGCCCAGGGTCAGCGACGGGGTCATCGCCGCCTCCGCGTCCAGGACGCCGCACATCGGGGCGCCGTCCAGGGTGCGGCAGAGCCAGAGCAGGCCGGCGCATTCGGCGACGATCGGCAGGCCAGCCGACGCCGACGCGGCCACCGCCCGGCGCAGCGGCTCGTTCGCGGAGAGCTCGGACGCGTACACCTCGGGGAAGCCGCCGCCGACGACCAGGGCGCGCGTGCCCTCCGGCAGGTTCTCGTCGCGCAGCGGGTCCACCACCACGACGTCGGCGCCCGCCCCCGCGAGCAGTTCGGCCGTCTCGGCGTACGCGAAGGTGAAGGCCGGCCCACCGGCGAGCGCGACCACCGGGCGGCCCGGCACCGGGTCCGGCGCGACGGGCGTCCAGGGCGTGGCGGTCAGCGGCGGAGCGGACCGGGCCAGCGCCAGCACCGCGTCGAGATCCACCGAGGACTCCACGAGGGCGGCCAGCGCCGCGACGGAGGCGAGCGCCTCGGCGCGGCGTTCGGCGGCCGGCACCAGGCCGAGATGCCGCGACGGCGCCTCGACCGCGGCGGCGCGGCGCATCGCGCCGAGCACCGGCGTGCCGACCTCCTCGCACGCCTCCCGCAGCAGTGCCTCGTGGCGGTCCGAGCCGACCTGGTTGAGGATCACGCCGCCCAGCCGCACGGTGCCGAAGCTGCGGAAGCCGTGCACCAGCGCGGCCACCGACCGGCCCTGCGCGGCGGCGTTGACGACCAGCACGACCGGCGCGTCGAGGAGCGCGGCCACGTGCGCGGTCGAGCCGGTGTCCCCGGCACCCGTGCGGCCGTCGTAGAGCCCCATGACGCCCTCGACCACGGCGAGGTCGGTGCCCGCCGAGCCGTGCGCGAACAGCGGCCCGATCCGGTCCTCGCCGACCATCACCGGGTCCAGGTTGCGCCCGGCGCGCCCGGCGGCGAGCGCGTGGTAGCCGGGATCGATGTAGTCCGGCCCCACCTTGAAGGGCGAGACCGACAGACCCCTTCTCGCGTACGCCGCCAGCAGCCCCGTCGCGACCGTCGTCTTGCCGTGCCCGGAGGCGGGGGCGGCGATGACGATCCGCGGGACGCTCACCACTCGATGCCCCGCTGGCCCTTGCGGCCCGCGTCCATCGGGTGCTTCACCTTCGTCATCTCGGTGACGAGGTCGGCGGCGTCGAGCAGATCGGGGTGCGCGTCGCGGCCGGTGATGACGACGTGCTGGACGCCGGGACGCTCGCGCAGCGTGGCCACCACGTCCGCGACGTCGACCCAGCCCCACTTCATCGGGTACGTGAACTCGTCGAGCACGTAGAACTTGTGCGTCTCGGCGGCCAGATCGCGTTTGATCTGGGCCCAGCCCTCGGCGGCCTCGGCGGCGTGGTCGCGCTCGGTGCCGGCGCGCTGGATCCACGACCAGCCCTCGCCCATCTTGTGCCACGCGACCGGCGCGCCGCCGGGAACCTGGCCGAGGGCCTTGAGCGCGGACTCTTCGCCGACCCGCCACTTCTCGCTCTTGACGAACTGGAAGACGCCGACGGGCCAGCCGGCGTTCCAGGCCCGCAGGGCCATGCCGAAGGCGGCGGTCGACTTGCCCTTGCCGTGCCCGGTGTGCACGGCGAGCACGGCCTGGCGGCGGCGCTGGCGGGTGGTGAGCCCGTCGTCCGGAACGGTGGTGACCTGGCCCTGCGGCATCAGGCGGCCCTCCTCAGGGATCCGTCGGCGGCGAGCGCCTCGAGGGGCATGACGTCGGCGTCCAAGGCGGCCGCGAGCCGCCGGGCGAGGCCGAGCCGGACCGGGCCGGACTCGCAGTCGACGACGACCGTCGCGACACCGGCCAGCGCCGGAGCCATCAGCGCCGGGTCGGCGCCGCTGGTCGCCCGCCCGTCGGTGACCACGATCAGCAGCGGCCGGCGGCGCGGGTCGCGGCGGCGCTCGGTGGCGATCGTGGCCGCGGCCGTACGCAGACCCGCCGCCAGCGGCGTGCGGCCCCCGGTGCGCAGGCTCGCCAGCCGCAGCACGCCGACCTCATGGCTGGAGGTGGGCGGCAGCACCTGCTCGGCGGTCGACCCCCGGAAAGTGATCATGCCGATCCGGTCGCGGCGCTGGTAGGCGTCGCGCAGCAGGGACAGCACCGCGGTCTTGACCACGGTCATCCGCTTGCGCGCCGCCATGGATCCGGAGGCGTCGACCACGAACAGCACCAGGTTGGCCTCCCGGCCGACGTGCACGGACTCGCGCAGGTCCCGGGGCTCGACGCCGGCTCCCCCGCGGTGCAGGGCGGCCCGCAGGGTGGCGGGCAGGTGCGGGGCGCCGTTCAGCTTGCCGCGGGGCACGCGCGAGCCGACGACGCGCCCGCGCCGGGCGAACGCCGGCGAGCGACGGCCGGAATGCCCGCCCTCGCCGCGCGCGGCGATCCGCAAGGTCCGCGGCCGATAGGCGGCCCCGGCCTGCGCGACCCCGCCCTGTGCCGGGGCCCGCCGTGGCTGCTCGTCGCTGTCGCGATCGGATGAATCGGATGAATCGGGGATACCGCCGTCCCGCCCTGAGTCCGGCGGCGGCGGACCGCCGGGGCCGCCTCCGTCGCCCGGGTCCGGCGGCGGATCGCCGCCTCCGTCGCCCGGGTCCGGTGGTGGCGGGTCGTCGTCGGGGTCGTCGGCGCCGGCCTCGTTCAGGGCCTCCTCGAGGCGCTGCTCGTCGGTGCCCGGCGGGTCGAGCGGATCCTTGCGGCGCCGGTGCGGCAGGGCCAGGCGGGCGGCGTCGCGGACGTCCTCGGCGGTGACCCGGTCCCGGCCGTGCCAGGCGGCCAGCGCCACCGCGCAGCGGGCCACCACGATGTCGGCGCGCATGCCGTCGACGCCGTAGGCGAGGCAGACCCGGGCGATGCGGTCCAGTTCCGCGTCGGGCAGGTGCACCGACGGCACCGCGGCCCGGGCCGCCACGATCCGCGCCGCGAGCGCGCTCTCGTCGGCGGCGAAGCGGGCCGCGAACCGCTCGGGGCCGGCCTCGTACGCCAGCCGCCGCCGCACCACCTCGGCCCGCTGCGCGGCGTCGCGGGGCGCGGCCACGGTGACGACCAGGCCGAACCGGTCGACGAGCTGCGGGCGAGGCTCGCCCTCCTCGGGGTTCATGGTGCCGACCAGCAGGAACCGGGCGGCGTGCTTGACCGACACCCCGTCGCGCTCGACGTGCGCGCGGCCCATCGCCGCGGCGTCCAGCAGCAGGTCCACGAGGTGGTCGGGCAGCAGGTTGACCTCGTCCACGTAGAGCGCACCCCGGTGCGCGGCGGCGAGCAGGCCCGGCTCGTACGCCTTGACGCCGTCGGCGAGCGCCCGCTGGATGTCGAGGGTGCCGACGACCCGGTCCTCGGTGGCGCCGACCGGCAGCTCGACCAGCGTGGCGGGCCGGTGCCCGTGCGGGGCACCCGGCTCGTGGGGCCCGTCGGGGCAGCCCGGGTCGGGCGCGGCCGGGTCGCACGCGAAGCGGCACCCGCGGACGACGTCGACCTCGGGCAGCAGGGCGGCCAGCGCGCGCACGACGGTGCTCTTGGCGGTGCCCTTCTCCCCTCGGACGAGCACCCCGCCGACGGCCGGCGAGACCGCCGTGAGCAGCAGGGCGAGGCGCAGATCGTCGAGGCCGACGACGGCGGAGAACGGGTACGGCGTCACGCCAGGGTCCTTTCCGCGGGTGTCCACGCCCGCGTGTGGGAGGGAGCGAGCGGCCGGAGTCTCCTGACTCCCGGGCGGCCTGCGCTCGCCCGGTCACAGTGGCGGGACCGTCCCGGACTCGCACCGGGTTCCTCCGCTACCGCTCGCGGGTCACTCTGTCGCACCGCCACCCGCCGCGTCAACGCGGGGTGTCGTAACCATCCTCACGCCCGGGAGTCCACCGCCTTCTCCGTACCGGGCAGCGGCGAGGGCGCCAGCTTGTCGAGCTCGGTGAGGACGTCGGTCACCGCGAGCGCGGACCTCTCGATGAGCGGCCGCAGCCGCTTGTAGAGCGCGGCGTCCTCCGGGTCGGGCCGGGTGTGGGCGGTGATGTCCACCAGCGCCGCGGCCCGGTCCAGGTCGGGCAGGTCACCGATCGCGTGCAGGCCCAGCAGGCAGGCACCCAGGGCGGTGCCCTCCGGGGTGTCCGCGACGGCCACCGGCAGGTCGAGCGCCGCGGCCAGTACGCCCACCCACAGTTCGGAGGCGACCGCCCCGCCGGTGGCCCGTACCTCGGTCATCGGGATGCCCTCGGTGGCGAACGTGTCGCGGACCAGGGCCAGCTGCTGGCAGACGCCCTCGACCGCGGCGCGCACCAGGTGCGGGCGGCCGTGCTCGCGGCGCAGCCCGAGGTACGCCCCCCGCATCCCGCCCCGCCACCACGGCGCCCGCTCCCCCAGCAGGTACGGCAGGCAGAGCAGCCCGTCGCTGCCCGCGGGCGCCGACGCGGCCTCGACCAGCAGGGCGGCGTCGCGTACGTCGGCGTCCTCCCCCTCGGCCGCCGGACGGTCGAAGCCCTCGGCCATGGTCTGGCCCGCCCAGCGCACCACCGAGCCGGCGTTGTTGATCGCGCCGCCGAGCACCCAGCGGTCCTCGGTCAGCGCGTAGCAGAACAGCCGGCCGGCGCGGTCCGCCGCGGGCGCGTCCACCACCGTACGCAGCGCGCCGCTGGTGCCCAGCGAGACCGCCGCGACCCCGGCCGGGGTGGCGCCGACGCCCAGGTTCGCCAGCGGGCCGTCGGCGGCGCCGATGATCAGCGGCGTACCGGGTGGCAGACCCGCCGCGCTCGCCACCTCGGCCCGCAGCGCGAGGGCGGTGGTGGTCGGCACGACCTCCGCGAGCCGGCCCGCGTCGATGCCGGCGATGTCGAGGGCCTCCGGGTCCCAGTGGCGCTCGTGGATGTCGTAGAGGCCGGTGCCCGAGGCGACCGACAGGTCGACGACGAACCCCTCGCGGGCAAGGCCGCTGAGCACGACCTCCTTGACGCCGCCCCAGCGCGGGGTGTCGCGCAGCACGGCCGGATCCTCGGCGCGCCACCACGCCAGCTTCGCCAGCGGCGCCATCGGGTGCACGGGGGTGCCGGTACGCGCCTGCAGCGCCTTGGCCCGCCCGGACTCCGCGATGGCCTCGCTCTGCCGCGAGGAGCGGTTGTCCGCCCAGGTGATCAGCGGCCCGGCGGGGTTGCCGTCGGCGTCCATCGGCACGAGGCCGTGCAGGAAGGCGCTGAGGCTGACCGCGAGGACCCGGTCGCCGCGTTCCCGGCACTGTTTCGCCACGGCGATCAGCGCCTGGACCGCGGCGTCGCGCAGCCGGCCCGGATCGAGCTCGGCCCGGCCCGGCCCGGGCACCGAGAGGGGGTAGTGCACGCTGGTCACCACGCGTACCTCGCCGTCCATCCCGGCGGCAACGGCCTTCGTCGCGGTGGTTCCGGTGTCGATCCCGATGACGACGTCCATGACGCAGACTTGCCCGATGGGCGCGCCGCTCAAGCGTCGGCGCGGAACTGCTTCTCGTACGCCGCGCGCAGGTCGTCCCAGCCGTACGCCATCGCCTCGCGGCCCCGGATCACGCCGACCGGCTCGCCGTCGAGCAGGCGGGTGAGCACGGCGGCGCACAGGTGCCAGCCCGCGGCGAACATCGGTGCCCCGTCGCGGTCGGCGAACAGGTGACGCAGGGTCAGCCGGGTGCCGTCCGCGGTGCGCTCGAGCTCCCAGCGCAGCAGGTCGTCGCCCCACGAGTACTCGAGCACGACGGGCGCCTCGGCCCGCAGCACGGTGGCCGGACTCTCCGTCCGATCCGGACCGTCGACGACGACAAGGGTGACCTCGCCGAGGCGGGACAGGTCGTGCGCGGCGGTGAACGGCGCCCACCGGTCGAGGCGCTCGGGGTCGGTCAGCGCGGCCCAGACCTGCTCCGGCGGGTGCCGCAGGTCGCGGACGAAGATCAGGGTCCAGCGGCCGTCGGCGGGCACCACGTCGGCGCCCGCGGCCGGTCCGGGGTCGAATCCGTTCATGATTCCTCCAGGTGGCGCACGAGGGCGTCCAGGTGCCGGCTCCAGAGCCTTCGGTACGGCGCCAGCCAGGCCTCCAGCTCACGGAACGGCTCCGGCTCGAGCCGGTAGATCCGCTGCTGGGCGGCCGTACGACTGGACACGAACCCGGCCTCGCGCAGCACCTTGAGGTGTTTCGACACGGCCGGCTGGCTCATCTCCAGGGCGCCGACGAGGTCGCCGACGCTGCGCTCGGCCAGCCGCAGCTCGTCGAGGATCCGGCGGCGGGTGGGCTCGGCCAGGACGGAGATGGCGTCGGCGGGCACGAGCCGACTATTCCACCTTGGTTATATAACGGTCAAGGCATGTTCCCGGGTGCGATGATGGCCGGGTGCGGGTCCTGATCGTGACGTCCGGATCGACCGGCGACGTCGCGCCGTACACCGGTCTCGGCGAACGGCTCCGGGCCGCCGGGCACGACGTCACCGTCGCCACCCACGAGCCGTTCCGCGGCCAGGTGGCGCTGCCGTTCGAGCCTATCCCCGGCGACCTGCGGCGCATCCTCCCGCTGGCCCGCGGCCAGGACGGCAACGGCTCGGGCACCGGCCCGCGGGCGCTGGCGCGGCTGCTGCGCATCGCCCGCCCGCTGGTCGCCGAGATGGGCGACGGCATCGCCACGGCCGTACGCCGCACCGGCGCCGAGGCCGTCCTGCTGTCCACATTGGTCGCGCCGCTGGGCTACCAGGTCGCGGAGGCCGCCGGCATCCCGTGGGCCGGGGTGTTCCTGCAACCGGTGTTCCCGACCGGCGACTTCGGGCCGGTGCTGGTGGGCGGGCGCTCGGCCGGGCGTACGGCCAACCGCCTGCTGGGCCGGCTCACCGAGGCCGCCGCCCGGCCGCTCTACCGGCGGCCGGTTCGCGAGCTGCGCGCCCGGCTCGGCCTGCCGCCCCGGGCCGTCGGCGACCTGCAACGCGAGCAGCAGCACCGGTGGCCGACCTTCCACGGCTTCAGCACCGCCGTCGTGCCCCGCCCCACGGACTGGCCGCCCTCGCACGAGGTCGTCGGCTACTGGTGGCCCGCCCGGGAGGCCGGCTGGGCCGCACCGGCCGAGGTCGAGGCGTTCCTGGCGGCCGGGCCGCCGCCGGTGTTCGTCGGCTTCGGCAGTATGGCGCCCGGGCACGGCGAGCGCCTGGCGGAACCCGTGCTCGCGGCGGTCCGCTCTGCCGGGGTCCGCGCCGTCGTGCAGGCCGGCTGGTCGGGGCTGCGGGCGACCGGCGACCACCCCGATGTGCTCAGCGTCGGCCCGCTGCCGCACGACTGGTTGTTCCCGCGCATGGCGGCGGTCGTGCACCATGCGGGCGCGGGTACCACGGCGGCCGGGCTGCGGGCGGGAGTGCCGGCGGTCGCCGTACCCGTGCTGGCCGATCAGCCGTTCTGGGCCCGCCGCCTGCACCACCTCGGGGTGAGCCCGCCGCCGATCCCGCTCTCCCGGCTCACCGCCGACCGGCTCGCGGCGGCCCTGGCCGCCGCGACGTCGCAGCCGCGGCACCGGGAGCGGGCGAGGGCGCTGGCCGCGCGATTGGCGGACGACGACGGCGCCGCCCGGGTCATCTCGTGGCTGGCCGCCCTGGAAACGCAGCCGGCCGCCCCGGAAAACCGGGACGGCCGGACGGCGTGAGAGGAATCAGCGCTCGGTGATCGGCACGAACTGACGCTCGGCCTCGCCCGTGTAGAGCTGGCGCGGGCGGCCGATCTTCGTGGTCGGGTCGGCCATCATCTCGCCCCACTGCGCGATCCAGCCGGGGAGCCGGCCGAGGGCGAACAGCACCGTGAACATCTTCGTCGGGAAGCCCATGGCCTTGTAGATCAGGCCCGTGTAGAAGTCCACGTTGGGGTAGAGCTTGCGGGAGACGAAGTAGTCGTCGGCGAGGGCGATCTCCTCGAGCTGGAAGGCCAGGTCGAGCAGCGGGTCGGGGCGCTCCATCGTGGACAGCACGTCCTGTGCCGCCTTCTTCACGATCGCGGCGCGCGGGTCGTAGTTCTTGTAGACCCGGTGGCCGAAGCCCATCAGCTTGACGCCCTTCTCCTTCGCCTTGACGCGGCGCACGAAGGACTGGACGTCACCGCCGTCGGCGCGGATCTGCTCGAGCATCTCGAGCACCGCCGAGTTGGCGCCGCCGTGCAGCGGGCCGGACAGTGCGTTGATGCCCGCGGCGACGGAGGCGAAGAGGTTGGCCTGCGCCGACCCCACCAGGCGCACCGTGGAGGTGGAGCAGTTCTGCTCGTGGTCGGCGTGTAGCACGAAGAGCATGTCCAGCGCCTTGGCGACCTTCGGGTCGACCTCGTAGGCCAGCGTCGGCAGGCCGAAGGTCATGCGCAGGAAGTTGTCGACGTAGTCCAGCGAGTTGTCCGGGTACGGCAGCGGGTGGCCGATGGACTTCTTGTAGGCGTACGCCGCGATGGTGGGCAGCTTCGCCATCAGCCGGATCGCGGAGATCTCGACCTGCTCGGGGTCGGTCGGGTCCAGCGCGTCCTGGTAGAAGGTCGACAGCGCGGTCACCGCGGACGACAGCACCGCCATCGGGTGGGCGTCGCGCGGGAAGCCGGAGAAGAAGGTGCGCATCTCCTCCTGCAGCAGCGTGTGCACCCGGATCTTGTCCGCGAACTCGGCGAGCTGCGCCGGCGTCGGCAGGGCGTCGTGGATCAGCAGGTACGAGACCTCGAGGAACGAGGCCTTGCCCGCGAGCTGCTCGATCGGGAAGCCCCGGTAGCGCAGGATGCCGGCGTCACCGTCGATGTACGTGATCGCCGAGGCGCACGAGGCCGTGTTCACGAACCCCTGGTCGAGAGTGACGTAGCCGGTCTCCTTGAGGAGGGCGCTGATCTCGATCCCGCCCGGGCCCTCGACCGCCGGGCGCACCGGCAAGGACAACTGGCCACCGGGGTGGTCGAGCTTGACATCCGTCATGTATTTCCCTCACTTCACCGGCAGATGTCGCCAATAACCTGCCGTTCACCGTAAACCCTCAAGCTGAACGGGTCATCAGGCGGTCGACCGCTGAGGGATTGATCACGACCGCCGGTCCCCGTTGAACCATAGATAATGGTCGGTGGACCGCTTCGTCGCGGTGCGGAGGTGGTGAACCGATGCAGATTGCCGACCCTGCTCCTGTCGTCGTGGGCGTAAACGGAACGGCCGCGGGCCTGGCCGCCGCGCGGCTCGGTGCCCGGGAGGCGGTGATCCGCGGGAAGCCGTTGCGGATCCTGCACGTCTTCGCCTGGCCCGGCCGGCGCTCCTCAAATGATCCCCCGGATTACTGCTCCGCGCGACACGATGCCGAACTCATCGTGCGGGAAGCCGAGAACTCCGCCGCCCGTTCCGTCCCCGGTGTCCGGGTCGAGGGCCTACTGGTCGACGGCGACCCGGTCCGCGAGCTCCTGCGCCGCACCCGCACGGCCGACCTGCTGGTGCTCGGCGACGACAATCTCGCCTCCCGCTCCCGCCTGCCGCTCGACTCGCTACTGGTGCAGACGGTCGCCCACGCGCGGTGCCCGGTGGTGGTGGCGCGTGGCGTTCGCCCGCCCTCCGGCCCGCTGATGGCGGCCGTCGACGGGTCGGCCAGCTCGCTCGCCGCACTGCGGCTCGCTGCCGCCGAGGCGTGCCGGCGGCAGGTGGCCCTGGAGGTGGTCCACGCGGTGCCCGGACCGGGCGGTGTGCCGGCCGGGCGGCGGCTGCTCGACACCGCGATGGCCGCATGTCCCGGGCTCACCGCAGCGCGAAGCCGGGTACTGGTCGGAGATCCTGCGCCAACTCTCGTACGCGCGTCCCGCCGAGCCCGCATGATGATCGTGGGACCCCGCGGCACCGACGGCGGATCGCTGTTCGGCGCGGTCGCGGGGGAGCTGCTACGCCGATGTGCGTGCCCGACCCTGTTCGTCCACGGCAATCCCGCCGAGGACGGCCCGGGGACCGGCACGGTGCCGACGGCGGGGACGCTGATGAGCTGACGACCGTCAGGGGGGTGCGCGTGCGAGCCGCTGCGGCACCGCCCCGTGCCCGCCCGTGGTGGCAGGCGTTCGGCATCGCCGGCGTGCTGGCCACCGTGCTGTACACCGTCGGCCCCAACTCCACGGCCGACGCCGTCTGCTTCGCCGTGATCGCCGCCGGCACGGTGGTCGGCTGTTTCGTGGTCCCGCTGCGGTTCGCCGTACGCCCGCGCTCCGCCTGGCCGGTGCTCGGCGCCGCGGCGCTGTGCTTCCTGATCGGCGTGATCCTCCGGCCGCTCGTGACCTCACGGCCGCTGCTCGCCGACGCCGCCACCGTTCCCGGTTACCTTCTGCTCGGCGTCTTCTTCTGCATCCTGCTGTGGGCACGCGGCAGCATCGAGCGGCACGCCGTCCTGGACGGCCTCATCGTGTGCCTGGCCGGCGGCCTGGCGAGCGTCCTGCTGCTGGCCGCCCCGGCCGCCACCGTGCCCGGCCGCCCGGCCGTCGTGTCGGTGCTCGCCGGGCTGTACCCCCTGTTCGACGTGGTCCTGCTCGCGATGGGCATCAACCTGACCTTCACCGCCCGGTCCTGGCCGCCGAGCCTGGTCAGCCTGGTCACCGGGATCGCGCTCATCCTCACCGGCGACCTCGCGTACGCGATCATCGGCGTCTCCGGGCGCACGTACGCCTCTCCCCTGCTCGACGTGCCGTTCCTGCTGGCGTACACGCTCATCGGGGTCAGCGCCATGCACCCCTCGGTGGTCGAGATGGGCCGTGCCGACCGCCCGCCGGTGCAGGCGTGGTCGTGGCAGCGGATGACGCTGCTGGTGCCGGCGGTCGCCACCCCGTTCGTCCTGCTCCTGACGGTCGGCGGCCACTCCTTCGCGTACCGGATGCTCATCGGGGCGTGCGGCCTGGCCATCGTGGCGCTGCTCATGCTGCGCGCGATCCTCGCCGTGCAGGCGCAGGTGGCCGCGCAGCTGCACTCGGAGTTCCAGGCGATGCACGATCCGCTGACCGGCCTGCCCAACCGGCGGATGATCACCACGGAGGTCGAGCGGCTGATCGCACGCCTCCCGGTGGGCGGCGGGGCCCGGGTCTGGGTGGGGCTGCTGGACCTCGACGGCTTCAAGTGGGTCAACGACTCGTGGGGGCACGACACCGGCGACCAGCTCGTCATCGAGGTGGCTCGGCGGCTGCGCGCCGCGGTGCCGCCCGGCACCATGCTGGCGCGGGTGGGCGGGGACGAGTTCCTGGTGACGTACGTCGGCGACGAGCCGGGCGCGCTGCGGCTCGTCGACGAGATCCAGGGCTGCTTCGCGACGCCGGTGCCGGTACGCGACACCGAAGTGGTGATCACCGCGTCGATCGGCCTGGCCCACGCGCCGGCCGGCGGGGATCCCGCGGCCGTCACCGAGGCCCTGCTGCGCGACGCGGACACGGCGATGTACCGCTCGAAGGGCGAGGGACCGGGCCGCAGCACGATCTTCGACGCCTCCATGCACGACCGGGTCCGCGAGCGGATCGAGCTGGAAGGGGCCCTGCGCACAGCGCTGGCCGAGGGCGGGCTGACCGTCGTCTACCAGCCGATCGTGCGCCTGGAGACCGGCCGGCCCACCGGAGCGGAATCGCTGGTGCGCTGGAACCATCCCGAACGCGGCCCGATCCCGCCGATGACCTTCATTCCGGTGGCGGAGGACGCCGGCCTGATCGAGCCCCTCGGCACCTGGGTCCGCAACGAGGCGCTGCACCAGCTGGCGCAGTGGCGCGCCGACGGCACCGTGGACGAGGACTTCTACCTGTCGATCAACGTGTCGCCCCTGCAGCTCGCTGATCCGCAGCTGCCCGCGACGGTGGAGGCGGAACTGCGGCGGTACGGCGTACCGGCCTCGGCCGTGGCGCTGGAGATGACCGAGTCGGTGATGGTCGACGGCGGCGGCACCGCGGCCCGGGTCCTGTACGAGCTGCGGGAGCTGGGCCTGCGCCTGCTCGTCGACGACTTCGGCACCGGCTTCTCCGCGCTGGGCTACCTGCGGCGTTTCCCGGTCACCGGCGTGAAGATCGACCGCTCGTTCGTGGCCGGCCTGGGCGAGAGCGCCGAGGACGAGGAGATCGTCCGGGCCGTGGTGGCGATGAGCCGGGCCCTCGGCCTCGGCATCGTCGCGGAGGGCGTGGAGACCCGGGCCCAGCGGGACGCGCTGGCGGCGACCGGCGTGACCCAGGCGCAGGGCTGGCTCTGGGGCCCGGGAGTGTCACCGGGCGACTTCGCCTTGCACTGGGCGGCGGACCGGCACGTGCCCGGGCCGGCGCCTCTGGCCGCGGGGCACCAGCCACTGGGGTGATTCCCCAGGAGGTGACAAAGGTCTCTCCCTCCACTGGCGTACCTTCCGCGAGTCCGGCACTATTTGCTCGGCCAGGTTCCTTGCATCGGGACCGATTCTGCCGATCACATGGACAAGGGAGGCGACACTCATGGCAAGTCTGATCGGATCCGACGGATCGGTTGTCTGGCTCGTGGCCGTGCTCCTGGTGCTGGCCTCCGGGCTCGCGGCCGCCCTGCTCGCGGCCACTCGCACGCACGGCGCCCCGATGCGCGCCGACCACCGTTCCCCGGAGCGCTGACGGGCTCGTCGCCGCCGGATGCGGCAGGCTGGAGCCATGCGCTTCGCGACCTGGAACGTGAATTCCGTCAAGGCCCGGCTGCCCCGCCTGCTGGACTGGCTGGAGGGCACCCGGCCCGACGTCCTGTGCCTGCAGGAGACCAAGGTGGGCGCCGACGCCTTCCCCGCCGCCGAGGTCGCCGAGCTCGGCTACGAGACCGCCGCGTACGGCCAGGGCCGCTGGAACGGTGTCGCCCTGCTCTCCCGGATCGGCCTCGACGACGTGCGGCGCGGCTTCGACGGCGAGCCCGGCTACCCCGAGCCCGAGGCGCGGGCGATCAGCGCCACCTGCGGCGGGATCCGCTTCACCTCCGTGTACGTGCCCAACGGCCGCACGCCGGAGGACCCGCACTATGCGTACAAGCTGGCCTGGTTCGCCGCGCTGCGTGAGGCGCTGGCCGAGCAGAAGGGCCCCGCCGTCCTCACCGGCGACTTCAACGTCGCGCCGACCGACGACGACGTGTGGGACCCGCGGCTCTTCATCGGCTCCACGCACGTCACGCCGCCCGAGCGCGATGCCCTCGCCGCCCTTCGTGACCTGGGGTTCACCGATGTCGTGCCGCGGCCGCTCAAGGGCGACCGGCCGTACACGTACTGGGACTACCGGGCCGGGATGTTCCACCAGAACAAGGGGATGCGGATCGATCTCGTGTACGCCACCGCCGACGTCGCCGCCGCGGTCCGCGACGCCGTGGTGGACCGGGAGGCCCGCAAGGGCAAGGGCCCGTCCGACCACGCGCCGATCGTCGTCGACACCGACCCCGGTTCCACCTTCTGAGCAGCGACGCCCACCCACCGAGCGCGTAGGGTGGGTGGAATTGCTGACCCTGTCAGGCGGGGACACAGAAAGGAGGACCGTGGTGACGGCTCACCTTCCGCTTCGGGCGGACGACCGGCGGAGCGATGGTCACGCGACCGGTCCGCCGGTCCTCGCCCCCGCCCCCGCACTGCTGCGGGCCGCGCTCGACGCGTCTGCCGAGGCGATCGTCGTGTGCACCGCCGTGGACGACACGATCGTGCTGGTCAACGCGGCCGCGGCCGAACTCGTGCCGGACCTGCGTCCCGGGCAGGGCGTCGCCGGAGGACCGCTGCGGCGGCTTTCCGACGCGCTGACCGAGGGCGCCGAGACGTTCACCGATGAGGTACGAGGCCGGCAGGTGCACGGCCGCCGCCGGCCCCTCGACGAGGACCACTACGCCTGGTATCTGCGCGACTGCACGGACGAGGTACGCCGGGCGGAACAGTTCCAGGCCGAACGGGCGCGCACCGAGTTCCTCGCCGAGGCCGGACGCCGGCTGTCCGCGTCGCTGCACCAGCGGCGCTGCCTGCGTACCACCGTCGAGCTGGCCGTCTCCCACCTGGCGGACGCGGCCGTGGTCGTGCTGCCGGCGCAGCGCCGGCAGAGCGAGTGGATCCGGCTGGTCCGCGACGGCTCGGTCGAGGAGGGGACGCTGCGCGAGCGGATGCTCGGCGAGGTCCCCGGCCTGGAGGAGGCGCTCGGCGGGTTCCCCCCGATCCCCAGCCGCTGGCTGGACGCCTCCCAGGTGCCCGCCTGGCTGCTGCCGGAGGACTTCGGCCCGGTCGGCGCACTGCTGGTCACGCCGCTGCCGGGCAACGCCGAACCGGCCGGCGCGCTGATCCTGGCCCGCCGCGGCGCGGACGCCGAGTTCGCGCCCGACGACGAGATGCTGGCGCGCATCTTCGCCGCCCGCGCCGGCGCCGCCATCTCGGCCGCCGCGCTCTACCGCGAGCAGGTCGACACCACCGCGATCCTGCAGGCCGACCTGCTGCCGCCGGAGCTGCCCCAGCCGGACGGCGTCGAGCTGGTCGGCTCGTACCAGGCCGCCCGGGACGCGCTGCGCATCGGCGGCGACTTCTACGACGTCTTCGAGCCGGACGAGCCGGGCGGCGAGACCGTGATCGCGCTCGGCGACGTGTGCGGCAAGGGTCCCGAGGCCGCCGTGCTCACCGGCAAGATCCGCCAGACCCTCCGGGCCCTGAGCCTGGTGGAGCACGACCCGGCCGCGATGCTCAAGGTCCTCAACCGCGCCCTGCTCGGCTCCGGCCGCCAGCACCGCTTCGTGACGATGGTGGTCGGCTCGATCGCCCGTGCCGAGCACGGCCGGGTCCGGATCTGCCTCGCCACGGGCGGGCACCCGGTGCCGCTGGTGCTGCGCACCGACGGCACGGTCGAGGCGGCCCCGGTGAAGGGCACGCTGGTCGGGGTCGTTCCCGACATCACGGTACGGCCGGGCACGGTCGAGCTGAGTCCTGGCGAGCTCTGCCTGCTCTACAGCGACGGCCTCACCGAGGCCCGGGGCGGCCCGACCGGCCAGGAGCAGTACGGCGAGGCCCGCCTGCGCGACGCGTTGTCGAGCTGCCGCGGCATGCCCGGAGACGCGACCGTGGAACGGATCCGCCAGCTCGTGTCCGACTGGGTGCACGGTGGTGTCCGCGACGACATCGCCCTGCTGGCCGTACGGGCGCCGGCCCGTACCAAGCTCAGCCTGATGGAGACCGGCCCCGCAGGTTCCCCGTTCGCGATCGACGCCCGGCGGGGTGATCGGAGGAACCGCATCCGCTGATGACTGTCTTCACGACCACTCCCCCCGGTTCCCTCGGCGACCCCGGCCTCGCCGACCACTACCTGCAGCTCGTCGGCGACGGGGACGAGTACGGTGCCGTCGAGGTGGTGACCGGCCTGCTCGAGGCCGGCGTCCCGGCCCAGCGCATCATGCTCGACCTCATCGCGCCGACCCAGAACCGGGTCGGCGAGCTGTGGGCGGCCAACGAGTGGTCGATCGCCCGCGAGCACGCCGCCACGGCGATCAGCGAACGCGCCCTGGCGGCGGTGTCCGCCCACACCACGGTCCGGCCCACCCGCGGCCGGGTCACCCTGGCCTGCGTGGACGGCGAATGGCATGCGCTGCCGGTGCGGATGCTCGGTGAGATGCTGCGGCTGGACGGCTGGCGCGTCGACTTCCTGGGCGCCAGCGTGCCGGGCCCGCACCTGGTCACCCACCTGCACCAGACCGGTCCCGACGCGGTCGCCCTGAGTTGCATGATCGCCACCCGGCTCCCCCGCGCGCACGCGGCCATCACGGCGTGCCGCTCGGTCGGCGTCCCGGTGATCGCGGGCGGCCGCGGCTTCGGCGCCGAGGGCCGGTGGGCGCAGCGCCTGGGCGCCGACGCGTGGGCGGCCGGTGCCGAGGAGGCGGTCGCGCGGCTCGCGCACCGGTGGCCGCCGGTCGTCGGAGACCCGTACGCGACGGCGTTCATGGGTGACGACGAATACACGTACGTCGCCCGCCGCCGCGGCGACCTCGTGCAGGGCACACTGGACCGCCTCGCGGCGACGTACCCGCCGATGGCCGCATACGACCAGCGCCAACACGACGCGACGGTCGAGGATCTGGGCCACATCGTGGACTTCCTCGCTGCCGCCCTCTACGTCGGCGACCCGCAGGTCTTCACCGATTTCGTCGACTGGACCGCCCGGGTGCTGGAGGCACGCAGCGTGCCGCCGGTGGCCCTGCAGGCCGGGTTGCGCCTGGTGAAGGAGCAGCTCCGGGACTACCCGACCGCGACGGCGACGCTCGACGCCGGCCTGGCCCGGATCGACGGATAAACCGTTCGCGCGGTCCCCGGCCCGGCGCTACCGTGAGCGCATGATCTCCTGAGACGCTGCCTCTGCCGCATTCCGGCACCGGGTAGTTCCGGCGGCGTTCGTCCGCCGTGGGTCCGCCGCAACCGGCGCCCGGGGCTTCACGCGTTCTTTCTCGCCACGGTTCTCGCCTCTCGTACGAAGAGGAGACCTCACCATGCCTGCCCAGCCCTTCTCCCTCCACGTCGATCCGGACGACCTCGCCCGCGCGGACATCGCCGCGGCGCTGGACGTGCCGCCGGCCGGCGGCCGCGCGGAATCGCGGCAGGACGCCGCCGCGCACCACGGCGCGGCGGACACCCGCCAGGCGGCCCGGGAACGCTCGGGGCGCGCCCGCTCGGGGCGCGCCGCGGCCGCGGGCACCGGCCGCTCCTACGCCTTCCGGCGTAGCTGACCGCGACGGCCGGCGCCGCCCGCGGAACAGCCGACCGCGACCTACGACGGGCGATCCGGGCCCGCAACCGCCGGTCCGGCCCGCATGGCCCAGCACCGTCAGCCGGCCAGGCCCGGAACCGCTGGGCCCGGCCAGGCCCGGAACCGCTGGGCCCGGCCAGGCCCGGAACCGCTGGGCCCGGCCAGGCCCGGAACCGCTAGGCCCGGCCAGGCCCGGAACCACCGGCCGGAGCACGACAGGAAGGAGGGCCGAGACCCTTGCCGGGGTCTCGGCCCTCCTCGTGTCCGGACCGCCACCCGGCCGAGCCGTTGGTGGGGCGGCCCGGGGCTCAGCCGATCCGCGCCCAGACGTCGTCGAGCAGCCCGTGGTACATGTCGCTGCGGGTGTGGAAGTTGGGGCCGCCGATGCGCAGCGGCAGGTTGTTGCCGATGGACAGCGTCGCCGGGATGGTGATGTGGCCGCGGTCCGTGCCGTCGATGTAGACGGTCAGGCGGGTGCCGGAGCGCTGGCAGAACACGTCGTGCCACTTGTTGTCGGCCACGCCGACCGTGGAGCGCACGATGTAGATGGTCGGCTTCGCCGCGCCCTGCCCGATCACGACGCAGTGGGCCTTGCCCTGGGCGGCGCCGATCTGCATCTTCCACTGGCTGTCGGTGTCCGAGACGCCCTTCTGCATGACGTTCGACGAGTCGGTGACCTGGGCCTTGGTGAGGCGTACGGTGGCGCCCCAGCGGAACAGCCGGGTGCCGGGGTCGAGGTCCGCGTCGTCCGTGCCCTCGAGGAGCACGCGCGGGCAGAGGGTGGCGCTGTCGGCGCAGGGCGCCGGGAACGCGGCGTACTTGTCGGCGGTGGTGCCGTTGAAGTGGATGGATCCGCCGTCGGCGCGACGGACGGTGAGGGCGGGGCCCTTGCCGGAGCGGTCGGCGATCCGGCCGGCGGCAACGGTGCCGGTGTCGAAGGTGTAGCGGGCGACCGTGACGGGCGCGGCGGCTGCCGATGCGGTGCCCGCATTGGCGGTCGCGGCGGTCGCGCTGGTGGCGAGTGCGGTCGCGGCGAGCATCGGGACGGTCAGGACAGTCGTGGCAATTCTGACGGGGAGATGCATCCCCAGAAGGTACGTTATCCACCAAACGCCGCGAAGTTCGTCGAGTCGGCGTTTCGGGCAGCGCTCAGAGCAGACCGGCCGACTCGGCAATCATGCAGACGGCCACGAGTCGCATCAGGTGCCATTCCGCGGACAGCCAGGCCGAGCCCGACACGTACGCCTGACCCGGCTCCGGCACCGGGCGGCCCATCCGCGCGGCGGCGGCGACGATCGACTTGGCGTACGCCGCCAGCCCCTCGGCGTCGACCTCACGGCCGGCGTGGTGCAAGGCGTCCCGGACGGCGGCGGCGTGCTGGTCGACCTGCGCGAGCAGGCCGGCGTCACCCAGCGCGGCGGCCAGGCCGTCGACACCCACCCGCGCCATCATCTCGTCCAGCAGCGCGCGGGCCGGGTCGACGGCGGGAGCGGCGGAAATCGGGGCGAAGGCGAGGAATTCGTTCGTCATGGGAAGGACGCTAGGGCCTCGGGGCGCCCGATGACAGGCGGGTAACCGAACGGCACCCGACCGCTCCCCACAGCGCACCCCAGGACGGCCGGATCAGGCCGGGAGCTGGTCCATCGCCCGGTAGATCCGCTTGTCGGACACCGGGTGCGCGGTGCCCAGCGACTGGGCGAAGAAGTTGATCCGCAGCTCCTCGAGCATCCAGCGGATCTCGCGCAACCCCTCGTCGGCGGGGCCGCCGCGGGGCAGGTCCTCGCGCAGCTCGCGATACTCCGCCTCGATCTCCTGCAGCTGCGCCATCAGCTGCCGGTCGCGCGCCAGGTTGCCGCCGAGGCGGTCGAGACGGTACGCGATGCCTTTCAGGTAGCGGGGCAGGTGGTGCAGCTGGCGCCACCCGGTGTCCGTGACGAAACCCGGGTAGACCAGCGCCTTCAGCTGCGCCCGGATGTCCGCCAGGGCCGGGACCAGCGCCGGGTCACGGGTGGTGCCGAGCCGCTGGCCGATCTCGTACGCGGTGGCCAGCACCGCCCGCACCTGGGTGACGACCGTGGCGGTGGCGTCCACCAGATCGGCCCGCACCTCGTCGCGCAGCTTCGCGAACGCCTCCGTCGACCAGGCCGGGCCGCCGGCGTCCTGCACGAGCCGGTCGACCGCCGCCCCCGCGCAGTCGTCGAGCAGGTCGGCGATCGAGCGGTACGGGTTGCCCCGGGACAGCTCCAGCTTGGCCCGGTTGTCCAGGCGCCCCTGCAGGTAGCGGGCGGCCGGCGGCAGGGTCAGCAGGAGCAGCCGCCGGGTTCCGGCCCGCATCGCCTCCCGCTGCTCGGCCTCGGTCTCGTAGACCCGCACCGCCACGCTGTCGCCCTCGTCGGCCAGGGCCGGGTACACGGTCACCTCGTAGCCGCCGCGGACCTGCTGGACCGTGCGGGGCAGCGTACCGAAATCGTTGGTGGTGATGCCGCGCCGCTCGATGTCGCCGGCCGCGGCGGAGATCGTGGCCTGGACCTTCGGGGCCAGGGCGGTCCGCAGCACGTCGAGGTCGCGGCCCTCCCCCACGACGGCGCCGTCCTCGCCGACGACCTGGAAGTTCATCCGCAGATGATCGGGGACCTGCTCGGGCCGCCAGGCGTCGCGCGGCACCACCGTGCCGGTCAGCCGGCGCAACTCGTCGCCGACCGCGTCGGGCAGCGCCCCGCGCCGCGCCGGGATGCGCGCGAGCACCGCGTCGGCCCAGTCGGGTACGGGCACGAAGCTGGTCCGCAGCTGCTTGGGCAGGGCCCGGATCAGCGCCACGATGATGTCCTTGCGCAGGCCGGGCACGTTCCAGCCGAAGTCGTCGCCGTCGAGCTTGTTGAGCAGCGGCAGCGGCACGCGCACGGTCACACCGTCCGCCGCGGCACCGGGCTCGAACTGGTACGACAGCGGCAGCCGCACGCCGCCGGCCAGCCAGGCGTCCGGGTAGGCGGCCGGGTCGACGGCGTCGCGGCCGGCGTTGACGAGCATTTCCCGGGTGAAGGTGAGTAGCTGCGGGTTCTCCCGGCGCGCCTTCTTCCACCAGGCGTCGAAGTGCCGGGCCGAGACGACGTCGGCCGGGACGCGCGCGTCGTACAGGGCGAAGACGGTCTCGTCGTCCACCTTGATGTCGCGCCGCCGGGCCCTGTTCTCGATCTCCTCGATGCGCATCAGCAGCCGGGCGTTCTCGGCGAAGAACGCGTGGTGGGTGTCCCAGTCGCCCTCGACCAGCGCGTGGCGGATGAACAGCTCACGGGAGAGCTCCGGGTCGACCTTGCCGTAGCCGACCTTGCGCCGCGGCACGATCGGCAGCCCGTAGAGGGTCACCTTCTCGTACGCCATGACGGCGCCCTGCTTCTTCTCCCAGTGCGGCTCGCTGTAGCTGCGCTTGACCAGGTGCGGCGCCAGCCTCTCGGCCCATTCCGGCTCGATCCGGGCGTTGACCCGGGCCCACAGCCGCGAGGTCTCCACCAACTCGGCGGACATGACCCAGCGGGGCTGCTTCTTGAACAGCGCCGAGCCGGGGAACAGGGCGAACTTCGCGCCGCGCGCGCCCAGATACTCCCGCTTGTCGACGTCCTTGAGTCCGATGTGGCTGAGCAGGCCGGCGAGCAGGGCGGTGTGGAAACGCTGGCCGTCCGGCACCCGCTCGTCGTCCTCGGTGATCTCCAGGCCGAGGCTCCGGGCGACCTGGCGCAGCTGGGCGTAGATGTCCTGCCACTCGCGGACGCGCAGGTAGTTGAGGAACTCCGTGCGGCACAGGCGCCGGAACTGGTTGCCTGACAGCTCCCGCTGCTTCTCGCGCAGGTAGCGCCACAGGTTGAGGTAGGTGAAGAAGTCCGATTCCTTGTCGGTGAACCGGGCGTGTTTCTCATCGGCCTGCTGCTGCTTCTCACCGGGCCGCTCCCGCGGGTCCTGGATCGACAGTGCGGCGGCCACCACCATGACCTCGGCCACGCAGTCCTGCTTGCCGGCCTCGATGACCATGCGGGCCAGCCGCGGGTCGACCGGCAGCTGCGCGAGCTGGCGCCCGATCGCGGTCAGCTTGCGCGTGTCGAGGGCACCGAGCTCCTCGAGGAGTTTGATGCCGTCGGTGACGTTGCGCCGGTCCGGCGGGTCGATGAACGGGAACGCGGCCAGGTCACCCAGGCCCAGGTTGGTCATCTGCAGGATGACCGAGGCGAGATTGGTACGCAGGATCTCGGGCTCGGTGAACTCCGGCCGCCCCTCGAAGTCCTCCTCGGAGTACAGCCGGATGCAGATGCCGTCACTGGTACGCCCGCAGCGGCCCTTGCGCTGGTTGGCGCTGGCCTGCGAGACGGGCTCGATGGGCAGCCGCTGCACCTTGAGCCGGTTGCTGTACCGCGAGATGCGGGCCGTGCCCGGGTCGATGACGTAGCGGATGCCGGGCACGGTCAGCGAGGTCTCGGCGACGTTGGTGGCAAGCACGACCCGGCGCCCGGTGTGGCGCTCGAAGACCCGGTGCTGCTCCGCGGCGGAGAGCCGGCCGTAGAGCGGCACGACCTCGGTGTCGCGCAGGTCGCGGCGGTTCAGCGCGTCGGCGGCGTCGCGGATCTCGCGCTCGCCGCTGAGGAAGACCAGGATGTCGCCGCGGCTCTCCAGCCCGAGCTCGTCGACCGCGGCGGCGATGCCGTCGATGAGGTCGACCGGCTCCTCGCGGCTCTCCTCGGTCTCCTCCACCAGCGGCCTGTACCGGACCTCGACCGGATAGGTCCGTCCCGACACCTCGATGACCGGCGCCGCACCCTGCGGGCCCGCGAAATGCTCCGCGAAGCGCTGCGTCTCGATCGTCGCGGAGGTGATGATCAGCTTGAGATCGGGCCGCTTGGGCAGCAGCTGCTTGAGGTAGCCCAGGATGAAGTCGATGTTGAGGCTGCGCTCGTGCGCCTCGTCGATGATCAGGGTGTCGTAGCGGCGCAGCATCCGGTCGTTCTGGATCTCGGCCAGCAGGATGCCGTCCGTCATCACCTTGATCATGGTCTCGTCGGAGACCTGGTCGGTGAAGCGGACCTTGTAGCCGACCGTCGCGCCCAGGGAGGTGCCGAGCTCCTCGGCGATGCGCTCGGCCACCGTGCGCGCCGCGATCCGCCGCGGCTGGGTGTGCCCGATCTGGCCGCGCACGCCCCGGCCCAGCTCCAGGCAGATCTTCGGGATCTGGGTGGTCTTGCCCGACCCGGTCTCCCCCGCCACGATCACGACCTGGTGGTCGCGGATGGCGGCGAGGATGTCGTCCTTGCGGGCGCTGACCGGCAGCTCTTCCGGATATGACACGACGGGTACGGCGGCGAGCCGCGCCTCGCGGCGCTCCTCGGCCCGGGCGACCTCGTCGGCGATCTCGGCGAGCGCGGCGGCCCGCGCGGCCTCGTCCCGGATTCTGCGGGTGCCCTCGAGCCGCCGCCCGAGCCGGTGCTCGTCGCGGGGAAGCAGTGCGGGCAACCTGCGGCGGAGCTCGGCGAGGTCCTGGCTTATGGGCGTTACAGACATGGCGCGTCAACAATAGGCACTCCCGGCGGGAAATGCCCGGTGATTATCGCCGCCCCGGTCAGCCCAGCCGGGACAGTCCGTCGATCTGCGCCATCTCCTCGCTCGAGAGCACGAAACCGTCGATACGCGCGTTGCCGGCGATCCGCTCGGGCGTACCGCTCTTGGGAATGACCACGATGCCGTGCTGGACGTGCCAGCGCAGCACCACCCGGGCCGGGTCGACGCCGTGGGCGGTCGCGATGCGGGTGAGCACCGGGTCGTGCAGGTTGGTGGTCTTGAACGGCGAGTAGCCCTCGACCACGATGTCGCGTTCGCGGTGCTCGGCGACGAGCTTGGCGTCGTACAGCTTCGGGCCCCAGCGGATCTGGTTCACCGCCGGCTTCTCGCCGGTCGCGGCGATCAGCTCGTCGATGCCGTCGATGTCGTAGTTGCTCACGCCGACGGCCCGCGCCCGTCCCTCCTGCCGGGCGGCCAGGAACTCCCGCCAGACGGCCACCGAGCCGCCCCGGCGCGGCGGCCAGTGGATCAGCCACAGGTCGACGGCGTCGAGTCCGAGCGCGGCCAGGCTGGCGTCTAGGGTGGCCCGCTCGCGGCCCACGCGCTCGGGCGGCAGCTTGGTGGTGACGAAGACCTCGTCGCGCGGTACGCCGCTGTCGGCGAGCGCCCGGCCGACCTCGGCCTCGTTGCCGTACATGGTCGCGGTGTCAAGGTGGCGGTAGCCGGCCTCCAGCGCCTCGCGGACGGCGTCGTATGCCGCGTCGCCGCTCAGCTGCCAGGTGCCGAAGCCCAGCAGGGGCATGGCGACCGGACCGCCGAGGGGTACGGACGGAAGAGTCATGGCTCCATCTTGCAACGAAGTCGGCGCGGCCCGTGTCCCGTGGGCGCCTGCGTCTTTATCCCTGCGACACCGTCGCTGAGGAAAGGGCGGGAGCCCCCATGATCGTCGTCGCCGAGGACCACGAAGACATCCTGTTCGTGCTGCGGCGCGCCCTCGAGCGCGCGGGGCACGAGGTCGTCGCCACCACCGACGGGGCGGCCGCGCTGGAGGCCGTGCGCCGGCACCGGCCGGACGTGGTGATCACGGACGTCGACATGCCGAAGATGACCGGGCTCGACCTGTGCCGGGCGATCCGGGCCGACGACGGCCTGCGGCACATCCCGGTGGTGCTGGCCAGCGGCTCGATGCTGCCCGGGGACGCCCGCGCGGCCGAGGTGGGCGCCAGTGCCACGCTGCTCAAGCCGTTCCTGCCGGCCCAGCTCCTCGCATGCGTGGCGGAGCTGATGCCGTCCCCGCCGCTCTGACGTCCCCGCCCGGTTCGTGCAGCGCGGCCTGCTCGACCGCGGCGCGCTCGGCGAGCGCCCGGCCCAGCGCGGCCCGCGCGGGTTCGGGGCCGTCCGTGCCGGTCGCGTCGGCCAGCGGCAGGGTGAAGTGGAACCGTGTTCCTCCGCCGGGGTTGTCGGTCACGCCGATCACGCCGCCGTGGCGTTCCACGATGCGGCGGCAGATCGCCAGGCCGAGGCCGGTGCCGGCGTACCCGGCCGCGGTGGTCGCCCGGTGGAACGTCTCGAAGATGTCCGGCTGGTCCTCCGCCGGGATGCCGATACCGCGGTCGGCCACGTCGATGCGGGTCCAGCCCTCCTCCGCGGGGGCGGCCGTGACGTCGATGCGGGCGGCGCGTCCCGCCGGTACGTACTTCAGGGCGTTGCCGACGAGGTTGTCCAACACGTGCCGCAGCATCGCCGGATCCGCGTCGACCACAGGCAGCGGGCCCACGTAGATGTCCGGCGGCGGGGTCCCGGCCGGCCGCGGCTGCTGCGTACGCTGCTCGATCACGTCCGCGACCAGCGGGCCCAGCGGCACCGGCCGGTGCTTGAGCGGCGCGTCCCGGGCGGTCGCGTACGCCAGCAGCGTGTCGATCATGCCCGCCATCCGGTCCACCGCATCGGCGACCCGTTGCATGGCGGCACGCGCCTCGCGGACCTCGGGGCCGTCGGGTGCGTCGGCGAGTTCGTCGGCCGCGTTCTCGCAGTGCCCGCGGACGATCGACAGCGGCGCCTTGAGGTCGTGCGCGACCACCCCGGCGAACACGGCCAGATCGTTCTCGTAGCGGCGCAGCTCGGTGATGTCGTGGAACACCGCGACGGCGCCGTGCTGCCCGGCGCTGGGATCGAGCGGGCGGCCGTCGACGCTGACCAGGATGTCGTCCGGGCGGCTGTCGTTGCGGATGAGCATCTCGACGCCGTCGGAGGACTCCCCGCGCAACGCCCGGACCAGCGGCATCTCCTCCACCGGGAAGGGGGTGTGGCCGTCGGGGCGGAACAGGCCGTAGTGCTCCTGCCAGCCCTCCGGCCCGCCGACACCGTCGGCGACCCCGAGCAGCGCCTGGGCCGCCGGGTTGTGCAGCAGGAAGGCGCCGTTCTCGTCGACCACCCCGACCCCGTCGCCGATGCTCGCCATGATGGCGCTCAGCAGGCCGGCCTGCCGGCGGCTCTCCGCCTCGGCGGCCCGCAGGTCGGCGGTCGCGACCAGGACCCGTGCCTGCGCCCGCGAACGCCCGGTGGCGAGGGTCCAGACCACGAGCGCCAGCATGCCCGTGATGACCAGGCCGCCGATCAGCACCGCGGTGGGCGTGCCGCTGCGGGCGCCCGGCAGGTAGTGCGAATCCGCGCCGGTCAGCAGGGTCCACTGCCGGTCGGCCACCGGGAAGGAGGCCTGACGGGTCAGGTCCCGTACGCCGCGGGCGTCGTACGCGGCCACCTCGACGCGCCGGCCGCTGCCGTCGGTGGCGTACAGCTCGCCGTCGAGCAGGCCCTGGCTGGCGGTGCTGAGCACGCCGCCGAGGAAGTCCCGGCCGTGCAGGCCCATCGCGAGCCATCCCAGGAACGGCGGCACCTGGCCCGGGGCCCGGTCGGCGGCGAAGACCGGCGCCACGAAGAGGAACGACAGCTGCTGGCGGGCCTGCGGCAGGTTCCGGTCCCCGAGCAGGACGTACGCCTGGGACACCGTGGGCTGCCCGGTGCGGCGGGCCTCGGCCAGCGCGGCTGCCGGCTCGGGCGCGGCCGACACGTCGAGACCCACGACGCCCGGGTCGCCGTTGTTGAGGCCGCGCCGGAAGACCGCGAAGAGGTGCTCGCGAGACGTGCCGAGCGGTTCCAGGGTGAGACCGGAGGCGCCGCGCGAGCGCCAGAGCCGTTCGGTCTCGGCGACCCGGCCGGGTGCGGCGGGCACGACGAAGGCCACCGACGTGGCACCGACCAGACCGGCCTGGTCCAGCGGGGCGGTCGCGGCCGCGAAGTCCGCGGCGGTCAGCCGGGCGTTGGTGCCCAGCCCGGCGGCCACCGCGTGCATGAGGTCGCGGTAGCGGCCGGTCTCCCCGGCGACCGCCGCCCGCGCGACGGCGGTGCGCTGGTCCATCACCCGGTCCGCGGCCACGCGCTGATCCGCACGCATGGCCCCGACCATGGCCAGCGTGGCGGTGACGCCCAGGACCAGCAGGCCGAGCACGAGCAGCGGGCCGACGAAGCGTCCCTGCCACGCTCCCGCCGGCTCGTTCCGCGCGGTACCGGGCCTGCTCCTCACCGAAGCGAGCATAAGACGCAAATCACCCCCGCCGACGGGGTTCCGCCGACGGGGGTGAGGATCGCTCGCTTACTTCCAGGTGTCGTACTGGTACAGGTTCCAGGACGCCATGATGCCGGTGACCTTGGTGTAGTAGTTCGGGTCGGTGGCGTAGCCGGCCTTCCACACGTTCCAGATGAACTTGTTGGCGTTCTTGGTGTACGCGAACGCCGGCTTGTACCGGGGGTTCACGCGCAGGAAGTTGCCGTGGTCGCGGAACGAGTTCGCCTGCGAGGAGTACGTACGGAAGGCGGCGGAGGTGGAGAAGCAGTTGCCGGCCTTCGTGCACTCCTGCGTGCGGACCACGTGGCAGCCGTTCGCCAGCTTGCCGTAGTAGCCGTTCTGGCACTTGATGCCGAAGTAGTTCTTGTCGACCGCGGAGAGGCTGCTGCGGCCCCAGCCGGACTCGAGGATGGCCTGGGCCATCGTCACCGACGGCGGGACGCCGTACTCGCGCCACCCGCGCTGCGCACCCGCCACCGAGGCCTTGATGAACTGCTCCGGGGTGAGCGACACCGTCGGCGCCGGCACCGCCGAGCCCGTGCAGGCCGGGATCGTGCCCGAGTACATGTACGCGTGCGAGATGTACGCGCCGGCCGACGTGCGGTCCCACTGCCCGGTGGTGCGGACCGTACCGTTGACGCTCTGCCCGGTGACCGCGCAGACCAGGTCGACCTTGGTGCCGGAGACGACCGAGCCCAGGATCGACCCGGCGGTCGACGGCGCCGAGCGCAGGTTGACCCGGCCCTCGAAGCTCTTGACCGTGCCGACCACGTACCTCCTGGCGGCCGTGCTGCCGGCCGGCTTGGCCTTGACCGGCACGGCGGTCGGCGAGGGCGCCGCGCAACGCGGCAGGGTGCGCGAGGCCGACACGTACCCGTGGGAGATGTACCGGCCGGCGCCGATGCGGTCCCACGCGGTCGTCGTGCGCAGGGAGCCCTTGACGCGCTGCCCGGTGATCACGCAGGCGACCGTGACCTTCTGGCCGTTGCGCACCGAGCCGACCACGGTCGCGGTCAGCGACGGCGCGGACCGGACCTTCAGCGTGGTGCCTACCTTCACGGTGGCGGTCACCCCGGCGGCGACAGCGGCCTGTGGCGCCACGACCAGGCCGGCTCCGAGCGCGACCGCCAGCAGCGGCCCGGTGAGCAGTCGTCGGGCGGTGAGCAGCATGAAAGTCCCCTCGGTCGCGGCCTCGGCATCCCCTCGCTCCGGCTCCGTTAGAAGGTCGCGAGGCGCCGTTGCGGGCCGAGAGCGAAGCCGGGTGCAGTCGAGTTGCCGTGACCCCCGTCGCCCACGCTTGAAATCGGTGCGGTCTGGGCATTGCGGAACCGCCCGCCGCGACGTACAGGAGGACCCACCGGATGACGGCCCTGGCATCCCGCCCCGTGCAGCAGGAGAAAGCCGCTGCAGGCCGCGGAGTCACGCACGTGTTCGCGCACGCGTTCGTCAGCGTGCTGGCGGTGGCAGGCGTCGCGCTCGTGTACTACGCGTGCGTCCGTACGCCGCTGGGCCAGAGCGTCGACACCCTGGTCATGCGCGGTGCCGACGTGCACCACCCGAGGGTCGTCCAGGTGCTGGACCGGGCCCTGAACGGCACGACGCTGGTCAGCCTCGTGGCGGTCTGCCTGGTCGCCGCCACGATCGGCGTGATCCGCCGCCGCGCGGACCTGGCGATCGCCGCGGCCGTCCTGGTGCTCGGCGCCAACGCCAGCACGCAGCTGCTCAAGAACCGGCTCCCCCGGCCGGACCTCGACGGCTTCCCCGCCCCCAACTCGTTCCCGAGCGGCCACACCACCGCCGCCGCATCCGTGGCGTTCGCGCTGATCCTGGTGCTGCCGTTCGCGATCCGCGGCACCGTGGCGCTGGCCGGCGCGGCCTACGTGACGGTCATCGCGATCGCCACCGTCTGGGCCGAATGGCACCGCCCGAGCGACACGATCGCGGGCCTGCTGATCGTCCTGGCCTGGGCCGCGCTGGCATCGGCGTTCGTCCGGGCCCGCCGGGTGCGCATCACCGGCGTGACGGCACGGCCCAACCGCAAGGCGATGCTGCTGTTCACCGTCGTGGGCGCGTTCTCCGCGGCGGCCGCCCTGCTCGGCCTCGGCGCGGTGGCGATCTCCGAGCGCCTCGTCCCGGACCTCGTCTCCGGCCGCGTCGCTTTCGCCGCCGGGGTGGCTGCGGTCACCGCGTCGGTCGCGGCCGTCTTCGCCATCTGGGTACGCCTGGCCGCCGGCGACCAGCCGTCGTCACCCGGCGGGTCCCCCGTACCGGCCTCGGCATCCTCCGCACCCCTGTCCGACTGACCCCCTGGAGGCACCATGACCACCCCGACCGAACCGACCATGCCGGGCGCGTCCGGCACCGTCCCCCCGGGCCCGGCCGGCGTGCCCTTCACGCCGGCGACCGAGCCCGCCGCCCCGGCCGGCCTGCCCACCCCGACCGTCACCGTGGCGACCTACCCGGACTACGCCCTCGCCCAGCAGGCGGTCGACTACCTCTCCGACAACAAGTTCCCGGTCGAGAAGACCAGCATCGTCGGCACCGACCTGCGCCTGGTCGAGAACGTCCTCGGCCGCGTGACCGTCGCCCGCGCCGCGATGGCGGGTGCGGCGAGCGGCGCCTGGTTCGGCCTGTTCCTGGGCGTCTTCTTCGGCCTTTTCAGCAACTCCAACTGGTTCAGCGTCATCTTCCTGGGCCTGCTCATCGGCGCGATCTGGGGCGCCGTCTTCGGCGCCATCGCCCAGGCGATGACCGGCGGCCGCCGCGACTTCTCGTCGCGCAGCTCGCTGCAGGCGGCCCAGTACGCCGTGATCGCCGACGCCGACGTGGCGGACGACGCCCGGCAGCTGCTGACCCGGCTCAACTGGCAGAACAGCGGCGCCAGCTGACCCCCGGAACCGAGAACGCGCCGCCTCCCGGCACGGAGGCGGCGCGTTCGTGTCCCGGCAGGGTCAGAGCGAGGCGTCCAGCTGCCCGCGGAGCTTGGTCAGGGCCTTGGTGAGCAGGCGGCTGACGTGCATCTGGGAGATGCCGACCTGGTCGGCGATCTGCGACTGGGTGAGGTTGCC
>NZ_JBITLP010000012.1:0-139164 GCF_044465265.1 Actinoplanes sp. NPDC049681
GGTTATTCGGCGTTGTTGCGTGCGTACCGATCGGGGGCCGGCCGGTGACGCGGGTGCTGGGTATCGAGTTACGCCGTTCCGCGGCGATCGGCACCGCGATCATCGTGCTGCTCGCCGGCGCCGGACTGCTCTACAGCCTGCCGGACCGCTGGGCGGCCGGCTGGATGCCGCTGGCCATGATGCACCGCGAGTATCTGATGCTGTTGTGGCCGGCAGCGCTGGCCGCCGGCGCCTGGCAGGCCCGCCGCGAGCACCGTTCCCATGTGGCCGAGCTGTTCGCCAGCACGGCCAGGCCGCGAGCCCAGCGGATGCTGCCGACGCTCGGCGCGATGGGCATCGCCGTCGGGGGTGCCTACCTGCTGGCGGCGGCGGTGGCCGTTCCGTGGATGGTCGACAGCGTTCACTACCTGCCCGCCGCGTCCCTGGCCGTACTCGCGGTCGGAGCGCTGGCGATGATCGCGGCGGCCTGGCTCGGCCTGGCGGTGGGCCGCCTGCTGCCGTCCCCGCTGACCGCGCCGGCGCTGGCGATCGCGGGCATCGGGCTGATCCAGGTCGTACCCGTTGCGCTCGTGCGCCGGGAATGGCTGGCCCTGATCGTGTCGCCGTCGCACGGCATGGGCCAGTACACCGACTACCAGACGGTTTCCGGCCGGGTCAGCGTCGCGCAGGCCGTCTGGCTGGTCGCCCTCGCGGTGGCCGCCGCCGTGCTCCTGGCGTCCGCGGGCTGGCGGAGCCGGGTGGCGGCGTTGCTGCCGGCGGTGCTCGGGTTCGCCGTGGCCGTGATGATCGTTCCGCGCGGCGAGTTCGTGGCGCACCCGATCGACCGGGTCGCTCAGGAACAGGTGTGCGCCCAGGGCAGTCCCCGCGTGTGCATCAGCCGGATCCACGCCGGACTGCTGCCCGAGATGGTGCCCCCGGCCCGGCAGGCGCTGGCGCTGCTGGGCAAGCTGCCGGATGCGCCGACCACGGTGGAGGAGGACACCTACACGTTCCATCCCGACACGTTCCCGGTGTGGCGGGCGGACACGGTGCGCATCTCCGTACGGGTCGACAAGAGCGGGCACCTCGCCGACCGGGACTGGGTGGTTCCGGAGCTGGTGGGCAGGGCGTTCCGCGGCCCGGACGACTGCGACAACGGCAGTGAGACCGTTTCTCGCGCGGCGGCGGCCTGGCTGATGGGTCGTGAGCCCCGGCCGGACCACGGCATCACGGAAGAGCCCGAGGTCAACGCCAAGGCGGTCACCCTGTGGCAGGGCTTGCGGCGCCTGCCCGAGCGTCAGGCGCTGGCCCGGGTGGCCGCGGTGCACCGCGCCGCTGTGGCCTGTGAGAAGCAGGACGGACTGCTGACCGGCGGGTGAGTGGCGTCAGCCGCGGAGGCGTGCCAGCCCGTCGAGCAGCAGGTCGACGGTGAACTCGAACTCGACCTGGCTGTCGCACCAGCCGAGCATGTCGTCGGCGTCGTGCATCTCCGCCGTGACCATGGCCGTCAAGTGCGGCATCGCCTCCGCCATCGCGGCCAGGTCGGCCTCCGCGGCGCCGTCCTCCATGCTGCCGCCGGCCGAGGCCGGGCTGAACGTCTCCTGCGCGAAGCCGAGCGGCAGGCTGCCGAAGGCGTGCAGCGCCCGGTGCGCCAGGTGGTACGAGAACCCGGCCCCGGCCAGCGTGCCGACGATGCCGTCGTAGTACGCGAAGAGCCCGGCCGGAATGGTGCGCCGGGTGCCCAGCAACGCCGGCGCCCACGGATGCCGCAGCATGACGGCGCGAGCCGCCAGGAACTGCCGCCGCAGCCGCCCCCGCCAGTCCTGTTCGTCGGTGCGGACGTGGCCCGCGGCGCCGGTCAGCTCGGCGACGACGGACTCGGCGAGCCCGTCGAGCAGGGCGTCCTTGCCCGGCAGGTGGTAATAGAGCGACATCGCCTCGACGTGCAGGTCCGCCGCGAGGCGCCGCATGGTGACGGCCCGGATGCCCTCCCGGTCGGCCAGCGAGACCGCCGCGGCCAGCACGCGCTCCCGGCTGAGCGGCTTACGGGACGCCTTCGCCACCATCGATCTCCTTGCGGCCGGATGAGAACCTTACACAGTATGGTTACCTTACGACGTAAGGTCGTGCTCCGGAGGGGACCCGCGATGGATGCTTCGATCCGTACCGCCCGCACGACCGGTCTGCTCTATCTCGGGCTCGCCGTCAGCGGTGCGCTGGGCTTCCTGCTCATCCGGCCGCGCCTGTTCGTGTCCGGCGATGCCGCCGCGACGCTGGCCAATCTGATCGCTCACGAGTCGCTGGCGCGTGCCGGCGTCGCCCTGGAGCTGCTCGTCGTCGTCACCCAGGCGCTGGCCGCGATGTGGTTCTACCGCCTTTTCCGGGACGCGGATCGGCTCGCCGCTTCGAGCATCGCGGCCTTCGGCCTCGTCAACGCCGTCGTGATCCTGGTCAGTGCGGCTCTGCTGGCCACGTCGGTCGAAGTCGCGGCCGGTCCGGCGGCCGGCGCCGCGCCCGCCGTCCAGCTGTTGTATCTGGTCAGCGGCCACCTCTGGGGTGTCGGAGCGCTGTTCTTCGGTCTCTGGCTCATCCCGATGGGCCGGTGCGTGCTGCGCTGCGGCCGGATGCCCCGCGCCCTGGGCTGGACCCTCGTCGGCGGCGGCATCGGATACCTGATCAGCGCCTTCGTCGCCGTCCTCGCGCCGGAGGCCGGTCCGGTCGCCGAGGCCCTGGTCGTTCCGGCGACCGTGGGGGAGCTCTGGATGGTCGGCTATCTGATCTTCCGCGGTCCGGGTCGTCCGCTTCCGGCCTGACGGCTCACCCGGTGGGCGCCGCCAGTGCCCGGGCGAGGATGCCGACGCCGGCGGCCAGCGCGGCACGAGGGCTGTCCTGCCAGTCGGTGGTGACCGGTTCCAGCGAGGTCGACAGGGGATAGCGCCGCGTCAGGTCCGGGATCTGCCGGGCGGTCGCCTGCGCCTGCGCGAGCCACTCGGACTTTCCCTCCTGGCTCATCCGCCGGTAGGCGGCGTCGGTCTCAGCCGTCGCCGCGACGGTCGCGTAGAGCATCGTGACCGCCGGTGGCCGGGCCGGCGCGGGGATGCGCCAGGTGTCCAGGATCCGCAGCAGCCGTTCCATCCAGTCCTGCTCGTTCGGTCCCTGGGTGGCCTGGGCCCAGCGGCGTTCGGTCAGCCAAGGATGGGCCAGGTACACCTCGTAGAGCGCGGACGCCCACGCCTCCAGCGCGTCGGCCAGGCCGGTGGGCGGGTCCTCCCACTCCGGCATGGCGACGGCGTGGTCCTGCATCAGTGCCAGCAGGTGCTCCTTGGTGCCGACGTACGGGTAGAGCGCCATGGGCGTCTTGCCGAACGCCGCCGCGACCGCCCGGGTGGAGACCGCCGCCAGTCCCTCCGCGTCGGCGAGGGCGATGCCCGCGTCCAGGATGTCGTCCAGATCCAGCTGCTGGCGCGGCCCACGACGCGGCGAGGGCAGCGTCGTGCCGCGGTGCCGCCACAACCGGCGCACATGAGCATCGATGTCCTGGTACGCTCGTGTCACCATAGTCCTTACAGTGTAGAGAATTTCTGGAGGGGTTCACATGATCCAGGCCCGGCTCCACGACGATTCCCTGCTGGACGTGACGGTGCAAGGCGACGGCCCGGCGGTGCTCCTGCCGGTGAACACCGCCGTCGTCGAGGGCGAGGCAGCCGAGCAGATGCGCGCCTGGGGCGCCGACCCCGCACTCGGCCACACGCTGGCGGCGCGCCTCGCCGACGCGGGCCTGCGGGTGATCGCCGCCGACTACGAGGGACACCTCGACCTGCACCCCAAGCCGCACACGCTCACGGCCGCGAACGTCGCCGCCGACCTGCTCGCCGTCGCCGACGCGGCAGGCGCCGAGCGGTTCGCCTACTACGGCTACTCGTGGCTCGCGCTGGCCGGGCTCCAGCTCGCCCTGCGTACCGACCGGCTGTGGGCCCTGGCGATGGGTGGCTACCCCGCGCTGGGCGGCCCGTACGCCGAAATGCTCGCCGTGACCCGGACCGCCCACCGCATGGCCCTCGCCGCCCGGGACCGACAGCCCGGACCTGCGGCCGAGCCGACGCCCGGTGACTGGGACAGCGTCGAGTTCACCCGGACGCCGGACCAGACCCAGCAGTACGTGACGCTCTATGAATCCCTCGAGGACTTCGACGACCAGGCGGCGCTGGACCGCCTGGCCGTCCCCCGTCTGGTCTTCGCGGGAGCCAAGGACAACATCACGTACGGCCCGAAGTGGGACGACGCCTACGTCCCGATCGCCGAGCGGGTCGAGGAGCACCGAGCCGAGCTGGTCGCCCGCGGCTGGAGGGTGGAGCTGATCCCGGACGCCGACCACATGAGCGCCATGCAGGTGGGCACCGTCCTGCCGATCCTCGAGCCCTGGCTCACCTCACACCGGCCCGGGCGCTGATCAGTCGGTCCCGGCCGTGTGGCGGACCTCGTAGATCACCGTGTAACGCGTCACCTCGGGTGCCCCGTCGACGCGTACCGAGTCGTAGCTGAGCAGCTCGCCGGTGCGCCGATCGAGAACCACGACGTCCTCGAAGGGCGAATCGCCCTGCCGGTGGGTGAGGGCGACGCCGGGGCGCCCGAGGCGGTCGGCGACCGGGCCGCGCCACCGGAACACGTGATGGTCGGCCAGGATGCGCAGCACCTCGGCCCGGGCGGCACGCGGCAGGCCCTGACGGGTGGACAGCTTGGTGAGCGCGTCGGCCACGGCGTCCGGCCGCTCGGCCTGCAGGGCCCGGGCGAGCGATTGCCGGTCCAACGGTACGGGCGCAGCGAACGTACCGTCGCCGGCCTGCGCCAACTGCTCGCTCACCTGGGGGTTGTCGAAGATGTCCGGCTCCGCCTCGTAGTACCGGCGCGATGCCTCGTTCGGATACTCCGCCGGCAGGGGGGTCGTCACGACGCGGCCGGACAGGTCTGCCCGTACCCAGGTCTTCCACTCGTCGGCGGCAGCCTTGAACAGTCCCTGGTCCTCGACGCCGGCGCCGAAGACGCCCACGGACTTCTGCCTGATGAACGTGTAGGGACCGGTGCTGAGATCGAACGGCGAATCGGCCAGGTGGTTCGCCATCGCCCGCAGGTGGGGTCCGGCATCCTGGCCGGCACCGGGAACCGTGTACGCGATGGGCACGATCACCGCTCCCCGGGTGACCGGGCGGCGCGGTGCGGCATCGTCGTCGGGAAGGGCGACCGTGGCGGCGACCGCGGCGACCGCGGCGGCTGCGGTGGCCAGCCCTACCGCCAGCACCGCCCGGCGACCGGGCCCGGGGCGAGCGGGCCACGGATCGGCCGGCGGGGTCTGCGCGGCGTGCTCGGCATGCCGGATCAACTCGGGGGCGGCCAGCGCAGGGCCGGGAATCGTCACGTCGTTCGCGGGATCGGCGGGGGACATCAGGCTGCGGATACGTCGCTCGGTCAGCATGCGAATTCTCCTCCCGGCGACACGGTCGCCGAGCTGGCAGGGGTAGCGGAGTGCCGAGGGCTCGCGAGCGCGGCGAGCAGCCGGCGGCGGGCCCGGTGCAGCCGTACGGCCGCGGTGGCCCGGCGGCAGTCCAGGACCTGAGCCGCCTCGGCGAGGTCGAGCTGCTCCCAGCCGACCAGACGAAGAATCTCCTGGTCCGCCTCGGTCAGCGTGCTCAGCGCCGCTCGCAGGTCGGTGACCGTGGCCACCAGGTCGGCATCGGAGCCGACGGCCGCCTCGACGTGCTCGGCAGGCACCGGCTGGGCGATGCGCCGATGGTTGGCCAGCAGCCGCCGCGCCACGCCGTACAGCCACGGAAGCACCCGGTCGGGTACGTCCGCGCGGCGGCGCCACGCGACGACGAACACCTCCTGGGCCAGTTCACCGGCCGCGTCCGCGTCCCCCAGCCGCCGCAGTCCATACCGGACCACGGCGGCGTGGTGGGCCGCGTACACGTCGGTGAACCAGGCCTCGCCTCGGTCACCTCGCCCTGTCATGGTCAATCCCCGTCCCTGGTACGACACCTTTCCCTGTCTGTGTCGCTGACGCCGGGATCGTTACACGTCCATGCCGGATAATGTGGCCGGTGAAGGTCAAGCTGAACAAGCGCCAGCTCGTGATCGGCGGCGTGGCCGTGGTCGTCGTGCTCGCCGGCCTGGCGATCGGCCGATCCGCGCAGGACGCCGGGCCCGGCCGGCTCGACGACGGCGCGGCGAAGGCCTGCACGGCGTTCGCCGACGGTTACGGGGACGCCGACACCAAGACGGCCCGGCTGCGGCTGGCCGACGAGGTCAACAAGTTCTCGGCCGGCAGCGACAACGAGCGGATCGCCGACCGGGCAGCCGCGGTGGGCCGCAGCGCGAACGACGCCACGGCGGAGTGGAAGGCGAACGCCGCGGAGTTCACCCGGGCCTGCCGCGAGGCCGGATGGACGGCGGCCCACTGACTCAGCGGTCGGCGGTGCCCCTGATCTGGACCGGCACGGTGAACACCGCGCCACGGCAGGCGGGGTCGGCGTCGGTCGCCATCGACAGCCCGTTGCGTACGGTGAAAGCGGCGACGTTGTTGCGCGTCACGTCCCAGCGGACCTGGAACATCGGCCGGGTGAAGGTGACACCCGGGTTCTGACACCCGTTCTCGCGGTGCTCGTCGTCGGCGATGACCTTGCCCGTGCCCGCCGAGAGCGACGTCACGCTGACGGGGAAGTCGTTGGTGTTCGTCACCGTGACGGTGAGGTCGCCGGTGGTGCCCGGCTGCAGGGGAACGTCGAAGCTGGAACGGCCCCGCAGGTTCATCTCCACGGCGGCGGCGCCCTCCGAGGGCACCGTGACCTTCCAGTACGCCCACATGGCGCCGGCGTTGACCACGAACGCAGCCGCGGCGGCCGCCACCAGGATGCCGCGAGTGCGGTGGTCCATCCGGCGCCGGCGTGGCAGCTCGGTGAACTCCGGTGGGTCCTCGAAGAACTCGGCCTCGGCCACCGGTCCGGGGTCTGCCGGGTATTCCCGGCTCAACACGGCGCGCCTCACGATCCCGTGCTCACCGGGCAGGGCTTCGCGGTCGAGGTGAGCCGCCTGCTGGTCGTACGCATCCGGGGCTTCCTCCCTGGGAGGTGCGGGTGCCGCTGTGTCCACACCCACAGTGCCCCATCCGCCGCGCCGGCGAGATCGGCGTTCCGTCTCGCGTTACGCGCGCATGAACGAGCCATGACGGCCGTGACGGCCTAATTCCCGCGAGGGAGGGCTTCCTGCCGCGCCGATCTCCGGCGGTCCGGCGCGGCCCGGTGAATGCGGCGCTGACCTGCGGGTACGGGCGGCTAACACCGATCGTCATCGTGGGCAAACATGAGCCTGACCGGCATTCATGAACGGCCCCGGACGGTGGCTCTCAGCGGGTGCCGAAGCGGCGGCGCCGGCGGCCGCCCGCCTTCTGGTGCTGCTGCGCCTGGATGCGCCGGCGGGACTGGCCGACGAGGTGGCGGCGTTCGGGGCTTTCCTCGGCCGGCGGGGTGAAGTCACCCGCGGCATTCTGCTCCCGCTTGCGGATCGCCATGTCGAACATGGAGTTCGAGGCCTGGTCGTACCCGTTGCGGTAGGCCTCGTCGCGATCCAGGCCCTGCTTGTACCACTGGTGGATGCGCCCGGCGGCGTATCCGCTGGCGATGACGAAGGCGAGCGCGAACAGCGCTTGGATGATGCTGTTGCCGGGCACCGTCATTGACTGTCTCTGCCTTTCGGGGTTCAGGCTTGGTGATGCAGCAGGCGGGGGGATTCGCGCCGCTCGGCGGCGAGGTCGATCGCGGTACGTTCGGGCAGCTGGTGCAGGGGGACGACCGCGCGGACCTGGCCGGGTGCACTGCTCGGCGCGGCGGCCGGCTTGATGCCGACCGGGTGGTTGCGTACGGCGAGCTGGAACAGCGTGTGCGAGGCCTGGTTGTATCCCTCCCGGTACGCCACGTCGCGATCGAACCCGTGCCGGTACCACTGGTGCACACGCCCCGCCACGTACGCGGTCAAGATGACCATGGCGACGGAGAGCGCGAGCTGGATAGCGATGGAACCGGATGGCGTCATACCTAAAATGTTATTAGTTGTTGCGCGCTAAGTAAGCCAGCTGTAAAGGCAGTGCTGCGGTACGCCAGTCGTCTGGAATTTGTCTGTTTGTTCAGGGTGTTTCGCCGTGACAAGAACAGCCGTTTATGAACTTCGACGTGTATCTAGTCAGGGCATGTCGATAGAGGCGATCGGCACGTCGACCCGAATACCCGTTTGCGTGTCCTGCTCATTTTCCGCATTGCCCGGCGGCGTGTTCTTCGGCGGTTCACCCGCGGACTCCACCGGCGCCGGCGTGGCCGGCTCGGACGTGGTATCCGACTTCGGAGTCTCCACCTCGGGCGGCGCCGGCGGCACGATCACCGGCGCCTGCGCGGACGTGGATACCTCCGGGGCGGGAACCCCGGGCTCGACGGCCGCGCCGTCCCCGTTGACTACCGTCCCGGGCGCCGCGATTCCGCTCGGACCCGGTCCCGGAACGAGGGCACCGCCGGCCGATCCGGGCAGCACGACCACGCCGTCGACGATGATCGGCGCGGCCTCGCCGGGCAGCAGCACGGGCCGGCTCTCCTCGCTGGCCAGGCCTGTCCAATACGAGCCGTAGGCAGCCGCGACCGTGTACGTCACCAGGTATCCGGCCGGCGGATGCCGGTCGACACACCGCGTGCGGCCGGCCGGAACGTCGCACGCCACCTGGGCGACCGGCCCGAGATGGCGGGTCACGACGTAGCGCTGCACCGGCACGTCGGCGGCGATGGCGACCCCGCGCCAGCTGATCCGCGGCCCGCGGACCACCAGCCCGTCGCCGCTGACCAGCGGCTCGCCCGGGGGCATCTCGGCATCCGGCGCCGCCATCCGGGGAATGCTCGCGGCGCGCACGGTGAAGGTCTTGGCCTCGGCCTTGACGTCCCAATTGCCGTACGCGGCGACGCCGGTGCCGATCGTCGCCGCGGTGGCCACACCGATGATCGGCAAACGCCAGGACGTTCCGGTACGGCGGTGACGATGCCTCATCGGGCAGCCACGGCATCGGCGGTCACGGCGACGGTGAAGGTGGCCTCCTGGCACGCGTCCACGACGGAATTCGGCATGTGCAGCGGTACGGCCCCGGCCTGGCGGCTCTCCCGCGCGCCGATCCGCGCCGGCAGCGCACCCGTGTACGGCTCGACCTCGAGGTTGGAGGCGACCGGCGCGCATCCGGGCCGGTCGGTGGCGGTGAGGCGGGCGTGCATCCCGGTGACCAGCAGGGCGACGCGCGACGGGTTGGCCAGCGTCAGCACGAGCCGCCGGCGCGCGCCCGGGTAGAGGTTCTCGACGGCGGTGCCCCGTACCGTGAAAGCGGGGTTCTGATCGTCCGCACCCGCCGCGGTGAGGGTCATCTCCTGATCGCTCGTCGCCGGATCCTTCAGGGCGACGACGAGTCCGGCCGCGCCGACGACGGCCGCCGCAGCGGCCACGGATTTGTGCCACCGGTGCACAGCCTGACTCCTGACATGCTCACGCCGACGTGACAAGGGGATGATCGCGGGCGGCACGTCGGGGACGCCTGCGAGGTGGATCAGGACGCGCTGCTCAGGCCCCGGGCGGTCACCGGGATGGTGAAGGTCGCGCCCTGGCAGGCCGAGTCCGAGCTGTTGGTCATCCGCAGGCCGCCGGGAACGGTGAAGACACCGATGGTGTTCTTCGGCACCTCCCACGACACGGCCAGCACGTCTCCGCTAACGACCACGCCGGTCTCCAGGCAACCGGCATCGCGGTGCTCCGAGTCGGCCGTCACCCGGCCCGTGCCGGGACTGATCGAGGTGATCTTCACCGGGAAGGCGTTCTGGTTAGTCACCGTCACGGTCAGCCCGGCCGTACCTCCGGGGTACAGCGGCTCGCCGTCGTCGGAGCGACCCTGCAGCTTCAGCTCCACCGCGGACCCGGCGACGGCGACTCCGGTGCCGGCACCGCCGAGCTTCCAGTACGCCCAGGCAGCACCAGCGTTGACGATCACGGCGGCAGCGGCGGCGACGCTGAGGATCGCCTTGCCGCGACGGTCGAGCTTACGCATGCCCATCCTTTTCGGTCTCGGGTCGCCGGGCTTCCGTCTCGGGTCGTCGGCGGACGGCGGAGACGCCTTCCGCTGCGCCCCCACCGTCGTCATCAGGACGCCGCGCTCTGGGCGTCGAGGTGGACGTTGAACGTGAACGGCGCACCCTGGCAGGCATCCGCCGGGTCGGCGACCATCCGCAGCGGACCGCTCCAGGCGATCTGCGCGGTGGCCGGCTTGTCCTCGCTGCCCGCCGGCACCGTCGCCTTCGCCGGCAGGGCGGCGTCGTCGACGATCTCCACGTTGGCGGGCGCGTCGCACCCGGCCTGCGGCGAGTCCAGCCGCGTGAGGTCGATGTTCGTGATCCGTACGGGGAACGCGTTGCGGTTCTCCACCGTGAGCAGCACCGTCGTGGCGTTGCCCGGGGTGAGCCCCCCGGCCAGCCCGGCGCTGGTCACCTTGAGATCCACCACCGAACCGGCCTTGGCCTCGGCGGTGCCGGAGCCGGTGAGACTCCAGGCGGCCCATGCGGCGCCGGCCGCGCCGACCGCGACGATGCTGGTGACGGCCACCGTGGCGGACCGTCGGCTGAGCTTGCGCATACGCGCGTTCCTCCTGCGAAACGTCGAAGGTGGCTCCGGCCGCCGGGACACGGCCGGAGCCACAGGGAATGAAATGCGAACGCCCCGCCGGTGGAGGCGGAAAGGGGCGCGGCACAACATTCCCGGACCAAGGGCAGAAACGTGATCGGATATCCGTGCGTCATTACCACCGGATGAAATCCCGCTTCCGCGCTTACCGGTTTAACCCGTCCGGGGGACGGCGACGCCCGCGATGCATCGATCATCGATGCGCCAACGCTGTCGTTCCGCTCCGAAATAATTGTTAACCAGCAACAACATGCGACTACCACCTCCCCGCCCACGGTCCAAATCGGCATCGGTCACACTCCTGAGGGATCCCCGCCGCCGGGCGGGGCGGCAAGGATCCCAGGCACCACCGGCATGCGAACCGGCGGAACCACATCGCCGGGCCGTCCCCAGGGGGCAATCCAAGACGGCCCGGCGATGAGCTCACTCGTGGCATCCGTGGCGCGGGCCCCCGGCGTCTTCTCTGGCCACCGAGGACCCGCCTGATCCGCGTACGCGCCACGACACGGTCCGCGGATCCCTTACATCACCTGCCGGGTTCGTAAGACAGCAGGCATTCCTGGCCGGCCCTCCGGGGGAGCGCTGTTGCATGGCGCATCTGCCTCGCATCCCCGGTGCCGGTCGATCCAGTTTGGGGAGACGCCGTCACTTCGCAGGTAGGACGGCGTCTCGTAGAGGAAAACGCTACGGCGGCGTCCTCGGAGATCAGGCATCCGTTCGGGGATTTCGCGGTTTTGATCATTACGCAGCGACCGACCGGATTAGCCCATTTGGGTGAGTATGCGTCCACCCGCTACGGGCGGACCGGGCGGATCCACGGGTCGAGGATCAGGTGGTCGAGGCCGATCGCGGCGAGCTTGTCGTACAGCGGCTGCGTCAGCTGGACCATGGCGACCCGTATCTTGCCGTCCTCCGGAGTGGCCGTGTAGATGCTGTCGTCCGTCAGCGCCGAGAGCGCCGCGCCGGTGGTGGCCTGCAGCTCCGCGTCATCGGCGATGCTGTGCTTGCCCGGCGCGGCGATCACACAGAGGTTCTCGCTGTAGATCGCGGTCAGCGCTTTCCGGGCCTGGGCCACGTCGCCGCGCACCACTTCGGCCACCAGGATGCGGGCGTTTCCGCTGTGCGTCGCGAACGGCTCCGCGAACTGGTCGGGGTGTGCGCGCAGGTAGTCGTCGACCGGTTGGTCGAGGCCCGAGGTGAGCCAGGCCTCGCTCACCGACCAGCCGCCGGCCGGCGCCGGGCACGGCGGAGCGTCGGGCAGGTAGGGGCCCGGCCCCATCACGCCGGCTGACGGGGGTGCGTACGGCAGCCGCTCGATGTCGGACAACCGGTTCGGATGCCACCGGCCGCGCAGCGTCGCGCCGTGGGTGGGCTTGATCCCGGGCGCCCGGATGCCGAACTGGCACGGACGATCGACGGCCGGAACCGGGGCCGGTGAGCACAGCCGCGCAGCCTCGACGGGACCGCTCGCCTCGACCAGATCGCCGTCGCGGACGATCAGCCCGGCCGGCCCTGCGGGAACGATCGCCGGTATCGGTGCCGGCTCGGGTGCGGGCCGGTGAGTGGTGAACGCCAGCGCCCCTGCGGCGAGGATCGAGGCCGCCGCCGCCGCGCCGACCGCCGACTGCCAGGTCTTCTGCCAGCTCAGGAGTCCGCGCACCGGTCAGACGGTAGGCGCTGATCGATTCACCCGGCGTCCCCTGAGCCAGCCGACCACATCTCCGAACGGAGGAGGTCGGCGGCCGGTCGGGTGGCGCCGAGCATGCGCAGGGCCATCTCGGCGTAGCGGTCGCCGATCTCTTCCGGGGTCCAGCGTCCTTCGTCGCGGTACCAGCGGGCGATGTCCATGCTGAGCGACAGCAGCGCGGTCGTGGCCATCTTCGGGTCGGGGGTGTCGAAGACGCCGACGGCGACGCCGCGCTCGATGACGCTCAGGACCTCGGCGGTGGTCTCGCGACGGATCGCGCGGATCTCCGCGAAGTGCTCGGGGGTGAGCGCCTCGAGCTGGCTGTTGATGACGGCGGCCATGGTGTGGTCGCGGGCGTGGTTCACCGCGAGGCTGTGCACCATCTCGTGCAGCTGCGTCACCGGGTCGTCGGAGCGGGCGGCGCAGGCCCGGAGCGCCGACAGCACGGCCCGGTTGCCGGTGACCGCGATGAGGTAGAGCAGTTCTTCCTTGGACTTGTGGTGGATGTACAGGGCGGCGGGGCTCATCCCCGCGGCGGCGGCGATGTCGCGGGTCGTCGTGGCGTGGTAGCCCTTGGCCGCGAAGGCCGTCACCGCTGCCGTCAGGAGGCGGGCGCGGGTGTTGTCGGCACGGGACAGGTCCGACGCCGGGGTCATCGCTCTCCTCCTGCTCAGTGCGCCTGCTGTTGACGTCGATCACCCTACAGCGGATACTGACCCGCCAGTAAGCAAGCGCTTAGTCAGCGCAGGAATGTCACCGGAACGGGCCTGGCGGCCCGGTGCTGGGCGAGCGGGATCCAGCGGCGGCTGGAGGAGCGGAGGAGCGGCCGATGAAGGCATGGCGCGTGGAGAAGCTCGGTGAGCCCCGGGACGCACTGGTCCTGCACGACGTGCCCGATCCGGAGCCGGGCCCGGGGCAGCTGGTCGTCCGCGTCCTTGCCTCTCCGGTGAACTTCCCCGACGTGCTGATGTGCCGCGGCGAGTACCAGGTGCGGCCCGAGCTGCCGTTCACCCCCGGCGTGGAGGTGTGCGGAGAGGTTGTCGCGCTCGGCGAAGGGGTCACCGGGTTCGCCGTGGGGGACCGGGTTCTGGGCGGTGCCGTTCTTCCGTACGGGGGGTTCGCGGAGCGGGCGCTCATGGATGCCGCCACCACGTTCCCGGCGCCACCGGAGCTCGATGACGCCCAGGCGGCGTCGCTGCACATCGGGTACCAGACCGGCTGGTTCGGGCTGCACCGGCGGGCGGGGCTGCGCGCCGGGGAGACCCTGCTCGTCAACGCCGCGGCGGGCGGGGTGGGCAGCGCCGCGATCCAGCTCGGTAAGGCGGCCGGCGCTCGCGTCATCGGCGTGGTGGGCAGTGCCGCCAAGGCCGAGGTCGCCCGCGAGCTCGGTGCCGACGTGGTGGTGGACCGCCGGGAGCAGGACTTCGTGGCCGTCGTCAAGGCGGAGACCGGCGGCCGGGGTGCCGACGTCATCTACGACCCGGTCGGCGGGGACGTCTACCAGCGCTCGACCAAGTGCGTGGCCTTCGAGGGGCGGATCGTCGTCGTCGGCTTCGCCGGCGGGCAGATCCAGTCCGCGGCGCTGAACCACGCGCTGGTGAAGAACTACTCGATCGTGGGCCTGCACTGGGGCCTCTACAACACATACGCCCCCGAGGCAGTCGCCGCCTGCCACCGTGAGCTGTGTGAGCTCGCCGCGCGCGGTGCGGTGCGCCCGCTGGTCAGCGAGCGGCTCCCCCTCGAGGAGATGGCGGCGGCGGTGCAACGGGTCGCCGACGGTGTGACCGTCGGCCGCGTGGCGTACGCCGCCTGACCCCCGACCCCCAACGACAGGAGAACTGACATGAGCGGTACCAACGGGCGCATCGCCGTCGTGACCGGCGCGGCGCGGGGCATCGGCGCTGCCGTGGCCCGGCGGCTCGGCACGGACGGCTTCGCGGTCGCCGTGCTGGACCTCGACGAGGACGCCTGCGCACCCGTCGTACGCGACATCACCGAGGGCGGCGGCCGGGCGCTGGCGGTCGGGGTCGACGTGGCCGACGAGAAGGCCGTCAAGGACGCCGTCGCGCGGGTGGCCGAGGAGCTGGGCCCGCCGACCACGCTCGTCAACAACGCCGGGATCCTGCGCGACAACCTGCTGTTCAAGATGAGCGTGGACGAGTGGGACTCGGTGATGGACGTGCACCTGCGCGGCTCGTTCCTGATGAGCCGGGCGGTCCAGCGGTTCATGACCGAGGCGAAGTGGGGGCGGATCGTCAGCCTGTCCAGCACGTCGGCGCTGGGCAACCGCGGCCAGGCGAACTACGCCGCGGCCAAGGCGGGCCTGCAGGGCTTCACGAAGACCCTCGCGATCGAGCTCGGCAAGTTCGGCGTCACGGCGAACGCCGTCGCCCCGGGGTTCATCGAGACCGACATGACGGCGGCGACCGCCGCGCGGATGGGCGTGGACTTCGAGGACCTCAAGAAGGCCGCCGTCACGCAGATTCCGGTCGGCCGCACCGGCACGCCGGACGACGTCGCGCACGCCGTGTCGTTCCTGGTCAGCGAGGAGGCCGGCTTCGTCTCCGGCCAGGTCCTGTACGTCGCCGGTGGCCCGCGCGGCTGATCCGCCGTACCGAAAGGGAGCTTGACTGATGAAGGTCTTTCACGGCGTGGAGGAGCTCGAGAAGGCCGTGGGCACGCACCTCGGCCACTCCGGCTGGCACACGGTGACGCAGCGGCAGATCGACCTGTTCGCCGAGGCCACCGGGGATCACCAGTGGATCCACGTCGACCCGGAGAAGGCGGCCCAGGGCCCGTTCGGCAGCACCGTCGCCCACGGCTATCTCACCCTGTCGCTGATCCCGATGCTCATGTCGGAGATCTACGCGGTCGAGGGGATCCGCATGGGCGTCAACTACGGCGTCAACAAGGTGCGTTTCCCCGCCCCCGTCCCGGTGGACTCGCGGCTGCGGGCGGGCGTGGAACTGGTGTCGTTCACCACCGGAGCCGCCGGCTACCAGATGGTCGCGCGGGTGGCGATCGAGCGCGAGGGCGGCGACAAGCCGGTCTGCGTCGCCGAGACCGTCGCCGTGCTCGCGCCCTGACGACCGGAGCGCGGCACGACGCCGGCCCGCACCCCGAGAGCGGGAGGTGCGGGCCGGCTGCCGTTGGTCCGTCGGTGCTTAGTTCTGCTTGCGCCGGCGGATGGTACGGCGGGTGACGACCGTGCTGCCGGCCAGGGCGAGGACGCCCAGACCCGCGATCGCCAGCCAGGTGTTGTTGGACGGCGCCGGGGTGGTGGTCGCCGAGACCGGGGTTCCGGCCAGGCCGGGGGTGCCGCCGACCGTGTAGGAGGCGCGCCGGATGTTCCAGCCGCCGCCCTTCCTCTTGTCGATCACGTAGACCGCGGCGGAGGCGCTCTTACGAGACGTCTTCCCCTTGGCCGTGATGATCAGGATGCCGGGCGCGAACGCCTTCACGGTGTACGTGAAGCCGCCGTTGCCGTTCGCACGGATGTAGGCCGTCTTCACGGTCCTCCAGCGGTGCGAGCCCTTCTTGCGGAAGGAGACGGTGATGATCACCTTCTCCTTCTTGGCGTACTTACGGCCGGTGGCCCGCACGGTCACGCCGTACTTGACCACACCCTTGTTGACCACCAGGGACGGCGGCGGCGGAGGGTAGTGACCGTGGTTCGTGGCCGACGCCGCGGTGGCGGTGAAGGCCGTGAGCCCCATGGTCATCGCCAGGGCAGCGATGATCGAGGTGAGAAACGCGATAGCCCGATTGCGGCTCATTGCTGCCTCTTCCAGAAGTGTGATTTGCCCTCGACGTTCAACGGGCTGTGCCCGTAGTCGTTGCGACTTCGGATGCACCGGGACCCCATGGGGTGACGGCGGACCGGAAGCGGTCCGGTGTCGGCTCCCTGCTCGATCCGGGCGGCGGGCTGACGGTGATCACACCGACGACCCGGTCTCGTCCGAGTCCGGTGCCGGCCCCACCTCCTCGCCGTCGGGCGCGGCCCCCACCGTCCCGCCGGGGGTGGGGCTGAAGATCTGGGCGCGATTCCCGCCGTAATCGCGGATCGCCGAACCATTCGGGCGTCCCCGAAAGTGGGCGTGAGGCATTGCCGTCCGACGATCATCGGATATCGTGCGGCCCACCTCGCCGAGCCGGGGCCGAAGGGGCCTCATCGGCGGCTTCCACCATCGGTGCCCAGCGATGTTCCCGCGGCCGCGCAGGAGCCGGCCGGCCAGCGCCGCGACGGCTCTGACCTGCTCTTTCGTGGTCTCGGTGCGGACACCGCGAAATTCATGCGCCCTCTTATGGGTGAATCTCGGAAATCGTCGGAGTTTCTACTCGGCGAACCATCATCGGAAGCGCTATGCGCCGTTATCCGTGATGAGCCCTGGTTGCTCACGCGGGCTCGTACGGGACAACGCGCAACCGATGACCGAATACATGCGCAGTTCGGGCCGATGACGGTGCCCGAATGGCGGATACCGGGACACGAAAAGAGGAGGCAACTGCATGGACCTGCGCGATTACCTGCGCGCCGTTCGGAAGCGATGGTGGCTGGTCGCAGGAGCAATCGCGGTGTCGGTCGGCGTGGCGGTCGCCGTCACCCTCCTCACCCCACCGAAGTACGCCGCATCGGTCACGTTCTTCGTGAGCACCCGCGGCACCGAGGTGACGCAGGCATTCCAGGGCGGTCAGTTCGCCCAGCAGCGGGTCAAGTCCTACGTGGATGTGATGACCAGCAACCGGCTGGCCCAGTCGATCGCGGTCGAGGAATCCGCCGGCCTGACCGCCGAGGAGATCCAGGAAGAGATCACCGCCCAGGTGGTGCCGGACACCGTGCTGGTCCAGGCCACCGTGACGGACACCGATAGAGCCCGCGCCCTGCGCCTCGCACAGCGCCTGGCCGTGCAATTCCCCGAGCTGATCAGCAAGCTGGAGACGCCCCCGGGGTCCAAGTCGCCGACGGTGGGCGTACAGATCATCGCGGAGCCGAAGCTGGCAGATGCGCCTGTGTCACCGCAGCCCGTACGAAATGTGGGTCTGGCCGTTGCCCTTGGTCTGATCATCGGGGTGGGGGCCGCGGCCCTGCGCGAATCCCTGGACAGCACCATCCGTACGCCGGAGGCGCTGCACAACGCGGCGTCGGCACCGGTGCTCAGCGCCATCCCGTTCGACCGCAAGGCGGAGAAGTCGCCGCTGATCACCGAGGGTAGCGCGCAGTCGACCCGGGCCGAGGCGATGCGCCAGCTGCGGACGAACCTGCAGTTCGTCAACGTGGACCGGCCGTTGCGAAGCCTGGTGGTGAGCAGCGCGCTGCCGGGCGAGGGCAAGTCCACGACCGTCTGCAACCTCGGCATCGCCTTCGCCGAGGCCGGCAAGCGGGTCATCATCATCGACGCCGACCTGCGGCGGCCGCGCATCGCCGAATACCTCGGACTCGAGGGAGCGGTCGGGCTGACCAACGTGCTGGCCGGGCAGGCGAACGTCCGCGACGTCGTGCAGTCATGGGGCAAGAGCGGGCTGTGGGTGCTGCCCAGCGGCTACATCCCACCGAATCCCAGCGAGCTGCTCGGATCCGGGAACATGGCAGACCTGCTGGCCGCCCTCGGGGCGGCCTTCGACGTCATCATCATCGACACCCCGCCGCTGCTGCCGGTGACGGACGCGGCGGTCATGTCCACGATCGCTGACGGGTGCCTGCTGGTTTCCCGGCACGCGAAGACGACGGTTTCCCAGGCCCAGACGGCCGCTGCCGCTCTCGCCAAGGTGAGCGGGAAGCTGCACGGCTGCGTGCTGAACATGACGCCGGCGAAGAGTGCGGGGTCGTACGCGTACTACAGCTACACGACCGAGAACGGTGAGTCGGCGCCGTCGGAGCCGGTCGCGCCGCTGCGGCCGCGTTCGTCGGACATGCCGAGTGCGGGACCGCTGGCGAGTTCGCCGTTCCGGACGGAGTACACGCCGACGGTTGCCCGCACGGAGCAGCGGCCGTCGCGCCGGTCGCGGCTCGCGGACGTGGTCGATACGCCGACCACGGACCTGAGCATCTACCGCAAGGACGACGAGGGGCGGTACTCGGGTTCGGCGTCCGTGCAGGGCGCTAAGCGGCCGCGATGACGCCCACCACCGCTCGCAGCGATCGCCAGACGTCCTCGGCGCAGACCCGGAAGGCCTCGATCGGCTGGTTGACCGGGTCCGGCAGGTCGTCCTCCGCCGCCGGCACCGGGGGCACCCGGTGCCGGCCGGCGTTGACCTCGTCGACCAGGCGCCGCATCCGGTCCGCCACGGAGCCGTGGCGGATCGGCGGGGCGAGGGCGGCGAAGCGGGCGAACTGGCGGAGCGTGAAGGTCCGGCGAACCGCTCCTGGTTCGAGCATCAGGCAGGCCGAGCGTTGGTCGGCTGTGGCGGTCAGGACCAGGTCGGACTCTCGCATGATCGCCGGGTTGACCGTGCGGCTGACGAAGCCGTCGGGGTCGACGCCGCATTCGGCCAGGACCTCGGCGCTGCCTCGGTGCATGGGGGAGCCGTCGTATGCGCGGGTTCCCGCGCTGGCCGTGACGATCCCCGCCGCCTCCGGCCCGAACGCGTCGTCGAAAGCGCGTCGTGCGAGCCGTTCCGCCAAAGGTGAGCGGCACAGATTCGCATGACACACGAAAAGCATTCTGAATCGATGGTCAGTCACTGACTTCCTTCCTCCGGCCCCCCGAAAGGATGCACCACGATGACCGGACGAATTCTGCTGTCCGCCCCCGACGTAGGCGAGCTCGAGGAGACCTACGTCGTCGAGGCGCTCCGCTCCGGCTGGGTCGCGCCGGCCGGCCCGGCGGTCGACGCCTTCGAGCGGGAGGTCGCCGAACGGGCCGGCGTGGCCCACGCCGTCGCGGTCAGCTCGGGCACGGCGGGCCTCCATCTCGCTCTCCTTGCCTCCGGCGTCGGTGCAGGTCAGAACGTCATCGTGCCTACGCTGACGTTCGCTGCGACCGCCAACGCGGTCGCCTACACGGGGGCGGAGCCGGTCTTCGTCGACTGCGATCCGCGGACCGGCAACATCGATCCGCTGCTGCTCGCCGAGGCCCTGCACGAGCTGCGAGCGGAGGGCCGCATCGTCGGTGCGGTCATGCCGGTCGACCTGTTCGGCACGTGCGCCGACTACGACGAACTAATCCCTTTGTGTGACGAGTACGGCACATCCCTGATCGAGGACGCGGCCGAATCGCTCGGCTCCTCCTACAGGGGTCGACCGGCCGGCTCATTCGGCGTCGCAGGCGTGATTTCGTTCAACGGCAACAAGATAATGACTACGTCCGGCGGCGGAATGCTGCTGTCGGACAGCCGCGCTCTGGTCGAGCGTTGCCGGCACCTGTCCACCCAGGCCAGGCAGCCGGTGCCGTACTACCAGCACGAGGAGATCGGCTACAACTACCGGCTCAGCAACCTGCTCGCTGCTCTCGGGCGCGCTCAGCTGAGCCGGCTGGACGAGATGATCGGCAAGCGCCGTGCGATGCGCGACGCGTACGCCAAAGTCTTCGCCAGCACCGACGGTGTCGAGCTGCTGGGCGCGGACGACGGCGCCAACTGCTGGCTCACCAGCATCATCGTCGACCCGGCCCGCGCCGGGTGGCGGGCCTCGGACCTTGCAGCCCACCTGGCGGCGCAGAACATCGAGACCCGGCCGGTCTTCAAGCCGATGCACCTTCAGCCCGTGTTCGCCGGTGCGCGGTCCTTCCTGTCCGGAGCCGCTGAGCGGCTCTTCGAGCAGGGTCTGACGCTGCCCAGCGGATCGGTCCTGACCGAGCCGGACAGGCAGCGAATTCTCGAAGCGACCGTGGAGTTCCTGGGGAGGAACCGATGATCGACCGTGTACGCCTGCACGCCTGCATCCAACGGACCGTGGACATCCTCGTCTCGGTCGTCATGCTGACGCTGACCGCGCCGCTGATGCTGGGCGTCGCCGTTCTGGTCGCCTGGCGGCTCGGTACGCCGGTCTTCTTCCGGCAGGCGCGGCCGGGATTGCACGGGCGGGTCTTCACGATGATCAAGTTCCGCACCATGCGAGATGTCGACCCGTCCCGCGGGCTCATCAGCGACGCGGACCGGATGACCCGGCTGGGGCGGATTCTGCGGGCCACGAGCGTGGACGAGCTGCCGACGTTCATCAACATTCTCAAGGGCGACATGAGCCTGGTCGGGCCGCGGCCGCTGCTGGTGCGGTATCTCGATCTGTACACGCCGACGCAGGCCCGGCGGCATGAGGTGCGGCCGGGGCTGACGGGACTGGCGCAGGTGCGCGGGCGGAACTCCCTGTCGTGGGAGGAGAAGTTCGACCTGGACGTCTGGTACGTCGACCACCGGACGCTGCGGCTGAACCTGCGGATCATGGTGGAGACCTTCACGACCGTGCTGCGGCGTGAGGGGATTGCGGCGGAGGGTCAGGTCACCATGCCGGAGTTCAAGGGAAGCCGGGCGCGCGGTGTCGCACGTGTCTGAGCCGCTCGTCATCGTGGGATGCGGCGGCCACGGACGCGAGGTGTACGGCGTCGTGCATGCCATCAACGAGGCGTACGGGGAACCGTGGAAGGTTCTCGGTTTCGTGGATGACGCACCCAGCGATGTCAATCTCGGGCGGCTCTCGCTTTTGGGCGCTCCGTTCCTGGGAGCCCTAGCGGAGCTCGCGGGAATGGGCGATGAGGTTCGGTACGTCATCGGGATCGGGGATCCGCGGGTGCGGGCCAAGGTCGCTGCGAAGATCGGGCGTGCGCGTACCGCGGCTGCGCCGCTGATCCACCCGGATGCGAGTGTCGGGCTCGGGAACGAGTTCGGCAATGGGGTCGTGTTGCTGGCGGGCGCTCGCGTGACGACCAACGTGACGCTTGGCCGGCATGTGCATGTGAATCAGAACGCCACGGTGGGGCATGACAGCGTGCTGGACGACTTCGTCCAGGTGAATCCGCTGGCTGCGGTGTCCGGAGACTGTCGGCTGGGTGAGCGGGCCCTGGTCGGGACGACGGCTGCGATCCTTCAGGGCTTGAGCGTGGGCGCGGGTGCAACCGTCGGCGCAGGCGCCTGTGTTGTTCGGCCGGTGCCGAGCGACACGATCGTCAAGGGAGTTCCAGCCCGGTAGCCACACTTTCTACCGTCGTCCCCGCGCAAGCGAGAGGGGCGAGATCCGATACCGCCTCATGACGATGGCCGGCTCCGTTGGGGGCCGGCCATCGCTGTTTGCTCTCGCCGCACCACATGCATTCCCGAATGGACGGCCGGCATCGCTTCACGAAGCGGTCGGGCGAACATCCGATGAAGTGCATTGTCCATTTCACCCCGTTATGTCAACCGAAAGTACCGATCTGGTCGTCAGGTGGAGTGAGGCACGGGAAGCCTCGTGTCCTCACCTGATCATGGGCGTTAGGCCGGGTGCTCGCGGCCTCGGTGAAATCCTTCGGATGGTGCCCGATGCCGTACTGATGTGCGGAGGGCAGTAATCGATGTGGAACAGCCGTAGGCGCGCGTGCGCCGTTCTGCTGGCGGTGGCATGTGTCGTGGCGACCTCGCCGGCGACCGCGTTCGCCGAGCGCAGGCCGGATCCCGAGCCTGCACCGACCGCTGCCACATCGGCACCGGCCCCCAAACCGACCGCGAAGGCACCGAAGTCCAAGAAGGCCCACGCCGCCAAGAAGGCAGCGTCCGCCAAGAAGGCGCATGTCGCCAAGAAGCACAAGGCGCCGACTGCCCGGATGATCGCAGCGTGCGACACCATCGGAGCTCCGACCAATGTCACGGTTACCGCCGGGCCGAACTCGGCGACGGCGACCTGGCAGGCACCCAGCTTGGGCACCCCGACCTCCTACATCGTCAGCGCCGTCAGCGGCAGCCGGCAAGCCGGGGCCAAGGCTGTGCCTGCCTCCGTGCTGACCGCGACGCTGACCGGGCTCACCGCCACCGCCCACACCGTCACCGTGACGGCCGTCGCGGATTGCGGCGCCGGCCCTGGTGCTTCGGGAGCGCCCGTCACACCGACGGGTTCGGGCACCCCATACGCCGCGACCGTCCTCACGGATGCACCGGTCGCCTACTACCGGCTCGGCGAGGCGTCCTACAGCGGTTCCGCGCCCACTCTGGGAGCGGATTCGTCCGGCAACGGAAACCCGCTGAGCTACGGCTATGCCGCGACGGTCGGCGCTGCCGGTGCGCTGGTCGGGGACAGCGACACGGCTGTGAACCTCAACGGCGGCTGCTGCGCCGGAACCGCCCGGTCAGATGTGCCGCAGTACGGCAGCGACCGGACGGTGGAAGCGTGGGTGAAGCCGAACGACGGCTACCTGCGGTGGGTCACCGGGTGGGGTGACTACAACACCAACGGCGGTTTCCAGCTCGGCCTGGAGAACGGCAACGTCGTGGTGGGCACGACCAGCGCCGAGTATCGCTTCCCCCTGCCGGCGACCATCGTCGGCGGAGGCTGGCACCAGATCGCCGCCACCTACTCGGGCGGCACGTTGATCGGTTACCTCGACGGCGTAGCGCTGGGCACGAGGACGCTGGACGATCCCCTCGACACGGCCACGGACACCGTTCTGTACGTCGGCGCCGGACATGACGGCTACACCCCGTTCTACGGCGGCCTGGACGAGGTGTCGATCTACGGCACGGCGTTGACCTCCACCCGGATCAGCGCCCACTTCGCCGCCAGCGGTCACAGCCGGCCGACCGCCGCAAAGGTCGTGAACGCCCAGACCGGCGAGGACAACGAGCTGATCGTGTCGTGGGGCGCCGCGACGGCGACCGGCGGCCCGGTCAACCGCTATGTCGTCACCGCTCTCGTGGGCGGTGTAGCGCGCAACTCCATGGTGGTCGCCGGAACCAAGACGGCAGCCCGCATGACGGGTCTCGGCGGTGGCACCGGCTACACGTTCCGCGTCGTGCCCGGGAACGAGTACGGGGACGGCCCGGCGGCCACCAGCACGACCGCGGTGGCGCCCACCGGCCCGGCCACCACGTATGCGACCAGCGTCATCGCGGACAACCCGTCGGCGTACTACCGGCTCGGTGAGCCGGCCGGCAACGTCGTGGGCGGAGACTCGTCCGGGCGAGGAAAGCTGCTGACCTACCGTGCCGCGTCCGGGAGCTTCTCCAAGGTCGGGGCGGTGCTCGGTGACGCCGACAAGGCCGTACAGCTCAACGGGTCCTGCTGTTTCGGCACCGCCAGGCCCCTGCTGCCGGTCAACAACGCCAGTCGCACGATCGAGGCTTGGATCAAGCCGGCCGACCCGTACAAGCGATTCTTCGCCGGCTACGGGGCCAGTGATGACGGTGCGGCCTTCGACGTCGGAGCCGACAGCGACACGATCTACGTGCGCACCTACAACGACGACGTGTCCATGCCGGTGCCCACGTCGCTGACCGACGGCGCCTGGCACCACGTCGTGGTCGCGCACTCAGCCACCACGGTGACGTTCTACATCGACGGCCTCAGCCTCGGCTCCAGGACGTTGCGGAGCGCACCCAACACAGCCCAGGACACGACCTTCTACGTGGGCTCCGCGCACGACGGCGACTCGCCGTACTACGGGGGCCTGGACGAGGTCGCCGTCTACCCGGCCTGGCTCGTTCCCGCACGCGTCACGGCGCACTTCGCGGCGAGCGGGCATGCACGGCCGGCTGCGGTCACCGCGCTCACCGCCACGCCCGACGTCAACCAGGTCAACGTCTCGTGGAGCGCGGTGGCGCCCGCCGACGGGATCACGTCGTTCCTCGTGACGGCGATGAGCGGCGGCGTCGCCCGCAACTCGGTCATGGTTCCGGGCACTGTGTCCACGGCCGTACTCACCGGCTTGGCCGGCGGGACGGCGTACTCCGTGCGTGTCATTCCGTCCAACCGCTATGGCGACGGTCCAGCGGCCACATCCCCTGCGGTCACGCCTACCGGCGCCGCAACGACGTACGCGTCTTCCGTTCTTGCGGCCGCCCCGTCGGTCTACTACCGGCTGGGTGAGCAGGCGGGCCTCAACACAGCGGCGAACTCGTCCGGTGACGGGAAGCTGTTGACCATCCGTTCGACCAGTCAGACGTGGCGCGTGGCCGGCGCGCTGCGCGGCGACGCCGACACCGCGGTGACGACCGACGGCGGATGCTGCGTCGGTTCCAGCATGGCGGCCATGCCGCGCTTCGACGCGAGCCGGTCCATCCAGGCATGGGTACGGCCGAACGACGGATACACGCGCTGGTTCGCCGGCTACGGCGTCTCGGGTGACGCGACCGCCTTCTCGGTGGGTCTGCGCGACTCCACAGTGCTTGTGCACAACGGCAACACGGAATTGGCGATCCCCACCCCGCGCCCGCTGACCGACGGGGTGTGGCACCAGGTCACCGTCACGTACGCCGCGAAGCTCGTCACCGTTTACCTGGACGGGCTGAGCGTGGGAACTAAGCAGTTCCCCGACATCCTCAACACCAAGACGACCGGAGGTCCGCTGTACGTCGGCGCCGGGCACAGCGGGAACAACCCGTTCTACGGCGGCCTCGACGAGGTGGCCGTCTACCCGACGGTGCTGACAGCGGCTCAGATCGCGGCCCAATTCCAGGCGAGCGGTCACTCCCGCCCCGCAGCGGTGACCGGTGTGGCCGTCACGTCGCGCGCCAACGCCCTGAGCGTTTCGTGGAGCGCGCCAGCTGCACCGGACGGTGTCACGGCGTACCGGGTGACCGCACTCAAGGGCGGGGTCGCGGCCAACGCCATCATGGTGCCGGGGACCGCGACGTCGGCCGCCCTGACGGGCCTGGCGGGTGGAACGGCCTACACGGTGCGGGTCGTCGGTATCAATGCGTACGGCGAAGGCCCCGCGGCCGACAGCACCACTCCGGTCACGCCGACCGGCAGCGGTACGACTTACGCCACCGCAGTGCTGGCCGACGCACCGATCGCCTACTACCGCCTCGGCGAGGCAGCGGGGGTGGGCAGCGGCGCCGACTCCGCCAAGGGCAACACACTGACCTACGGCAGCGGCACCCGTGGTGTTGCCGGTGCGGTCGCCGGGGATGCCGACACCGCCGCTCAGGGGGATGGCGGCTGCTGCATCGGCTTCTCTCAGACGGTCGCGCCGCGCAACAACAGCTCTCGGACGGTCGAGGCGTGGGTCAAGCCCACCGACGGTTACCTGCGGTGGATCGCCGGCTGGGGACGTAGCGGCGTTGACGAGGCCTTCAACGTGGGGCTCGGCGACTCAAGAATCGTCGTCAGCGCGTACGCGGACGACTTGACGTTCCCGATCGGGCGGTCGCTGGTCGACGGTGCCTGGCATCACGTGGCGGTCGTCGCGGGCGCCACCGTGGCCACTGTCTACATCGATGGGGTGAGTCTGGGCACCCGCACCTTCGCCGGCGAGCTGGCGACCGTGACCAGCGGTGGCCTGCGCATCGGCGCCGCCCACGACGGCAGCACTCCCTTCTACGGAGGCCTCGACGAGGTAGCTGTCTACCCGCTGGGACTCAGCGCGACCCAGATCTCGGCGCACTTCGCGGCAGGCGGGCACAGCCGTCCCGGCGCTCCCACCGCGGTCGCCGCGGTGAGCCAGGCCAACGCGCTCAGCGTGTCCTGGAACGCGGCAAGCGGACCAGACGGCGTCTCTTACTACCTGCTCACCGCGTATGCGGGCGGCCTGCCGAAGAACTCTGTCGCTGTCCGAGGCGACGCGACGACGGGCACGCTGACCGGTCTTGCGGGTGGTACCGCGTACACCGTGCAGGTTCTGCCGGTCAACGCCTACGGCAGGGGAACAGCGGCGACGTCCGCCGCCGCCACTCCGACCGGCGCGGCGAGCACCTACGCAACGACTGTTCTCGCGGATGCGCCTAGCGCCTATTACCGCCTTGGTGAGGCAGCCGGGCTGACCACGGGCGCCGACTCGGCTCCCGCGGGTGCGCCGCTCACCTACGGAGGATCCGCCACCCTCGGCCTGCCCGGCGCAGTCGTCGGGGACACTGACGGTGCGGTGAACAACAACTCCGGCTGCTGCCCCGGAACCGCTCGCAACGGCTCCCTGCCGTCATACAACTCCGCCCGTACCGTCGAAGGTTGGGTCAAGCCGGCGGACGGCTACCTGCGCTGGATGGCCGGATGGGGGACCAGCCGCACCGACCGGGCCTTCAACATCGGCCTGGACAGCACCCGCGTCCTGGTCAGCGGCTACGCCGACGACGTCTCGGTGCCGCTCACCCGGCCCCTGACCGATGGCGAATGGCACCACCTGGCGGTCACCTACAACGGTGCCACCGCAGCGGTGTACGTCGACGGGCTGCTGCTCGGCACGCGTACCTTCGCCCAGAAGCTGAACACCGTCGTGCCCGTCGGTGAGGGCCTGAGAGTGGGAGCTGCGCACGACGGCAGCAGCCCGTTCTACGGCGATCTCGACGAGGTGGCGGTCTTCCCGGTGGCGCTCAGTGCAACCCAGGTCGCGGCGCACTTCGCGGCGTCGGGGCACGCGCGGCCCAAGGCGGTCACCGCGTTGACGGCCTCGGCTCAGCCGAACGCGGCACGGGTGTCGTGGACGGCTCCGTCGTCGGCGCCGGACTACTACGTGGTGACCGCGCTGAAGGCAGGAGTTGCGCGGAACTCGGTCGTGGTGGCCGGGAACGTCACGACAGCGCTGGTCACCGGGCTGCCCGGTGGTGTCGCCCACACGATCCGGGTGACGGGAGTCAACGCTTACGGCGACGGGCCGGCGGTGACGTCCTCGACGGTCACGCCGACCGGAGCAGCCACCACGTATGCCAGCACGGTGCTCGCCGATGCGCCGGCCGCGTATTACCGGTTGGGCGAGGCGACGGGCTTGAAGTACGGCGCCGACTCCGCCGGTGGGCCACTGGTGACCTACGGCTCTGCCGGGACGCTCGGTGGCAGCGGTGCGGTCCCCGCTGACCCGGACCTTGCCGTGACGGTCAACGGCAGCTGCTGTCTGGGGAACGTGCGTGCCAAGCTGCCGGTCAACAATGCGGCGCGGTCCGTGGAGGCGTGGGTCAAGCCCTCCGACACCTGGCAGCGGTGGCTGGCCGGGTGGGGTACCAGCGCCGTCGACCGGTCGTTCAACGTCGGTGTGCAGGGCGACGGAATTCTGGTCAGCGCGTACGGCGACGACCTGTCGTTCACCGCGCCGAGCAGCATCGCCGACGGTCTGTGGCACCACGTGGTGGTCACCTACAGCGCCGGTGCGGCGACCGCGTACCTGGACGGCGTCAAGGTCGGCACGCAGTCGTTCAGTCACTCGCTGAACACGGGCAGCGCCACCACGGGCCTGCGGCTCGGATCCACCCACGATGGCGGCGGGGCCTACTACGGCGCGCTCGATGAGGTCGCTGTCTACCCGACGGCGCTCACGGCTGCCCAGGTCTCGGCGCACTACCAGGCGGGCATCCTGTGACCGCCCGTTCCCCGAGCCTTTCCCGACGCCGGATGATGGCCGGATCCGTTCTGGTGGCCGGGTCGGCTGCGGCGGCGCTCACGATCGATGCCCGCGACCCGGTGGCCGCCGCCGGGGCAGCCGGGGATGCCGTCGAGTTCCACGGACCGCACCAGGCCGGGATCGTGACGCCGGCGCAGGACCGGCTGCACTTCGCGGCTTTCGACGTGGTCACGAAGGACCGGGCGCGTCTCGCCGCCCTGCTCGAGGCGTGGACCGTCGCGGCGGATCGGATGACCCGAGGGCAGGACGCCGGGCCGGTCGGTGCGGTCGGCGGGCCACCCGGTGCGGTGGCGGACGACTCGGGAGAAGCTCTGGGCCTGCCGCCGGCCGGGCTGACCGTGACGTTCGGAATCGGGCCGGGGCTGTTCGACCGGTTCCGGTTTCCCGGGCGTAGGCCGGCCGCGCTGACCGACCTGCCGGCATTTCCCGGGGACAGGCTCGACGCCGCTCGATCCGGTGGGGACCTGTGCCTCCAGGTCTGTGCCAACGACCCGCTCGTCGCAGGGCACGCGGTCCGGAATCTGGCCAGGATCGGCAGCGGCGTCGTGCGGGCGAGATGGTCTCAGGTCGGCTTCGGGCGTACCTCCGCCATCGGCCCCTCGCAGGCGACGCCGCGGAATCTGTTCGGTTTCAAGGACGGCACCCGGAACCTGGACGTGGCGGACGCCGCCATGCTGCGGAAGCACCTGTGGGTTCAGCCGGGTGACGGGCCGAGCTGGATGGAGGGCGGCACCTACCTCGTCGTCCGCAAGATCCGCATGGTGCTCGAGGCGTGGGACCGTGAGTCGCTCGGTGAGCAGGAAGCGGTCGTCGGCCGTGCCAAGGGCACCGGCGCCCCGATCGGGCGTACCGGCGAATTCGACGCTTTCGACGTCGCCGACCCCCGCATGCCGCGTAACGCGCACGCCCGGCTGGCGCACCCCGACATGAACCGCGGCGCTCGGATGCTGCGGCGCGGATACACCTACCTCGACGGCACGGACAGGTCCGGGCGGATGGACGCCGGCTTGTTCTTCCTTGCCTACCAACGCGACCCGCGCACCGGCTTCATTCCGGTGCAGACCCGCCTGTCCCGGCACGACGCGATGAACGAGTACGTCCGGCCGGTGGCCGGCGCGCTCTTCGCACTCCCGCCCGGCACATCCGCGGGCGGCTCGTGGGCTGCGGAGCTTTTCCAGTGAGACGTCTCGTGATGACCCCCGCCCGTATCGACCGGAGGAACGCCGCCATGTCCAGGCGCCTCGCCCGTACCGCCGCCGCCACCGTCGCCTTGCTGCTTGCCGGCCTGCTGACCGTGGCCGATTCGCCCCCCGGCGCGGCCGCCGCCCCGAAGGTGGCTTACACCTACGACAAGGCCGGGCGGCTGACCTCGGTCACCGACGCCACGGGTGCGTCCGCGACTTACCAGTACGACCCGGTCGGCAACCTCACCGCCATCACCCGGAGCGCCCCGCCCGCCGCGACGGCCACGGCGGTAGCGCCCGCGCCCAAAATCAGCGCCGTCCGGTGGAGCGCCGAGAGCGTACGGATCGACGGCCGGAACTTCAGCAACGACAAGCGGCTCAACACCGTGCGCCTGGACGGCCGCTACGCCAAGATCACCACAGCCGGTACCCGAAAGCTCGTAGTCGTCCGGCCGAAGGGAACCCACACCAACGGCGCGATCACCGTCTCCACCCCGTCAGGTGTCGCTCGCAAGGGCACCCAGCCGATTGCGGCCCCGCGCCGTCCGCGCCCGTTGTCCGCCGGCGTCCCCACCGCGGACGGACGTGCCGCCCTCGCGGGACGTATCCAGGACACCGCCGGCAAGCCTCTGGCCGGCGTACGGGTCAGCATCGACGACACTGCCACCACCAGCGCCGCTGACGGAACCTTCCTGCTCACCGGGCTACCCGGCGGCCACCACGAGATGGTCATCGACGCCCGCGGCATCGCGGCCGGCGACCACGGCAACTTCGAACAGGGTGTGGACCTGAAGGCCGGACGTCGGCTGACCCTGCCCTGGACCACCTACCTGCCGGCGATCGACAACGCGCACGCGACCGCCATTCCGGCCCTGGTGACCCGGAAGACCGAGGTCACCACCCCGGCCATCCCCGGCCTGAAGGTCATCATCCCGGCCGGCACTCGCATCGTCGACGAGGACGGCCAGCCCGTGCGCCGGCTGTCCATCACCCGGATGCCGCTCGACCGCCAGCCGTTCCCGGGCGCGCCCGGCATGCCCCTGGCGTGGACCGTGCAGCCCGGCGGCGCCGTGGTGAAGGGAGCCGGCCTGCAGGTCGTCTACCCCAACATCACCAACCAGCCGGCCGGTACCCGCATCGACTACGTCGACAACGACGCCGACCGTCCCGGCCAGGGATGGGCCGTCTACGGCCACGGCCGGGTCACCCGCGACGGTGCCTCGATCACCCCGGACAAGAAGACCCGGCTCCACGAGACGTACCTGCTCGGCGTCACCTACGACCCGCCGTGCACCAGCGCCGACGACTGCCCGGCGCCCGGCGAAGACTCCGGCGACGGCGACCCGGTGAACCTGTCCACGGGCCTGTTCACCATGGACCACACCGACCTGGCCATGCCGGATGTCGCGCCGATCGCGCTCACCCGCTCGTACCGTCAGAACGACCGGGTCATTCGCAGCTTCGGTGTCGGGCAGAGCGACGCGTTCAACCTGTTCATGGCCCCGGACAGCGCCGGCAACTACCTGCTCGGCCTGCCCGACGGGAGCAGCATCCGCTTCGTGCCCGGAACCGACGGGGTCTACCGGGCCGCCGCCACGCCCACCGGCTACACCGGCGCCTACCTCAGCGGGGACAACCACACGGACTTCGCGGTCACCCTGCGCTCCGGCACTGTGCTGACCTTCGGATCGCACAACGCCAAGCTGATCGCCATCACGGACCGCTTCGGCAACACGACCACGCTGGACCGCGACTGGGGAAGCGGCCGGCTGCAGCAGGTCACTTCGCCCAACGGGCGGTGGCTCTCCTTCACCTACGGCGCCTGTGGTCCGGCTACCTGCATCACCCAGGTGTCCGACAACATCGGCCGCTCGGTGCGCTACACCTACGACGCCTCGGGCCGGCTGACCACCGCCGTCAACCCGGCCGGCGGCGCCACGACGTACACCTGGGCGCCCTGCTCCGACGACACGACCTGCACCGAGATGACCGCGGTCACCGACCCGGCCGGCATCCAGTACCTGCGCAACACCTACGACGCGAACGGACGTGTCGCCAGCCAGACCCAGGCTGACGGCGGCATCTACCGCTTCGCCTACACGCTGTCCGCGACTGGGCAGATCACCACGACCACCGTCACCGACCCGCTCGGAGTGGTCCGCCGGACCACCTTCAACGCTGCCGGCTACGCAGTCACCGACACGGCGGCCGTTGGTACATCGCTTCAGCAGACCACCACGCTTACCCGTGACGCCACCAGCAACCTGGTCACCGCGGTGGTTGACCCGGCTGGGCGGCGCAGCACCTACACGTACGACGCCGACGGCAACGTGCTGACCTCCACCCGGCTGGCCGGGACCGCCGACGCGGTCACGGTCACCAACCGGTACGAGCCGGTCTACGGCCGGATCGCCGCCTCCACCAACGGGCTCGGCAAGACGAGCACCTTCACGTACGCCGACGACGCCACCAGCAGCACCGTCACCGAGACCGACCCTCTAGGGCGACGTTCCACCACCGTCCTGCTCGCCGGCCAGCCGGTGATCATCACCAATGCGCTCGGCAAGACGACCCACCTGAGCTATCTCGACGGCGCACCCGTGGCCGTCGCGGACCCGCTCGGCCGCGTCTTCAACACCTACTTCGACGGTGCCGGCCGGCCGATCCGCAACACCGACGCGCTGCGCAACGTCTCCACCACCACGTACGACGTGCTCAACCAGGCCATCAGCGCGACGGACCCGCTCGGCAACACCACGTCCGCGACCTACGACGCGAACGGCAACCGGCTGAGCGTGACCGACGCCAACGGGCACACCACCCGCTGGACCTACGACCGCATGGGTCAGGTCGTCACTCGTACCGACGCGCTCGGTCGCACCAGCAATGCCACCTACGACCTCGCCGGCCGGTTGATCTCGAATACGGACCAGAAGGGCTCGGTCACCAAGGTCACCTACGACGCACTGGACCGGGTCGTCACCGTCGGCTACGGCGCCACCGTCAGCAGTGGAGTCACCAGCTACCGCAGCACCGTCACCACGACCTACAACGCCGCCAATCTGCCCGCCTCCATCGCCGACAGCGCCAGCGGCACCATCGCCCACACCTACGACACCGCCGACCGGCTCACCCGGCAGACGGGTCCCCAGGGAACCGTCAACTACACCTGGGACAAGGCCGACCGGCGCACCTCGATGACCGTCGCCGGGCAGACTGCGATCAGCTACGCGTACGACGACGCCAACCAGCTCACCAGCGTCACCCAAGGCACCGCCGTCACGCGCCTCGGCTACGACGCGGCCGGCCGGCGCAGCACCCTGACCCTGCCCAACGCCACCGCCACCGCTTACGGCTACGACGACGCGGGGCAGCTCACCTCGTTGCGTTACACCAACGGCACCACCACCATCGGCGATCTCAGCTACGCGTACGACGCTGATGGCCGCCGTATCAGCATGGACGGCACCCTGGCGAGCACCACGTTGCCGGACGCCGTGACGACGGCCACGTACGACGCGGCCAACCAGCTCACCAAGCTCGGCACGACGACCTTCACCTACGACGCCAACGGACAGCTCACCGGCGACGGTGCCAGCACATACACCTGGAACGACCGCGGCCAGCTCGCCGCGATCTCCGGCAGTACCACCGCCTCGTTCACCTACGACGCGTTCGGCCGCCGCACCAAACGTACGGTCGGAGCGGCGAGCACCGGCTTCCTCTACGACGGCGCCGACGCTGTGCAGGAGCTCAACGGCACCACGCCGACGGCGAACATCGTGACCGGCGTGGGCGTCGATGAGACGTACCAGCGCACCGATGCGGCCGGCGTGCACTACCCGATCGCCGACGCGCTCGGCTCCCAGCTGGCCCAGACCGGCACCGGCGGCGCGGTGCAAACTTCCTACACGTACGGGCCGTTCGGGCAGACCACGGCGACCGGCGCGGCGAGCAGTAACAGCAGCCAGTTCACCGGTCGGGAGAACGACGGTACGGGTCTCTACTACTACCGTGCCCGCTACTACAGCCCGAAGGCGCAACGGTTCATCTCCGCCGACCCGGCCGGCGAGGCCGCATCCGGCACCAACCTGTACGCCTACACCGCCAACAGCCCCACCAACTTCACCGACCCGTCCGGCATGATCCTCCCGCTGCTGGCCGCTCTGGCCGGTGAATGTGCCATCGGCGCAGTGACGGGTGTCGCCGTCGGCTGGGCGGAAGGCGCTCTGAACGGGCGCAAGTACTCCTGGGGGCAGGGCTTCGCCGACGCCGGTCTGGGCTGTCTCGGCGGTATGGCCGGCTTCGGCCTCATGAAGGGCGCCAGCAAGCTTCCCGGCCTGCTCAAGGGAGTCGGCAAGTTCTTCAGCAAGTGCCACAGCTTCCGTGGCGACACCAAGGTCGAGATGGGCGACGGTAGTCGTCGACGCATCGCCGACGTCCGCGCCGGCCAGCGCGTCCGTGCCACCGACCCGAAGACGGGCCGCACCATCGCAGGGCACGTCTCCAAGGTCCACCGTCACCTTGATACCGCACTCACGGACGTCACCGTCCGGGACTCGGCCGGCCGCAAGAGCGTGATCCACACGACCACCGCGCATCGGTTCTGGAACGCCGGCCACCGGAAGTGGACTGCGGCCGGCAGCCTGGCCGCCGGAGACCGGCTCCAGACATCGGACTCCAGCCAGGCGACTGTGGTCGCGGTGTATTCGTTCGCAGGCGCGAAGGCGATGTACGACCTCACCGTCGACGGTCTGCACACCTACTATGTCGCCGCTGGCAGCGCGCCAGTCCTCGTCCACAACTGCAACATCGGCGCTCGTGCCGCTGAACTGCAGGAGGCGCTTCCGGCCGCATCACGGGGCAGGGTGACGATGGGTGTCGGCGAAGGCGTGGACGCGAGTGGCACTACGCGTACGGTCATCGGAACGAGCGAGCCCAACGGTTACCTGAGGCCCGGCGTCCGTGACATGGTTCGCCCCGGCGAAGAGGTCGCAACTGGTACCGGTCACGCGGAGGCCAATATCCTCGACTACATGAAGGCGAACGGAATCACTCCCGGCCAAGTCGGCGCCGGTAGGCCAATCTGTCCCGCATGCGCTTCTGCCATCGAAAATGCGGGTGCGCGACCAGGGAGTCCGCTCAAGTGATGACCCAACCTGGATTGATCCAGATCTCGCCCGAGCTGGTGGACATGCTCAGGCAGAGCGACGACGACACGCGGCATCAGATCGTCGAACGGGCCTGCCTGCTGGCACTCCAACGTGCGGACGTGGCCGACCCGAAGCTCACCGAGGCGCTCAACGCGATCGGCCGAAGGAGCTTCGGCAACCCGGATCTCCGTAATCAGGTAGACGCACTGACACAGCAATTGGATGAGATCGCCTGGGATACTCAGGACCGGGTCGAAGCCGGCGATGCGGTCGGCGATGAATATCGTCGGGCGTTCATGAAAGCGCGAGCGGCGGCGGCGATCGGATTCGCATTGGACGGCTCGTTGGCCGCATCGTTCGATTCGCTGTACGAGGCATACCACGCGATCGATAGCCGGGATGACTTCCTGCGCGCTGTCGCGGCCTAACTCTCGGCCTGTCCGGCAAGGACTCGACGTGCTGATGGCCATGCTCTCCAGCGTGGCCACCAGCACGTCGGACCGGCTGGTGTCACTGACTCCGGGCCGTCGATCAAGCTAAGCCCTGACGGCGGCCTGTTGTTTCGTGAGCCGGCGATCAGGCACCCTGCCTCGTCGGACGCTGGTCGCGACGGAGGCGGCCCCAGCCCCGCTTACCCGTCAACTGAGACTGAGCGTCAGTTCCGGATAGTTCCGTTCATGGCACTCGCATCCGCGCGCTCCGCCGAGCCGACCAACCGAATCAGATGTCGAACTCGCCGGCCTTCACCCCGGCCACAAAGGCCCGCCACTCGTTCGGCGTGAAGAGCAGAGCCGGGTCATCCGGCGCCTTGGAGTCTCGCACCGCCACGAGGTTCGGCAGGTTGTGGGCAACCTCGACACAGTCGCCACCGTTGCCGCTGCTGCGCGAGCTCTTGTGCCACTCGGCGTTTGTCAGGTCCATTGTTTTGCCGCCTCCGAGATCATCGCGAGAGTCTGCTGCTGCGGCAGGGCCTCGGAACGCACAGCCTCCCACGCCTCATTCAGCAACCCTACTTCCGTAACTTGATCGACCACCGTGCCCTTGATCTGGTTGTCCAGGTATGCGACGTCCTTACCCTCGAACGGCGAGGCGATGACGAACGGGCCGCTCAGGCCGGTGTAACCCCCCACCGTCTTCGGCACAACGTGGATATGGATGTTCGGTCGCTCGGTCAGCTCGATCAAGCGCAGCAACTGTGCTTGCATCGTCTTCGGGCCGCCGATCGGCCGCTCGAGGACGGTGTAGTCGATGACCGCCACGAGCAACGGCGGTGGGGTCCGCTCCAGGACCTCCTGGCGTTCGATTCGGCTCGCGACGATCTCTTCTACCTGGTCTGCCGGCAGCGGACTACCGGTCGCGCAAAGTGCGTGGGCGTAGGCCGGAGTCGGAAAAGCCCTGGTAGAACCAGCGGCTGAAAGGAGCGCAGGGCGCGGGCCTCGCGTTCAATCGCCGCCCACTCGCGGAACCAGGGAACCAGAGTCTCCCGCACGGTCGCTTCACGGATGCGAAGCAGCAGCCCTCCGGTGCTCAGGACTTCGTCACACTTCTCGGCGAAGTCCTGCCGGGGTGCTCGGCGGCACTGCTCGATCGCCGCCACCAGCGACGCCGAGTATCTGATCTTCTCGGCGAGGGCGTCCTGGGACAGACCCGCTCCCGAGCGGAGTCGACGAAGCTCGCCTGCGAACAGTTCCAAGACCTGGAGATGCGCCACCTACACACTCCTGTACTCACCGTCTCAGGAAGTCTTACAAGCTCTGCGTGTCGGTCCTAAGCCTTACGAACCTATCGAGCCGCGCACAAGACTGTCACCAGACGGCCGGCTGGAACGGGTGGCAGATCGAAGCCAAGGACAGGTCGCGTCGTGCGGGCCGTCCCGACGAACCTCGGGGCGGCTCGCTGATCGCGATGAGGAACAGCCGTATGCACAGTGCCGTCGCCATTTCCAGAGCGACACGGAGGATAGCTGTGAAAGGCCGGCACACGATGCACCGACCACGCGGACGGCGCTGGATCTGGTTGCGAAGACGATGCACTTGCGGCTTGCCGTGGCCATGCGTTGTCGCACGCCTTCAAAGCGTGCAGCGGCGGTACGCGGTGGCCTCCTCATACAGCACCGACTGGAGAGGACTGCCTACCGCCGTCTATCCCCAAACGCAGGTCGGTCGCGTAGGCAACCTCACGCCGGCCCAGCGATTTCGGAGCGGTTGACCGGACCGTTGTTTGAATGTTCTGGCCCCGTTCGGTAACGAGTTCGCCGACTCTTTATCCTCGCACGTACACAACCGTCCGATCATGACGGTGGCCGTGGAAGTCGGTGCCGAGTCTGGAACGGGTTACGACGTCCAGCATGGCCCACGCGGCCGAATACAGCCCCCATCGATGGCCGGCACCGACCCTCCGGCGGTGCGGGAACCGTCCAACCTCAGCCACCGCTTGCAGCGAGCAATCCGCCGCGGCCTGACTCGGGCCGCCTTGAACCCGAAGCGGGAAGCATGGTGGTAACTCGGCGACACCGACGCGGGTCTGCTGGCCACCGTGGAGACCCGCGGCCCGGGGCCTTTCGGCTATTCGCCGTGAGTGATCCGGTCGCGTCCCCGCTTCCAAGCGGTCCGCATCTGGCGGTAGCCGTCGTACACCCGCCGGGGTGCGTACTTGGCCGGATCGTCGTGGACGCTGGAGAACGGCACCGCCCCGAACTGGCCTATCTGTGATGCTCCCCATGCCCAGCGCGGTACTCCTCCGGCCCACACCCGCACTACCCAGCCGGCGCTGGAGATGATGTCGATGTCTTCGACGTCGCTCCAGTAGAACCGGAAGGTACGCAACGGGTTGACCAGCTCAACATGGTCGTCGTGAAGAACGACTCGTACCAGGGCGAGCCGCAGCGCGAAGGCTCCGGCCAGGACCAACGCGGCAAGACCGACAATAAGCCCCACGGGTGGCGGCCCCGGGTTACCGCCGGCATAGACCGCCAATACGACTATTAGCGGCAGACCGATCAGAAGGCCGCCGACAATCGAGTAGAAGACTCGACCCAGGGACGAGCGCAGTACGCGGGAGCGACTCACGCGCTGCATTATGCGGGGTAGCCGCTAGGGGCACCACCGTGCCATCCTCGATGATCATGACTGGACGCACGGCATCGGGGGCAACGGCCAGGTGACGTTTCGAGTAGACCCGCAGGCGCTGGACCAAGCGGCCGCGCTCCTTGAGCGCAATCGCGGGGTCGTACCGGACATGCAGTCCTACATCAGTACCTATCTGACCAAGGACGCTTGGAACCAGGTCGGCGGCCAGGGCCTTCTGCTGTGGTTCAGCTACGACCACGACAAGCAGATAGAGCGTGCCGACCACCGCCTGCAGTGGGTCAACGGCGTCTGGCAGAGCGGCGCTGTGAATATCGGCGTGTCGGCGGCGCAGTACCGCAGCATCGACGCCGCGACCGCCGCACACCTGGACGCGCAGCTGCACCGCCTCGGCCCAGCGCCGCACACCGATTCCGACCCCTCGCACTGGGACTACAGCAGCAGACCGGCCGCCGACTTCAACGACATCGCCGATCCGCATCGCGCGATCTCGACGCCGCCCAATGACTCCATAGACAGCCTGGAACCGCAGGCTGCCGAGGTCGCTCAGTGGGTGGGGCAGATCAACGACCTGGTCAGTATGAACGCCTGGGCGCGCTTCGCGATCAAAGAGATCTTCGGCCGAGATCCGATCAAGGAAGCCCTCGATTTGCTCGCCGGCGACTGGACCGTTTTCGCCCACTACGCCGTGGCGTGGAAGCATGTGGGCTATTCCGTCGGGGCGATGACAGACAACGTCGAGCACACCGGCGACGCCCTTGGCGCGCACTGGAACGGCAACGCGGCCGACGCTGCGTTGACGTGGCTGCAGAAGATGCACGGGGCGATGACCACCGAGTTCGGCTTCTACGACACCTACCTCTTCGGGGTGTGTAAGGCCTATATCGAGGTCGCCTACTACGCCTACGAGAATCTCAACTACCTCGTCGGTGAATTGCTTGACCTCGTCCTCGAGGCGGCCACCGCGCTGATGGGCTTCGTGACCGACGGCTTGAGCACCATCGCCGCAGCCGTCATCGCGCTGTGCGACGCCATCATGTTCATCGTCGACTTCTGCCGCCAGCTTTACTACGCGGGCAAGGGCATTGCCGCGATCGCCGGCATGCCCGAGGAGCCCCCTCTGGAGATCGCCGACCTGCTCCTGCCTGACCCTGACCCGGCCGGCCGCAACTGCATCTCCGTCCCGGCTACGAAGTGAGCGACATGAACAACGACCGCTTCCCGCGGCCACCCATCGATCGCGAATACATCGCACGGGTGCGCGAGCGTCTGCGCCAGCAGATGCGGGACGCCCCACCCGCTACCGATCCACTCACCCGCGAACTGCAGGAGAACGTCGCCAACGGCGTCCGCGGCCGCGACCTGTTGAGGATCGACACCTATCGCGAACACTTCGCTGCCCACGCCGAGGAACTGACGGAACGCCTCCGCCGTGCTCGCGAAGATCTCGACGAGCAGGCCCGACACTCATCCGAGCCCGGCCCCCAGCAGGGCAAGCCATGAACACAGCCTTCATCCTCCCTTCCGGCGGGGGCAACCGTCGGTGCGGCCGAGCGGTGGTCGGACCGGTACAAAAGGGCACGATCTGGCCGGTACAGCCGCCGACGTTCTTCGGTACGGCGTGGATTGCATGTTCGGACCGCTCGCCCTGCTCGACTAAGCGCAGCAACTGAGTCTGCATGGTTTCCGTCCGCCGATCGGCGCTCGAAGCGGTGTAGTCGATGACCGCTGCGAGCAATGGTGGTGGTCGCTCGAGGTCCTCTTGACGCCCGAATCTACTTGCAACGATCCGCTCAACCTGGTCGGTCGGTAGCGACTACCCGTCGCTACAGAGGCTGGCCGCTTCGCGCTGGCGGGTCCTCTAGCACGCTCACGGAAGTAGGTCCCGTCGCGCTTCTTATGGCGCAGGTGTACCCCTGGACGGGCCCGTAAAGCGGGCCCACGGTCACGACCAATTCGCGCCCGCTGTCCAACGCCTACTTGGCTGCACTGTGTGGGTGGTCCTCTTCGGTGGCCCTTCCCTCAGCCGAGCCGCCACGGGCGAATTCCGCCAGCGATCTGGTTGACCAGCGCTTTATGAGCGGAGCCATCGGGCGCTCAACGAACCGATGCACCAACCAAGCGACCCCAAGCATTGCCAGAACGAGGCCCACAGTCAGTGGCCACCGCGGGATCACCCCATGCAGTCGCGCAATAAACGCATAGCCAATCTCCTGGTGGAGGAGATACAGGGGATATGTCAAAGCTCCCGCTACGGTGAGCCAACCTCCTCGCACCCATGAGAGCAGTCGCATGGCGACCATCGCCATGACAGCGAAGATGGCCGTCACCACCGTGACTACCCAGGACCAGGACAAAGGGTGGGACCCCAACGTTCCCACGTACTCTACTGTGGGAGCCACTCGCCACAGTCCGAGGGCCCAAGAAGCGACGACCATAGTAACCAGCAAAATGGTTGGTCGGAACTGATATATAAGAAATAGTGAAACGCCGGCCACGAAAAAGCACGACGAATCCGCACCGACCAATGCGATAACTGCTGAGTTCGACGTTAGCGCGGCAGCGACCGAGGCAAGCGTCCATGCAAGGCAGAAGGTCACGACCCGGCGGTAGCTCAATCCTCGCCAGACGACCAGAGAGAATAGCGCGTAGAACTGGACTTCGACCCACAGTGTCCAGTAAACACCGTCGATGTTCGCGATCCCTAGTGGAGTCTGTAGCAGTGTTAGGTTAACCAGTACGCGACTGATCGGGGGGACTGGGTGGCCTACATCAACTAGGGCAACGACCGTGGCGGTCGTTAGCACCGCGAACCAATAGGCAGGAAGCAGTCGTGCAGCTCGCGAGGCTACAAACGGCCGCAAGCCCCGTCCCCACGCGCTCATGCAAATAACGAATCCACTTATCACGAAGAAGAGGTGTACGCCGAGCCAGCCATACGCAGTGATCGACGTTGTGTCTGAGAACACATCTGCGGTCCGCTGGTCCCACGGTCCCGGAGCTCGATAAGTGTAGTGATATGCCACTACCATTAGCGCTGCGAGGAGTCGTAACCCGTCAAGCGCTGCGAGCCTGGGGGCGGAATGCGTTTTGGCCGTCGCGGCGCGCTCGCGTCTATGCGCGAAGGTTGTCATGACGTGTACAACAGGCTGTGGGTTCCGGTTGTCACGCGGCTGCCCGTCCGGGCGACCCGGAACGAGACACCGAAGCAACTCGACCGCCCCAAGACGAAGGTTCGTTGAACCGTGCCGATGCTGGTGAACCTGGAACCAGTGCCGCAACGTGGGTCAGATCGGTGCCATGGCTCTCGACCTCACGGGCCGCCGAGCGAAATGCACACGCGGACCCAGCGGACGTACCGAGATCACGGAGCAGCTAGCCAGCCACCCTCACCGCGGTGCGTTCGAACGTCGAGATCGCGCCAAATATGCGGGCCCTCCCGCCAGCCCTCGAGGCCGGAGCGCAGCCGATGTAGTCTACTAAATACGATGAGCAGCGGGCATGGCTAAAATTGCTTAGTTCACCGCATGAACGGGCCGTGGATCGTCGAGAATGGGGCGCGGTGGAACCGGAGGCGCCGCCACGGCGAGCGACCCAAAGGCCACGTGCTCAACAATCCTACGCGCGCCACGGGGAGCGACAGCTGAGCTCGAAGGAAGGCGAAGGGTAGCAGGTATGCACGCCGGGATCCTTAACCGAAGTACATCAAGCGGTGTTGTCCGCAAGGCTGACCTTTGTGTCCTGCACCGCTCCGCGAGTCGCCTTAAAACGATTGGATCTGGTTGTCCTTGCCCGACGCCACGAGGTGATGCTGACAATGCCGTATAGAAGCGCACCGTCCAGCAAAGCCTTCAGGAGTTGAAAACTCTCACCCCGCATTGCGTACATCCACACTACAGTAAATACGACGCTGCAGTAGATCGAGAACAAGGAACGGTCACATCGATTTACCAGCTTCTGCTGGCAAGTCGCTAGTAGCAAAAACACCACCAAGATACCGATAAATCCGAAGTTCATGTATGCCTCTGCGGTCAGCGAGAAGCCGTACCCACTATGCGATCCGGGAGCATAGCTCTGTACTAGCTGATCTGCCAGGGTGGGACTCGGAGCCACCAGCCAACTAGGTGCGAGGCTTGCAAGAGCGTCTACGTATGTCCCTCCCCAGCGATAAGGAAGGAAGGTGGGATAACGCTCAGTAATAAAGCCGTCAACGAAGAGAAGGGAGCCTTGGTTCAAGGCCTGAGCTGTATCAGCCTCTTCTCCGGAGCGGGCGGCGAACAGGTAGGTAGCTAGAGCGAAGAGTGCCGAGCCGATGAGCAAGGGAGGCCAGACGGTGACCTTCTTGCGGAAAAGCCGGGCGTGTAGGAACAGGCTAACGAAGACGAAGATGAAATCTCGTTCATCCAGGATTAGGCAGTAGGTCGTGTATGTCGCTACGTGCAGCCAGAAGCAGCAGCGTCCGAACCTGTCGCGTTCGGAGGTAAAGAAGAAGGCTGAGGCGAGCATCGCCAGCAGCAGATAGTCATAATGGTATGGTCCCGCTGCAAGCACCTTCTTGATCTTATCAAGCTCCGCAATGCTTCCGCCCAGCTTTACGATCGTGAAGATCGCGTACCCGCTCATGGCGATGTGGAGAACTGCTACGCTTGGGTAGGTGCGGTCGTCGGCGGCGAGACCTAGCCGATCGAACTGTTGGCGTTGGGGGAACAGGAAGATACCAGCGCACATTCCTATGATGGCCACGCACATCCCCGTAGCAGCAGCAGGAATCCACGAGGGTTCAATCCCGAAGTAGATCTCGTTTCCTAGCAGATAGTTGACTACGGGACCGAAGGCGAATAGCAAAAAATATCCTGCGATGAAGGTCGTGATGCTCTTGCTGCCTGAGCGTAGAGCCATCAACGCGACGAGCGCGAGGCTTACCAGGACGACGAGAAGAATGCCGGCTGCGCTAAGGCCGTTGGACGCCGTCATGGCGGCACCTCCCTTCAGCCGTACCATGCATTATGATCATTGGCGTTGGCATGGCGGGTCCAGTCGCGCAACAGAATGTGCTGACTTCCGGCGGTCGGCGGGATCCGAAGACGGATCGGAGAGGGGCAGGGTGGACTTGTTTGCAGGGCTGTTGCAGGAGCCGAGTCGAATCAACTTGAGTCAGCCTCTCCATTCGCCGCGTCATGGGATAACGCCGGACGACATTGATCCGGTCCGCTGGGTGATTGTGAAGGCGTTGGAGGATACGGTTTGTCCGGCGCGGAACAGGACCGGCCGAACGCTTCGCATAGGGCCTCATAGAAAGCATTGCGACGGGGTGTTAGCACGGAATCGCTGAAGTCTTGCGCGCGTGCCAAATTCTTTTGCCCGGCGGTACACAGGCGGTCTTCATCGCCGATTAGCCATTCGATCGAGTTTGCCAGTGCCAGTTCGTCGCCAGGCGGAACCGTGTACATGGCATCCAGCAGTTCAGGAACGCCGCCCACGTTGGAGGCGACCGCCGGAAGGCCGAGGGCCATGGCCTCGATTAATGCGCGAGGTAGACCCTCCGTTCGTGAGGGCAAAACGAAGAGGTCGGCATTGCGCAGACGGTTCTGAATTTCCCTGCCAGGGGCTAGGCGTCCCGCGAAGTTGATTCTGTCGGCGATGCCCAGATCTCTGGCCAACGCCTGCAACTGCGATCGGTAGGCTCCATCGCCGATGTGGACGAGGGATGTCTCGATTCCGCGTCGACTCAGCGTAGCGATTGAGCGAATCAGAACATCGATCCCCTTGTATGGCTGTTGAAGAGAGCCAACCGAGATCAACCGTCCCAAACCACTAAACGAACCTATAGCCCGGGCCTTCGGTAGGAACGCGCTGTCCGGGAGCTCGATGCTCGAGTAATGCGTCGAGAGTGCCTGGGGTCCAGGCGGGTATCGCTCCTGAAGCGTCCGCTCGGTGACGTACGCGACGCCCAGCGCACGGCGTGCCTGGTCGCGCAGTGAGGACGTGAACCAGGTGCGGAGGAGGGGTCGCAACGGTGTCTTGGTGGAGTCGCTGGAGAAGACGTCGTACGGATCGCCAACTACCTCGAGAGCGAACGGCAGTCTGCGGCGGGTGCGCGCAGAGGCCAGGATCGTGCCCAGTTGAGATGGCACCCGCAGTAGAACGCCGTCCTCGGAGCCGGCCGAGCCTCTGACCCGACGCCTCACCGACAATGAGTTCTGTAGATATCCTAGCGGGCCTGAGTAGAAGGGAAGGGCCCACACGCTGACGTTTGGACCGTCGACCCGGCGGGCGCGAGACGGCGGTGTGGGACACTCCTGCACCCGCGCTACTACACGCACATGGTCAAATGCCACTAGATATCTCGTCCAGAACTCATTCCCCATGCCCTCGTCTACCCAATAGGAGCCGTCGGCTGCGCGCAGCAGCCTCTGTTCTGTCACGATGACAAGCTTCATCGTTATCAACCTGACCTAGACGACTCGGACTCTAATGGCTGCCGCGCGCTGATAATGAACAAGGCAAGTTTGATGGTAAGGAGTGCAAATGTCATTCCTGCCACCGCGATACCGGCGCCTACGATGCCGGCTCTCGGTATCAAGGAGAATGAAAATGCCGAGCACACCAAGCATGCAAAGGCGTTCGCCGCGAGCTGGCCACGGAAGCGTCTTTGGGCGGACAGGGCCGCGTCGAGAACGAAACCCGCTGCCCCTGCCGTGGTCGTGGCCATGAGTAAAGTCAGAAGTCCAGCATGCTGTGCGTACTCATGGCCGTAAACCGCGTTCAGCAGCGTTGCAGCGAAGATATAGGATAGCAGCGATAGAACCAGTGACATCGCGGCGGCGAGAACCAGTATTCTCGTCACGAGCTGCCGGGCTCGCTTGCCTTCTCCTGCATTCCGCATGTTCGTCAATTTGGGAAGCAGGTTCTGGGCGAGTGCCGCCGCGGCGATGTTTATTACGGTAGGAATGTAGCTGATTGCACTGAAAATGCCCAATGTTGTGATGCTGGTTTCGGCGCCCAGCACGTATCGCGGAACGTTCCAAGTCGCCGAGCTTATACTTGCCGCAAGCCCTAGTGGAAGCGCTGTCAGCACAAGCGCCCGTGAACGGACGAGTCGAGATCGTGGGTCGACTGGAATCGGAAATTCCCTGATGTCTGCCGCCTCACTGCGAGAGGCGGTTCTGCGCAGAGCAACCGAGCAATAGACGATGGAGCTGAGGGTCGACGCCAGTACCGAACCCCAGCAAGCGATCGTGATGCTGGAGGTGGTCAACAGGCTCACCGCGACAAGCCCCGTCGTCAGAGTGCCGTTCAAAATTGAAGACATAGCAATTCGGCGCATGTCATTCATCTTTTGGAAAACGCCGACCAGCATGTCGCCGATGCCGTCGATGGTCTTCGCGATGCCTACAACTAGAATCACATCGCGTGTTTGGTGATCGAAATGTAGGCTAACTGCCGCGATGGCAATGAACGCTAGTAACATGGAAGTCAGTCGTACGCGGAGGTAGTCGCCGAAGGAGCACTGACGACTTGGATCCGTCACGAACACGGTCCTCAGCGACATTGCAGCGAGTAACGTTATTGGTGCGGTAACCGCGAGCGCCAGAGAGAATCGCCCGACCATTTCAGTGTTACCGGTGCGCGCAATCACAACGACAGTCGCCCATTGCATCCCGGCATACGTTGCATTCCCTGCGAGGCTCCAGGCTAGGTTCTTCCTCAAACCGCTGGACCTCGCGACCCGGCGTGGCGGATTTCTTTGCCACCGCGTGGCTGGCGCAGAAACCACTTCACCTCATCTTTTCGCTGATCGTCCCCGTAGAGTCGCCGTTGCTATTCAGATCCTCGCAACGTTTGGACTGAACTTGGGAAGCTTGCTTCTCGACTACGTCGGCTACGGCGCCCGCGTTCCGCATGCGATCAAATTTTTTCTCGGCAAGCCTCCTCGCGTGTTCGCCGCGTCGGCCCAGTCGGTCTAGCTTGAACTCGCGATATGCGACGTCAAGTGCGTTTAGCAACGGTTCAGATTTGCCGCGGGGTACCACCCACCCGGAGTCCGATGTAACAGTCTCTGGAAGTCCGCCGGCATCGGACACAATGCTCGGAAGGCTCATGGAGCTCGCCTCGAGGGCAGCTCCGTGCCCTTCCGAGAGTGACGGGCTGACGCTGACATCCGCGGCGACGTAGTACTTGCGCACGTCGTCAACCGACTCCAGCCAAAGTACGTTAGGCGACGAGTTCAGCTCGAAGTTCCGAATCAACTCTTCGCGGTAACGCTCGCCCCCGGCACCGTGCCCTCCGCCGACCAGCAGCAAGTGGGTGTTGGGGTGGGAATCGGAGAACCTTCTCCACGCCTCAAGAATAAGGTGATGCCCCTTGATGCCGACACCTTTATGGACCAGGCCCTTCGGCCCGTATACGAATGCAACCATGATCGCGACAAAGGCATCCCGTGAGATTCCTAATTGGTCCCGGACTTCGGCGCGCAGGGCAGATGCATGATCGGCGGTCGCGACTTGCCCCATCGAAGGATTGGCCGCCTTGGCGACCTCGTCCCGTGAATAATGGCGGGTGTCGACTCCGTAGCTGATGACAGGTGAGCGCTCGGATGGGTAGCCGAGTGCGACATACCTGTCGCGGGCATTAGCGCATCCGTTGATGATCACGTGGTCCACGCGGCTGGCTGACCGTTCGACGGCTCTAACCAAGGCGGATTCCAGGAAAAGTGGGCCAGCGACCATTTGTACTCGGCGAAGCGCGAGCCCGAGGGTAGAAATCCGAGCTGCGAGAGTTGACGCATACAAGTGCGACAAGACGACGTCGGTTCCGTTTCGTCGGATTTCCCTGCGGAGGCGATACAACCCTCGGATGGTCCCAAAGTTCGGGCGAAAACGGAAGTCAGTGGGCGACTCGACCGTCTCGATGCGGTGTCTTTCTAGCGTCTTTCCCAGCTCACCCTTTCGCCCGAGGGGCAGGATGACGCGCACCTTGTTGCCGCGCCGAAGAAGCTCTTCCGCCTGTTCAAGGATCCACTTGCCGCCCGTGCTGGTCTTGATCAGGATGTCAACCCTGTAGGCCTCAGGCATGGCCACCGTTTCCGCCGCTCGCCGCAAGTCCTGCGGCTTCGACGTTGAGGTGCTCCTGGTACCACTTGAGCGTGAGCTCCAGACCGTCCTCGAACGGGACCGGATCACAGTCCGGGAAGAGGTCGAGCAATACACGACTCGCTGCTTGAGAGTCCCTGACGTCGCCTTGCCGTGTGGGCTCGAACGACACGTCGAGAGTACGGTCGAGCAAAACCTCTAGGCGGTCCTTGATCTCCAAGAGGGAGATCCGGCTGCCGAAGGCCAGGTTGACAGGAGTGGCGGCGCTCACTCTGCGTGTTGCCGCGTCCGCCAGTACCTTCACTACGGAACCGACGTAGGTGAAGTCACGTGTCTGGGTCCCGTCGCCGTGGATGCGCAGGGGCGATCCGCTGAGGGCGGCGTGGATGAATGCCGGGATTACGGCGGCATATGCGTGGCCAGAGGACTGCAGCGGACCATAGACGTTGAAGAAGCGGAACACGAGCGCACTCAGACCGAACGAGTTCCCGTACGCCAGAGCGTAGGACTCCCCGGCCAGCTTGCTGGCGGCGTACGGGCTCTGGGGCCGAGTTGGGAGATCTTCACGCCGAGGAAGTTCAGGAACGGAGCCGTACACCGACGACGACGAAGCCACGACGATGGAGGCCCCGGCCCGGCGGCATTCTTCCAGCACGTACAACGTGCCAGTGGCGTTGGCCTCGTGACTAGCGATCGGATCGGCGATCGACCTTGGGACAGAGGGTCGAGCAGCCAGGTGGATTACTGTGTCGGCGCCGGCGATGACTTCTTGCAGTAACGGTCGGTCCAGCATGCTGCCGTTGACGAACTCGACATCAACTCCCCTCAGGTTCTCCTCGTAACCGGTGCTGAGGTTGTCGAGAACGATGACCTCGTCGATTGCTGGCCGCATGATCAGTTCTCGACAAAGGTTAGCTCCGATGAATCCGGCTCCGCCTGTAACAACAACTCTCACTACACCGCTCCTTGGTGGATGCCCCGCCTATGGCTTCGGCTGCCGCAGGTGATCACGACGTCGTCCTCGCAGGTTTCCCGCGAACCCTGACTGACCTTCGGGGGCTCAAATGCGTAGGGTCCTCAACTTCATGACCCGATCGTCTGGGGGCACGCGCTCGGGATCGGGCTGGCCGCCCGTATCGCCCGACCCCTGCGAGCATCGTTGAAAGACGATCGATTCACCCGGGACCAACGACGGGTCACCGCGGGGGTATCGGACTCGGCACGAAGGATTCGGGCGTCTTCAGTGAGGGTCCGAAATTCACTACAAGGGGGTAAGCCGAACACCCGTCGGTCCGCTGTTCCGTTAGTCAGGGTTGGCCGAAGTTTGGACACACCGGGCAATGATCACTTGCGCGTAGCTGTATCGGCTCGTTATCCAGTCAGCGGTCGCCTGCTGCCGCTTAACCTTCGTCTCTAGGGATCTTTCAGCGTGCCGAACGAAGATCAGCCATCGCCTCCGAGCGGACCGGATCGGTACTCCTTCACACCGCCAACTGAGGCGGAGCCGCACATCGAGTTCAAGAAGGTGCGTCGTGCGTCCGAGGGCGCAACCGCGCCGAGCGTCAAAAAGCGACGTGCGGGCCGCCGCAAGGCGATCATGCTGGTTGCGGCCGGCCTCGTCGCCGGACTCGTCCTTGGCACCGGCTGGGTCGGTATGCAGGGATGGCGTGCGAAGGGCCATCTGCAGACCGCAGCCGGCCTGTTCGTCCAGCTGCAGCAGCAGATCCGGGCGGGGGAGGTGGGCGCTGCTCAAGGCACGCTGTCCGCGCTGCAGCAGGAAACGAGGGCCGCGCGCGGCGAAACCGACGGTGTCGGCTGGTCGATCGCTTCCAAGACCCCGCTGTTCGGGGACGACCTCGCGGCTGTCCGTACGGTGGCGAAGGTCTTGGACGACCTCGCCGTCGATGGGCTGCCGTCGCTGCTCGATGTGGCGGCTGGCCTGGACCCTAAGTCGCTGGCGCCCCGCGACGGACGCGTCGATCTGTCTTCGCTGACAGCCGCAGCTCCTCGTATTGCGGCAGGGCTAGCGGTCATCAGGCGAGCTCGCGTCGAGGTTGGAACCATCGACCCGGACGGACTGATGGATCAAGTCAGTGCGGCCGTATCGCAGCTGGCTGACGGCCTTGGCAAGGCGGACCAGCTCGTCTCCACGGCGGATCGTGCCGCTCGCCTGCTTCCGCGCATGCTGGGTGCGCAGGGGCCGCGCAACTATCTCGTCCTGTTCCAGAACAACGCCGAGATCCGTGCTACCGGGGGTATGCCGGGCGCCTACATCGTGGTCCACGCTGACGCCGGTGCCGTCACGATCACTGACCAGGGAACGGCTGCCAGCGACATTGCCACGTTCGACCCGCCGGTGCAGGAACTTGAGCCCGATCAGGTGGCGCTCTACACCGACCGGCCAGCGGTCTTCCCAGCGGACGTGAATCTGACGCCCGACTTTCCGACTGCAGCCGGTCTCATGCGGGCGATGTATCGCAAGCGGTCTGGCGTCACGGTCGACGGCGTCATGGCTACTGACCCGATAGCCCTGTCGTACGTGCTGAAGGCAACTGGTGCACTGAAGATGCCCGAGGGCGAGCCGCTCACTGCGGACAACGCCGTGAGGGTCCTGCTCTCCGAGGCGTACGCGAAGTATCCCAATCCGGAAGATCAGGATGCGTACTTCGCCAAGGCTGCGCGGGCAACCTTTGAGGCCCTGATCAAGGGTCAAGGCGATGCCAAGAACATGGTGACGCAGCTAGCCCGCGCTGCCGGCGAGCGCCGCCTGCTTATGTGGACGGCTGACGAAGCCGAGGAGGCCGCTCTGGCTGGCACCGTGCTCGAGGGTCGCCTGCCTAGCGACGAGGCGAGCCGGCCGACGGTTGGAGTGTTCCTGAACGACGGCACCGGCGCGAAGCTGGACTACTACCTTTCACACGCGGCTGAGCTGACGGTAGGCGACTGCGACGACGAGGGCGGCCGGGAGTTCCACCTCAAGTTGACGCTCGGGTCGACTGCGCCGACGGCGAATCTTCCCGATTACGTAACTGGGCTTGCTCTTACGGGGGACAAGTACACCTCCCGGACGAATGTCATGATCTTCAGCCCCACCGGCGGTGGTGTCGTGGATGCGACATTGGACGGCAAGGAAGTACAGTTCGGCACCGGCCTGGAGCGGGACCGGGCGGTTGCTGTGCTGACGGTCGATCTTCCACCGGGAGCGAGCAAGACGTACGACGTCACCATTCAGCCAGGGGCGTCGCCGGAGGACGGCGACACGGTGTATCCCCAGCTCTGGACCACGCCAGGTGTCCGGCCATGGCAGTCGTCCGTCCAGCCGGGAGCACCCTGCGCCTAGCATGAAAGAGCGCCAGGAAATGCCTCGCCGCGTTTGTGCGACGGGGCATTTTCACATTCACGCCAAAGGACTAATACGTACGTCCACGCAGAAGGATCTCTCGTCATCGGATTCCTCCGGAACGTCTGGGGTATCCGCCGTACGGCTAGCGTGTCCCGGCCGATCTGCGCATGTATGTGAGTCGCCGAAACGCGTTGTCCCTATCAGACTGGTCGCCTTGCGCCGTCCATCGAAACGCCGCTATACCGCATTCATGTTCGTCCGCGGTGCGGAGCTCCGTCGAAAAGTCGAAAACTTCTCTGAAGAGGCCGTATGTCATTCGCAGCGCGGATTCGACAGTCCGAAACCCCAGCTCCTCGTACTCGCGTCGTCGGCCCCTGGCTGGTGGACGCTGGTGCCTGGGCGCTCGGCCTTGTGGGGGCGGTTGCCGCTCGTTACGACGGCGACGTCGCGGCGGCGCCGCTGACCGCCACCGCTGCCGCGGTGGCCGTCGCCGTGGTCCTGCACACGGTGATCGGGCACCAGCAGTTCCTCTACCGCGGCCGCTACGGCTTCGGCACCTTCGAGGAGGCCCGGGCCGTCTTCACGACCGCCCTCGCGGTCGTCCTGATCCTGTTCGCGATCGACCTGGCCGTGCCGCAGCGCCCGCTGCCCCTGAGCGCCTCCCTGGTCGGCGGCCCGATGGCGCTGGTCGTCATGTCGGCCGTGCGGTACGTACGCCGCCTGCAGCACGAGCGCCGCCTGCGCCCCGACGCCCAGCAGGCCACTCCGGTCCTACTCTTCGGCGCCGGCACCGCGGGCCAGCGCCTGCTCCGCTCCCTCATGCAGGACCCCCACAGCCAGTACGTACCCGTAGGCCTGATCGACGACGACCCGGGCAAGCGCCACCTGCGGGTGAACGGCATCGCCGTCAAGGGCAACCGCAACGACATCCCCGCCGCCCTGACCGCCACCGGCGCCAAGACCGTCATCTTCGCGGTGGCCAACGTGGACGCCGCGATCATCCGTGACATCCGCCGCCGCACGCTCGATGCCGGGGCGACCTTCAAGGTCGTGCCGTCCTTCACCGAGCTGCTCGACGGCAAGGTCAGCGCCGCTGACGTGCGGGATGTCAACATCGCCGACCTGCTCGGGCGGCACCAGGTCGACACCGACCTCGACGCGATCGCCGGATACCTCAAGGGCAAGCGGGTGCTGGTCACCGGTGCGGGGGGCTCGATCGGGTCCGAGCTGTGCCGGCAGCTGCACCGGTTCCAGCCCGCCGAGCTGATGATGCTCGACCGGGACGAGTCCGCGCTGCACGCCGTACAGCTGTCTATTCACGGCCGGGCGCTGCTCGACAGCCCGGAGCTGATCCTGGCCGATCTTCGGGATGCCGACGGGATCTCGGCGATTTTCGCCGAGCGGCGGCCGCAGGTTGTTTTCCATGCGGCCGCGCTGAAGCATCTTTCGCTGCTGGAGAACCACCCGGGTGAGGCGGTCAAGAGCAACGTCTGGGGTACGCAGACCGTTCTCGACGCGGCCGCCGCGGTCGGGGTCGAGCGGTTCGTGAACATCTCCACCGACAAGGCCGCGAATCCGAGCAGCGTGCTCGGGTTCTCGAAGCGGATCACCGAACGGCTCACCGCTCACGCCGCCACCACCGGGGACGGGACGTACCTCAGCGTTCGGTTCGGGAATGTGCTGGGCAGTCGCGGGTCGGTGCTGACCGCGTTCGCGGCGCAGATCGCCGCCGGGGGGCCGGTCACCGTCACCGATCCGGAGGTGACGCGGTATTTCATGACCGTTCAGGAGGCTGTGCAGCTGGTCATCCAGGCCGCCGCGATCGGGCGGGACGGTGAGGCGCTGGTGCTCGAGATGGGCCGGCCCGTGCAGATCGCCCAGGTGGCGCGGCAGATGGCCGAGCAGGCCGACACCCCGGTCGAGATCGTGTTCACCGGGCTTCGGCCCGGCGAGAAGCTGCACGAGGAGCTGTTCGGTGCGGGGGAGCAGGACGTGCGTCCGCTTCACCCGCTGATCTCGCACGTCGAGGTTCCGGCGCTCGATCCGTACGAGGTGCAGGCGCTCGCCCCTTATGACGAGCCGGAGCGGATCACCAAGCAGCTTTCGGTCCTGTGCGAGGCGCGGGAACAGGTGTCCGTCGGTGCCGCGCATATCGCGCGGCAGGGCGGTCCTGTTGATCTGCGCGAGACGGCCGTGCTGCGCCTCCCGCACGGCATCTGACCACTCCTACTGACATCGGAGAAGGACATCTTGTTTTCCTCGCAGACCGTCGACCACGTGGCGCCGGCGAGATTGTCGCGTCTGGGAATGCCGATCCAGCGGCCCGCCCGGGACAGCCCGTTCCGGTACGACGTCGCGGTCGTCGGCCTCGGATACGTCGGGCTTCCCACGGCGCTGGCCTTGCAGGCTGCCGGGCAGCGGGTGGTCGGTATGGAGATCAGCGCCGAGCGGGTCGACGCGATCCGCGAGGGGTCGGTCGACCTGCTGTCGTCGGACCGTTCGCGGCTCTTCGAGGCCCTCGAGGCCGGGGACGCCTTCCGCCTGACGACGGACCCGGCGGAGAGCGCGACGGCGCGGGTGGTGCTCATCTGCGTGCCGACGCCGATCGACCACCACCTGGCGCCGGACCTCGACGCGCTGCGCGCCGCCTGCCGCAGCGTCGTCGAGCAGGCCGTTCCCGGCCAGACTCTGGTGCTCACCTCCACCACGTACGTCGGCTGCACCCGCGACTTCCTTGTGGAGCCGCTGCGCGAGCGGGGCCTCGAGGCGGGCAAGGACGTCTTCGTGGCGTTCGCGCCGGAGCGCATCGACCCGGGCAACGAGCGGCACGTGCAGAAGCAGGTGCCGCGGGTCGTGGGCGGGGTGACGGCGGAGTGCGTGCGGCGTACGACCGAGCTGCTCGAGGGTTGCGCCAGCTACGTGCACCCGGTCAGCAGCGTCGAGGCCGCCGAGATGACCAAGCTGTACGAGAACACCTTCCGGGCCGTCAACATCTCGATGGCCAACGAGTTCGCCGACATCAGCCGCGGCATGGGACTCGACATCACCGAGGTCATCGACGCGGCGGCGACCAAGCCGTACGGATTCATGCCGTTCTACCCGGGCCCCGGCGTCGGCGGGCACTGCATTCCCTGCGACCCGCATTACCTGCTCTGGCAGCTGCGCGGCGACCGCATCAGCTCCCCGCTTATCGAGACCGCCATGACCCAGGTGGCGGCCCGGCCGGGGCGGGTCGTGCAGCGCCTGGTCGAGGTGCTGGCCGGCACGGGCAAGGCGCTCGGGAACGCGAAGATCCTGGTGGTCGGCGTGGCCTACAAGCCGGGCGTGGCCGACGTACGGGAATCTCCCGCTCTGGAGATCATCGACCGGATGCGTGAGGCCGGCGCGTCGGTCTCCTTCACCGACGACCTCGTCGGATCCATCCTGGTCCGGGGTGGTCGAATGCATTCGGTACGGGCGACCGACGCGTCCGAGTGGGACGCCGTGCTGGTGCACACGCTGCACCCGGGCGTCGACCACAGCTGGCTCGCGGGCACGCCCGTACTGCTGGACGCGACCTACCGGCTCACCGACCTCGGGCATCGCACGGTGCTCTGAGCGTTCGACGAGCGGCGGTCATCGGGTACGGCGTACCGATGGCCGCCGCTCCGTCTGCGCGAGCAGCACGAGCGACACGGCCGCCGCGCCCAGGAACGCCCCGAGGGTGTTGTTGCGGATGTCGGTGATCGAGCCCGCCCGGCCGGGAATGACGTACTGCACCGTCTCGATGACCAGCACCATGACGAAGCCGCAGACGGTGGCGCGGGCCGTGCTGCGCCAGAGCAGCCGGCCGAAGATGCCGAGCGGCACGTAGAGGGCGATGTTCGCGATCTGCTCGGCGTCGGAGGGTGCGGCGGTCAGCTTCGCCCAGATCACGCGCGGCTGGTCCAGCTCGGTGAGGAAGTGCGGCGGGATGGCCGAGTACGAGGCCGGATCGGTGTAGCTCGGCGTCGCCGTCAGCGCGATGATCATCCCGGCCGACACGAGGAACAGCGCGGCGACCGCCCGGCGCCCGGTGTCCCGGCCGGCCAGGCGGCTGAGGGGCCAGGCCAGCACGAGGAACACCGCGAAGACGATCTGGGGAACGGGATTACCGACGAAGGTAGCGAGACTGTGAGCCGTCATCGCTATGCACGATAGGTCACGTACTGTGTGCGGTCAGTCCTGACCGGGCACCTTGGCCCGTGCCACCCGGTCGGGTCCCAGCCGGTACGTCGCCAGCTTGAGCAGCTCCGGCGGCAGGTGGTGGCGGCCGGTGTCGGAGAGATCGTTCCAGCCCGTCTTGCCGGCGAGGCCGTCGAGCCACAGCCGATGAGCCTGCTCGAGCGCGGCCGCGTCCGGCCGGGGCGTGCGGGGGGAGAGGCGTACGGGCCTGCGGAAAGCGGTGCCACGGGCCCGTCCGCGCAGGTAGACCGCCGCCGCGATGACACCCATCGTTGCGAAGGCCGACCACGAAGCGATGATGATCGTCGTCAAGGAGAGGTTCACACTTCGACGCTAATAAACCCAAACGCGAGCGACACCGGCGATCTAACCGCTACGGGGTAGTCACGTCGGCTGATTTTCTCGCCCGTCTGCCGGACCGCTCCCACCGACCGGCGACCCGATCCCTTCCGCTACCCACGTACGGTCAGGTCATGATCGTTGATGTCGGGGGCTCGTCGCCGGCCATAAGACGGCGATCCGCCGTCTTATGGATCGTGGGCGTCGCCGTGTTGTGGCTGCTCTTCGCCGCCGAGCGGTTGCTCGCCTACCGGGTCGCCGGGTTCGGCCCTGCGGTGCTGGTGCTGCACGCGCTGGGCTGGGTGACGGCGACCGTCGTCACGGTGTTCTGCGTGGTGACCTCCTGGCGACGATCCAGGCGTTCCCTGGCGGCGGCGGCCGCCGCGCTCGGCCTGCTGAGCGCGGGAGCGATCACCGTCGTCGACTGGAGCTCGCTGCACGCGCGCAGCTTCTATCGCGAGAACCGGCAGGACTTCGCGACGCTGGTCGAGCAGGCACGCCAGGGCCGGCACAACACCGATGCGGCCGGTGGGTCACAGCTCTCCGACGAGCTGGCGCATCTGTCGAGCAATGGGCTGGTGGGTGCGACGGGCACCCCGGAGAAGTCCGTGCTCTTCGTCCCCGCTAACGCGGCCAGGGGCGACATTCACCGAAACGGCGCCGGGAAGGTTCACGGCTGTGCCATCGGCTTTCTGAACCCGGAAGTGGGCATGCCCTCCTCCGTAGCCACCTACGAGGTGTGCTCGGGTCGGACGGCGTTGGGCGACGGCTGGTACTGGGCCGACTGACCCCGAACCGGTTGGTCATCAGCTCGATTGCCGGAGGGCCTCCAGCTGGCCGGCGATGCGGTCCGCGGGCGTGTCGGTACCGCCGGAGAAGCTGTACGACGACACCGGCTGTGCTTTCACCTTCCGGTCCGAGGTCAGCACGATGACCGGGGTGCGGACCCCGAAGGTCCGGGCGTCGACCCCGCTCTCGGCGGCGACGTTGGTCCGGATGTCGGCCCAGCGGATCGCCTGGTTGAACAGGGGGCCGTAGAGCTTGAGGCAGGCGTCGCTCGCAACGATGCGCATCCGCGCGCAGCGGAGGGCCACGACCGAGAAGGCGAGCGCCACGCCCCCGAGAGCCAGCCGCGCGCCGGCGGACGCCGAGGGAGGGGCGGCGCCGGTGGCGAAGAACCCGGCGCCGAGCAAGAAGGCGATGGCGAGGATCGCGGCTCTGGGCGGGGTCCGAAAGATCATGGCCGCCACACCCTAGCGTGACTTGCATCCGGTACCCAGGTACAGGCTTAGGGTCGTACGGACGACGAGGGAGGCCGACCATGTCCTACGCGGTTCCGGATGCCTGTACTTTGCCCACCGCCGAGCAGCCCTTCAGGGTGCGTGAGTTCGAAACGCTCTTCACCTCCGTACGGGAGATCGAGAAGCTCGGCCCGACCCGCACCCGACTGCGGCTGACCGGTGAGCCCGACCTGGCCGAGACAGCGCGGGACCTGACCGCCCGCGAAACCGAATGCTGCAGCTTCTTCACCTTCACGGTGACCGAGGACGGCCGTGAGGCGATCACCCTGGACATCGAGGTGCCGCCGCAGCACGGTGACGTGCTCGCCGCCCTGACACAGATGGCTCGCGACGCCGCCGGGGGTGCGGCGTGACGGACGGGCTGCGGACCGGTGAGGTCGCCGAGCAGGCCGGGGTCAATGTGCAGACCTTGCGCTATTACGAGCGGCGCGGGCTGCTGGCCGAGCCGGTGCGCTCGATCGGCGGGCATCGGATGTATCCGCCCGACACCGTGGCCCTGCTCCGGGTGATCAAGGCGGCGCAGCGGCTCGGGTTCACGTTGGACGAGGTGGCCGAGTTGCTGGATGCCGGGCGGCGGCGGCATCCGGCTCCGGGCTTGCGGGAGCGGGCGGTGGACAAGATCGCCGAGATCGATCGGCGGATGGCGGATCTCGCCGCCATGCGGGCCGCGCTGGTCGAGGTCGTCGATGCCCGGTGCGACAGTCTGACGAATTGCACGTGTGCCGATTGTCCCGTGCCGTTCCTGACGATCGGCGCGGCCGGACGTTGAGCGGACCGGCGGCATCGCAGGTCGGGGAACGACGGGGTCGGGGAGATCTTTGCACTGCCCGAAAGGATGAGTTTCGGAAAAGGGCAGCAGGGCACAGCGCGGGCGATTCATCGGACTTCACATGCCCGGGGTGTGAAATCGCGAAGAATGCCGCCCGCCGACCCGTGGTGAAGACGACGATGGTCATAACTGACCAGCGCTCGTAGCCTGCCGGAGCACCTGATGACAACCTTGCTCATCGCCGAAGACGTCGATGACATCGCCATGATCCTGCAGCGGGTGTTCACCCGTGCCGGGATGGAGGTCATGCGGGCGCCGGACGGGGCGGTGGCGCTCGAGATGGCGGTCGAGCATCGTCCGGACGTGATCCTGACCGACCTGGGGATGCCCCGGATGGACGGGTGGGAGTTGATCCGGGCGGTTCGCGGCGATGCCGCCCTGGTCGACACGCCGATCGCCATCCTGACCGGTCAGCTCCAGCCCGGTGACGGGCGAGTGGGGGAGTCGGGAGCGTGTGCGCTCCTGCTCAAGCCGTGTCCTAACGACGAGCTGATCTCCGTGGTGCGCGCGCTTGCGGACGGCGGGCCGCACGGTCATACGTTTACGGCAGCCGGGTGTGTGGCGACGCATCAAGCCGTGAGAACGTGACCGCGATTGCCGGTCTGGACAGCGTTTCGCTGATCGAAAGCATTCCGCAAGCCGTCGTCGTCGTCGACCCGCAGGGCACTGTCGTCGGATTCAACAGCGCCGCCGAGGAGCTGCTGGGCTTCACCCGCGGCGAGGTGTGCGGCCGGCTGCTCGACCACTGCCTCGAGCCGTACTACGACAACGGGCCGGTCGGTGACGCGCTCGGCCGGTTGTTCGCCGCGGCCCCCGTTCGTCCGGTGCGCCGGCAGATGAGCCTGCGGCACCGGGACGGCCGGCGGCTGAGCACCGAGCTGGCGCTCAGCGTCGTACCCGGGGTGGCCGGACCGCTGGCCTGCGTCTTTATCACCGACCTGACGCATCACGAGGCTGCCGAGGAACGCGCGGACGACAGTGCCGGCTTCCTCGCCGCGTTGCTGGACAGCTTGTCCGTGGGTGTGCTCGCCTGCGATGCGGACGGCGAGCTCGTCGTCATGAACCGCGCCATGCGGGGATTCCACGGGCTGCCGGAGGACGGCGAGGTCCCCGCCGTGCTCAGCCGCACCGTGTACGACACCGACCACCGGCTCCTGGCCGATGAGGAGACCCCGCTGGCGCGGGCGTGCGCGGGTGAGTTCGTCCGGGACACCGACATCATCATCGAGGTGCCCGGCCACCGCGAGCGGATGTTCACCGTCACCGGGCAGCCGATCGTCGGCCGCGACGGCGCCCGGCGGGGTGCCGTGGTCGTGTCGCACGAGGTGACCGCTCGGCGCCGGGTCGAAGGGTTCCGGGCCTGTCACCTGGAGGTCGAGCGCGCGCTCACGTCCGCGCCATCGGTCCCCGAGGCGACGCCCCGGGTTCTGCAGGCGGTGGTGAGTACGTTGGGCTGGTCGGCGGCGGAGCTCTTCCTCGTGGAGGAGACCACCGGCGAACTGCGCTCCGTCGGGCACTGGAACGCCTCGCCGGACGAACCGGAGGACTTCTTCGGCCACACCCCGGTCAAGGGCGAGGGCGTCACCGGCCGGGTATGGGAGACCGGCCGGCCGGGCTGGATTCCCGAGATCGCCGAGGCCGTCAATCTGCGGACCGAGTTCGAGCGGAATCGGGTCGAGATCTGCCTGCGCCACGGCATCCATTGCGTGCTCGCGGTGCCGGTCAGTGACGGGAGTTCGCTGCTGGGCGTCCTGACCTGCTACGCCGGTGCGGCCGAGGACGACAAGGATCTGCTCACCGTGCTGCTGGACGGGATCGCCGCGCAGATCGGGATCTTCGTCGCCCTGCGGCGGGCGGAGGAACTCGGCCGGCAGCTGGCGCGCGCCCAGGACGACTTCATCTCCCTGGTCGGTCACGAGCTGCGGACGCCGCTGACGGCGATCACCGCCAACGTGCATCTGCTCGCCGAGGATCTCGAGCCGGACGGCGCGGACACCCGCCCTCTGCTGGAGTCGGTCGCGCGCAACGCCGGCGAGCTGCAGAAGATCGTCACCACTCTGCTCGATCTCGCCGGCCTGGACTCGGGTCACCTTCCCCTGACCGTGGCGACGGTCGACCTCGCCCGGATCGTGGCCGACGCCGTGGCGGCGACCGCTCGCCGTGCGGCGGAGCACCGCATCCGTCTGCACACGCCCGAGTCGCCGGACGCCGTGCTCGTCGAGGGGGACGCCGAACGCCTGCGGCAGGTACTGGACGACCTGCTGTCCAATGCGGTCATTTACAGTCCGGATGGTGGCGACGTCGACGTCAGCCTGGAGACGGACGGGCAGATCGCCGAGCTGCGCATCACCGACGACGGCATCGGCACCCCGACCGAGGAGCGCGAGCACGTCTTCGATCGCTTCTACCGGGCGAGCAACGTCCGCCACCACGGCACCCACGGGCACGGCCTGGGGCTGAGCCTCGCCAGCACCATCGTGCAGCTGCACGGCGGCACGCTGCGGCTCACTGATCACCAGCCCCGCGGGACCACGGTCGTCGTGCGGCTTCCGCACGACCATGATGCGGCCCATACGGTACGGCGGGTCTAGGGCGCGAAATGCGGGTGCCGCACCGGGGCGACCCGGGTTAGCTTCGCGGCCATGGAACCACTTGATGAGAGGACGATCCGGGCCTCCTTCGTGAACTGCAGCAAGGGGGAGGCAAGCCGGGTCAGGATGCCCGTGGGCCTCGCCGACGACGGCGTTCCCTGGGGCGACCTGGACTTCCTCGGCTGGACCGATCCCGGTGCCCCGCAACGGGCTCTGCTGGTCGCCCCCGGCCCCCACGGCCCGGTCGGCGTGGTGCTGCGCCGGCCGGAGGCCCGCAAGGTGACCGCGATGCGGTCGAGCATGTGCCGGGTCTGCCTGACCGATCACGCGTCCTCGGGGGTGGCGCTCTTCGTGGCGCCGCTCGCCGGTGCCGCCGGGCGGCAGGGCAACACGGTCGGCGAGTATCTCTGCGCCGACCTGGCCTGCTCGCTGTATCTGCGGGGCAAGCGCCAGCCGAAGCTGCGCCTGGTCCGCCGGGAGGAGACGCTCTCCCTGGACGAGCGGATCGGCCGCGCGATGAGCAACCTCGACGCTTTCCTCGGCCGGATCGCCGCCGGCTGATGAGCCGGGAAACGGCCGCGAGGCGCGGCACCGGAAACGGCGTGAGAACAGGCCCCGTCGACCGCGAATCTGCGGACGGCGGGGCCCTTTCGGTGGGACGTTCGGTCTGATTTTTACCGTTATCTGAAATTTGCCGGTTCTACGGTTGTACAACCTCTTCAGGGGCGGCATTACCCCGGCGCGTGAGCGCTGAACAGACGACGGGTGGGGTGGGGTTGCCGTGGTAAGCATCGATCGAGCTGTGCTGGCCGATCCGGCCCGGCTGGAGGCCGTGGAACTGTACCGCCGGCTGCTGCCGGTCGCACCGCTGCCGATGGACGCGATCGCCCAGCTGGCCGCCCACCTGCTCGACGCGCCCATGGGCGCCGTGACCCTCGTGGCCGAGGACGAGGAATTCGTCAGCGGACGGTACGGACTGCCGGAGCCGCTGTGCTCCCAACGGAAGCTCGCCATCAAGTACTCGCTGTGCAAGTACGTGGTGTCCGCCGATCACGTCCTCAACGTCCCGGACATGTGCGGCGGCGGCGATCCGGAACTGAGCTCGCACCCGCTGCTCACCGAGTACGGCGTCTGCTCCTTCCTGAGCGTGCCCATCCGCGACCCGCAGGATCAGCTCGTCGGGGCGCTGACGGTGTGCGACACCAAGCCTCGCCACTGGCGCGACGAGCACACCACGCTGCTGCTCGAGGTCGAACAACTGCTGCGGCCGGCCGACGGTACGGCCCCGCCGCGCGCCATGCTCGCCGCCCTCGACAGTGCTGCGCTGCTCGACGGCGTACAGCAGGCGCTCGTCGCGGTGAACGTCCACGGCACCGTCGTGGGCTTCAACCGCGCCGCCGAGCAGCTCCTCGGCTTCACCAAGGACGACATCTGCGACCGGCACTTCGACGAACGCCTCGTTCCCCTCTACAACGGCGAGCCGATCGGCGCCGCGCTGAGCCGGCTGTTCAGCGCGGCACCCGCCCTGCCCGTGCGACGACCGATCAGCCTGCTGCACCGCGACGGGCACCGGGTGAACGTCGACGCCGCGTTCGTGGTGGTGCACGGCGCGGCCGGCGCCCTGGCCTGCGTCTTCATGACCGATCACAGCCGGCAGAAGGCGGCCGAGGAGCGGGCCGACCACAGCGACCACTTCCTCAGCGCCCTGCTGGACAGCCTCTCCGTCGGCGTCCTCGCGTGCGACGCCTCCTCCGAGGTCGTAGTCATGAACCGGGCCCTGCGCGAGATCCACGAACTGCCGGAGGACGCCGAGATCCCCGCCGACTACGCGAGCGCCGTCGAGCGCTTTCTGTACGACAGCGACCATCGGCCGATGCCTTGGGCGGAAACGCCGCTCATGCGCGCCTGCGCCGGCGAAGTCGTACGGGACACCGACATCGTGGTCGACGTGCCGGGCAAGCGCACCCGCACCTTCGCGGTCACGGCGCAGCCCATCACCGGCCGCGACGGCCGCAGCCGCGGGGCCGTGTCGGTCTCCCACGAGGTCACCGCACTGCGGCGGGTCGAGCAGTTCCGGGCCTGCCACCTCAGCGTCGAGCAAGCCTTCAAGGCCGCCGCCACCGTGGCCGAGGCCGCGCCGAACGTGCTGCACGCGGTCGTCACGACGCTCGGCTGGCCGGCGGCCGAGCTGTTCCTCATCGACGACGTGTCCGGCGAGCTGCGGGCGGTCGGCCACTGGAGCGCCGGCGGCCTCGAATCCGGGGACTTCTTCGGTCACACGCCGGTCAAGGGTGCCGGCGTCACCGGCCGGGTGTGGCAGACCGGCAAGCCGGTCTGGGTCCCCGAGATCGCCGACGAGGCGGCCCTGTCCTCGTCGTTCGAGCGGGAGCGGGTCGAGGTCTGCCTGCGCCACGGCATCCACACGGTCATCGCGGTGCCGGTCACCGACGGAGACTCCCTGCTCGGCGTCCTGACCTGCTACGCGGGCGCCGCCGAACACCACGAGGACCTGCTGACCGTGCTGCTCGACGGCGTCGCGGCCCAGATCGGCGTCTTCGTCGCGCTGCGCCGGGCTCAGGAGCTGGCCCGGCAGTTGGCCCGCGCCCAGGACGACTTCATCTCGCTGGTCGGGCACGAGCTGCGTACCCCGCTGACCTCGATCGCCGTCCACGCCGGGGTCCTCGCCTCGGACGGCGACCGCCTCGACGACGACAGCCGCCAGTCGGTCGACGCGATCGCCCGCAACGCCGCCGACCTCCAGGCCATCATCACGACGCTGCTCGAACTCGCCGGCCTCGACTCCGGCCACCTCCCCCTGACCGTCACCGAGGTCGACCTCACCCGGATCGTCGAGGAAGCCGTGGCGGACGCGGCGTCGCACATCGCGGGCCAAGACCTACGCCTGCACGTCGACGCACCGGACCGGGTGTCCATCGAGGGTGACGCCGCCCGCCTCCGCGAGGTGCTGCGCGACCTGCTGTCCAACGCCGTCAAGTACAGCCCGCGCGGTGGGGACATCCGCGTCAGCCTGCAGGCCGACGCCGAGATGGCCGAGCTGCGCATCACCGACGAGGGGATCGGCACGCCCGTCGACGAGCGGGACCAGATCTTCGACCGCTTCTACCGCGGCCGCAACGTACGGCACCAGGGAACACACGGGCACGGGCTGGGGCTGAGCCTGGCGCGCACGATCGTTCAGCTGCACGGCGGCACGATCAAGCTGCTCGACAACGCGCCGACGGGTACGGCCGTGGTCGTCTGCCTGCCGTGTCGCCACGACGCGGACGGCGCCGTGTCGCGCGTCTGACGGGAAGCTGTCACGCCGTTCGTTTGGATCCTTCGATCGGTGCTGGTTTGATCCACGATCGTGGAAGAATCTCGGGTTCCGGGTGCCCGGCGCCCATCGGTCGCTGTTGTCGCCGGGCTGATCGTCGCTGTGCTGGCGCTTGCCGGCGGCGTTGTCGCGTGTCTGACCTCCAGCGAGCCCGCTGCCCTGGCGAAGCCGACGCCGTCCCGGGCAGCTACGCCGTTCGAGCAGGCCGCAGCGGTACTGGACCAGCAGGCCGCAGCACTGATGAAGGGCGATGAGAAGGGCTGGCTCGCCGCTGTCGATCCCGGCCGCCCGACATTGGTGTCGCAGTACCGAAGCATGTTCCGCAACCTGCGCGGGCTGGGAGTGAGCCACGCGGAGTTTCATGCGCGGCCACCCGCTTCAGGCGTGGTCCATGACAAGCCCGGTGTGGTGACCGCCCAGCTGCTGTTCGGTTACTGCTTCGACGAGGCGCCCTGCCCCAGCTGGCGTGCCGGCGTCGGCGACGGGCCGCCGAAGACCACGAGCCAACTCACCTTCAAGCTCGTCGACGGGAAGTACTTGATCAACGCCGCGGTCGATCCGGCGGGAATGAACTTCAACGGCCTCGAGCCGGCGCCGTGGGAGGGTGCGGACCTCGTCCTCGCTCACGGTGAGCGGGTCACTGTCGCCGCGACGCGTTCACAGGCGAAGCACGTCAAGGCAATGGTGGTGGCGGCGGAGAAGGCGGCCGTCGCGGCTGACCGGTTCGCCCGCTACCTCGGCACGCCACAGCGGCGCTACCGGATCTACCTGGCCGATCAGCGGACCTGGAAGAGCTGGTACGGCGGCGATCAGCCGAAGTGGGCGATCGGCTACGAACTCCCGCTGAACTCGACCGGCGCCGACATCGTCTTCCGGACCAGCGAGGTGATGGCCGAACCCGGCGGCCCGCTCTCCATCGTCCAGCACGAGATGGGTCACGTGGTGACGCTGGCCGGACTCACCCACTCGGAAACAAGCGACGACCAGTGGCTGGAGGAGGGCATCGCCGAGTACGTCGGCGAGCGGCCCGGTGCGGCCCGTACCGCCGGTAACCGGAACATCCTCGCTGCCGCATTCCGGCGGGGCAACGCGCCGAGGACGATCGCGCTCCCCCCGCTCGCCGATGACGCTGACGACCGTACGGTCGACCGGCTCTACGCCATGGGCCACTTCGCCACCAAATGCATGGCGGATCAGTACGGCGAGCGCCGGCTCTTCACCTTCGTCGACCGGGTGCTCAGACACGGTGACAAGCCGGACCCGGCCGCCCGCGCCGCCTTCGGCAGGTCCTTCAGCACCGTCGACAGGTCCTGCCTGACCTGGATCGAACGCGAAGTCACCTGACATGGCCGTAACCGGCGAGGAGGCGTTGACGCGGCTCGCTCAGGACGTCGTCGCTGCCCTCACCCGCGTCGGGTTCGCCGCACGGCACGTGGAATGGGTCAGTGAAGAGATGCCGTCCGGCGGGGCGAAGGTGTGGATAGATGCGAACGCGGACAGCGGACGCGGCGTCTATGTCGCGTGGTGTCATCATCCGGAGCTGGAAACGGTGGTGCGCCGGGCGGTCGAGACGATGGATCTGACCGCTCCAGAGCTCCCCTTCGCCGCCGCTGCTCTCGAGGCGATACGCAAGGCTCTGCACGAGGTCCTGCGTGCCGCGGGCTTCGCGGTGAGCGAACCGCCGGATATCAGTGGAGCACAGGCCATGGTTCGTCTGCCCCGCAGCTGGAGCTAGAGCAGCGGCTCGATGTGGCGGTACGGCAGCGGGCCCGGCTTGGCGATGTAGTACCCCTGGCCGTGCTGCACGCCCAGCGCCAGGAGCCGCTCGTGCTCCGCGTACGTCTCGATGCCCTCGGCGATCAGCAGGGCGCCGATGCTCTCCGAGAAGGAGACCAGGGCGCGCGTCAGCGCGGTGCGGACCGGGTCGGTGTCGATGCCGCGGGTCAGCGAGATGTCGAGCTTGATGACATCGGGGCGCAGCTGCAGGATCTGGCTCAGGTTGGCGAAGCCGGCACCGGCGTCGTCGACGGCGAGCAGGATGCCGGCCGCCCGCAGCAGGCCGGTGACCTCGTGCAGGGCCGTGTAGTCGGTGACCCGCGTGTGCTCCGTGAGCTCCACCGCGATGCGGCGGTTGGCGTGGGACAGCAGCAGGCTGATGGTCCGGGGCGTGAGCAGTGCCTCCACGGAGGCGTTCAGGCTCAGCCAGGCACCCTCCGGCAGGTCGTCGAGCCGGCTCAGCGCGCCCTCGATCGCGAGGATCTCCAGCTCCACGCCGAGGCCCGCCGCGTTGGCGGAGGCGAAGGCCTGGACGGGGTCGGGGAAGTCCTGGTGGTCGAAGCGGGTGAGCGCCTCGTAACCGCGGACCGTGCCGTCCTCGAGCCGGACGACCGGCTGGAAGACGGTCCGCAGGGCGTTGCGGTGGAGCACGTCGCGAACAGCCCGGGAGTCGGGCGGGAGAAGCTGTGCCACGGTCATGACGAAAGAGTCGGACCCGAAGCTCAACCCCGCCTCCAGCCGCCGTCAGGGTTCTTTCAGCTGGCGACGGCGAGCCTGCTCGGGGCCGCTGCCGCGACCGTCTGGGTGGACCAGCGCAGGGCGTCCATGACCGCACCGGTCAGGTCGTTCCCGGTACGGGGGGAGCCCATCTGAGCCATGTCCCCGCGCTCGTACGCGTCGACGACCCGCAGCATCCGCCCGAGCGGACCGGTGCCACGGGTCAGCGCCGCGCACAGGTCCGGCGTCAGCGGCAGGTGGTTCACCAGCGACGAGGAGGTGATGCCCAGCAGCTCCGCGACCGCGGTGATGAGCCCGGCGACGAACGCCGCGTCCGGGTCGCCCTCGAAGCGCTCCGCCAGGTTGTGGCACAGGCGCGCCCGGGTCAGCGCGTTCGTCAGCTGCGCCTCGGTGGTCTCGGCCACGTCGTCGATGACCATGAGCATCGCCCAGCGGCGGATGTGGCCCAGGCCCAGCAGCACCACGGCTTGCCGGATCGACGAGACGCGCTGGATCGTGCCGACGGCGGCGCTGTTGCTGGCGCGCAGGACCCGCATCGTCAGCGCCGGGTCGCTCGAGATGATGTCCACGATCTTGTCGATGTCCGCGTCGGGGGCGCTCAGTGCGCCGACCAGCTCCAGCCTGCGCAGCTTGAAGGGCGGGATGCAGGCCGCCGTCATCACCTTCGGCCGGCTCAGGACGTACCCCTGGCGCAGTTCGATGCCGTAACGGTCGCAGAGGGCGAGATCATCGAGGGTTTCCAGGCCTTCGGCGACGATCTGGATCTGCGGGAAGCCGCGGAAGACCGCGAGCTGCTCCTCGACGCGGGCCGGGTCGCAGTTCGGCAGATCCAATTTCACGTACGACGCCAGCGGCAGCAACCGCTCGTGGCCGGAGTCCCAGACGAAGTCGTCCAGCGCGATGCGGTACCCCACCGAGACCAGGTTCGACACCCCCGCCACGACCGCGTCGTCGACGTCGATGGTCTCCAGCACCTCCAGCACCACGTTCTCCGGGCCGAAGGGCAGGATCATCTCGCCGGTGAGGAACTCGCGGGTCATGTTGATGAAGCACACCCGGTCGCCGACGACCTCGTCCAGCCCGAACTCGGTGAACGCGTTGACGATGACCTGGCTGGTCGCGTACGCGTCACGCCGGTCGGCCGCGACCGCCTGGGTGTTGCCGCGAAAGAGCAGCTCGTAGCCCGCGATGTCGCCGGACGCGTCGAAGATGGGTTGCCGCCCGATGTGCACGAGGCGGGCACCCTGCTGGGGGACCTCCGACCGATTTTCCACGGCCCGACGATCGGCCGCGTTGATCGAGTCTTGAGCCTTCCCTGCGGGCAACTTGACCCCACCCGATCCGGGTAGGCCGTCGGTCTACCCCCGTTCGAGGCGGCTGAGCTGGGCTTTCACGAGCCTACCGTCAGGTCGTGACGCTACGCCGCTTTCTGCCGCCGGAGCTGGCCGGCACTGCCGCGGCGCTGCTCGCCGTGACGGCGGTGCAGCGGATGACCGAATCCGCCTACCCCGGGGCGTGGGCCGGCAGTGTCGCCGAAGGGGTGGGCTACTACGGCGTCATCCTCTGGCGTGACACCCGTGCGAGCCGCGGAGCGGGACGGCTGCGGGCCATGGTGGCCGCGGTGCCGGGAACCCTGGTGGAGTTCGGGCCGGCGGAGGTGCTGGACACGCTGGTGGTGCGGCCCGCTCTGCTCTACGCCGGGCCGCTGCTGATCGGGCATCTGGCGCTCGGCGTCCTGGCCGGAAAGCTCGGCGCCGATCTGGCGTTCTACGCGGTCGTGCTGCCCTGTGGCTGGTTGCGTCGGCGCCGCCGGAGCGGCGCCGACGCGGCACGTGCTCAGGAGGTGCCGGAGACGTACCAGTAGCCGGTGATCGACGCGGCGGGCACGTCGGCGCTGACCGCGCCCTTGCCCCAGAAGTAGTCGTTCATGCTGACCGCGCCGCCGGGGCCGATCGGGCCCATGCTTGCCCAGACCACGTCGGAGGGCTGGTCGTCGATCGACGCCTGCGCCCAGGCGCTGCGGACCGGCATGGGCTTGTTCCACCACAGGAACGGGCTGCGCAGCAGGTAGTTCGCGTACGTGCCGCCGTGCGAGGCGCTGTGGTACGAGACGGTGTGGAAGCTGTTGATCTGGTGCAGGCCGGCGAACGCGGGTCCCCAGCGCTGCCACCACCGCTGGCCGCCCGAGTCGGCGGCGAGGATCAGGCAGGTGAACAGGCTCATCCACTCGACGTCGCCGTTGCCCCAGCGGGCGTCGGTGTTCGCCAGGAACGAGTCGTCGTTGCTGCTGCATCCGGAGAAGCTGAAGCCGGTCGGCGAGCCGTGGCCCTGCCAGTACGTCATGTCGACGTGGTCGGCCCAGTTGCTGTCGTCACCGCCGTACGCGGGATCCTTGAAGTCCTGTTCCCAGGCGTTCTGATCGCGCCAACTGAACTCGACCGGGATGCCCCGGCTGGTGAACTGGCCGTTGAAGGAGTTGAGGTTGTTGCTGGTGTAGGGCAGGCCGGAGCAGGGCCCGGTGCCCTCGCTGCCGACGTCGACGCGCTGGTACGCCCGGGACGTGATCTTGCCGCCGCCCGGTCGTGGCTCCTGCGGCGCCGGTGGTTCCGGCAGCGTGGCATCGACCGCGGCCGGCACGACCACGCGCTGCGCCTGGGCGCCCGAGCCGTCGACGCCGGAGCAGCGCAGGCTCGGCTCGATCCGCTGCAGGGCCGCGGTCAGCGCCGGTGCCCAGTAGACGGGCGTGGCGGCCGACACGCGGATGCCCTCGCCCATCGCCTTGGCGCACCGGGCCATCGCCTCGCCGGCGTCGAGCACCTCGACCGAGCCGGCCGGCTCCAGCGTGCGGGTGCTGAAGGTCAGGCCGGTCACCGCGCCCTTGCCGTCGTACGCCAGCCGGATCTTGGCGCCGGGGCCCTCGTACGGCAGGCCGGCGAGCGTGAAGGCGTACGAGACGGTGGTGTCCAGCGCCGCCGAGACGGTCGTGCGTCCCCTGCGGTCGACCGCCGTGAGCGTGGTCTTGCGCGCGCCGGGCTTGGCGTCGCGCGGGGTGAGCTTCGCCATGGCGAGCGCCCGGGTGGCTCGCCTCAGCGCGTCACTGGTGCTGATCGTGCGCAGCCGCTTGAGCGCGGCGACGTCCAGGACCGTGGTCGTGGTCGGCTGCCCGTCCTCGTCGCCGCCCCGGGCGCGGCCGGCGGCCCGGGTCGGCACGGCGAGGAAGGACTTCTCGGCGGCGTACCGGACGCTGCCGTCCTCGCCGCGCGCGATCTGCTTGAGGCCCAGGGCCCGGGCGAGGCGGGCTGTCTCGTCGCCGGTGAGGCCCGAGGAGCGTACGGCGAAGACCGGCAGGCTGGCCCGTTCGGCCGCACTTGCCGGTGCGGCGATTCCACTCACGCCCAGCGCCGCGGCGAGCGCGGCGGCTGTTCTCTTCTTGGACTGCATCACTGACCCCCGTGTATGGATGCGGCACCGAGTGGCGCCGCGCCCAGTATTTGCCGGGGGATTTGCCGCCATTGCGGTTTTGCTGGCCGTGACGGATGGCCGACAGAGACCGGAACCCTATGCAGAACTAGGAATAGCCGGTACGGTCTCGCGCCATGGGAACACTGCGCATGACGACGCCGCGCCTGCTGGCGCTGCAGGCGATGCTGGACGACCCCGAGCGGGAGCGCTACGGGCTGGACCTGGCCACGCAGGCCGGTCTCGAGCCGGCCACGGTCTACCCGATCCTCGTGGCGTTCGAGACGGTCGGCTGGGTGAGCAGCCGCGAGGAGGACGTCGACGCGCACGCCGTCGGCCGTCCGAGGCGGCGGTACTACCGGCTGACCCCCACGGGCGTCACCGCGGCGCGTGAGGCCGTCGCGGCCCGGCGGCAGCGGGCGGCCCGGGGCCTGTCGCGGCGGCCGGCATGGTGAGCCGCGAGACGTCCACGATCGCCGTGCTCCGGAGCGCCGAGCGGCTCGTGGTGGCGGCCATGGCCGGGTTGCTGCCGGCCGGTTTCCGGCAGCGGCAGCGCGCCGAGTGGACCGCCGACCTGCTGGAAGTGGGCGCGGCCGGCCGGGCGGCGCAGTGGCGCTACCTGGCGGCCGCTCTGTGGACGCTGCCCGCGTTGCGGTCGTTCGCCCGGCGCGGGGTGGCCGCGGGCACCGGTGGCCTGCGCGACGTGGCGACCCCGGCCGGGCTGCGGTTGTTCGCCCGGGTCCTGGTGGCCGGCCTGCTCGCGCCCGCCCTGAGCGTGCTGGTCCTGCTCCTGCCGTTCTGGTCGGCCATCGATTGGCCGGAGGACCCGCCGGCCTGGCTGGCGTTGCTGGGGTGGCTGCTGGCATGGTCCCTGCTGCTGATCCCGAGTATCGCCGTGTGGTTCGGCGGGGCGTGGATGGTCGCCTGGCTGGCCTTCGTGGCGACGGTCCTCGGCCCGCTGCAGCGCGGCCTGCGCCCGCGGCAACGATGGGTCGCCGGCCTCACCGGTCTGTCCCTGCTGTTGCTCTTCGGTGGGTTCCTGACCTTCTGGCAGACCGCGTTCGAGCATCCGGGCGGATCGCTGGGCGCGGCGCTGAGCTGGCTGCTCGGTGACGACGTGGGCGGGGCGACGGGTCTCCTCGGCGCAGTGAGCCTGGCGCTGGGGTGGCGGGCGCGGACGCTGTCCGGGCGCATGCGCGTCGCCCTGCTGGTGGCCGGCGTCGTTGCGGTGGCGCTCACCGTCGCGCATCACACCGCGGCCGCGACCTTGATCCGCCAGCAGCTCCCGGACTAGCGCCCGCCGGCCGGTCAGAAGGTGCCGACCGCGATCACCTCGTCCACCGGCTTGCGGGTCACCTCCGACTTCACCAGCTTGCGCTTCGTCTCCCGGCCGTCGACGACCGTCACCTCGTACGTCTTGGTGCGCACGCCGTCGACGCCGCCGGTGCGCTTCTCCTTCTCGCCCTTGGCCAGCCAGTTGTCCTTGACCGTGCGGGTCTTGAACTTGATCGGCTCGGTCTCGCTGACCGTGCGCTTGCCGTCCCCGGGCGCGGCATCCGTGCTCGGCGGGGCGGAACTGGCTGCGGAATCGGTCGGTTGCGCCGCCTGGAACGTGCCGGCCACGCCGTCGTCGTTGCCGGTGACCACGGCGACGGCGGCGGCGGTCCCACCACCGGCGAGGACAAGGGCAGCCACGATGAGGCCGATGCGAGTCTGTTTCGTCACCCGGACATTCTGGCCGTCCCGTTCCGGCCTCACTTCATCCGTTCGGGCGAGTTCAGCTCGTGCCCACCCCGGTCGGCACGGTGACATCGGAGGAGGATGCGGGCTGCGGCCGGGGCCGGTCGTGGGATTCCCGCGACACGCCGAATACCAGTAGGCCGAGCAGACCGGTCAGGAGCAGGGTGGCGATGGCAAACTCGAGCCGCTCGCGGCGGCGGGTTCGCCACAGGCCGCGGGCCGGGATCTCGTCGTACCACCGGGGTTCGTCATCGGGCACCGGCCCAGTCTTCGCCCGGGAGCGCCCGCCCGTGATCGGCGAAAGAAGCAAAAAGATTTAGCCTCTTTCTGGACCACGTTCGGGCCCATCCGCTCGTTGTCCATGGCCGTACGTCAGCCGGCGGCGGCCGGGGCGGGGAAGCGGTGGGCCAGCTCGTCCGCGCTCATCGGCGGGCCGAGGACGCCGCCCTGGCCGTACGTGCAGCCGCCGGCGACCAGCTCCTTGACCTCGTCCTCCGTGTCGACCTCCTGGGCCACCACGACGTCGCTGAACTGCCGGGCGGCGGCGATCAGCCGGCGGCGGCCGTCGGCGGAGAGCATCGGGGCGCTGCAGCGCAGATCGATCTTGACCAGGTCGGGCGCCACGCCGCAGAGGTCGGCCAGGGCGAACGGGGCCGAGCCGAAGTCGCGTACGGCGATCCGGAATCCGTCGCGCTGCCAGCGGGCCACATGGGCGGCCACCTTCTCGGCCTCCTCGGCCAGGACCCGGGCGCTGACCTCGAAGGTGAGGTCGGCCGGGGTGAGCCCGTTGAGGCCGAGCACGTTCTGCGCGGCGGCGCGGAACCGCTCGTCGGTCAGCTGGTGCGCCTCGAGGTGCAGGTGCAGGCCGACCTCGGTCACGCCGGAGCGCCGCCACGCCGCCAGGTCCCGGCAGCCCTGCGCGAGCAGCCACCGCTCGATCCGGCCGCCCACGTCCGTCTTCGACGACAACGCCAGGAATTCCTCCGGCGCCAGCAGCCCGCGCTGCGGATGCTGCCAGTACGGCGCGACGGCGACCGCCGCCACGGACCCCGAGGAGAGGTCGACGACGGCCGAGTAGCGGGTGACCAGCTGCCGGTGCACCAGTGCGGTGCTGAGATCGGTCTCCAGCTGCATCCGGTTCAGCATGTCGGCGTGCATCTCCGGCACGTACACCTGGAGCTCGCCCTCGCCCAGCTTCTTGGCGCGGTACATGGCGATGTCCGCGTCGTGCAGGACCTGGGCTGCGTCCTGCCCGGCGGTGCTCACCGCGACGCCGATGCTCGCGCTGACGTGCACGAGATTGCCGAGCACCTCGAAGGGCGAGCGGATCTGGCTGGAGACGCGCTCGGCGACCGCCACCGCGTCGGTGACGTTGGCGCCCGGCAGCAGCACCGCGAACTCATCGCCGCCCAGCCGTGAGCTCGTGTCGCCGTCGCGCAGGCAGCTGCGCAGCCGGCGGGCCACCTCGGCCAGCAGCGCGTCGCCGGCGGCGTGCCCGAGCGAGTCGTTGACCGGCTTGAACCGGTCCAGGTCGATGAACAGCACGCCGGCGGTCTCGCCCCGGTCGTGGGCGTCGAGCAGCGCCTGCTCCAGCCGGCCGGTGAACATGGCCCGGTTCGGCAGCCCGGTCAGCGGGTCCAGCTGGGCCTCGTGCACCGCGCGTACGGCGGCGGCGTCGGTGACCGCCATCCCGGCGTGATCGGCCAGCGCGAGCAGCGCCTCCCGGTCCCCGTCCGTGAACGGCATCTGTCCCGGCGCCCGTGCGACGGTCAGGGCGCCGACGACCACGTCGTTCTCCATCACCGGGCACGCCATCGTGGCCGCCGCGCCGGGCAGCTCGCCGCTTCCGTCGTCCACCGCGACGAGGCGCTTGTGCGACATGGCGGCGTCGGTGAGCGGCGCGGCGGTGCGGGTGACCCGGCGCCCCAGCTCGGTCTCGGTGGCGCCGCCGACGGCGGCGAGGCGCAGGTCGTCGGAGTCCGGCCCCGCGAGCAGGCGCAGGGCGGACGTCTGCGCTTGCAGCAGGACGTGGCCGGCCTCGGTGATCGTGTCGAGGATCTCGCGCAGCGGGTCCCGGCGGGCGATGGCCGCCTCGATCCGCCGCAGCGCCTCCACCAGCGCCTGGCGCGCCTCCAGCTCGCGCAGCAGCCGGGCGTTCTCCGCCGCCTGCTGATCGCTGTGCTCCCGCAGCCGGCGCTCGGCGGCCAGCGTCTCCATCATCGTCAGGCTCAGCGACAGGACCCGGGCGGTCGCCCGCAGCAGGCTGATCTCGTCGGGCCCGAACGGGTCCTGCAGGCGGGCCAGGAGCAGGTGGCCGGAGACCTCGCCGCTCATCGTGGCCACCGCCAGGTGACAGTCGCCGACGCCGGGCAGGTGGGCCTGGCGTGCCCCGGACTGGGCCAGCTCGCGCATGAGGTCGGCGGGGCACTCCCGCCGCGGGAAGCCGACCGACACCACGTCACCGTCGCGCAGGACCGCGCACACCTCCGCCTCGGCGGCCGAGGCGGCGTGCTCCGCGGCGACCTGCATCGCCCGGCGCTCGTCGGAGACGCTCGCCATGAGCGCGACGAACTCGGCGAGCAGGTGGGTGGCGCCCACGCCCGAGGCAAGACTCATTCAGCCCACCGCCAGCACGGCGACGGAGTAGTTGTGAAAACCGTTGATGCCGCGCGTACGCGCGATCTCTCCGGCGGAGTAGCAGCCCGCGACCGGCAGGTCTACGTCCTCCCCGGCCAGCCGGCGGATCTCGTTCTCCGGCCCGGACTCGGTGCCCAGCATCATCATCCGTCCCACTCCGTCGAACGCCAGCATTCCCAGCGGGTCCCCGGGGAGCGGGCGTACGGCATCGGCCCGCGCGGACGCCGCCGAGTCCAGCAGCGTGCCCGCGCTCGAGCTGCTGAGCCACAGGGTGCCGCCCTCGGGGATGTCAGCCGGGCACATCAACGCTCGCGTCGCGAAGTCCGCGCCGCTGATGAGCCGCGCCTCCCGGCCGCTACGACGATCCACACAAACAGGATGTTCCAGGGCAAAAAGAGCGAAGGCCTCGGGATCCCGGTACGCGTCGTCGGGCCCGTGCAAACGGTCCAGGTAGACGTCCAGCGCGGGTCGATCGTCGAGTTCCATGATCCGGCCTTGCCCACTGCGGGTGACCAGGATCGGGTCGCCGACCGGCTCGTAGCCGTGCGCTACGCCGATACCGAACGGTGCATCCGACTGCATGGCGACGGTCACGAGCGCGTCGGTGAGCACCTTGCCGTCGTGCAGCAGGAAGGCGGTGTCGTCCGCCGGGCTGGGGGCGGCGCACCCGCCGATCAGCGGAATCGAGGCCCCCAGCGTGTCGTACGCGCCGCGGAGCACTTCCTCCTGCCGCTCGGCGCGGCCGTCCATCACCATCAGCATCGCGGTGTGTCCGCCGTCAGGCAGCGCGGAAGCGCTCTCCGTCGCCTCGGCGCCCACCTCGCGCGGACGCCGGGATATCCCCTCGACCGCGCGGGTCGCGAACCGGAAGCCGGGGCCGCCGAGCGCGGCGACCACCACCCCGTCGAAGATCGGGCCCTCGGACGTGAACTCACCCGCGGTGGCGCAGCCGACCAGCGGTACGTCCCCGGTGACCTTCGTGACGCCCCGCAGCACCGAGATCAGATCCTGGCGCGGATTGCCGAACAGGACGATCAGCCGGCTGTCCCCGCGATCCCGCAGCGCCGCCCGCGCCGCTCGCATGCCGGCGCTCTCCGCGTCCGGGCCGGTCGCCGAGCCCACGCCCATCCAGCGCGTGTCACTCTGAGTCACAGTTTGGTGCCTCCTAGTGGTCCCACTTTCACGATCGACCTCGGCGAAGGAGTGCTGAGCGGAAACGTCGGAGCACATTTGCGCCGTCGTTGAGCACCGGATGAGGTTGCATTGAGGTTGCGGGCCGAACCTTGAGGGCATGACGCACCGGAACCTCCTCGCCGTGCCGCCCGTCGTCGTTGCCGGGCCCGCCCGCGACCTCGCACCCATGCCCTGGCCGTACGCCGTTGCCGCCGTCGAGCTCAGCGTCGTCCTGCCGTTCCAGAACCCCGGCCGCCGCCTGCGCGAGGGCGTGGAGCGCCTAGCCGAGGCCCTGCACTCCCAGCAGATCTCGTTCGAGGTCATCGCCGTGGCCGCCGGCTCCTACGACGGCTCGGCGCAGACGCTCGCCGGCCTCCCGCACATCCGCGTCGTGGACTCCGCGCACATCCAGGACATGGGCGCCGCCATGCACTTCGGCTTCGCCATGGCCCGCGGCTCGTGGATCTGCTTCGCCGACGTCGACCCGGAGACCGAGGTCGACGCGTACGAGCTCGTCGAGACCTTCCACACGGCTCGCGAGAAGGTCTGATCCGCGATGTTCCACGGAATCGTCCTGCTCAGTGCGCCGCTCGCCGTCCTGGCCGTGCTGCTCTACCTCAACGCGTACCTGCACCGCGAGCCCGCGGATGCCGGCGAATGCCCCCGGCGCCGCAGGACCGACGTCTGAAGCTCAGCGGCGCGACGCCTGCACCAGGAAGCGGTGCGCGGTGACGGTGAAGTGCCCTTCGGTACGGATCAGCGCGTCGATGCGGCGCAGCGCACGCTCGTAGCGCTCCGGGCTGAAGTCGCGAACCTGCCACGGCACCGCGCGGAGCTGGTAGACGATCGCGCCGACGTCGTGGAAGGTCAGCGGCGGGCGCTCCTCGCGTACGTCCGTGACCTCCAGACCGGCGGCCTCCAGCGCCGCGACCGCGGTCTCCGCAGTCCACAACCGTGGAGCAGGCGGGGGAGCGCCCAGCTCGGCATTGAGATCGGCCAGATCGTCGCTGCCGACCTGCTGGCTCAGCAGGGCCCCGCCCGGCTTCAGCAGCCGCGCGATGTCCGCCGCCGGCAACCGTCCGTGCCGGCTCAGCACGACGTCGAACTCCTCCTCGCCGCCGGGCAGCTCGGTGACCACGGCGACCCCGAACGGGGTCAGCCGATCCCGGGCCACCGGCACGTTCGGCGCCCAGCTCTCCACGGCGACGGTGTGCGGCGGCAGCGGGGCCAGCTCGGCCAGCAGCTCCCCGCCCCCGGTGTCGAGATCCAGCACGCTGTGCGCCCGCCGCAGCAGCGGCCGCGCGAGCTGCGGATACGACCAGGACGGATCGGATCCGACCGCGCGGCCGTCGAGCCAGGCGAACTCCCAGCCGGTGAGGGGTACGCCCACCGCCTCGCCCACCAGCTCGTCGAAGTGCCGTCCGGAACGCATGCCCGACCGTAACTGTCGTACCCCCGGCATAGCATCGCGACATGACGACACTCACCGACCGCCCGAACACCGCACTCCTGGTCATCGACGTGCAGAACGGCGTCGTGGCGCAGGCCCACGACCGGGACCGGGTCGTCGCCAACATCGCCACCCTCGTCGACAAGGCCCGCGCCGCCGACGTGGAGGTGATCTGGGTCCAGCACACCAGCGACGACCTGCCCACCGACAGCGAACCCTGGAGGTACGTGCCGGAGCTGGTGCGCCGCGACACCGAGCCGCTCGTGCACAAGCGCTACGGAGACTCCTTCGAGGACACCACGCTCGAGTCGGTGCTGGCCCAGGGCCGCATCGGCAGCCTCCTGGTCGCCGGCGCCCAGACCGACGCCTGCATCCGCTCGACCCTGCACGGCGCGATCACCCGCGGCTACGACGCGACCCTGGTGGCGGACGCGCACACGACCGAGGACCTCTCGTCCTGGGGAGCGCCGCCGCCCGACAAGGTCATCGCCCACACCAACCTCTACTGGCACGAGCAGACCGCCCCGGGGCGCAAGGGCGGCACGGTCGAGACGGCCGCGGTCGAGTTCTCCTGATCTTCTCGTGCTGGGGCGGGCCCGCGCCGCAAGCCTGGCCCGGCGTGACGACACCGGGTCCTGAGGTCAGCTGCCGACTACGACTTTCGTCGGAGTGATCGCGCGGGTAAACCCTGCTCCCTGGCGATGCGACGGGGACTTCCCGGCGGGGATAGTCGTCTCATCGCGGCGGACCCAGCCGCCGAGCCGAGGAGGGACCGATGGGCAGCAACGCAAGCGTCCTCGACAGCTTCGCCCGGTGGGAGGTCGGCGCACGGGTGGCGCTCGCCGACCGGGGAGTCGCGTACGAGACCGCCAACCCGTTCATCGCCGATGCGGAGCGCCGGCACGCCGCCGCGGGACTGACGCCGCGGGAGGCGCTGGGTGCTCCGCTGGCGTTCGCCGGCACTGTTGCGGGGCAGCTGCCGGCCGAGGCGCTCAAGACGGGGCGACACCAGCTGGTGGAGATCCTGACGGATCCGGCGGTCGTGCGGATCGGCTGGCTGGCGTTCGGCATCTCGACGGTCTTCCTGGCTGTCACCGCCGTGCTCTGACCACGCCCTGCTCTGACCCCGCCCTCACGGCCGGCGAGCCCTCAGCGCCTGTCTTGAGCGCCGGCCTGTCTTGAGCGCCGGCCTGTCTTGAGCGCCGGCCTGTCTTGAGCGCCGGCCTGTCTTGAGCGCCGGCCTGTCTTGAGCGCCGGCCCGTCTTCGGCGCCCGGACCCGGGGCTTCAGCGAAGCCCGCGTTCAGCGCTGGGCCCGCTCTCGGTGCCGGGCCTGCCTGTCGCGCCGGGCCTGCCTGTCGCGCCGGGCCTGCCTGTCGCGCCGGGCCTGCCTGTAGCGCCGGGCCTGCCTGTAGCGCCGGGCCTGCCTGTAGCGCCGGGCCTGCCTGCAGCTGGGGCCGCCTTCAGCGCAGGGTCAGTCGGAAGCCGCGGGCGCCGGCGGCCCAGGCTTTGCGGAGGTCTTCGGGGTCCGGTTCACCGGCCGCGTCGAAGCCGACCTTGTTGAAGCCGGCGAAGGTGTGATTGTCCCGGCACATGAGCGCGTAGTGCTCGACCACGCCCGCCTCATCGGTGATCACCCGCACGTCGGCCACCCGGCGCCGGCCGCGGTAGCGCACCTCGATCGGTTCGCCGGTGCGCAGGTTCTTCCCCCACGCGAACGGCACCCCGATCAGCAGATCACCCCCGTCCCGCGTGTACGAGACCGGCACCGAATAGCGCTTCCCCGACTTGCGCCCGACCACGTATACGGTCATCAGGCGGCTGCCGATCAGCCGGGACAGCAGGGGCACCCGCAGCAGACCGCGGATGATCCGGTTGGCCACACCCTGCAAAGCCATGGTCTGCGCCCGCGGGCCCTCGGGCCCCGGCGCGGAAGCTCGATCATCAGGCATGGGACTGCCCTCCGCACGGTCGACGCCGCTGCACGTACCGTCGTCGACGCTATACCGCTCGTCAGGCCCGGTGCCATTTCTGGTTGACCATTCCGTTGCACGTCCACAGTTGCAGCGGCGCGCCGTTCGCCGGGTTCCAGGCGGCGATGTCGACGCACTTGTCGGCCTGCGGATTGACCAGGTCGCCCGCCTCGGTCAGCACCCATTGCTGCGCCGGGGTGCCGTTGCAGGTGAACACCTGGACGGCGGCCATGTCGGCGGTGGAACCGTCCGCCACGTCGAGGCACTTGCCGCCCATGCGGATCGTGCCGTCCGCCGCCAGCCGGAAGCGCTGCATCGGCCCGTTCCAGCAGTCCCAGACCGCCAGCCGTACGCGGTCCGAGTAGTCGCCGCCGGGCACGTCGATGCACTTGCCGTGCCAGTTGCTCACGAGCTGCGTGTCTCCCGCGGGGGCGGCCGGCGGCTCGACGGGCGGCGGAGCGGCCGCGCCGTTGCCGTGGAAGGTCACCGTGAAGCCGGTGCATTCCTTGCAGTTGTACATCGTCTGGTTGCCGGCCGTGGCGTCGTCCTTGGACCAGCTGTACGCCCGCGGACACGCCTTCTTGATCGCGTCGCTGTACTCGGTCACGGCATCGCGGTCGGGGTTCACGCACAGCAGCGGCTGCCCCTGGCCGTCACGCTTGAGCGCGCTCGCCGGGCAGGCGTCGAGCAGGGGTTTCGCGCAGCCCGCCTCCGCGCAGTACTGCGTACCCGGTGGGGGAGCGGGCGCACCGGTCGGCGTGATCGTGACGGGCAGCGAGACGGCGTTGACGTAGCTGACGTCGTACCAGGGTGCGCCCCACGGGTCGGCCGGGTCGAAGTTGAACTCCGCCAGGCTGGCGTCCTGCTCCGAGTTGATCGCGCAGTGGTCGACGGCGGCGCCGCAGTCGCCGACCTCGCAGTGGAAGGGTTCGCCGCCGCAGCGTTGCCGGGCGAAGAACTTGCCGCGCCAATGGCCGGGGCCGGAGTGCTCCGGGATGACGATGGTCGCCGAGGCGCCGGGTGCCAGGATCGGCAGTTGCCCGAAGTTCACCGAGCCGTCGTCGTTGACGGTGCTCCCCACCCAGATCTTCTCGGCACTCGCGTTGACGAACGTGACGGTGTGGTCGCCGGCGGCGTACGCGGCCGACTGCTCGGTGAAGCCGGTGCCGAACGCTGCGGTGAGCCCGCCGGCGACCACGGTGAGCGTGGCGAGCAGGGACAACAGCGCGCGGCGCAGGCGGCGCGGATCAAGCTTCATTCCACCATCGTCGCCACCACAGTGGAGGCGAGCCACGTCCCTAAACGGGGGCGTCGACGCAGAGGCCGCCGATGATCTCGGCGATCGCCTCCGGCTTGTGGCGCAGGGTGGCCCGGCCGACGGAGAGTTCGGTGCGGATCACCGCCGGGTCGCCGGTGGCCATGCCGCTGGGCCACACCCACAGCCCGGTCTCCTCGGCGAGCCGCTTGGCGTTCGCCTGGAACGTGCCGGGCCGCGCCGAGAAGAGCAGGTGCAGCATCGGCGTCTGCGGCGGGTCCGGCACGACCCGCACCTCGGGTACGCCGGCCAGCGCCTCCGCGATCGCGCGGGCGTGCCGCAGCCGGGCGGGCATCTCCGCGAGCGCCTCGTCCACCAGCCGCAACGCCGAGGCCGCACCCGGCCACATCGCGAACAGGGTGCCGCCGAGGCGGGAACGCCACTCGCGGACCTCCCGTACGTCGGCCTCCGAGCCCGCGACGCAGCATCCCGGCAGCGCGCCGACGCCCTTGTAGAACGAGACGTAGACCGTGTCGAAGAGGGCGGCGACGTCGGCCGGTGTGCATTCGTAGCCTGCCGTCGCCTCCCACAGGCGGGCGCCGTCCAGGTGCACGGCCGCGCCCCGGTTCCTTGCCCATTCGGTCTGGGCCACCAGGTCGTCCCACGGTGGCAGCGTGCCGCCGAGGTCGCGCTGCGGCAGTTCGAGCAGCAGTGCGGCGAGCGGCTCCGCGATCTCCGTCAGGTCGTCCAAGGTGAGCGGCCGCTCCAGCTCACCGGCGCGCCGGCCGACCAGCTGGTGCAGCCGCTGGTGCGCCTGGCCCTCGTGCTGCTCCAGGTGGCAGTACGGATGCCAGGCGACGGTCCGCGACGTCCGCCGGTCGGCGTGCACCCGCAGCGTGGCGGCCTGTGCCATGGTGCCGCTGGGCAGGTAGACCGCGGCCGGCTTGCCGAGCAGGGCGGCGATGTGGGCTTCGAGCTCGGTGACGACGCCGCCCTCGCCGTACGTGTCCGGCTCGGTGTCGGAGTCGATCGAGGCTAGGAGCTCCCGGGGCCGGATCAGGCCGTTGCCGAGGAACGTGTCGGTGCAGGCGGCCCGCCGGGCCCGGATCTCCTCGTTCACCGCATCAGTCTTGCGTGTCCGGCGGGTCGTGTCAGCGCAGTTGTCGATCGAGAAGCGTTCCGGCTGGTATGCAGGACGGCATGCGACTACGCCCGTACGGCGAAAGCGACCTGAGCCTGACCCGGCGGCTGGAATCCGATCCCGGGGTGGTCGGCCACCTCGGTGGCACCGGCGACGAGCAGCACGTGGCGCAGGTCCACCGGCGCCGGATGACCGGGGTGGCCGACGGCGACCTCTACTACGTGATCGTGCCGGACGGTTCCGAGGAGCCGGTGGGCATCATCGCGATCTGGCGCTCGGAGTTCGGGTCGGAGCCGGTGCACGAGCTCGGCGCCATGCTCGTGCCGGACCATCAGGCTCGGGGTGTGGCCGGTGCGGCGTTCGCCCAGCTGTTGCCGCTGGCCGTGGCTCACGGCGTACGCGAATTGCACGCCTTCCCGGCCGTGACGAACGGACCGTCCAATGCGATCCTGCGCAAGCTGGGCTTCACCCGTTCGGAGGACTGCGACCTCGATTACGAGGGCCGGCCGCTGCGTTGCGCCCATTGGATGAAAGACCTGGGTCCGCCCTTCTCGCCGGCCTCTTAATACAGATTGCATCGAGACGCGACGCACTTGCTGTCCGACAACGGCTATGCCGCTGCGGAAGCATCGAGCGGGAACTGACCAGTAGTGCGGCTTCTCCGTCGCACACGCCCCGCCGGTTGGAGAGGTGACCGGCCGGACATTTCCCCTCTTGTCCCGAGGTGAGTTCGCTGTCTCAGCACAACCGAGCCGACGCCCGTGATAAGGGATCGATCGCCGTCAGCGCAGAGATCGAGACCCAGACCGTGACCATGACGATGCGGGGGACGTGGAGTCCCTGCTTCAACACCCGCATGCACAAGAGCGTGAGCAAGTGCATGAGTGAACACCCCGGAACGCTGATCCTCGATCTGGGGGGATTTCGGGACCCTCAGGGCGACAGCGTCAACTCCTGGCTCCATGCGGGGCGGGCCGGACAGGCGATGGAGCCGCCGGTGCAGGTACTGGCCTGCGTTCCGGCGGATACCGTGCTGGCCAGGCGGCTGTGCCGCATGGGCACCCACCGATTTCTGCCGGTGTTCGACACGATCGAGGAGGCCCGGGCCCAGCCGCGCCCGTCGGGGCGTTTGCACCGGCTCATGCTGCAGTTGCCGCCGTGGCCCGAGGCCGTCTTCCTGAGTCGCAACCTGGTGACCGACGCCTGCGCCGCCTGGGGGCTCGAGGCGATGGCGGACCGCGGCCGGCTGGTCGTCTCCGAGCTGGCCGGCAACGCCGTGATGCACGGCCGTCCCCCGGTCACCGTGTCGGTGTCCTGGCGGGGACAGGGCCTGCATCTGGCGGTCGGCGACCGCGATCCGCGGATGCCGCAGGTGCTGTCGGCGCGACGTCCGGCGGCGGACGACGCCGTCCCGCCCGTCAGCACGGCCCGTGACATCGGGCAGGGCCTGCGCGTGGTGGAGGCTGCTGCCACTGCATGGGGCGTCCTGCCGACCCGCGAGGGAAAGATGGTGTGGGCGACCCTCTATCCGTGGGTGCGCCGGAGGTGAAGCGCGGCAAGGTCACGTTCGGCGTAGAGCCGGTGCTCCCACTCCTCGTTCAGGATGATCCGCAGGCACTCCCGCACGGGGTAGCTGCGCGGACGCGGCCAGCCGGGCGCGTCGACCGGCTCGGTGCCGCCGTCCAAGGCCTCGTCGGTGAGGCCGTCGACCACCTCCCTTACGGTGGCCATCCGATCCCGGCGTAGCTCGAGAACCGTGTCGAGGGGCGGCCGCACGGTGCGGTCGCGGGGTATGCCGGGCGTCTCCGGCATCTCGTCCCACGGCAGGTCCAGCGGGTCCCACGGCGCGGGATCGCCGAGCATCACGCGCCTGACCCATGCGTCGGTGGCGAACACCAGGTGCCGCAGCGTCTCGGTGAACGACCACTCGCCGTCGACGGACTCGTGCAGCAGCTCGGGATCCAGGCGTCGCGCCCGGTCGACCGTGCCGGCCCAGAGCTGCTCGACGACGTCCCAGGCCTCGCGGAAGCCGGCGGCGTCGGTGGGGCGCATCTTGGCCCGTTCCGGATGTCGCCGATCGAGCTCGGCCTCCACGAGCGGACCGACGTCCACCCCGTTGACGACGAGCCGGCCGATCTCGCCGTAGATGTCGACGTCGGCGAGCTCGACCCCGCGCATCACGACGCCGTCCATCTCGACGCCGCGCAGACGGGCGCCGTTGAGCACGCAAGCACGGATCTCGATCCCGCTGAGATCGGCGCGTTCGAAGCGCGCTCCCCGCAGATCCTCGCCGGTGAAGTCCCTCATGCGAAAACCCTAAGGGGATCAGCGCCGGCGCAGCACCGCCGTGCCCAAGTCCGTGAGCGTCTTGAGCAGGGCGTCGACCTGATCCTCGGTGTGCGCTGCGGTCATCTGGATGCGGAAGCCCACCTCGTCCTTCGGCACCCCCGGGTACGGCGCGAGCGTGACGTAGATGCCCTGGTCGAGCAGCCGGGTGGCCACCGCCGGCAGCTCGTCGCCGTCGACCAGCGGGATCTGCACGAGCGGGAAGCCCGTTGCGTTGGGCGTACGCACGTCCAGCTCCTGGAGGTGATCGAGGACGCGCTTGGTCTTGAGGTACAGGTCGGTGCGCAGGGCGTCGCCCCGGCGCTCGTTGACCTCGAGGCCGGCCAGCACGGTGGCCAGGGCGGCGGTCGGCACCGGGCCCGAGTAGAGGTACGGCGGGGCCGTGATCTTGAGGAACTCCTTGACCGAGGTGGGGCAGGCGATGAAGGCCAGCAGCGACGAGTACGCCTTCGAGAAGCCGCCGACCAGCACCACGTTGTCGTAGTCGAGCCCGTAGTACCGCACGATGGCGTTGCCGCGCATGCCGTACGGGGACTGCTCGGCCGGCCCCCGCTCACCGATCACGCCGAAGCCGTGCGCGTCGTCGACGTACAGGGTGGCGCCGTACTCCCGGCACAGGGCCGCGAAGACCCGCAGGTCCGGGGTGTTGCCGGTCATGCTGTTCACGCCGTCCATGCAGACGAGCGTGGGAGTGCCGGGCGGAACCTCGCGCAGCAGCTCGGCCAGGTGGTCGGCGTCCTCGGTCCGGAAGCGGCGCAGCGTGGCACCGAGGCCCCGGGCGTGCACACAGCCGTCGTAGATCGTGCGGTGGGCGCGAGAGTCCATCAGGATGTGCCCCTGGCCGGCCAGGGCGGGGATCACGGACAGGTGGATCTGGCTGATCGTCGGCAGCAGCAGCGTGTCGGGGGCGCCGAGCAGCTCGGCGAGCCGTTCCTCGATCATCGGGTAGAGCCGGGGGCTGCCGAGCATGCGCGACCAGCTCGGGTGCGTCCCCCAGCGGCGCACCTGCGCGTCGATCGAGTCGATGATCTCCGGGTCGAGGTCGAGGCCCAGGTAGTTGCACGAGGCGAAGTCGACGAACCAGCGCTCGCCGATGCGGATCCGGCGCCCGTCGACCTCGTCGATCACCTGATCCCAGAGTCCCGCCCGGGTGAGGGCGGAGACGCTGCGATAGGCGGCGTCGGCGGCGGGTGAGGCCGCGACGGGCGTGGTGGACACCATGACCTCCAGGCTAGGCAGGGAAGTCGGTGCATGTCCCAGATAGTTCAACTTATTGTGAGAGGACTCATTCGCCGTCCGTGACCAGCTGGGTCGCCGCCGCCTCGGTCATCGGCCGGTCGAACAGGTAGCCCTGGCCCAGACCGCACCCGGCCTCCAGGAGCAGCCGGTGTTCGTCGGCGGTCTCGATGCCCTCCGCCACCACGTCGAGTGTCAGGGTGCCGGCGAGCTGGATGATGCCCCGTACGAGATCGAGCTGCTGCTGCGACGTGGTGATCGTGTCGACGAACGACTTGTCGAGCTTCAGTGTGTCCACCGGTACGCGGTGCAGGTAGCTCAGCGAGGAGTAGCCCGTACCGAAGTCGTCGATCGAGATCTTGATCCCCGCCTGCCGCAGGCGTGCGATGTCGGCGTGGATCTGCTCGTGCTCGCCCAGCAGCAGGCTCTCGGTGATCTCCAGCGTCAGCAGGTGGGGCGGCAGCCCCGAGAGAGCCAGCTCGGCGAAGACCTGGTCGACGAACTCGGGCGACCGGAACTGCCGGACGGAGACGTTCACGCTCACGTACGGCGTGTCGACCGGCTGCACGCGCTGCCACTGCGCCGCGGTCGCGACCGCCGTCCGCAGCACCCAGGCGCCCAGGTCGACGATGAGCCCCGACTCCTCGGCCAGCGGGATGAAAGTCGCCGGGGAGACCATCCCGCGGGTCGGGTGCGGCCAGCGCAGCAGGGCCTCGAAGCCGACCGTACGCCCGTTGCTCAGCTCGACGATCGGCTGGTAGTTGAGCTGGAACGACTTCTCGGAGAACGCCCGGTCGAGGTCGGTACGCAGCTGCATCCGGTCCAGCACCTCGGCGTGCAGCGACGCCTCGTAGCGCCGCCAGCGCGCGCCCCCGCTTGCCGGCACGCTGTCCAGCGCGACGTCCGCCTGGCCCAGCAGCTCCTTGGCCGTGCTCGCGTCGGCGGTGGTCGCGACGCCGGCCCGCAGGTGCGCAGTGACCAGGCTGCCGCCCACCTGGAAGGCATCGGCGTAGAGGCCGACGACCTCGTCGGCGAGCTGCTCGACGTGCGCCACGTCCGGGGCGTCGGCCACGACCGCGCCGAACTCGTCGGCGCCCAGCCGGGCCACCCTCCCGCGCCCGGCGAGCACCCCCGACAGCCGCTTCGCGACGGCGATGAGCAGCTCGTCGCCCACCTCGTGGCCCATCGTGTCGTTGACCACCCGGAAGCCGTCCACGTTGATGATCATGACGCCGCAGACCCCGGACCGCGGCTCGGTGATCGCCGCCGCCACGTCGTCCTGGAACTGCAGCCGGTTGCCCAGGCCGGTGAGCGGATCCACGTACGCGCGGGCGATCAGCTCCTGCTCCAGGCGCCGTCGCTCGGTGACGTCCCGCAGCGTCACCACCAGCCCGTTCACGCCCGGCTCCCGGCGCATGTCGCCGATCACGGCCTCCGCGTACACGAGGGTGCCGTCGACGCGGCGGACCCGCCACAGGTTGAGGCCCTCGGTGGCCGAGCCGTTACGGGCGGCGTCCAGCTGGTCCCGGACCTCGTCACGCTGGCCCTCGTCGATGAGGTCGAGGATGTCGCGGCCCACGAGGTTGGCGGTGCCCACCACGGAGTCGGCGGCCGGGCTCACGTACGTGATCCGGTTGTCCTCGCCGACGATGGCGATGACCTCGGTGGCGTTGAGCACCAGCGTCCGGAAGTAGGCCTGGCTGTCGCGGTGGCTGATCTCCCGGCCCAGGCGGATCCGGTCGATCATGGTCGCGGCCTGGCCCGCCAGCACCGGTACGGCCTCCTGCAGGCCGATCAGCGCGGGCTCGTCCGCGCCGACGAACAGGTCGCCGATCCAGGAGGTGCCGACGGCGAGGCGGCAGTGCAGGGCCAGTTCGAAGGCGGCGAGCGGCTCGGCGACGTCCGCGGGCAGCGTGACGACGTAGCGCAGCTCGAGACCGGCGGTGAGGTTGCTCAGGGCCGAGGCGATCTCCGCCGGCTCGGCCGCCTGGTCCTGGCGCAGTTTGAGCACCACCCGGTGTTCCGCGTCCGCGGGCAGCATCCGGCCGATCGCGCGCCGCAGGACCGCCTCGGCCTCGTCGGTGTCGGTGGAGATCAGCAGCGCCTCGCAGGCCTCCCGGAGCTCCCGCTCGCGGGCCAGGGCCTGGCGCAGGTTGTTGGCGACGGCCGACATCCGGGCCAGGGCCAGCAGGATGAGCGCCGCGGAGACGATGGCGATGACGACGCCGTCGAGCACCGGCCCGCGCAGCGCCTGGACCAGCAGCGCGGCGGGGGCCAGCAGCGACGCCACGGTCAGCACGCCGCGGCGCAGCGAGACCTGCGTGCTGGTCAGCACCTGCGGCTCGGTGGCGCGGATCATGGACGGGTGCAGCGCCGCGGCGCCCCCGGCGATGTAGAAGACGAGCCAGCCGAGGTCCATCGGGCCGCCCAGCTGCCAGATCTCCTCGAGGCGGCTGAGGCCGTACAGGACGTCGGCGGTGAGCAGCGCGGCGCCGGAGGTCAGCAGCGCCACCAGGCTGGTGTTGCGGGCCGCGGCCAGGCCCAGCCGGGCCAGGATGGCCAGGGTCAGGACGTCGGTCAGCGGGTACGCGATCGAGACCGCCTTCTCCAGCGGGCCGAGCGTCGGCTCCTGGAGGAACGGGTTGATCAGGAAGGTCCAGGCCAGGAAGCCGCCCGCGATGGTCAGGATGACCGCGTCGAGCACCCCCGCCCGGTCCAGGAAGCGCGCTCCCGACCGGGTCAGACCGTGCAGGCCGGCGAGCAGCAGGGGAAGCGACGCCCCGAGGAACACGAGGTCGGCGATGGACGGGAACTGCCCCGGCGGCACCGCCACCAGCGCGACGACGGTGCCGACCGCGAACATCACGTAGCCGGCGGCGAGCAGGGCCCAGGGCCTGCGCCGCCGCGGCTTGTTGCGCACGATCCCGACGGTGAACGCGGTCAGCGACGCCAGGACGATCAACGTCCAGGTGATCACGTTCGAGCCCGGCACGAACACGTAGACGGCGGTGAGGGCGATGGTGATGGCCAGATAGATCCACATCGCGCGGCCGAGCGGGGACCGCACCCCGCCGGCGGAGGCGGTGACGGTGCGGACCGCGATGCCCGACCGATCAACCTGCACGGATGCCGACTCCGGCCCGTCGATGATCCTGCCGGTTACGTTCCCTTCGTCGCCGGAGACGACCGAAGGAACCGAATGTCCGTTTTCATCGTGCCGAGTGGCGACGCGTGTTGCGGATGCGTCACCCGCACCGCTTCCGGCGGGGAAGCGATCGTCTGTACTCAAGGCAACCTGCCCGGGCCGCGTCGGTGCCTGCCGTGAGGGGCTGGCGTCACTACCTCTTGATCGGCATGGGGGCTTCAGGACTGAGTGTCGGCTGGAAACAAGGGATGATCAGGATCAGAGCAGGCATCGTACTTGTAACCCCACGAGGACGCTACACGCTCACCTCCGCGGCCGGGATCGCCCTTCAGTGACGAACCGGCATGAGGAGTGAGTAGCCGCCCGCGCCCCGTACGGCCAGCGGCTTGATCGGCCCGTCCAGCTCCAGCACCAGCTGACCGGCGCCGCCCGCGTCCAGGGCCTGCAGCAGAAACTCCCGGTTGACCGCCACATGCGCCGCCGATCGGCGGCCCAAGCGTCCTCGCCCGCGAGTCGTACGCCGCCCGAGGGTCGACGGTGAGGATCACCACGTCGTACGCGACGCTCTCGTGCTCGCGCCGCACCGGGGCGGCGCTGCCCAGCCGCTCCCGCAGAGCCGGCACGTCGACCGTGATCCGCTGGGCCCGGGGCCCGGACGGCTCGGCCAGGCGGCGGTGATCGGGGAAGTCGACGTCGAGCGGCTCGGCTGCCAGCCGGTGCCCGGGAGCCTCGGCGGTGATCGCCGACGCGCTCAGTTCCACGGCGACCGTGCCTGTGAGCAGGGGCCGCAGGGCGTCCGCGAACGGCAGGGGCGCCACCACCCGGACCGGCGGCCCGGCCACCGCGGCGGCGGCCTCCGCGACCGCCATCCGGTAGCGGTCGGTGGCGACCAGGGTGACGACGTCCGGCCCCACCTCGAACAGAACGCCGTTGATCATGGGTACGGCCGGGTCCGCCGCGGCGGCGAACCGGACCGCGTCCAGGGCGACGGCGAGCGCGGCGGCGGGCAGAGTGATGCGGGTCATGGTGATCTCCTCGAGGTCCAGCAACCGATGGATCCGGGAGAGCTCTCGGCGGGCGTCGGCGAGGCCGCCCTCCAGCCGGCGCAGATGCTCCTCGAGCAGCTCGCGCACCACCGGAGGACGATCCAGCTCCGCGACCGCGCGGGCGATGTCCGGCACCGGCATGCCCACCCGGCGCAGCCCGGCCACCAGGCGTGCGGCGCGGATCTGCGCCGCTCGGTAGCGCCGGTAGCCGGTCACCGGGTCGACCTGCGCGGGGACCAGCACCCCGGCGCGGTCGTAGAACCGCAGGGCGCTGACGCCCAGGCCGCTGGCCCGGGCCACCTCGCCGATCCCGTACATCCCGCTCTCCACACCTCGGCACGCTGGTGCCTCGACAAGGTCGAGGGTCAAGCCCGGCGCGACGTGTGTCATCGTGCTCGGCATGGCACGCGACGTCGTGATGGTGAACGGTCTGCCGGGCTCGGGCAAGAGCACCGTGGCACCCCGGCTCGCCGCCGCGCTGGGGGCCGTCTGCCTGGACCCGGAGCGGATCGAGGAAGCGCTGAGCCAGGCCGTGGTGACCGAGGTGCCCGGCCTGCCCGTGGTGGCGATGGAGACCGTCTGGACACTGGCCGCGGCGCTGAGCGGCATGGTGGTGATCGACGCGTGGTTCCCGCCGCGCGACCTCGAGCGGGTCCGGGCCGGTCTGGCCCGCACCGGGGCCACCGCCACGGTCGAGGTCTGGTGCGAGGCCCCGGCTGACGTCGCCCGGGCGCGCTTCTCCGCCGGTCGCCGGCGCCCGTCCGTGCACGCCGACGGCGAGCGGCTCGCCCGGGATTGGGCCGCCTGGGCCGCCGAAGCTGAGCCGCTGGGGCTCGGGCCGGTGGTCCGGATCGACACGACCGGCCCGCTCGCGCTGCCCGAGCTCGCCGATCGGATCAGGAAACTGCTCTGGGACCGGTCAGATTTCGAGAAGCCCGGTGGCGGCGGCCGGTCCTAGCGTGAGCCGCATGACGATTTCGCTGTCACACTGCTTCCTCGTCGTCCACGACTACGACGCCGCGCTCGCCTTCTACCGCGACGTCGTGGGGCTCGAGGTACGCACCGACGTCGAGTTCGAGGACAACCGCTGGCTGACCCTCAGCGCGCCGGGCCAGGCCGGGGTGGAGCTCGGGCTGGAGATCCCCGGCTACTTCCCGCACACCTCGGACGAGGACCGCCGGGCCACCGCCGACCTGCTGGCCAAGGGACTCCTGCCGGGCGTCATCTTCCGCACCGACGACTGCGACAAGACCTTCGAGAAGGTTCGCGCCTCCGGGGCCGACGTGCTCCAGGAACCCATCGACCAGCCGTACGGCGTCCGCGACTGTGCCTTCCGCGACCCCTCCGGGAACATGGTCAGGTTCTCCCAGCTCCCGGAGGGGTGACGCGACGGATCAGCCGGTCACGGTGCCGGTGACCGGCGGGAGCCCGCGGTCCTCCTCGAAGTGCAGCTCCACGACCTCGGCGCCCTCGGCGAGGCCGTCCGTGATGGTGGGCACCGTCAGCTCACCGGAGGTCTTGCCGGCCGGGATGTCGGTGAACGGGGTCAGCCACGTCTCGGACAGCGGGCGCGAGGGCTCGGGCTCCTGCGAGGTGCTCTCGCGGAACCACGCCGGATCCACATCGGTGCTGGACAGCTCCGTACCGGTGGCGGGGGCCTGCGGGGACGCCCAGAAGGAGAAGTCCGTCTCGGCCGGCGCCGACAGGGTGATCCGCCAGCGCAGCGTGCCGCCCTCGGCCACCGCCGCGGCGACCGGGTCGACGGTGACCGTCGGCGCCGGGTCGTCGTTGCGGACCTCGACGCCGCCCTGGTAGTCGCCGATCACCAGGCCGCGCTCGGCCTTGGCGGCCAGCACCTTCCCCTCGCCCTCGCCGAACAGGGTGTCGCCCTTGACCTTCACCGGCACCCGGATCGTACGGTCGCCCGGGTGGACGGTCGCCACCCACGAGGTGCTTTTGTACGTGGTCGCGTCGACCAGGAAGAGCCGCACCCGGCCCGCCCCGCGCCCCGTGATCTTCACCGGGACCGTGTACGTCCGGCTGCCGGAGTTGCCCTCGTCGACGGCGAGGTTGCCGATGTCGATCCGCGGCAGCGAGACCTCCTGCGGATCGGGCGTGCCGGCCTTCCAGCCCCACGCGTCGATCAGCCACGCGCGGCCGGTGGCAGTGCGCGGCGTGAGCTGCAGCTTCGCCACCTTGCCGGAGAAGTGGCCGAGCGGCACCCGCACCTCCCGGGCCCAGTGCGAGGTGGTGTTGGCGCTGCCGGGCAGGCCGTCCACGCGGACGTCGCCCAGGGCCGTACGCCGCCCGTGGGTGTCGATCACCGCGACGCCGAACCGGGTGTTGGTGGTGTTCGGCGGCACCATGAGCCGCAGCGCCAGGTCACGGGACCCGGTGACGGAGGCCGGGTGCGACGGCTTCAGGGTGATCGGCCGGCCCGCCGCCGACCAGGTGAGCTCGGCGGCGTACCGGCCGGGCTCGGGCGAGATGCCGTTGAAGGACACGAAGTGGGCCGAGCGGGTGGACCAGTCCTCAGGGTTGAGGCAGGCCGCGGCGGCGTCGTTGCTGACCTGCGTGCAGATCCGGCCCCCGCCGGACACCTGGACCGTCTTGTCCGGGATCAGCGCGGGGGTACGCCGGGCGCCCAGCGCGTGGCTGAGCACGCGGGCCGGGTCGGCGGACGGCGCGCGCACGCCGGTGCCGTCGAGCAGCGGGCGCACCCGGTCGTCACGCCCGACGAACAGCCGGGCGGCCGCCGCGATGTACGTCGCACCCGCCTTCTGCTCCTGCTGGGCCGTCAGCCGCGTCGCCGTGCCGGGCGAGCAGACCGCGTCGGGCTCCTCGCTCTGGAAGTCGTCCCACGCCGGCGCGGCCGCCTGCCCGGGAGTCCACTCGCTGTTGAAGAAGTTGTGGTTGGCGCCGATCACGTACAGGGAGCTGTGCAGGGCCTTGCCTCGGCTCACCCCGCGCGTCTCGTCGGTGAACATCTGGCCCTGCAGGTCGGAGACGTCACCGTCGCAGCCGGGGAGGATCGTCGCCGACGGCACGTCCGGCACCGGGTCGTGGCCGAAGATCGTCGGGCCGATCAGCAGCAGGCCACGGATCGTCCACCGCACCTTGCCGTGGTAGCCGTCCTGGGCGGACGGGGGCGGCGTCAGCGAGTCCATGGCGGCGCGGCTCACGCCCTCACCGCCGCGGGAGTGACCCATCAGCAGCACCTTGGACATGTCGGCGCGGGGGGCGTCGCGCACGATCGCCGGGGCTCCGGTGCGGCCGCTGCCCGCCCAGGACGCCCACTTGGCGAGGTGCTGGCGTACCAGTGAGGAGCGGGCCTGCGCGCCGCCGTCCTCGGCCGCGTTGTCCTGGCCGTTGATGCCGTTGGCGGAGATGGAGACCGTGATGTAGCCCTGCGAGGCCAGGAGCTCCTGGGCCTGCAGGTAGCCGCGGTGGCTCGGGATGGGCTGCGTGCCGGTCGGGCACGGCCAGTCCTGAGGGGCGCTCTCGTCGGCGCCGTCGTAGCAGACCGAGTGGCGGCCGTGCAGGAACAGCGCCAGCGGGCGCTTGCCGGGCGCACCCTTCGGCGCGACGACGACGGCCTGCATCTCGACCTTCTGGGGGAAGTCCGGGAGCTTCACGCCGGCGAGGCTGTACTCGCCTCGGACCGTCCGGTAGGGACCCTTGACGCCGGGGTCCACGGCGTTGGCCGGGGGAGCGGCGGGCGCCTGAGCCGGCGCCGCGGCCTGCCGGTGGGCCCGGGGCGCGGCCTCGTCGAGGCGCTTGCCACCGGCGCGGACCTGCAGCGAGTCGAGGCTGGGCACCTCGCGGAGGTCGAGCTTGAAGGTCTTCTGGTCACGCTGGGGCTTCGGCCGGCCCAGCAGCTTGCCGCCGGCCCAGAACTCGACGGCGGCATCGCCCATCGGCAACCGTTCGCCCGAGCGCCAGGTGAGCTGGCCGCCCTCCACGGACCATCCGCCGGGCACCCCGGCGGGTCCGGACGGGGGCGCCGCCCAGGCCTGCCCGCCGGCTCCGACAACCACGGCCGCGGCGAGCGCGGCCGACACGAGAATTCTGCGCATGCGCCCGTGTCTAGTCGATGGGTGCAAATCGCTCGATGGCTGTCTAATCTCCCGCGGTCACGGGCGGGACAGCAGGGCCACGGCGAGGCCGGCCATGACGGCCGCGATCAGGCAGTCCAGAATCCGCCACGCGACGGGCCTGTTCAGTACGGGTGCCAGCTTGCGCGCGCCCAGCCCCAGCGCCACGAACCACGTCGCGCTGGCCGCCGCGGCTCCTACGCCGAACAGCCACCGGTCGGCGTACTGCTGGGCCAGTGAGCCGAGCAACAGCACGGTGTCGAGGTACACGTGCGGGTTCAGGTAGGTCAGGGCCAGGCAGGTCAGCAGGGTCGCGCGCAGGGTGGCGGGGGTGGTTCCGGTGGGCGAGAGGGCGGCCGGCCTGAGGGCTCGCTTCGCGGCCAGGAGCGCGTACCCCACAAGGAAGGCGGCCCCGCACCACCGGATGGCCGTCACTGCCGCCGGGTGCCGGGCCACGACGGTCCCGAGGCCGGCGATGCCGGCCGAGATCAGCAAGGCGTCCGAGATCGCGCAGGTCAGGACCACGGGTACGACGTGCTCGCGGCGCAGGCCCTGACGCAGCACGAAGGCGTTCTGCGCGCCGATCGCGACGATGAGCACGACGGACGCGGCGAACCCGGCGAGGACGGCGATGAGCACGCCGTCGACGGTAGGGCTGCCGGGTGGTGTAATCCCACTAATGATTCTTCAGGAACATAAGGAATTCTGATGGACGCCGCGCAGCTCGCCACGTTCCAGGCGGTGATCGAGGAGGGCAGCTTCGACGCGGCCGCCCGGGTGCTGCACGTCACGCCGTCGGCGGTGAGCCAGCGGATCAAGGCGCTGGAGCAGACGGTCGGGCAGGTGCTCGTACGCCGCACCAAGCCCGCCGAACCCACCGAGGCGGGTCAGGCCCTGGTACGCCTCGCCGGCCAGATCCTGCTCCTGGAACGTGAGGCGCTGGACGCGGCGCGCGGGGCGCTCGGCGGCGGTGGGCGTACGCGGATATCCGTGGTCGTCAACGCCGACTCTCTGCACACCTGGTTCCTGACCGCCCTGGCCGCGGTCCCGCCGGAGCTGGCGCTGAGCTTCGACCTGCACCAGGAGGACCAGGACCACACCGCGGACCTGCTGCGAGCCGGTACGGCCATGGCCGCGGTCACCGCCCAACACGCCGCCGTCCAGGGATGCCGCGTGGAGAAGCTGGGCGCGATGCGCTACCTGGCGGTCGCCGCGCCCGGGGTCTTCGACGACTTCGAGACCACGCCGATGATCGTCCTGAACCGCAAGGATCGGCTCCAGCACCGCTTCCTCGCGTCGGCGGCCCGGCGCGGCACCGACCCGCCCATCCACTACGTCCCCGCGGCGGCGGCCTTCGTGGACGCCATCCGGCTCGGGCTGGGGTGGGGCCTGGTGCCGGAGCGGATCGCCCAGGCGGACATCGCGGCCGGCCGGCTCGTCGGCCTGGCCCCGGACCGGCACCTGGACGTGCCGCTGTACTGGCAGTTCTGGCGCATGGAATCCACGGCGTTGGCCGCGCTCACCGAAGCGGTGAAGGCTGCTGCGGCCGGCGCGCTGCGCTGAATCAGCCGAAGCGGGCCACGTGCGCCTGCGCCGTCATACCCCGCGATTCTGCTCGATGTGGTCGAGCGCCGCGTCGATGGAGGACACGAGGGTCACCTGCGCCAGCGCCGGCCGGCGCACGAAGGCCGTGTCGGCGAGCTCGCCGAGCCACTGCCACAGGCCGGTGTAGAAGCCGTCCGGGTCGAGCACCACGATCGGCTTGCGGTGCAGGTCCAGCGTGGCCGTCGTCCAGACCTCGAAGAGCTCGTCGAGGGTGCCGAGCCCGCCGGGCAGGGTGACGAACGCGTCCGAGCGCTCGATCATGAGGTTCTTGCGGGCGCCCATGTCGGTCGTGACGATCAGCTCGTCGGAGGCGGTGTCGGCGACCTCGAGGTCCACGAGGGACTGCGGGATCACCCCGAGCGTGTGGGCGCCCGAGGCGCGGGCGCCCTCGGCGACCGCGCCCATCATGCCGACGCGGCCGCCCCCGGAGACCAGGGAGTGCCCGCGCGGCCCGAGCGCCTTGCCGAAGGCGAACGCGAGATCCAGGTGCTTGCGGTCGAGGTGGACGGAGGAGGCGCAGAAGACGCAGATCGCCGCCACGTCACCGCTTCCCGTTCTCGGCGCTCACGATGATCTGTACGGCCTCCTCGACGTCGTCCGTCACCATGATCAGTTCCATGTCGTCCGGACCGACCTTGCCGTCGGCGAGCAGCCGCTGCTTGATCCAGTCGAGCAGGCCGCTCCAGTAATCGGTGCCCATGAGGATCACGGGGAAGCGGGTGACCTTGCGGGTCTGCACGAGGGTGATCGCCTCGAAGAGCTCGTCGAGCGTGCCGAAGCCACCCGGCAGGACGACGAACGCCTGCGCGTACTTGACAAACATGGTCTTGCGCACGAAGAAGTAGCGGAAATCGATGCCGATGTCGACCCAGTCGTTGAGGCCCTGCTCGAAGGGCAGCTCGATGCCGAGCCCGACCGACATGCCGCCGGCCTCGGTCGCGCCCCGGTTGGCCGCCTCCATGACGCCGGGGCCGCCCCCCGTGATCACCGCGTAGCCGGCCTCGGCCAGAGCCGCCCCGAGCTGGGCGGCCATCTCGCACTCGGGGCTGTCCGGGGTGCTGCGGGCGGAGCCGAAGACGCTCACCGCCGGCGGCAGATCGGCCAGGGTGTCGAAGCCCTCGACGAACTCGGAGAGGATGCGCAGCGCCCGCCAGGCATCCTTGGTCTTCCACTCCCCGCGATGGTGCGAGTCGAGCAGTTTCTCATCCGCGGTGCTCGGCGGAATCGATTCACGCCGAAGCGTGACGGCGCCGCGATGACGCTCCTGGGGTACGCGTCTGCGGCCGTTGGTGCTGTCCGTCATGGCACCCACGGTAGTGCGGACGGTCCGTAACCGGTGAATAACCGGTTGGGTTTCGCCAAGAGGATTGCGGCCTCGCGGCCTTTTTGCCAGATTGAAGCAACGGACGGTAGCTCCGCAACGTCTGTACAGTTACCACCCCGCACGGCCAGGCACGGCGTCCGGCTCCGGCCGGGCATCTCGGCGAAGGAGCCACCGTGATGACCCGTTACGAGCGAATGAAGATGCAGCGCCGCATGCAGCGGCGGATCCGCCTGGTGGTCGAGGAGCGCCGCATGGCCCTCGCCCTTGCGCCGCCGGCCGACACCGCCACCGACCCCGAGGCCACGATCGAGATTCCGCGGCCGGCCCAGGCCTGAAGCGGTCCTCCTCACGGTGAGTACGCCCATCGTCGGCTACCGCCCGCATCGCTAGTAGGGTTCGCGTCGTGAGTAGCGCGATCTCGACCTCGGCCGCCTGGGGCATCGGCCTCGCCACCGTCACCGCCGACGGAACGGTGCTCGACACCTGGTACCCCGCCGGCTTCCTCGGCCTGGGCACCGTGCCCGCCGAACCACCGACCCTGCCCGCCGGCCTCGTGGGCCCGAAGGCCCTCGCCGGCCTCGCCACCGTCGAGGTACGCACCGAGGTGGCCTCGCTCGCCGAGCCGATCAAGGACTCCTCGGACGCGTACCTGCGGCTGCACCTGCTGTCGCACCGCCTGGTGAAGCCGAACGAGCAGAACCTCGACGGCATCTTCGGCATGCTGGCCAACGTCGCCTGGACCTCCGCCGGGCCCTGCCCGCCCGACCGGGTCGACGAGCTGCGCCTCATCGAGCGCGCCGCCGGGCGTCACCTGAGCGTGTACGGCGTCGACAAGTTCCCGCGGATGACGGACTACGTGGTGCCCTCCGGCGTCCGCATCGCCGACGCCGACCGGGTCCGTCTCGGCGCGCACCTGGCCAGCGGCACGACGGTGATGCACGAGGGCTTCTGCAACTTCAACGCCGGCACGCTCGGCACCTCCATGGTCGAGGGCCGCATCGTGCAGGGCGTCGTCGTCGGCGACAGCTCCGATGTCGGCGCCGGCTCCTCGATCATGGGTACGCTCTCCGGCGGCGGCAAGGACAAGGTCTCCATCGGCGAACGCAGCCTGCTCGGCGCGAACGCCGGCATCGGCATCTCGCTCGGTGACGACTGCGTGGTGGAGGCCGGCTGCTACATCACGGCCGGCTCGAAGCTGACCCTCCCGGACGGCCGCGTGGTCAAGGCCCGTGAGCTGTCGGGCGTCAACGGCCTGCTGTTCTGGCGCAACTCCGTCACGGGGGCGCTGGAGGCCCGGCCCCGCAAGGGCACCGGCATCGAGCTCAACGCCGCGCTGCACGCCAACGACTGATCCCGCACCGGCACAGTCCGTGGGTGTCACGCCGGGGACGGGAGTCCGCCCGTCCCCGGCGTGACCGGGGACCTCGGCAGCCCGCCGGGCGACACGGCGGCGCGCTCTCACCGGACGCGCGCGAAGATTCGCCCGCAGGGCGGCTTCGACGCTGCCGAGGCGGGTCCGGTCTCTACTCGTCGCCGCGGGCCCACGGCGACCCGCGACGACGAGGTCTGCGACCCGGGCCCTGCCGGACCGGTGCGAGTGGTGGCTGCCGGCCCGGCAGGGGGTCCCGGGTGTGGTGCTAGATGGGTTTAGCATGACCCTGCTCTCCGGGGCGCCGGACGTCAAGAGTCGTCGATGCGTCACCGCGCTGTCACGTTTCGCGAAAGGCGCGGATCGCCGTCGGGCCGCTCGACACGGCGTGGAAGACTCTGCTCATGCCCCCGCAACGGGCGACCCTGCTACAGGTCGCACAGCGGGCCGGCGTGTCCCGCAGTACGGCGTCGTTCGTCCTGACCGGACGCCACCTGGACATGCGAATCTCGGAAGACGCCCGGCAACGGGTCCTCCGGGCGGCCCAGGAGCTGGACTACCGGCCCAACCTCATGGCCCGGAGCCTGCGGACGAAGGTCACCAAGACCATCGCGCTGGTCTCCGACACGCTCGCGTCCGACCCGTACGCCGGCCGCGCGATCCACGGCAGCCTCGCCGCGGCGGTCGCGCACGGCCACCTGCTCTTCATCGGCGAGACCGAGGGCGACGCGGTCGTCGAGGAGAAGCTCATCTCGGATTTCCTCGACCGGCAGGTGGACGCCTTCGTCTACGCCAGCATGTTCACCCGCTACGTCCGGGTGCCCAAACTGCTCAAGGGACGCCCGGTCGTCCTGCTCAACTGCCTCACCCGGGCGGCGCGGCCGGCGTACCACTCGGTCATCCCCGACGAGGTCGCGGCCGGGTGGAGCGCCGCCAAGACTCTCGCCGACGCCGGCTACCGCGACGGCATCCACCTCGTCGGCAGCCCGGCACACCACGTCTTCGCCGGCCGCGAGCGCCTCGCGGGAATCCGGGAGGGCTTCGGCGCCGCCGGCATCAAGATGGCCGGCACGATCGAGTGCGACTGGTGGCCCGAGCCCGCGTACGAAGCGGTCCGGCAGGCGCTCGCCGGCGGACTCACCCCCAAGGCGCTGATCTGCTTCAACGACCGGGTGGCGCTGGGGGCGTACCAGGCGCTGCGCGAGGCCGGCCGGGCCATCCCGGACGACGTGGCGGTGCTGTCCTTCGACGACTCCGACCTCGCCGCGTGGCTCCGGCCCCAGCTCACCAGCATCTCCCTGCCGCATTACCAGCTCGGCTGGAAGGCGGTGGAACTGCTGCTGGGCTCGCCGCAGGACCCGGCCGTGCACCGCGTGCCGATGCCCGTACGCCTGCGCGCCTCGGTGGGAAAGCCCTGACCGCGTTCCTGTCACAGGTGCGTGGTTTATTGGTGCCGTGACCTCGACTCCCGCGGTGCGCCGGCCCGCCTACCGGCTGGTGCGCCGCCCCGCACCCGCCGCGGCCGAGCTCCGCGAGGACACCCTGCAGCAGCACGTGGTGCAGCACACAAGCGGGCCGCTGCTGGTGGTCGGGGGCCCCGGCACGGGCAAGACCACGGTCCTGGTCGAGGCGGTCGCCGCCCGGATCGCCTCCGGAGTGGACCCCGAGAAGATCCTCGTGCTCACCTTCGGCCGCCGCGGCGCCACCGCGCTCCGGGACCGCATCGAGGCCCGGATCTCCGGCCCGACGTTCCACGAGCCGCTGGTGCGCACCTTCCACGCGTACGCATTCGGCCTGCTCCGCCGGGCCGCCGCCGAACGCGGCGAGCCGTCGCCCCGCCTGCTCACCGGCCCGGAGCAGGACCTCATCATCCGCGAGCTGCTCGCGGTCGTCGGCGACGACGAGGCGCCCGACACGGTGCGCTGGCCGGAGGCGCTACGTCCCGCGCTGCCCACCCGCGCCTTCGCGCAACAGCTGCGCGACCTCATGCAACGCGCCGCCGAGCGCGGCGTCGGACCGGTCGAACTGGCCCGGCTGGGCGAGCGGCTGGGCCGCGACGACTGGCCCGCGGCGGCCCGCTTCGTCCGGGAATACGTGGCGGTCCTCGCCCTGCGCGACGTCACCACCCGCGGCTCGACCGCATACGACCCGGCCGAGCTGGTCCGGGCCGCGTCCGGCCTGCTCCGCGACGACCCCGCGCTGCTGGAGGCCGAGCGGCGGCGGGTGGAGTTCGTCTACGTCGACGAGCTCGCCGACACCGATCCGGCCCAGATCGATCTGCTCGCGCTGATCGCGGGAGGCGGCAAACCCCTGGTGGCGTTCGGCGACCCGGACTCGTCCATCTACGGCTTCCGCGGCGCGGACCCCGAGGCGGTCAGCGCCTTTCCGACCCGGTTCCGCACCGCCTCCGGAGCGCTCGCCGAAACGGTCACGCTGCACACCAGCTATCGCGCGGCAGCAGGACTGCTGGCCTCGACGAGTCGCGTCGCCCGCCGGATGCGGGGCCGCGCCGGGCACCGCGCGCTGCACGCGCCCCACCCTGCCCCAGCACCGGTGCCCGCGAGCGCCGTCGTGCGGACGTTCCGGTCGGCGACCAGCGAGACCGCGTTCGTCGCCCACGCGTTGCGCGAGGCGCACCTGCTGCACGGGGTGCCGTGGTCACGGATGGCGGTGCTGCTGCGCTCCACCAGCCTGCAGCTGCCGTCACTGCAGCGCGGGCTGTCCGCTGCGGGCGTACCGACCGTCACCCACGCGGAAGATCTTCCCCTGCACCTGCAGCCCGCCGTGGCGCCGTTCCTGCTGCTCCTGCGATGCGCCCTCGAGCCGAAGGCGCTCGACGAGGAGTCCGCGGTGGCGCTGCTGCACTCGCCGCTGGGCGGGGCCGACCCGCTGGCCGAGCGGCGCCTCCGGCAGGGCCTGCGCGCCCTCGCGCTCGCGGCCGGCGACCGCCGCCCCTCCGGCGAACTGCTCGTCGACGCCATCCGCGACCCGGCCGGCCTGGACATGGTGGAACGCCGCTGGGCCCTGCCGGCCCAAACCATCGCCCGGCTCATCGCCGTGGCCCGCGAAACCGCGGCGGCGCCGGGCGCGACCGCGGAACAGGTCCTGTGGGCCGTCTGGCACGAAAGCGGTCTCGCCGAGCGCTGGTACGCCCTGAGCACCCGCGGCGCCCCCGTGGAACCCGGCGCGGAGGGCGGCCGGGCGCGCCAATGGCGAGCCGAGGCAGCCGACCGAGACCTGGACGCCATGGTGGTCCTCTTCGACGCCGCGGCCCGCTTCGTGGACCGCCTGCCCGGAGCGCGCACCGAGGTGTTCCTCGACCACGTGCTGGGCCAGGACCTGCCCGCCGACTCGATCGCCCCGTCCGCCGACCGCGGCGAGGCCGTACGCCTGCTCACCGCGCACGCCGCCAAGGGCATGGAGTGGGACGTCGTCGTACTGGCCGGCGTACAGGAAGGCATCTGGCCCGACCTGCGCCTGCGCGGCAGCCTGCTCGGCTCGGAACGGCTGGTCGACTTCCTGGCCGGCCGAGCCGCCGCCGGAGCCGCCGCGGTGGTCGGGCAGACGTCGGCCCTGCTCGACGAGGAACGCCGGCTGTTCTACGTGGCGACGACCCGGGCCCGGCAGCGGCTGATCGTGACCGCGGTGGCCTCGGCGAGCGTGGGTGGCTCGGACGGGGAGGAGCAGCCGAGCCGATTCCTGGCCGAGCTCGCCCTACCCGACCGCCGTGACGGCGGCGATCCGCCCCCGCCTCCGGACCCTTCCGATCCCGGCCCGTCCGATCCCGGCCCGTCCGATCCCGGCCGGTCCGACCCGGGCCCTCCCGATCGGGACCCCTCTGATCCCGGCCTTTCCGATCCGGGACCGTCCGATCCCGGCCGGTCCGACCCGGGCCCTCCCGATCCGGACCCCTCTGATCCCGGCCTTACCGATCCGGGACCGTCCGACCCCGGCGGTTCCGAACCGGCTCCCTGGGATCTCGGCCTTTCCCACCCTGGCACTTCCGGCTCCGGCCCTTCGGATCCTGCGCCGGCCGGTCCCGGTCTCGAGGACACCGTGCCGGCCGAGGTCGAGGTCGACGTTCCCGTGGGCCGCCCGCCGCGCGCACTTACCCTGGCCGCGCTGGTCGCCGAGCTGCGTACCGTCGTCGTCGCGCCCCATGCGACGCCCGCCCGGCGGCAGGCCGCCGCGGCCGAGCTGGCCCGACTTGCCCGGGCCGGTGTCCCCGGCGCGCACCCCGACGAATGGTGGGGGCTCAGGCCGCTCTCCGACGACCGCCCCCTGGTCGACGAGGGCGAGCCCGTCAAGGTCACCCCCTCGGCGATGGAGAGCGCCCTGCGGTGCAGCCTGCGCTGGCTGCTCGAACGCCACGGCGGTGCGGCACCGGCTGGGCCCGCCCAGGGCGTCGGCAACCTCGTGCACGCCGCCGCCATGCTCGCCGAGGACGCGAACGCCGACCGGGAGCGGCTCGTCGAGTACGTGTCCGCGCGCTTCGACGCCATCGAACTGGCCGCGCGCTGGCTGGCGGGGCCCGAGCAGGAGCGTGCCCAGGGCATGGTTGACAAACTGCTGCGGTGGCTGGCGCGCAACCCGCGGCGGCTGCTGGCCATCGAGCACGAGTTCACGGTCCGCCTCGACGACCCGTCCCGGCCGATCCAGCTCACCGGCCGGGTGGACCGTCTCGAGGTCGACGAGCAGGGCCGGCTCGTGGTGATCGACCTCAAGACCGGCAAGACCACCGCGGTCACGGCGGGCGAGGTGGAGGAGCACGCGCAGCTCGCCGGCTATCAGGCCGCTGTGGACGCGGGGGCCTTCGACGAGCTCGGCGGCGGCGCCGGGAGCGGCGGGGCGGCCCTCGTGCAGCTCGGGCCCACCAAGGAGGCACGCGAGCAGATGCAGCTTCCGCTCGCCGAGGCCGAAGATCCCAACTGGGCGTACGCGATGGTCCGCCGCACCGCCGACACCATGGCCGCGGCCACCTTCTCCGCGGTCGCCAACGCGAAGTGCCGCGTCTGTCCCGTCCGGACCAGCTGTCCGATCAGCGGCCAGGGCCGCCAGGTCGTCGAGCCCGGCCCGCCCACGACCTCCGCGGACGGCCGATGACCCAGCCCAGTCTCTTCGCGGACGCGGCACCCCGGCCGCGCCGGCGGGCCGACTCCGGTCCTCGTTACACCCCGGTCGAGCTGGCCAAGCTGCTCCGGTTGCACGCGCCGACCCCGGAACAGGCCGCGATCATCGCCGCGCCGGTCGAGCCCGTCCTGGTGGTCGCGGGCGCCGGGTCCGGCAAGACCGAGACGATGGCCTCCCGGGTGGTCTGGCTGGTCGCCAACGGGTACGCCCACCCGGACGAGATCCTCGGCCTCACCTTCACGCGCAAGGCCGCCGGCGAACTGGCGCACCGGGTGCGTACGCGCCTCGGCCAGCTGATCCGGCGGCTCGGGCAGCAGGACGCCCTGGCCGGCGAGCCGACGGTTGCCACGTACCACTCGTTCGCCGCGAGGATCGTCACCGAGCACGGGCTGCGCGCCGGGTACGAGCCGTCCGCCCGGTTGCTGACCGAGGCGGCCCGGTGGCAGGTCGTGGATTCGCTCGTGCGGTCGTACACGGGGGAGATGACCGGCCTCAACCGCGCCCCCGGCACGGTGACCGACGATGTGCTCGCGCTCTCGGCCGAGCTGGCCGAGCATCTCGTCACGCCGGACGACCTGGCCGCCTGGACCGGACGGTTCTTCGCCGAGGTGCAGTCGCTGCCGGGGCGGGTCTACAAAGACGTCACCGACATGCTGCAGCGCCAGCAGCACCGGCTCACCCTGCTGCCCCTGGTGCGCCTCTACGACCAGCGCAAACTCGACCTCGAGGCGATGGACTTCGGTGATCAGCTGGCCCGTGCGGCGCTGGTCGCCCGGGATCATCCGGAGGTCGGCGAGATCGAGCGGGGCCGCTACAAGATCGTGCTGCTGGACGAGTACCAGGACACCAGCCACGCGCAGGTCGTGCTGCTCAACGCGCTCTTCGGCGGCGGGCATCCGGTCACGGCGGTCGGCGACCCGTGCCAGTCGATCTACGGGTGGCGGGGGGCCTCCGCGGGCACGCTCGACCGGTTCCCGGCGGAGTTCACCGGGCCGGGCGGGCGCGAGGCGTGGGTGCTCAACCTGACCCGGAGCTGGCGCAACCGCCCCGAGATCCTCCAGGTCGCCAACGCTCTGTCGCGGCCGCTGCGCGCCGCGGGCGCCCGCGTTGCCGAGCTCATTCCGGCTCAGCGGGTGGCTGATCGGGTGGGTGGGCGTACGGTCGCGTGCGCTCTGCTGCACACGTACGCGGAAGAAGCCGAGTGGATCGCCGACTCGATGCTGGCGGCGTGGCGGTCGGTGGCCCGGCTGCCCGAGGCGCTGCCCGGCGACATCCCGGTGGAGAAGCGCCCGACCAGCGCCGTGCTCGTCCGCGTGCGCAGCCAGATCCCGGCCATCGAGGAGGCGCTGCGGTCCCGGGGCCTGCCCGTCGAGGTGGTGGGGCTGGGCGGCCTTCTCGACACCCCGGAGGTCCGCGACGTCGTCTGCACGCTGCGGGTGCTGGCCGACCCCACCGACGGCGCGGCGCTGCTGCGGCTGCTCACCGGCGCCCGGTGGCGGATCGGACCACGGGACCTGGTGGCACTGCACCGCCGCGCCCGCGCGATCGCCGCCGCCCGGGTCGCCGGCACCACCGGTGACGACGAGGCACAGCAGGTCGTGGGGGACCGGCTGGACGACGCCACGCTCGTGGAGGCCATGGCCGATCTCGGGGCGGCCCAGCAGTACTCCCAGGAGGGGTACGCGCGGCTGCGGGCGTACAGCAAAGAGCTGGCCGAATTGCGGCACCGCCTGGACCAGCCGCTGCCCGATCTGGTCGCCGACATCGAGCGGACCATCGGTCTGGACGTGGAGGTGGCCGTCCGCGGCTGGGGCGCGGGCGACGCGGGCCTGGCCCGCGGCCACCTGGACGCGCTCGGCGACGTCGCGGCCCGGTACGCGAGCGACACCGACGGCGGCACCATCGCCGGCTTCCTGGCGTTCCTCGCCGCGGCCGAGGAGGAGGAACGCGGGCTCGCCCCCGGGCAGGTCGACGTGGTCGAGGGCGCGGTCCAGGTGCTGACCGCCCACGCCGCGAAGGGGCTCGAATGGGACGTGGTCTCGGTGGCGGGCCTGACGAAGAACGTCTGGCCCGGCATCAGCCGCGGCTCCGACAACTACGTGGGCGGCATCGGGGTTCTGCCCTTCCCGCTGCGCGGGGATGCGGCGGGCCTCCCGGCGCTGGACCTGTCCGAGGCGGTGGACCAGAAGGACGCGGCCGCCGCGCTCGGGGCGTTCAGCCGAGCCTGGCGTGAGCACGATGAGCGGGAGGAGCGCCGGCTGGCGTACGTGGCCGTGACCCGCCCGCGGCGGTTGTTGCTGGCGTCGGGGTACTGGTGGGGCGACGGGGTGAAGCGCCCCCGGGGGCCGTCGGTGTTCCTGGAGGAGATCCGGGCCTCGTGCGAGGAGGGCGCGGGCGTCGTCGAGCACTGGGCGCCGGAGCCACCGGGGGATGCGGCCAATCCGTCGGCGGAGCTGGTGGCGTCGGCGGAGTGGCCGTCGGATCCGCTGGGTGCTCGCCGGCCGGCCATGGCGGCCGCGGCGGACCTGATCCGGCGGATGATCGCGGCGCCGACGCCGGAGGACGCGCTGGCGTTCGCGGAGCTTGCGGAGGGTGACGAGGAGGTCGGCGCCCGCGCTGGGCTGGCGGCCGAGCTGGTGGGGCTGGCGGACGACCGCACCGAGCCGGAGGGCGAGCCGCCGGGCGGCCCGGCGGACGACCAGGGTGATCCGGACATCTCACGCTGGCGCCGTGAGGCGACGCTGCTGCTGGCGGAGCGCGAGGAACGCGCCCGGCGCGACGGCCCGCTCGAGGTGGCCCTGCCCCCGCACCTGTCGGTCTCCCAGCTCGTTGTCCTCCGCCGCGACCCGCAAATGCTGGCCCGCTCCCTGCGTCGCCCCCTGCCGCACCGCCCGGCCCCGTACGCCCGCCGCGGCACCGCGTTCCACGCCTGGCTGGAGCAGCGGTTCGGGTCCGTACGCCTCCTCGACCTCGACGAGCTCCCCGGCGCCGCGGACGACGACGCGGCGGCCGACGAGGAGCTGGCCGCGCTGCAGGAGGCGTTCCTGGCCGGCGAGTGGGCCGACCGTACGCCCGCGGAAGTCGAGGTCCCGTTCGCCACCACCGTGGCGGGCGTCGTCATCAGGGGCCGGATGGACGCGGTATTCGCCGAGCCAGGCGGCCGCTACGACGTGATCGACTGGAAGACCGGCCGGCGCCCAGCCGCGGCAGACGCCGCTGCGGCGACGGTCCAGCTCGCGGCGTACCGCCTGGCGTGGGCGACGCTGGCCGGGGTTCCGGTGTCGCGGGTGCGGGCGGGCTTCCACTACGTCCGCGACGGCGTGACCGTCCGCCCGGCCGACCTCCTGGATGCCGAAGGTTTGGCCGCTCTCATCACCGACGTCCCGGAATCCTCCTGACTGAGGCGTGTCTCACAGCCCCGCGGCGGCGAGCAGGTGCAGCAGAGCCGCCGCGTACCCGTCCTCCGGCGAGCCGGCGGTGAACGTACGGTCCTCACCCAGGAGGGTGATGTCGACGTCGTAGCCGGTGTCGGTCCTGCGTAACGCCCGGAACGTCCCCGCGAGCAGCTCCCGGAGCTGATCCTCGCGCGGCAGCCACAACGCCTCGCCGAACTCGACGTCGTCGAGCGCCCATTCCGTCGTGCCGTTGAAGCCGATCACCTGGCCTTCCGGCACCGGGTACACCTCGATGGTCATGTTGCTCAGGACGAACACGTCCTCGTCGAGGTCCCGGTCGGGAATGACGAAGCGGTCCCCGGGCGCCGGCTTCCAGATCAGGCCGGCGTCCTTGAGCTCCTGTGCCACTTGTGCGCGGATCACCGTCGGCGCTCCTCCTCCGTGCTAGGCTCCCACCGTTGTGTCAGTTTGGTTCCCAAGTACTCAGGAGCGCCTGTGGGGAAGTCTGCCCCAGGCGCTCTTTGTCGTAACCCGGGTTTCTCCGGTACGGGCGATCAGTACGGCGACACGAGTCCCGGAAAAACGGGTCTTACCACCTCGCTCCTGTCCATAATGGTCTGGAGCGATCGACCGTCGAGGAGACGATCATGGTTACCGGCGTTGTGAAGTGGTTCAACGCGGACAAGGGCTTCGGGTTCATCACCCCGGACGACGGCGGCGCCGACGTCTTCGCCCACTTCTCCGCGATCCAGACCTCCGGCTACCGCAGCCTGGACGAGAACCAGCGCGTGGAGTTCGAGGTCACCCAGGGCCAGAAGGGCCCGCAGGCGGCCAACATCCGCCCGCTCTGATCACAGCTTCGCGCTGACGTTCCGGCGCCGGTCCCGATGGGGCCGGCGCCGGAATGCTTTCCGGTGGTGTCGCCCTGCGGTCACGCGACCGGGCGGGCGCCGGCCTCAGTTCTCCAGGCGGGCCGGGTCGCCGACGTCCTCCGGCCGCGGCGCCGTCCCGCCCATGTGCGCGGGCAGCCACCAGCGGTCCTCGGGCCCGGACGGCTGCTCCGGGTAGGCCGCCTGCGCCTCGTCGAGCAGCTTCGTGAGCCGCCGGTGCAGGACGGCCGTCGTATCGTCCGCCGTCTCGTCCTCGCGAGCCGGCAGCGGCTCGCCGATATTGATGATCACCGGGACGTGCCGCTTGGTCAGATCCTTCTTGCGGCCCTTGGTCCAGAGCCGGTGCGGGCCCCAGACCGCCATCGGGATCAACGGTACGGCCGCAGCCTGCGCCAGTCGCGCCGCGCCTGACTTCAGTGCCTTCACGGTGAACGACTCGCTGATCGTGGCCTCCGGGAAGACGCCGACCACCTCGCCGTTCTTGAGCGCCTTCTCGGCCTCGTGGAACGCCGCCGTGCCGGCCTTGCGGTCCACCGGGATGTGCCGCATGCCGCGCATCAGGGGACCGCTCACCTTGTGGTCGAAGACCGACTTCTTCGCCATGAACCGGACCAGGCGCTTCGCCGGCTGGGCGCCGAGGCCGCAGAAGATGAAATCGAGGTAGCTGACGTGGTTGCTCGCTAGCACCGCCCCGCCGGTCGCCGGGATGTGGTGTGCGCCGTCGACCTGGATCCGCAGGTCCAGGACCCGGAACATCGTCTTGGCGGCAGCGATGACCGGGGGATACACGATTTCCATTCGGTTACGGTACCGGCGGTTGATGAAATCTTCCTGGGTGGAATTTGCAACCCATCCGGGTTCCGCTGCGTCTTAAGGGTGACTGCGCCGAGCCGCACCCTGGTCCACCCTGAGGAGGCCGAGGGGACGGCACTGCCTGGGAGGCCCTGCATGAACACCGTGTCCGGACGTCGCGAGCTCGCGATCGTGTTCGCGTTGGCAGTGGCCGGCCTGGCCCTGGTGCTCGCCGTCGCGTTCACGCCCTGGTACGGCGGGGTCGACTACGGTGGCGCCGGCCCGTCGGTCGTCGAGACGATCCCGCCGGCCGCCGAGGCGGGTGCGGCGCTGGCCCGCTGATCTTGATCCGGCCCAGCCGCGGGCGGTCACCCATGACCCGCCCGCGTGGTGTTCACTGGGATGATGTCCGAGGGCACGCAGACTTCCACCGCCGCCTGGTCGCGGCCGGGTGGTCCGTGGGCCTCCGGGACGGTGACCGCTCAGGGCGTACCCCCGCTTCTGCCGCCTCCCGAGGCGCCGCCGGAGCCGCCCGGCGATGACGGACCACGACGGCGCCGGCGACAGATGATGATGTTCGGCGGGGTCGCGGGGGCGATTCTGGCGATCGGTCTGACGATCATCCTGGCCGTCGTCCTCGGCTCGGACGGTGACCCGTTCGGCAGCCAGGCGTCCGCGCCCACCGACGTCCGGCCGCCGCTGGCCCGGATGTGCCCGGCGCCGACCGTGCCGCCCAGCGCGGGGCCGACGGGCAAGCCCGGGCCGGTGTCGCCGGTGACCGGCGAGCGGACCACCGACACCGAGGCCGGCATCTCCTACAAGAAGTACGGCGCTCCGTGGGTCCCGTGGGACACCGTCTGGCGCGCGGGCACGCTCGAGGTGCCCTACAAGGTGGGCCAGCACTTCGTCACGGAGGTGTACTCCGGCGGCACGTACCACGCGTCGATCCTGTCGGCCGCGGTGCCGGCGGCGGACAACGACGCCGTGACGCTCAACCTGGAATGCGTCGGCCGGCAGGTGGCCGCCGACGTCCGCGCCGAGTACTACCCGCAGCCCAACCAGCTGGAGTCGCTGCGCGACGAGATGACCACGCTGGGCGGGCGGCCGGCCTGGGTCAGCGAGTTCCGGTTGCACTTCAAGTCACCGGGCCTGACCGCCACGGACGAGTTGTCGGCCGTGGCGATCATCGACGTCGGCAAGCCGACCGCCGCGGTGCTGTACGTGTCGATTCCCGGCACCCACAAGCAGTTCGACTACGTGGTGGAGGACGTGCTGAAGTCCGTACGCCCCCTTTGAGCGGTCAGGAGCCGGTCAGACCCCAGCGCTTGCGCAGGGCGTTGTCGGCGGCGTTGAACAGGACGTCGATCAGGATGCCGATCACCAGCACCACGATGATGAAGCAGATGACCAGGCTGGACTCGTTGAGGTCGCGGGCCTGCTGCATCCGTACGCCGATCGACAGCGCTCCCGGGACGATCACCAGGAGCTCGCCGGCCATCAGGCTGCGCCAGGAGAACGCCCAGCCCTGCTTGAGACCCGAGATGAACGACGGCAGCGAGGCCGGCAGGATCAGGTGGCGGTATTTGGCGAAGCCCGACATGCCGAGCACCTGCCCGACCCGCAGCCACGTGCGCGGGACGTAGTCGATGCCGCTGATCAGGCCGTTGGCGACCGAGGGCGCGGCGCCGATGACGACCACGAACATGATCGCACTCTCGCTGATCTGGAAGAGCAGGATGGCCAGCGGGAACCACATGATCGACGGCATGGTCTGCAGGCCCGTGATGAGCGAGCCGATCGCCGCGCGCAGCGGCGCGAAGCGGGAGACCGCCGCGCCGACGATCGTGCCGATGGCGACCGCGAGGGCGAAGCCGGTCAGCGCCCGGGTCATGGTCAGCCGTACGCCGCCCCAGAAGTCCAGAGTGGTGACCACGTCACCGAGGTCCTTGAAGACGGTGACCGGGCCGGGCAGCACGTAGACCGGCTTCCACTCGGCCCAGACGACGAGCTGCCACGCGAACAGCACGATCGCTACGGCGAGCAGCTTGGGCCAGGCGCTGCGCCAGATCCGTACGCCCAGCGACGGCTTGTCGCTCTTGCCGCCCAGCTCGAGCGCGTCGAGGCCGGTGACCCGGTCGGCGGCGGCGAGATCCGGATCCTTCGGCTTCTCCGGCGGCGGTGGAAATTCCTGGGTGGTGCCCTCGAGGCCGGCGCGGGCCGACGGGAACTTAATTGGCATGGCGGGCGACCTCCGCGCGGAGCCGGTCGGTGATCTCGGCGGCCTGGCCGGCCACCTCGGGGGAGTCGATGCGGCGGGGCCGTTCGTGGTGCACCGGGAAGTCCTCGATGACCCGGCCCGGGCGGCTGCTGAGCAGGATGACCCGGTCGCCGAGGCGGACCGCCTCGCGCACGTTGTGGGTGACGAACAGGACCGTCAGCTCCTGCTCGCGCCAGATCCGCTCCAGCTCGTCGTGGAGGATGTCGCGGGTCATCGCGTCGAGGGCACCGAACGGTTCGTCCATGAGGAGGACGTCGGCGTCCTGGGCGAGGGCGCGGGCCAGGGCGACGCGCTGGCGCATGCCGCCGGAGAGCTCGTGCGGGCGTTTCTGGCCGAAGCCCTTGAGGCGTACGACCTCCAGCAGCTCCTCGGCGCGCTGCCGGCGTTCGCGCTTGCCGATGCCCCGCAGGCGCATCGGCAGCTCGACGTTGCCGGCGACCGACAGCCAGGGGAAGAGCGCCGCCTCCTGGAACATGAGGGAGACGTGCCGGCCGCCGATGTCGAGCGTGCCGCCGCTGATCCGGTCGAGGCCGGCCACCAGCGAGAGCAGCGTGCTCTTGCCGCAGCCGGAGGCGCCCAGCAGACACACGAACTCGCCCTTGCGCACGGTCAGCGAGACCTTGTCGAGGGCGAGGAGGGCGTTGCCGCCGGAGCCGTACTGCTTGGAGACGTGGTCGAGGCGTACGACCTCGGTTCTGAGATCGGTGGCTTCCGCGATGCTCATGATGGTTCTCCGCAGGTGAGTGCCGGCCGGGCTCGCGGTGCGGGCCCGGCCGGCGGGCGATCAGGAGGCGGCGGCGTCGCTGACGCCGGGCTGACCGTCGGCCTTGAGCAGCTCGTTGAGCGGCCCGAGGTCGTAGATGCCCTTGAGGTCGACGGGCTTGAGCAGGCCGACGTCCTCGGCGTGCTTGGCGCTCGTGTACAGCGACGAGGCGATCGGGTCGTTGGTGAACGTCAGGTTCTTGAAGGCGGCGGCGAGGATCTCGTCCTTGAGCGGCTTGCCGGTCAGGGCGGCGATCTGCTCGTTGGCGGCCTTCTGCGCCCCGGCCTTGTCGGTCGCGATGTACTTCTCCGCGGCGATGTGGCCCTGCAGCAGCTTCTTGACGATGTCCGGGTGGTTCTTGAGGAACTCCTGCTTGACGATCAGGTGCGTGGTCACGAACTGGCCGTTGGGCCAGAGGGTCTTCTCGTCGACCAGGACCTTGCCCTTGGACTCGAGCACCATCTTGCTCAGGTTCGGCTCGGGCACCCAGGCGCCGTCGATCGCGCCCTGGGCGAAGGCCTGCACGGCCGTCGCGTTGTCCTGCGGCAGCACGGAGACGTCGCCGCCGCCCTGCTGGTCGGCGTTGAGGCCGTTCTGCTTCAGCCAGGCACGCAGGGCCACGTCCTGGGTGTTGCCCAGCTGCGGCGTGGCGATCTTCTTGCCCTTGAGGTCGGCGGGGGTGTTGATGCCCTGCTTGACGACGAGGCCGGCGCCGCCCGAGGTGCTGCCCGCGATGATCTTCAGCGCGGTGCCCTTGGAGGTCGCCCATCCGTTGATGGCCGGGTTGGGGCCGATGTACGTGGCGTCGATGGCGCCGGAGAACAGCGCCTCGATCGCGGCCGGGCCGGCGTTGAAGGTCTTCGCCTCCAGCTTCGTGTCGCCCAGCGCCTGCTGGAACAGGCCGTTCTTGACGCCCACCAGGGCGGGCGCGTGGGTGATGTTCGGGAAGTAGCCGAGCCGGAGGGTCTTCACCTCGCCACTCGCGGCGGCGTCGTCGCCACCGCAGGCGGTCAGCGTCGCGGCGGACACGAGGGCGGCAGCGGCAACGGCGAACGCACGGAGAGTGCGGGATTTCATGAATACTCCTAAGCGGAGACGGTGAGTTGGGCGAGGGTGCGGTGGTTCACGACTCCCTCGATGGCTTCCTCCACGGCGAGCCAGACGTCCTTGAGGCCGGTCGCGACCCCGTGGTACGTCGTCGTCGTGGTGGGCAGGCCACGAATGGTGGTCAGCGCTCCGCCGACGGCCCGGACGACGTCGCCGACGGTGATGTCGTCGGCCGGCCGGGCCAGGGCGTACCCGCCGTCGACGCCGCGGTGGCTGTGCAGCAGCCCCGCGCGGCGCAGATCGAGCAGGATGCCCTGGAGAAAGCTGAGCGGGATGTCCTGGGCCGCGGCCAGGCCCGCCGCCTTGACCAGGTGCGGATGGGCGGCGGCGATCGCGAGCATGGCCCGGACGGCGTAGTCGGTGCGTGCCGAGACGTACACGGGGGATGTCCTCTCGGTCCGGCGAAACGCAAACTCTGCTTTCTCTATCTGATGGATGGGAATACTGGATCAGGTCGGATTACTGCGTCAACCCCGAACCGGATGCTGGGAACCGTGTCACCCGTGCCGGGTAGCCCTAACGGGCAGGAAAGCGACTCGGGAGCGATTCGGTGGCAGGACGGTGGCAGTCGCGTCCCGGACCTACTGCGGCGCCACCGTCGGCCGTACGGTCGGTAACCCCCGTCACCTGCCGGAAGGACCGCCCCGTGAAGCGTCCCCTGAAGCTCGCCCTGGCCGTTACCGCTGCCGCGCTGGGCGCCCTGCCGATGGCGTCGCCCGCCCTTGCCGGTGGCAAGGAAGGATCGGACCGGGGGCGCGCGGCACGGGACAGCGACCGCGACGGCATGCCGGACAAGTGGGAGAAGGCCAACGGGCTCAACCCGCACCGCAACGACGCCAAGGGCGACGCCGACCACGACAAGCTGCGCAACCTCGCCGAGTACCGGGCCGGTACGCGCCCCCGCAAGGCGGACACCGACCGCGACGGCATGCCCGACGGCTGGGAGGTCGCCAACAAGCTGCGCCCCACCCGGGACGACGCCGACGCCGACCCGGACGGCGACGAGCTGACCAACGAGCAGGAGTACGAGGTCCGCTCGCGGCCCAAGCTGGCCGACACCAACGGGGACGGCACGTCCGACGGCGCGGAGGACCCGGACGAGGACGAGCTGACCAACGTCGAGGAATTCCTCGTCGACGAGGACCCGCTCGAGGCCGACAGCGACGACGACGGCGTGCTCGACGGCGCGGAGGACCTGGACGACGACGGCCTCAGCAACCGCGACGAGTTCGACCTCGACACCGACCCGCAGGAGGCGGACAGCGACGACGACGGGGTCCTCGACGGTGCGGAGGACAGCGACGGCGACGGGTTCACCGACGAGGACGAGTGCAGGCGCGGCTCGGACCCCTGGCAGGACGAGGACGAGAACGGCGACGACGGCGAGGACGGCGAGGACGGCGACGACATCGTGGTCGGCGCGGACGGCGGCACGGTCGAGTCCTTCGACGCGGGCAGCGGGCTGCTGATCTACACCGTGGCCGACGGCTTCACCGTCGTCGTGAGCGTCACCGACGACACGGAGATCGAGTGGGACGGCCGCGGCTGCGGCGACGCCGCGAGCATCGACGACCTGAACGCGGGTCAGCTGCTGGGCGAGGTGACCGTGGCGGACTGGGACGACACCGAGGAGATCCCGGTGGCCGAGAAGGTCGAACTCGTCTGCGAGTGAAACAGCGCGTGCGTAACCGGGGAATGACTACGGACTGTGTCACCATTTCCCGGTGCTAGTCGTCCGCCGGGCGCCCGGGGTGCGGGTCCGCGGGCCGATCGCCTACGTACCCGCCCGGGACCACTTCTTCGCCCTCGATCCGGTGCATCAGGCCGTCCTGCGCCGGATCGGGGGCCGGTCCGCCCGGGTCGAGGGCTGCGCGGACGAGATCCGTACGCTGGCCGAGCTGGGCATCTGTGACACCGAGCCGGCCACCCCGCGCCGCGCGTTCTTCGGACGGTCCGTTGTGGGGTGCCTCGATGCCCTGCCGCTGGTGGACGCGCCGCTGGTGGTCAACTGCTTCGCCACCGCGTTCTGCCCCCTGCGTTGCGGTTACTGCCACGCCGACGACCTGATGGCCGGCTACCGCGACCGCGAGGACGACCGGTGGCTCGACCGGGTGCTGCGGGTGGCCGGCGCCACCCCGGCGATGGTCGGCGTGGTCACCGGCGGCGAGCCGCTGGCCCGCATCGAACGCACCGAACGGCTGGTCGAGCGGCTGGCGGCGACCGGCAAGGCGATCGTGCTCGACACCTCCGGGGTCGGCGACTTCAGCCGGATCGTGCCGCTGCTGCTGCGCCATCGGGTGCACGTACGCGTATCGCTCGACAGCGCCGACCCGGCGGTCAACGACGCGCTGCGCCCGGGCAACCGGCGGTTCGTGCCACCGGGCACGAGCTCCGCCGTCTACGCACGGGACGCGATCAAGCGGGCGGTGCGGGCCGGTATCCCGTGCAGCGTCCAGACGGTGATCACGGCGCGCAATCTCGCCACCGACTCCCTGATCGCACTGCGTGATCTTCTCGTGCGCCTCGGCGTGACCACCTGGGTGCTGCACGTCGTCGTGCCGGTGGGCAAGGCCGCCGACCCGCGCCGGGCCGATCTGCTCGCGCCGGCGAACGTGCACGAGCTGCTGAACGACCTGGTCCGGCGTACGGCCGCCGAGGGTGTCGCGATCGACATCCGGGTGACCAGCACGCACCGGTCGCCGAACTCGACGCTGCTGATCAGCGCCAAGGGCGAGCTGGCGGTCGAGGACGTGACCGTCGGCGGCAAGAAGACGTTCACGCTGCCGCGGATCGGCGTACGCGGCGCGGTGCTGCGGCACTTCCGGGCGCACGTGGACCTGGCAGGGCACGCGAGCCGCTACCTCAACGGCTCGCTGGCGACGTTCGAGGACGCGACGGGCGCTACGCTGCCGCGGGGCTGAGCGACCAGGCCGCTGCCGTCTCGAGCAGGGCCTTCACGCTGGTCTCATCGCCCTCGGACAGGCGCAGGACGCGGGCCGGCACGTAGCCGTCGGAGTCCACCTCGCGCAGCCAGGCGGCGGCGAGGCCGGTCCGGTTGGCGGTCTCGAAGACGCTGATGATCTCCGCGGCGGCGGCCAGCCTGCGGCGTACCAGATAGCCCGGCCGGGTCGGCGCGGCGAACCAGGACTCGAACTCGGCGACGGTCGCGGCCCCGGCAAGGTACGCGGTGAGATCACTCCCGAGCGCCGTGATGCACAGCTCCGCGTGGTCGTCGACGGTCGCGGTGTTATGTCCGACGCGCTCCAACACGGTGGCAGTCATGAGTACGACGCTAGCTCCGTACCGCCAAGAGCGCGACCGCCGAACGGCCCCAAAGCGTGTCATCTCAGAAACAGTGCCGTCACCCGGGCGGCGAGGTCGTCGAGGACCGGCTTGCCGTCCTCGATCGCCGCGACGAACGCCGCCCACGAGTCCAGCGGGAAGTCCTCGGTCTCCGGGACCGGCTCCTGATTGAGGTAGCCGGGCAGCAGCAGGGCGTTCTGGAACAGCCAGGGGATGTAGCTGCCCTCCACGTCCCAGCCCGGCAGCTCCCGGCTGCGATGCAGATGCCGGCTCAGCTCCTCCTGCGACGACCAGCGCAGCATGTGCGCGTCGTGCTGAAGATTCTTGATGTACGGGTTGTAGAGGTGCCCCGGCCCGAACCCGAACGTCTGCCGCCACTGGGCCCACAGGATCGCCTCGTCGCGCCCGCCCAGCGTCATGACGTCGTTGGTGGCGCTCTCCAGGAGCATGCTGTTCAGGTACGGCCAGAGCGTGAGCGGCGTCAACAGGTTGCGGGCATCCGTGCGCAGCACCGACTGCACGATCGGCCACGCGTTCTTCTCGAGCTCGTCCCACGACGTCAGGTTGGGCACGGCCTTCACCGCGGCGAGCAGGCTGTAGAGCGACGGGTTGTGCTCGCCGTAGAAGGTGCGCGCCACCGACCAGGGGTCCGTCGGGCGCAGCAGCTCCTCGGGGCTGCCCGCCGCCGGATGCCGGGCGCCCTGGTCGAGGAACTCCGCCAGGCTGACGAACTCGCGTACGGCGCCGTGGCCGGTGTGGTCGATCCACCGGTCGAGATCCGCCCGGAACTCCGTCTGCGCCTCGTGGTCGCGGGTGCCCACGTCGTCGATGCAGACCCGGACCTCGACGCCGAGGCGGGCGAGGGCGCCCGCCACGAACGCCTGCACCATGTGGATCACCGAGGCGCGGGGGCGCAGGCGTACGGGCCACAGCAGCCGGATCGGCTGGACCGTGCCGCCCATCTGGGTCACCCAGCCGAACCGCCGTTCCAGCTGGAGCAGCAGCCCCGGCACGTCGCGCGGCGGCAGGGTGCCCGGCTGCGACACGAGCTGCCGCTCCCAGCTGTGGTGCCGGACCCGGTTCTTCAGCCCGGTGGCGCGCGGTGGCACGGGCACCTGGGCCCGCTCGGCCAGCGCCGGGAACAGCCGTTCGGAGTCGACGCCGGGGAAGCACTCCACCGCCACGCCGGTCTGCTCCCGCAGCCGCTCCGCGGTGCTCAGCGCGGTCGCCGCGTCGGCGTCGTTGAGGGCCCACAGCACGCGCATCGGCCGGGTCCGCGCCAGGGCGGCGGTGATCGTGCCGGCCCAGTCGCTGCTGCCGATCACGCACACCGTGTCGCCTCGTATCAGGTCGGCGGCGGCCGCGATCAGGGGCGCGTTGCCGGTGAGCAGCGCCGGGTCGTGCAGCAGCTGCGGGCCCCGGACGTGCAGGGTGGGACGCCAGAAGCCGTGCAGGTGGAAGACGCGTACGGCGCCGTCCGAGCTGCCGGTGTGGCCGAGGTTTCCCCGGACGTCGAGCGGCAGGCTGACCGCCCGGCCCCCGGCGTCGCGGATCGCGATCTCCAGCAGCGGGTCGAAGTTCGTGGTCAGGAGCCGGTGGTCGAACGCCTCCGGGATGCGGGCGAGCAGGTGCCCGAGGGCCTGCACCCCGCGCGGCAGCGACCAGGAGAAGCGGTCGTTCTCCACCCCCTCGCCGACGCCGCGTTCCAGCCGCTGGCCCAGCCCGTGGGTGGCCAGCGGCGACTCCATCGGGTCCGGGGCGGCGTACGCCTTGAGCACCGCCTGCTGTGCGATGACGTCGAACGCCCCGCCGGAAACCCAGTCGGTGAACACCCGCCGGTACGCGCGGTAGACGTCGATCGGCCGCGCCCCCACCAGCTCCGAGCGCGCCTGGGCGAGCGCCCGTTCCAGGGCACCGTCGTCGTTGCGCCCGGCGGCGTAACTGTCGGCGATCTCCAGCACGCCTCGTACGCCCGGCACCGCGGCGGCGGTCACGCCCGAGCCGAGCAGCAGGGTGATCTGGTCGGCGTCGTGCAGCGCCGTCATCAGCCTGTCCAGCAGCAGTTGCTCGCCCGCGCTCAGGCCCTCGCCCGCCGGGTCCGGCTCCACCGACGTCATCGGCCCGCCTGCAGGGACTGCCAGAGCTCGCCCGGGCGCTCGGTGAACACCTGCCGCGACGAGTGCCGGCTGGCGATCAGCGCGCCGCGGTCGAGGTACTCCTCCAGCTCACCCGCCCGCCACCCGAGGTAGCCGACGAAGACCCGCATCGCGTCGACGCTGTCCGTGACGTCCTCGGGATTGCCGGAGAGGTGCATCGTGCCGAGGCGGTCGCGTACGGGAGAGAACCGCAACGGTTTCGTGGCACCCGCGCGCAGCAGGGTGACGACGATGTAGCCGTCCTGGGCCACCGGGCCGCCGTGGAAGAGCATGACCGGGTTGCGCAGCAGCGGGCGCCACGCGGCGGGGAAGTCGCCGGGCAGCTCGCCGGCCGGCTGGGTGATGCACACGCCCAGCGCGCCGGTCTGGTTGTGCCGCAGCACCAGGACGGCTCGCTGACCCAGGTCCTCGTCGACGAACCAGGGAGCGGCGTAGAGCACGCTGCCGGCCAGGTTGCGCCGGGGCGCGGCGGCGTTGTGCACCAGGCAGATCTCCGCGCCGGCGTCGCGCGCCCGCATCTCCGGCCGCTCGAAGCCGCGGCGCAGCATCGCCCGGCGTACCGTCCGCCAGATGGTGTGGACCGACAGCGCCGGCGGCGTGGCCTCCGGCGGGGGCGGACGCAGCCCGTCACGCAGCAGGCGGATCAGCTCACCGGTGAACGCGGTGTGCGTTTCGCCGCGCGGCGCCATGGCCGGACGGTTGGCGGGTGCGGACACGAGCAGGCAGGTGCCCTCCGCCTCGGCCTTGTCGGCCACGGCGTCCGTACCCGTGCTGTCGCCGCCCATCTCCGCGCCCGCGCGCCCGGAGTAGCAGCAGTCCAGGATCACCACCCGGCGCCGGGCCCGGGTGTCCGCGACGGCGCGGCGGATCCACTCGTACGGGACCCCGCGCTCGTAGGGCACCTCGGGGTCGCAGCCGGGCAGGCCCAGGATCAGGTTGTCGTCGTCCGCGTCGACCAGCCCGTGCCCGGCGAAGTACACCAGCAGCAGCCCGTCGCGCTCGGTCGCGGCGGCCGCCCTGCGGATCGCGCGGCTGACCTCGGCGGGGTCCTCGGGGTCGACCAGCACGTGACAATTCTCCGCCGGCACACCCCACAGATCCTCACTGCTCAGCAGGTCGCGCAGGTCGGTCACGTTGCGCCGGGCGGCGGGCAGCTCCGCGAGCCTGCGGTACGCCGAGACGCCGATGAGCACGACCTGGGAGCCGGCCGGATCCGCCACGTCACTCATGGGTCACTGCTGCTCGCGCTCTTCGAGCTGCTGGAGGGCGGCGGTCAGGGTGCGGTGGTCCTCGGCCTCGATCAGGGTGGTCGACCCGTCCGCGGCGGTGTGCACGATCGTCACCTTGGGGGACGGCTTGCGGGAGTCGCGCCAGGAGGCGACCGCGAGCGCCAGCTGGCCGGCGGAGAGGCCGCTGCCGATGACGAGGGTCAGCACGTCGAGCAGGGTGCCCATCGTCTCGGGATCCGTGCTGCGGGCCCGCGAGAGGTGGCCGTCGACGCGTACCGCCTGCTCGCCGCGCAGCCACCGGTGCAGCGACTCGGCGTCCTCGCTCGACGCGCATTGCAGTCGCAGCTCAACCGGCATGGAATTCCCCCGCGGATATCGATGCATTTGCTGACGTCGTGGACGCCGTTACGCGAAACTAGCACTGTGGCTCCAGACGGTGACCGGGCGCACCGGCCGGACGCCGTGCCGGGGGGATAGATTCTTGGGGTGGCCCGAAAGATGAAGATCCCCGCGACGAAGTACCCGGTCGAACGGTTCACCCTCGACAACGGATTGCGGGTGGTCCTCACGCCCGACCGCAGCGCACCCGTCGTCGGCGTGGCCGTGGTCTACGACGTCGGCATCCGTTCCGAGCCCGAGGGCCGGACCGGTTTCGCGCACCTTTTCGAGCACCTCATGTTCCAGGGCTCGGAAAACCTCGAGAAGCTCGCCCATTTCCGGCACGTGCAGGGTGCCGGCGGCAGCTTCAACGGTTCCACCCATCTGGACTACACCGACTACTTCGAAGTGCTCCCGGCCGGCGCTCTCGAACGCGCGCTCTTCCTCGAGGCCGACCGGATGCGCGGGCCCCGGCTCACCGAGGAGAACCTGCGCAACCAGGTCGACGTGGTCAAGGAGGAGATCCGGGTCAACGTCCTCAACCGGCCGTACGGCGGCTTCCCCTGGCTCAAGCTGCCGCCGGTGATGTTCGAGACGTTCCCCAACGCCCACGACGGGTACGGCTCCTTCACCGACCTGGAGAGCGCGACGGTCGACGACGCCGCTGAGTTCTTCCGCAAGTACTACGCCTCGGGCAACGCGACGCTCGCGGTCGCCGGGGACTTCGACGTCGCCGCCACCACCAAGCTCATCGAGCACCACTTCGGCGACGTGCCGGCCCGGCCCCGACCGGAGCTGCCGGACTTCGCGGAGCCGGGGCCGAGCGCCGAGCGCCGGGAGAGCTACGTCGACCGGCTCGCGCCGCTGCCGGCCATCGCGGCGGGCTGGCGGGTCCCGGACCCCATCGCCGAGTTCGCCGACTACCTGCCGTACGTGGTGCTGGCCGAGGTTCTCACCGACGGCGACGCGTCCCGGCTGGTCGAGCGGCTCGTGCAGCGCGACCGGCTCGTCACCAGCATCGGCGGCTACATCGGCTTCATGGGCGACGAATACCAGGTGCGCAACCCCACCGCGCTGCTGCTGCAGGCGCACATGCCGCCGGGCGGCGACGCGGGCAAGGTGCTGCGGGTCGTCGACGAGGAACTGGACAGGCTCGCCACCGGCGGGCTCGCGCCGGGCGAGCTGGCGCGCACCCAGGCCCGCATGGCCACCCACCTGCTCCGCGACACCGACGCGGTGCTGGGCCGCGCGCTGCCCATGGCGGTGCTCGAGCTGCAACGCGGCCGTCCGGAGCTGCTGAACGAGTTGCCCAAGCTGGTCGGCGAGGTCACCGAGGCGCAGATCGTCGCCGCGGCCGCCGCCCTGCGGCCCGAGCACCGCGCCACCGTCGAGGTCGTTCCCGGAGTGAACCAGTGAGCAACAGGACCCTGCCGGACCTCGTGCCGGACTCGAAGATCAAGCTGCCCAAGCAGGCCGAGCGCACGCTCAGCAGCGGCCTGACGGTCATCGCCATCCGGCGGCCCGCCGTGCCGCTGGTCGAGCTGCGGCTGCGCGTGCCGTTCGGGCGGGCACCGCTGGCCCGCGCCACCCTGCTGTCGCAGGCGCTCTTCACCGGCACGGCCACCATGTCCAGCATCGACATCGCCGCCGAGCTGCAGGCGGTCGGCGGCGGGCTCTCGGCGGGGCTCGACCCCGACCGGCTGCTCATCACCGGCAACTCCCTGGCCGCCGGCCTCGACCGGATGCTCGAGATCCTCGCCGGCGTGCTGACCGATCCGGCGTACCCGGCCGACGAGGTCGCCACCGAACGGGACCGGCTCGTGGACCACATCCAGGTCGCCCAGAGCCAGCCGGCCCATCTGGCCCGCACGGCGCTGCTCAAGCGGATGTACGGGCGCCACCCGTACGCGGTCCAGACCCCTGAGCCGGAGCAGGTCCGGGGCGTACGCCCGGGGCAGCTGCGGGCCCTGCACGCCGACCGGGTCCGCCCCGACGGCTCGGTGCTGGTGCTGGTCGGCGACATCAACGTCGAGAAGGCGATCGACACGGCCGAGAAGGCGCTCGGCGGCTGGATCGGCGCGGGCCGCGACGGCAACGTGCCGGCCACGCCTCCGCTCGAGCCCGGACCGCTGCTGCTGGTCGACCGCCCGGGAGCCGTGCAGTCCTCGCTGCGGATGGCCCTGCCGGCGGTGTCGCGCACCGACCCCGACTACGCGGCCCTGCAGCTGGCCAACATGGTCTTCGGCGGCTACTTCTCCTCGCGCTGGGTCGAGAATATTCGCGAAGACAAAGGCTATACGTACGGCCCGCACACGGCGATCGAGCACTTCCTCGCCGGCTCCGCCCTGGTCGTGGCGGCCGAGGTGGCCACCGAGGTGACCGGCCCGGCGATGCTCGAGACCCTGTACGAGCTCGGCCGGATCGCGAGCCTTCCGCCGGGCGAGGAGGAGCTGGAACAGGCCCGCCGGTACGCCCTCGGCACCCTGCGCCTCGGGATGTCCACACAGGCCGGACTGGCCGGGCTGGCGAGCATCTACGCGAGCTTCGGCCTGCGGCTGGACTACCTGACCGAGCACTCGGCGGCGCTGTCGTCGGCGACCCGGGAGCAGGTGGCCGAGGTCGCCGCCCGCTACCTCGCGCCCTCGCGGGCCGTGTCGGTCGTGCTGGGCGACGCCGAGAAGGTCGAGGGTCAGCTGGCCGCCCTCACCGCGGTCGAGCGCGGCTCCCATGAGTGACCTGGCCGAGGAACAGCCGGACGTGGGCGAGCAGCCCGGCCGGGACGGACCGCCGCTGGCCCGCACCAGCCTGGACCGGGCCGCGCACCGCCGCCAGGACGAGGCGTGGCTGGCCGAGGCGTGGAAGACCGGCCTGGTCGTGGTCATCGACATCGCCAAGGGGGGCAGCGCGCTGGTGTCCGGGGCCTCCACGGACAGCCCGGCGCTCGTGCTCGTCGGCGCCGACGCGGCCCCGGACGGCGAGCGGCTGTTCCTGGGCGTCGACCCGGCCGGCGTGCCGATCTTCGCGGTCGACGCGCCGCTGCCCGAGGTGCCCGGCGCCGAGCGGCGGACGTTGCGCGACATCGGCGACCGGCTCGACCCGCGCGACGCCGGCATCTTCACCACCGCCGCGGCGCTCGGCAACTGGCACGCCACCCACCGGTATTCGCCGCGGTCGGGACAGCCGACCACGGTCGTGGAGGCGGGCTGGTCGCGCGTCGACGCGGACGGCCGGCAGATGTGGCCGCGCACCGACCCCGCGATGATCGTGCTCGTCCACGACGGCGTTCCCGGCCCCGAGGGGCGCTGCCTGCTCGGCCACAACGCCGCGTGGCCCGCGGTCGAGGGGGTCCGGCGCTTCTCCTGCCTCGCCGGTTACGTCGAGCCCGGCGAGTCGGCCGAGGCCGCCGTCGTCCGCGAGGTCCGCGAGGAGGTCGGGCTCCGGCTCCGATCCCTTCGGTACGAGAGCAGCCAGTCGTGGCCGTTCCCGGGCTCGCTGATGCTCGGGTACACCGCCGAGGCGGACCGGGACCAGGCGATCGTCGTGGACCCCGAGGAGATCGACGAGGCGCGGTGGTTCACCCGTGGGGACGTCGCCCGGATGATCGCCGGGGATTACGTGGACGCGGCTTCGGGCGTACACATGAATCTGCCCATGCGCGCCTCGATCGCTTTTTATCTCATTGAGCGGTGGTTGGGGGATTCCTGCCGATAAGGGCTTCACGTTTCTCTAATCAGAGAGTTCTTCACAGGAACTTTGCAACTGTGGGAGCAGGCTCCAGCGTCTGAAGTGAAGACACGGAGAGGTGGTTCCCTTTCATGAGCCTGGTTGCCGAGCAGACGTGGACGCCCATGACCACCGAGGAGCGTGCGCAGTTCCAGCGCGACGGCTTCCTGGTGATTCCCTCGGTGCTGACCGAGGACGAGGTCGCGATGGCGCGCACCGCGATCCTGAGGTCCAAGGAAAGAGCCGCGCGCGAGGGTGGCCTCGGGCCGACCGGCGCGCTGCACCAGCTCTCCGCGGTGACCAACAACCCCGAGCTGGCGTTTCTGCTCGACCACCCGAAGGCCTTCAAGTACATCTGGTCGATGCTCGGCTGGAACGTGCACGTCTATCACTCGCACGTGGACGTGCACCCGCAGATCCACGAGAAGCAGAAGGACTGGTGGCACTGGCACCAGGACGGCGGCCGCCAGAACCGTGAGCTGGAGACCGACCCGCGGCCGATGATGTCGGTCAAGCTGGCGTACTGGCTCTCCGACGTCTCCGAGACCGGCCGGGGCAACTTCACCGTGCTGCCGGGCAGCCACCTGACCAACTGGCTGCCGGGGCCGCCGTCGCGCGGCGTGCCGTGGCCGCAGCCCGAGGGCGCGCTGCAGATCACCGCGAACCCCGGTGACCTCGTCGTCTTCGACCGGCGCCTGTGGCACGCCCGGTCGGACAACTACTCGCCGATCACCCGGGTGGGTGCCTTCTTCGGATACACGTACCGCTGGGTGGCCGGCCGCGACGAGGTCGCCCACCTGCCCGGCACGCCCGAATGGGAGACCTTCAACCCGGTGCAGCGGCAGCTGCTCGGCGGGGCCGGCGACGGGACCGGCGACCACGCCTGGGGTCACTACCCGGAGAGCACCCCGCTCTACGTGGAGCTGAAGCGTCAGGGCCTGCTCGACTCGAGCATTCCCGCTCTCATTCCCTGAATCACAGACCAGCAGCGGGCCGGCGTCGGCTCTCCCCGCCCGGCCCGCTGCCCCTGCCCGTCCGACCACCCCGCCGCCACCCAAAAACGGACTGAAGGCATGCTCCCGCACCGCGCCCGCCGCCACGGGCCGGTGCGGGCTTCTTTACGCCGAAAGGGCGGCCAGGTGCTGCTTCACCTGGACGATCGACGGGTTGGTCATCGTCGTGCCGTCGTCGAAGCGCATCGTCGGGACCGTCTGGTTGCCGCCGTTGACGCTCATCACGAAGTCGGCAGCCTTCGGGTCCTGCTCGATGTCGACGACGTCGTACGCGATGCCCTCCCGGTCGAGCTGCGACTTGAGCCGGTGGCAGTAGCCACACCAGGGGGTCGAGTACATGGTCAACATCGGTTGGTCCCTTCGCAGAGGTCACATGGCACTACGCCATCCGAGGAAACGTCGGACCCGGGTGCCATGATTCCCGGTTGTGACAGCGGAACGCGTGCTCGCCGGGCTCGACCCCGATCAGCGCAGGGCGGTGACCGCCCCCGCGGGACCGGTCTGCATCCTGGCCGGGGCCGGCACGGGTAAGACACGAGCGATTACCCATCGCATCGCCTATCGAACACTGTCGGGGGAGATCAGCCCCCGTCACGTCCTGGCCGTCACCTTCACCGCCCGCGCCGCGGCCGAGATGCGCGCCCGTCTCACCGAGCTCGGCGCCGGCCGGGTCCAAGCCCGCACCTTCCACGCCGCGGCCCTGCGCCAGGTGCGCTACTTCGCGCCCCGGTTGCTCGAGGGACGCGCGATGCCGGAGCTGGTCGAGAGCAAGACGAGGCTCGTGGTGCTGGCGGCCAACCGGGCCGGGGTGCGAGCGGACCGCACCGCCGCCCGCGACCTCGCCGGCGAGATCGAGTGGGCCAAGTCCTCGCTGGTCGAACCCGGGGAATACGTCGTGGCGGCCACCAAGGCGCTGCGCGAGCCGCCGTACGAGGCCGCGAAGGTCGCCGAGATCTTCGCCGCGTACGAGTCGCTCAAGCGCCGCCAAGGCGTGATCGACTTCGAGGACATGCTGCGGGCGGCCGTCTGGGGCATCGAGGAGCACGCCGACGTGGCCGAACAGGTCCGCTCGCAATACAGGCACTTCGTCGTGGACGAGTATCAGGACGTCAACCCGTTGCAGCAGCGCCTGCTGGACGCCTGGCTCGGCGGGCGCGACGACCTCACCGTGGTCGGCGACGCCAGCCAGACCATCTACTCGTTCACCGGCGCCACCTCGTCCTACCTCGTCGACTTCCCCCGCCAGCGGCGCGAGGCCGTCGTCGTACGCCTGGTCCGCGACTACCGCTCCACACCGCAGGTGGTCGGCCTGGCCAACGCGGTGATCAGGCAGGCCCGCGGCACGGAGGCGAAGCTGCGCCTCGAGCTCGTCGGCCAGCGTCCGCCCGGCGCCGAGCCCGACCTCAAGATCTTCCCGGACGAGCCGGCCGAGGCGGTCGCCGTGGCCCGGCGCTGCCGCGAGCTGATCGCCGCCGGCACCCCGGCCAGCGAGATCGCCGTGCTGTTCCGGACGAACGCGCAATCGGAGACCTACGAGAAGACGCTCGCGGAGGCCGAGGTGCCCTACGTCGTCCGCGGCGCCGAGCGGTTCTTCGAACGCACCGAGGTGCGCCAGGCCATGATCGCCCTGCGCGCGGCCGTGCGCTCCACGCCGGGGGAGACCCCGCTGGTCCAGGCCGTCGTCGATGCCCTCGCGGCGACCGGCTGGGCCCGCGACCAACCCCCGGCCGGCGGCGCCCAGCGCGAGCAATGGGAGGCGCTCGCCGCCCTGGTCGCCCTCGCCGAGGAGTACGAACGCAGCCCCGCCCTGCTCCCGGTCGGCCAGGCGGGCGCGGTCCAGCGGGACGTCTCCCTCTCCGCCTTCAACGAAGAGCTGGCCCGGCGCGCCGAGCAGCAGCACGCCCCGACCGTCGAGGGTGTGACGCTGGCCTCCCTGCACGCCGCCAAGGGCCTCGAATGGGACGCCGTGTTCCTGGTCGGGCTCGCCGACGGCACGCTGCCCACCACGTACGCGAAGACCCCCGAGCAGCTGGAGGAGGAACGCCGCCTGCTCTACGTCGGGGTGACCCGGGCGCGGCAGTGGCTCTGGCTGTCGTACGGCCAGTCCCGTGCATCCGGCGGACGCACCCGCCGCCCCTGCCGCTTCCTGCCCCAGCTCACCGACACCCAGCACCGCACCTTCGAGAAGGCCGGTACGGCCAGTCGGAAACCCGTCAACCGGCGTACGCAGGTCGTTTCGTGCCGCGTCTGCGGCGCCACCCTCCTGGCCGGCGCCGACCGCAAGCTGGGCCGCTGCCCCACCTGTCCGTCCGACCTGGACGAGGAGCTGCACGAGCGCCTCCTGACCTGGCGCGCGCAGGCCGCCGCCGAGCAGAAAGTCCCTGCATACGTAGTGTTCACGGACGCCACGATCGTGGCCATCGCGGAGCGCCGCCCCAGCTCCCCGCCGGAGCTGCTGGCCATCGCCGGCATCGGCCCCCGCAAGCTCGCCCAGTACGGCGCCGCGGTCTTCGCTCTGGTCGGCGGCGCGAGCCCGGCGGACGCGGCCGCAGAAAACTTTGAAAACTAGTCCGTTAATTCGTTTGCCCTCCCTTGCAGGGACGGCATAGCCTCAGGTCACACCTTGGCGAGCGGCATGCTCAACGGGGTTTCGGAACGAGTGCAAGCACTGGAGGAGGTGGGACCGATGGAGATCTTCTACATGACTGAGCGACCGTCGATGCCGCTTACCCCTGCCTGTGCTCCGTCCGCTTCGTGGCTCCCGACCGTCCCCGTGGCGAAGTCCGCCCTCAAGGTGGAATCCGCCCCCGTGACGATCTTGGCCGCCGAGCGGGCCCCGGCTTCGCAGGCGCACCAGGTCCAGATCCAGGCCGAGCTGGTCCGGGTTCTGGTGGACGTCGATGGAAGCAACGGGACCACTGGGTTCGTGGGCAGCAACGGCATCGCCATGAAGCGTCGACTGACGGATGGTGCCAGCGGTGTCCCGCCTCGAGGAAGGCCGGTCTGAGAAACCAGACCTCCGGCTCACCTCGAGGCCGCGGAACCCGTAACCGGGATCCGCGGCCTACTTTTTTGCCGGCTTACCGGCCGGTGCTCCACCAGCACCAACGATCCAGAAGATCGAGAGAAAGAGAGAGGTGACCGGGCTTTATGAGTCTGGCGCTGGCCCCGCTCGACGTGAGCGTCGAGATCGAGGCAAACCTGCCCTGTCGGAAGTTCGACCCGGACCTGTGGTTCTCGGACTCCCCGGCCCAGCTGGAGCTGGCCAAGTCGCTCTGCGGGGACTGCCCGCTGCGCGTCGAGTGCCTCGCCGGCGCGGTCGAGCGGAGCGAGCCCTGGGGCGTCTGGGGCGGCGAGATCTTCGAGCGCGGCGCCGTGGTTCCGCGCAAGCGGCCCCGTGGCCGGCCCCGCAAGGTCGACGTCGCCCGCGACGCCGAGCTCGCGGTCGAGGTGGAGGAGCGGCTCGCGGCGAACGGCCTCGAGACCCGCAACTCGGTCCGACTGGCCGCATGACATGACCACCCTCACCACCCCTTACCGGAAGACGGAAGACGTAGCCATGACCTCGAACGGAACCCCGAAGATGAAACTCATCCAAGAAGCGCTCTCCCGAGCACGAATGCGTCGGCCTCAGGCCGACCACCACCCTGAGGCGCACCGTCCCGCACGTCAGATCGCCATGGAGGCCCGGCACCGGGCCGCCCGTGAACTGGGTGGACGCCTCTGATCGAACGATGAACCGCACGGCCCCGTCCGCAGCTCACTGCGGGCGGGGCCCTTTCCGTGCGGGCCCTTTCCGCCGGCCGCTTTGTCGGACCGGCTTCTCGGCCGGCTTCCTCGGCGTTGATGGCGCGATTCCACATCAAGCCCGATGGCGGACGGCGCTTTCAGCGGCCCCCGATGGCGGCGTCGGCGAGCGGCTCCGGGGCGACCGTGTAGCGGCCCTTGCCATCGACTTTCGCCTCGTACATGGCGTGGTCGGCGAGGCGGAGCAGTTCGTCGGCACTCGCCCTGCCCGGGCGGCCGATGGCGATGCCGACACTGCCGCCGATGACCGCCGGGTGGCCGTCGAGGTCGAACGGTGGACGCAGCGCCTCGACGATGCGCTGGGCGATGTGCTCGGCGTCTCCGGGTTTGCTGATCGGGTCGGCGAGGACGGCGAACTCGTCGCCGCCGAGGCGGGCGAGGGTGTCGCACGTGCGGACGCATTCCCGCAGCCGGTTCGCGACGGCGATGAGCAGCCTGTCGCCGGCGGCGTGGCCGAGCCGGTCGTTGACCTGCTTGAAGCCGTCCAGGTCGACGTAGATGACGGCGAGGATTTCATCGGTACGGTTCTGCCGGGCCACCGCCAGCTCGGAGTGGTCGCGAAACAGCGCCCGGTTGGCCAGGCCGGTCAGTGGGTCATGGAACGCCAGATGCTGCAACTGGCGGGTGAGTACGAGGTTGTCTCGGACGCTGACGAGCTGCCGGACGACGACCAGCAGCAGCACCGCGACCCCGAGCAGGTACAGGAACGGCCCGATCCAGCCGTGCGTGAGCGTCAGGGTGATCGAGGTGGAGACGGCGATGGCCAGTGGCACGTACGGCAGCGCCACCCACAGCGGCGCGTTGAGGTCCGTGTCGCCCCGGGACTCGCCCGCGCGAGCCCGCAGCGCACCCAGCCCGATGAGGATGAATCCGCCGAACCAGCCAAGGTCGAGCAGGCCGCCGGCGGTGTACGCATCGATGTTGACCAGGTACGCGAAGAAGCTGTCCCCGACGGCTAGGCCGAGCGCCCCGAAGCCCATCAACGCGACCGCGCCGCGTTCCCTGGGGTGGACATGCCCGAGCAGGATGAGCGCCATGCTGGCCATGGCGACGTCGCCGATCGGGTAGGCCAGCACGACCACCCACTCCAGCGGCGTGTTGCCGCCGGTGTCGATGATGGGCCCGAGCACGAAGGCCCAGCTGACGACCAGCAGCGAACCGCTGATGATCATCCCGTCGAGGAGCGTGCGCAGGGCGCCCCGCCGGGCCGTGATGAGGGCGGCCATCCCGCCCAGCACGAGCGGCACGGTGAGCAGGTAGCCGAGGTCGGCCACGGACGGGAACGGCGACTCGACCCGCAGCGCCACCTCGTAGTAGCTCCAGGCCAGCTGCCCCAGCGTCCAGGACACCATGCCGGCGCCGATCAACATCCAGCCGCGCCGGGCCGCCCCGAGGGTCCGGGCCCGGATGACGAACGACGCCACGGCGGCGAACGACGACGCCGCGGCCAGCGACAGGTCGCCGAAGGCGGTCATTCCGCGCTCGCCGAACGGCTGTACGGTGACGACGACGAGGTACGCCGCCACGACCACGCCGGCTGCCACGAACGCGCGCTGTCCGGCAATCGTGCCGGCGACGGGCTCCGCGGTGGGCGCGTGCCGCATCGAACCGTCCTTCGCCACCGCAGCCATGCGCACCATCCTCATTCCCTGTGCAGGTCCCACAGAGACAATCGGCTGTAACCAAGTTCACGCTGAGCGTGTACGGGTGTCTGCCAGCGAAGATCGCCGACCGGGCGCCCGTGACCGCATCCCAGATGGTTCTGCCGCCTGCTCCGGACCTGGTACAGAAGGGTCAGCCCCGCACGTCAGCCGCCTGGCTCGAGCCGCCCCTCATGCCACGGGGGCGAATCCCGGCAGCCACTTCTCGAGGATCGCTCGATAAGGCGCCTTCGCTTCCAACTGGCAGAGCACCCCGATCGAGCCGAGCGTCACCCGGTGGATCAGCAGGTACGACGGCGGCAGATTGAGCTTGCGGCTGAGCTGGAACGCCGGTGACCGGGGACTCGACAGCCGCGTCGCCTCCGAGCGGATCCAGCTGCGGGTGAACCGGAACTCGTCCACCGCGACCGGCTCGATCATGGGCCGCAAGAAGTCGAGAACCGCCTGCGCGTCCAGCTCGTCGTCCGGCTTGATGAAACCCTCGTCGCGCAGCCCGTCGGCGACAGCTTGAGCATTGCCCTCGAGCGCGAACCGGACCAGGCGGCCGATCGGCTCCGGGTGCCCGTCCGGCAGGCGCGCCACCGCACCGAAGTCGATCACGCCAAGACGCCCGTCGGGCAGGATCCGGAAGTTGCCCGGGTGAGGATCGGCGTGCAGCAGACCGGCCCGCGCCGGCGCGGAGAAGTGCAAGGTGGCCATCAGCCGCCCGGCCTCGTCCCGCTCGGGCTCCGTACCGTCGCTGATCACCTTCGACAGCGGCGTCCCCTCGACCCACTCGGTGACCAGCACCCGCGGCGCCGATGCCACCACCCGGGGCACGAAAATCTCCGGATCCCCCGCGTACGCCGCGGCGAAAGCCTTCTGAGTCTCGGCCTCCATCGCGTAGTCGAGTTCCTCGGTGATGCGCTCCCGCAACTCCGTGAGCAGCGGCTTCATGTCCATGCCAGGCTGGATGATCTTGAACATCCCGGCCAGCCGCCCCAATTGCTTGAGGTCCGCGAGTAACGCTTCCCCGGCGCCCGGATACTGCACCTTGACCGCGACCGGCAGCGTCTTCGGCTTGGCGCCCTTCCGGCTCGGCGGCAGCTTCCACACCGCCCGGTGCACCTGCCCGATGCTCGCCGCCGCGGCCGGGCTGTCGTCGAACTCGGCGAACTTCTCCCGCCAGTCCGCCCCCAGCTGCTCGGCCAACGCCTTGTGCACATTCGCCACAGGCATCGGCGGCGCCGCCTCCTGCAGCTTCGTCAACGCCTGCCGATACGGCCCGGCCATCTCCTCGGGCATCGCCGCCTCGAACACCGACAGCGCCTGCCCGAACTTCATGGCACCGCCCTTGAGCTGCCCGAGCACGCTGAACAGCTGCTCCGCGGTGCGCTGCTGAATGTCGGCGGAGATGACGTCGGTGGCGATCCCGGTGACCCGCTTACCGAGCCCGAGCACGGTCCGCCCAGCGAAGCCGAGAGGCAGTGCGGCAAGCTTCGCGGTCCGGGACGCCGCACGACGCGGGATGTCGGTCACCAGATCATTGTGCCCAATGCAGCGCCGTTCGACCGCCCTCCACCGATCCGCTTGCGGATGCTCACCGATCTCGCCCACTTCCGGTACGCCGTGCACACATCCCCGCCGCCCGCCGGCCCCCTTCGGATACGTCCTCGCCACCGTCCCGGCCCTCCGAGCGGTTTCCCCGTCCTGCGGGCGTTTCTGGTCCGGCTCCGTCGCAGCCTCATCTCGCTGCCTCGCCGGCGGCGTCCCGAGCGGGTCCTCGGCGTCGTCCCAGGAGCGCGGTTGTCGTCGGTGGCTGCCTGCGTTCGACCACCGTTTCCGGTCATGCCGCACCCAATGCCTGGTCAGGCCCGCTGCGCGTCCGGCGCGATCTCCGCATGCAGGAGCAGTCCGGGTGGGGGACCCAGCTGCGCCGGCGTACCCGGCCCGGGGCGCTGACCTCGACCTCAGCCGCCAGCGTCTCCGGCGTCCGTCCGTCGACGAACGCGAGCACTTCCGCGACCGCGTACGCGGTACCCGCCAGGACCGTGGCCACCGCGCACGGCTCGTCGTCCCGCGGAGGCGGCTGGGGGCGGTCGGCGTGCGGGTCGCGCTCCTGTCGGTGCAGGTCGAGGCAGTGCAGACAGGGGCCGCCGGATGCCGGAACGAGCGGGCCGATCACCGGCGTGGCCTCGCGGATCGCCACCTTCAGGTGCGGCTGGCGGCGTTGTGCGTACGCGGCTGCCAGCAAGGGAACGGGCTGGTCGTGGTCGAGCTGGACGACGAGCGAGGCGCCACCCCGTCGGATCGATCGGGTCTCGGTGCCCGGCACCGCTCGCAGGACGGCTTCGGTCACCGCCTGCGCTCGAGGCCTGCCGAGGTCGCTGTCGCGCAGGGGAGAGGCGAGCCGGTCCTGGCGGCCGACCGTGCCCGGCAGATCGGGGTGAACGTGTCCGACCCCCGATTCGGCGAGCGCGACCGCGATGCCGGCGGCAAGCCGGCCACGGCCCGCGACGGTGATCCGGGCTCCTCTCCGCTTCCGGAGCGCCGCCGCAGGTTGGCTGACATGGAGAGACGGGCCGGAAGCGTAGGTGCCGGGTGGACGTGACTCGGAGCCGGTTGCTGGGTGGGCCGACGGCCCCGTCACGGCTCCGGGGGCGACCGGCGGTGGGCTTGGGGGCAGGGCGAGCGTCAAGGCTTCGCCGGACAGGTGCACGGCGGCTGATGGTGAGGGGTAAAGGCTCTGCGCAGGGACGACGAGGCCGGCCTGGTGGAGCGAATCGAGCAGGGCCCGGGCGTCCGACGGAGGCACTCCCACGGTCGCGGCCCGGCGGAGGATGTCTCGCTCCGATCGGGAACCGTCCAGCAGGTCCAGGAGGCGGGCGGTCTCGCGCTGTGGAAGATCGATGAGCACGGCGGTGCCGGGGCGCAGGCCGAGCTGCAGCGTGCGGGCGCCTCGCCAGGTGCGGTAGAGGCCGGGGAGAAGGGTCGGGCGGTGCAGGGGCGGGCAGGTCATGGGTGACAGGTTGTCACGTTCCCCGCGCGGAGCGAGTTCGTTGTCCACAGGCGCGAGGGACGCCCGTCCTCGCTTATCCACAGGCATCCGCGAGTTATCCACAGGCCTGGGCCGATGGTGGATAACTACTCAACGTCGTCAGGCGACCACAGTTATGGCCCGAGGGGGTGAACCGGCGCCGTCTGCCAGCCGGCCCGGCGCCACCGTGCTGAATCCCGATGTCAGGCAGGTGTGATCTTGAAGACCGGCGTACGCGCTGGTGCTGGGAGGCGGGGGTGACCGGGTGGTCGCCCCCGCCCTCCGGTGCTTCCGGTCAGGCCTTCGCCTTGCCCAGGATGCGGTTGACCGTCGTGCCGCAGACCGGGCACTTGCCCTTGGCCATGTTCATGCCGGTCTTCGAGACCTCGACGGTGCCCTGGAAGTCGCGCTTCTCCTTGCACTTCACGCAGTAGCCGTTGTACGTGTTGTCGGCCACGGTTCCTCCTCGTCATGTTGTCGGCCCGGGTCGGCCCGATGCCCCGGGACGCGGCCAGGTCGGTGACCTGGACCCCCGAGGCCCTGCTCGCGGCGACAGGCCGCGAATCTGTGTTCGGCGCTGGACCGCTCCGCGACCACGTGGATGTGGCCACCCGTTCCGGGCGGTCACTACCCAGGTCCGGCCATTTCCATGTCAGCGCAGCGTCGACGGTGTCGCCGACGTCGTGAGTCTGCCGGTCGGCTTGACCCTTTTTGGGCAGATACGGGTGGACACGCCGACGAATTACCTCAGAACGGCCGAAACGTGATGAGTCATGCCGAACGACGCAAGCTGCCGAGCCGATCGGTGGGCCTGCCTCGTGCGCTCCGGCAGGCGCAACAGCGAGGCCCGCGCGCGCCGACGAGCTGGCCCGCGGACGAGCCGACGGACGGAGGCGCGTGGGCCCACGGCGAGTCGGTGGCGCGAGGCGGGCGGGTAGGCGGTGGAGGAGCATGCCTGGGCAGCCCGGCGGCTGCGTCTCTCGGAGCTCTGGACACGGATGGAGGGGCCAGGTCAGAAAGTCGCAGGAGTCCGGAGGTTTGAGGGCGGCCTCTGGGGTCAAGCATGCGTTGTATACCGTGGCGCGTTGCGCCGTGCGTGTTTCCAGTACGGAAAATATTTTCGGATTTTGTGGGGCGAAGCTCACATATTGGGTGCGTGTCGTTTGCCGTACCCTTGCGGCGACCTGGCCCTGACGGATTAACGTCGCAATGTGAACCCTAGTGTGGGCCGCGCGAGCCTGTGATGGGCAGGACGCGCAAGCCTGTCGTCGAAGTGCGGCGCAGCCAGCGCCGTCGTCGCACGGTGTCCGCGTATCGCGAGGGCGAACGGGTTGTCGTCCTCATTCCCGATCGGTTCTCGCGTGCCGAGGAGACCGAGTGGGTCGCGCGAATGCTGGCCCGGCTGGCCGCTCGTGAGGAACGTGTCCGGCGCACGGACAACGAGTTGCTCGGGCGTGCCAACAAGCTGATCTCGCGCTTCCTCGCGGACCACGCTCACGATGTGGTTCCGGCCAGCGTGCGGTGGGTCACCAATCAGAACGGCCGCTGGGGATCCTGTACGCCCGACGACGGCACCATCCGCATCTCGCACCGTATTCAGGAGATGCCGGACTGGGTGATCGACTACGTGTTGCTCCACGAGCTGGCCCACCTCGTCGTGCCCAGCCACAACGCCGCATTCTGGGAGCTCGTCAACCGCTATCCGAAGGCGGAGCGGGCGCGCGGCTACCTGGAGGGCATCTCCGCCGCCACGGGCCTCGTCCTCGCCGACGACTGAGCTGAAGAGCCGCGCGGCGGGTCCAAGGAGGCCCAGCGGCTAATCTCGCAGCGTGACCAGACGTGTCGTGGTGGCGCTGCTGACTCCCGTGACCTGGAGTCCTCCCGGCGTCGACCTGGCCGCGTGGCGTGCCGCGCTCGCCGAAGACGTCGTCGATCTGCTCGCCCGGCTGGCCCAGGCCGAGCCGGCCATCGCGGCCGTCGCCGCGGACATGCCGCTCGCCCAGGAGATCGCCTGGCCCGGCATGCCGATCTACGAGGTACCCACTCCGACGCTTCTTCCCGTCTTCACCGCCGCGGAGAGTGCCGGCTTCGATCAGGCCGCGGTGCTGGCGGCGGACGCTGCCGACGTGCCCGGGATGATCCTCGGCAAGCTGTTGCGGCCGCTGAGCGGTAAGCCCGTCGCCGTGGCGCCCTCCGGGCCGGGAGGCGGGGTTCTCGCTGTCGCCGCGAATCTGCCGGTGCCCGGGTGGCTGGCCGATGCCGATCTCGACTCCGCCACCCCGATGACGCTGCGGCGGACGGCGCCGCAGCCGAGCCTGGTCGAGTCGACGCCGGATTGGCGGCGGTTGCGGGGGCCTTCGGATCTTGCGACGCTGGATCCCGCGCTCGAAGGGTGGGACAACACGCGGGCGTTGCTGGGTGGCTGAACCACCGCTCAGGGTGCCCGGCTGCCACTTACGCAGAATGAAGGGCGAGGGCCAGCGCATGCTGGGCCCCCGCCCGGCCTCGACGGGAGTTGCGGTCTGCACCACCCACCGAGCTACGACATCAAGATTTTGATCCTGGTTCTTCTTCTCCGCCGTCACCGAGGGCGTCGAGCTCGGAGATGTCCCAGTCCGGTTGGGCGCTGGCGAACTTCTGCGGGTCGGCGAAGTCCTCGTCGGTCGGCAGCAAGTCGGGGTGGTCCCAGAGGGCGTCGCGGCCCTGGACGCCCCGGACCTCGGTGACCGCGGTCCACAGGGCGCATGCTTCCCTGAGCCGGCGCGGGCGCAGTTCGAGGCCGACGAGGGCCGCGAAGGTCTGCTCGGCCGGGCCGCCTGCGGCGCGGCGGCGGCGGAAGGCTTCGCCGAGGGCCGCCACCGACGGAAGCCGGTCGCCTGCCGCGCTGTCCACGACGTGGCCCACCCAGCCCTCGACCAGGGCGAGGGCCGTCTCGAGGCGGGCGAGGCTGGCCTTCTGCTGGGGCGTGTCCTCCGGCGTGAAGATGCCCTCGAGCGCCATGGCCTGCATCGACTCGGGGTCGGTCGGGTCGACGCGGCTCATCGCCTCCTCGATCGCCTCCCGGTTCACCGTGATGCCGTTCGCATACGTCTCGACGGCCGTGAGCACGTGCGCGCGCAGCCACGGGACGTGCTGGAACAGTCGCTGGTGGGCCGCCTCGCGGAGGGCCACGTAGAGCCTGACCTGGTCCTCGGGGATCTCGAGGCCGTCCCCGTACGTCTTGATGTTGGCCGGTACGAGCGCGGCCGTGCCCGCCGGGCCGAGGGGCAGGCCGATGTCGCCCGCGGACAGCACCTCCGCGGCGAGCTGGCCCAGGGCCTGGCCGAGCTGGCCGCCGAACAGGGCGCCGCCGAGGGTGGCGACCATCGACTGCATCGGGCCGAGTTGCGCGCGGGCCTCCTCGGGAACGAGGTCGCCCATCGCGCCCACCATGCGGCCCGCGATCGGGTCGCAGAGCTTCTTCCACACGTCGAGGGTGTTGTACACCCATTCGTTCCTGTTCCAGGCCGTCGCGTCGCGGATGCCGGAGGGCATGGCGGAGGCGGGGTCGAGCCACAGGTCGGCGAGGCGCAGGGCCTCGGAGACGGCGTTTTGCTCGTACATGTTCACCGAGGGGTCGCCGGTCGCGCTCAGCTGGCTGGCCGCCACCTGGCGGGCCAGATCCCAGTTGACCGGGCCGCTCCCCGGCGCGGCGAACATCTGCTGCAGCTGATTCATGAACTGCTGCATCTGCTGCGGGTCGGAAGGATCGGGCGGCTGGGCGCCCGGCAGGCTGAAGCCGAACGGGATATCAGGCACGTCCCCAACGGTACGCGCGTCAAGCCCCTTCGTGACCAATGGCGGTGTCAGCTCAGAGAGAACTCAGGGTCAATTGGTACGGTCACGCGCATGAGACGTCGCGGTGTCACGGTCATCCTCGGCGCCCTGATCACCGCACTGCTGGCAGTCGGAGTCATGGCCATCCCCCTGCCGTACGTGGTGCTCAAGCCCGGGCCGACGGTCAACACGCTCGGTTCGGACAACGGCAAAGAGGTCATCCAGGTGACGAAGGCGGACACCTCGACGAGCAAGGGTCAGCTCCGGCTGACCACCGTAGGGGTCCAGCCCAGCGTCGAACTGGTGTGGGCGATCCGGGGCTGGTTCAGCGACGAGCAGGCGGTCGTGCCGCGGGACCTCATCTATCCGCCCGACCAGAGCGAGCAGCAGGTCGAGCAGCAGAACGCCGAGGAGTTCAAGACCTCGCAGAACAGTGCCGAGACGGTCGCGCTGCGCAAGCTCGGCTACCCGGTGCAGACCTACGTGACCTCCGTGACGCCGAAGAGCCCGTCCGACGGGGTGCTGCAGAAGGACGACGTCATCACCTCGGTCGACGGCGAGGCGGTCACCGGCCCCGCCAAGCTCACCGATCTGATCCAGTCGAAGCCCGCCGGCACGTCGCTGACCATCGGCTACACCCGGGCCGGCAAGCCGGGGACGGCCAGGATCGTCTCGCAGAGCGTGGAGAAGAGCGACAAGCCGCGGATCGGTGTGGCCATCGACCAGCGCCAGCCCCATCCGTTCACCGTGACCATCGACCTCGACGAGATCGGCGGGCCCAGCGCGGGCCTGATGTTCACGCTCGGCATCATCGACAAGCTCAAGCCCGAGGACCTCACCGGCGGCAAGATCATTGCGGGTACGGGGACGATCGACGACGAGGGCAACGTCGGGCCGATCGGCGGCATCCCGCAGAAGCTCGTCGGCGCCAAGGACGCGGGCGCGCAGATCTTCCTGGTGCCCGCGGACAACTGTGCCGAGGCGCTGCGCAACGCCGTACCGGGTCTGCCGATGGCCAAGGTCGCCACGGTGGACGACGCGCTCACGGCGCTGAAGACCTTCACCAGCGGCGGCACCCCGGCGCCGTGCACGGCTTCATGACTTGTCCACAGGCAACCCGAGCGGAACGTCGCAACACCCTAAAGTGAAGAACCGGTCCTGAGACTCTTGTGGGGTTCACGGTGGTCATGCGTAACAGTCCTCTGCCGAGGATGAGCCGGCGCGGTCGCGTGACCGTCGGCGTCCTCGTGGGGGTTTTCCTCCTATTCACGTTGCTGGGCTGGGGCATCGACGCCTACACCGACTACCTGTGGTTCGACGAGGTCGCCTTCACGGGCGTCTTCACCGGTGTCCTGGTGACCCGTCTGCTGCTCTTCCTGGCGATCGGCCTCGCCATGGCCCTGATCATCGCCGTCAACCTCTACCTCGCGTACCGGCTGCGCCCGCTGCTGCGCCCGCACTCGGCCGAGCAGGCTACCCTCGAGCGCTACCGCATGGTGATCCAGCCACGCCTCGGCACCTGGGTCGCCGTCATCTCGATCGTCATCGGCTTCTTCGCCGGTCTCTCCGCCCAGAGCCGGTGGAAGGACTGGATGCTGTTCCAGAACGCCCAGCCGTTCGGCGTGAAGGACCCGCAGTTCAACGTGGACGTCGGCTTCTACGTCTTCGACTACCCGCTGTTGCGCTACCTGCTGGGTGTGGGCTTCACCGCCGTGGTGCTGTCGGTCATCGGCGCGCTGGCCGTGCACTACATCTTCGGTGGGGTGCGGCTGCAGGGCGTCGGCGACCGGATGACCTCCGCGGCCCGGGCGCACCTGACCACCCTCGTGGCCGTCTTCGTGCTGCTCAAGGCGATCGCGTACGTGCTCGACCGGCGGGCCCTGCTGCTCGAGCAGCACGTCTCGCCCGGCCTGTACGGCGCCGGCTACACCGACGTCAACGCGTTGCTGCCGGCCAAGGAGATCCTGGCGTACATCTCGATCGTGGTCGCCATCGCGATCATCGTGTTCTCCAACGCGGTCATGCGGAACCTGGTGTGGCCCGGCGTCTCGCTGGCCCTGCTCGCCATCTCCGCCGTGGCCATCGGCGGCATCTACCCGCTCGCGGTGCAGAACTTCCAGGTCCAGCCCAGCCTTGCGGACAAGGAGGGGCCGTACATCAAACGGTCCATCGAGGCGACGCGGGACGCGTTCGGGCTGACCGACACGCAGGTGACTCCGTACCTGGCGAACAGCGTCGTGCCGCCTCCCTCGCTGACCGACGACCCCAGTGCGCGCAACGTCCGCGTCATCGACCCGCAGCTGGTGTCCGAGGCGTTCACCCAGTCGCAGCAGGTCCGCGGCTTCTACGACTTCGGCCCGAAGCTCGACGTCGACCGCTACTCCGTCGGGGACAAGACCCAGGACTACGTCGTCGGCGTGCGTGAGATCAACAACGATGCGCTCACCGAACAGCAGCAGAACTGGCTCAACGAGCACACGGTCTACACCCACGGGTACGGACTTGTCGCGGCTCCCGCCAACCAGTCGTGCGGTGGGCTGCCGTACTTCGTCTCCGGCTTCCTCGGCGGCGGGGCGCGTACGGCCAACTGTTCGTCGCCGACCGAGCAGATCAAGGTCGACCAGCCGCGCATCTACTACGGCGAGCAGGCCAAGACGTACGCGATCGTGGGGCAGACCGACAAGGCCAAGAACGTCGAGTTCGACCGTCCCCAGCCCACCGACAGCAACGCCGAGCAGCGTTACACGTACGAGGGGAAGGGCGGCGTACCGATCGGCTCGTTCTTCCGCCGGCTCGTCTTCGCCATCAAGAACACCGAAAGCAACTTCCTGCTCTCCGACGCGGTCAACAAGGACTCGCGCGTCATGTACGTGCGCGATCCCCGCTCGCGGGTGGAGAAGGTGGCGCCCTTCCTGACCATAGACGGAGACCCGTACCCGGCCGTCGTGGGCGGGCGCATCCAGTGGATCCTCGACGGGTACACGACCGCGGCGACGTACCCGTACGCGCAGCGGATCAACCTGCAGGAGGAGACGCAGGACGAGCTCACCAACCGGGGCACGTTCGCGCTCGCGCGGGACAACGTCAACTACATGCGCAACTCGGTGAAGGCGACCGTCGACGCGTACGACGGCACGGTCACGCTCTACGAGTTCGACGACAAGGACCCCGTCCTCAAGGCGTGGAACCAGGCGTTCGGCGGCGACCTCATCAAGCCGAAGGCTCAGATCCCCACCGAGCTCGAGCAGCACTTCCGCTACCCGGCCGACCTGTTCAAGGTGCAGCGCAACCTGCTCACCCGGTTCCACGTCACCGACCCCGCCGACTTCTTCACCGGCAACGACTTCTGGGCGGTCCCGAACACCCCGGACGGCTCGGATCCGCGGAAGCAGCCGCCGTTCTACCTGAACGTCAAGCTGCCCGGCCAGGACCAGGCCCAGTTCCAGCTGACGTCCGCGGTCACGCCCAGCAAACGGGAGAACCTGGCGGCGATCATCTCCGGCTCGTACGTCGACGGCAAACCCCGCCTCGAGGCGCTCGAACTCCCGGACGAGACCGCGATCCCCGGTCCGGCGCAGGTCCATCAACAGATGACCAGCAACGGCACCGTCCGGCCGGAGCTGAACCTGCTGCAGACGAACAATCAGGCCCAGGTCCTGTTCGGCAACCTCATCTCCCTCCCGGTCGGCGACGGCATGCTCTACGTCGAACCCGTGTACGTGAAGAGCGGCCAGCAGACCAACGCCGCGCCCCTGCTCCAGAAGGTGCTGATGTCGTACGGCGACGGCGGCAGATACGCGGTCCTGGCCAACAACCTGGACGAAGGCCTGAAGGCGCTCGTGGCGCAGGGCAAGAACCAGCCGACGAACACGACGCCGGGCAACACCGGCGAACCGTCATCGGGCGGGACACCGGTCCTGACCGGGCAGCTCGCCCAGGCCGCAGCGGCACTCGACAAGGCCATCGCCGACGTGAAGGCGGCTCAGCAGTCAGGCGACTTCGCCCGGTACGGGCAGGCGCTGCAGGCCTTGGACACGGCGATGACCAACTTCCAGAACGCGCAGAAGGCGGCATCCGGGACCAACGGGCCATCGGCCGGGCCGTCCGCGCCGCCGTCGGCACCGGCTTCGGCGCCGCCGGCATCCGGGCCGGCGCCGACTCCGAGCGGAGGCTGACGCCGGCGTCCGGGCACGTCGGCACCTCCTTGGAGAGGACCGAAGACCTGGACTCCTGTGCGGCCCGCCGGATGACCGGCGGGCCGCGGGCGGATGTGGGCCACGTTACGGGGGGTCGTTTTGCAGGCGAAGAAGCGCCGCGATAGGGTGGTTGTACCGACGCGGGGTGGAGCAGCTCGGTAGCTCGCTGGGCTCATAACCCAGAGGTCGCAGGTTCAAATCCTGTCCCCGCTACTAGCGTTATCGCACGTCAGAGGCCCGGACCCCGAATGGGGGACCGGGCCTTCCTGATTGCGAGCTCGCTGGCTCATGCCGGTCTCATCCTTGGCTTGCACGCGGACCTCGGTCCTGTCCCACACTGACGGCACCGCGAAGCGCGAGCGGGGGGCAAGCCCTTCATTGCGCTGACCCTCCGCCGAATCCCAAGATCCGCTCGACCACCTCCGACGGCAGCCGCGCAGGCCGACCCACCGCGTATGCGCCTTCCCGCGGACTGGAGACCCTCGGCATGTCGTGCGCTGGCTTTCCTCAACCCGGGCGGTCGGCAACCGATCAAGCCGCACACCGAGGTGAGGCAGACCCGGCGCAACCGGACGGCACCGTAGCGGAGCCTGACCGTGCACCGCGGGTCCGTGAATCTTCTTCGTATGCCCGGCCGATGAGGCGGCCGGACAACTCGGGGGAGATCAGATTTTGCGTCGCTCGACCATTCGT
>NZ_JBITLP010000013.1:0-92025 GCF_044465265.1 Actinoplanes sp. NPDC049681
GCCCGCTGCACCGCCCCCGCCACCACCGACTTGGGCATCTCCTTCAACCAGGCCATGTACTCCACGAACTCCCGCACCGTGAACCGCGGATAGAACCCGAACTGCTGCGGCAGATACCCCAACCCCCGGCGCACCCGCCGCAAATCGGCACGGCCATCGACGTCCTCACCCAGCAACGACAACCGCCCACCAGCCGGCTTGATCACCGTCGCCAGCGCACGCATCAGCGTCGTCTTACCCGCACCATTGGGCCCCAGCAGACCATGCACACCCGTACCCAACGCCAGATCCAAACCATCCACAGCCAGATGCCGACCCGCGCGAACCCGCAAGCCCTCGGTGTGCACTGCCCACGGATGCGTGGTCGGGGCCGTCTCGGTGTCCAAAGTTCGTTTCACATCCAGCAAGACGACGACTTGATCGCCTGCGGTTCCGCGGGCGGAGTGACCTGGATCACAGTCGCAGGAATTCGAGCACGCGCGAGGTCAGCAACGCCGCCGCCTGCGGGTCGTACGACGGAAGGCTGCTGTCCGCGAAGAGATGCTTGTCCCCCGGATACAGGTACAGGGAAGCTCCAGGCAGCTCGCGCGCTGCGTCGAGGTCTCCTGAAGCGGCGAATTCGGGGTCGGCGTCCATGCCGTGGACCTGCACCGGCACGCCTTCCGGCCACGGTACGCCGAACTCCGCGGGCGGGACGCAGGCATGGAAGAGCAGTGCCCCCTTCGCCCCGGGGCGCGTCTGGGCCAGCAGCTGAGCCGGCAACACTCCGAGGGAGAAGCCGGCGTACACCAGCTCGTGCGGCAGGTCGGTCGCTGCGGCCGCACCCCGGTCGATGATGGTGGAAAAGCCGGTCTGCCGTGCGTGATCGACGCCCTCGGCGAGCGACGGGAAAGTCCGGCCCGCGTAGAGGTCGGGGACGTGGACCGTGTGGCCCGCCTGCCGCAGCGTCTCGGCGAAATCCTGGACGCCCGGGGTCAGCCCCTGCGCGTGGTGGAAGAGCAGCACGTCAGCCATGGTCCGATGATGCCGCAGCGAGCCGCCGCACTATTGCCGACCCTTAGTTCGAGGTGCAAAATAAGTGATCGTCGATACCTCGAGGAGGCTCTGTGAGGCGTTCCCTGACCGCGGCCCTGGCGGTCCTGACCACGGCCGCCACCGTGCTCAGCCCCGTCGGACCCGCCGCGGCGACCCATCGCGGTCAACCCGTCACCGGGACGTATTCCGCCGGGGCTGCCAAGGCGTGGCAGCCGCTCCCCACCACGTACGTCGGCAGCGACGCCGGCGCCCCCACCGACGCAACCGTCGTCGTGGACCCGAGCCAGGTCCGGCAGCGGTACGCCGGCATCGGCTTCTCCATCGACGAGACCAGCGTCTCCAACCTGTGGAAGCTCACCCCGGCCAAGCGCGAGGAGGCCGTCCGCCTGCTCGTCGACCCACGGTCGGGGGCCGGCCTCGACCGGTTCCGGCTCACCATCGGCAGCCCCGACCTGATCGAGCACCTGCCGTTCTGGTCGTACGACGAGCTTCCCGCCGGGGTGACCGAGGACTTCGGACTCCAGCATTTCTCGATCAAGCGCGACATCGACCTGCACATCGTCGACACCGTCAAGCTGATCCAGCGCTACAACCCGCGGGCCACCTTCTTCGCCTCCGCGTGGAGCGCCCCGGCGTGGATGAAGACGAACAACAAGTTCACCGGCGAGGTGGCGCTGCTGCCCGGCAGCACGACCGCTTACTACCAGGCCGGGAAGCTGCGGGACGACTGCATCGACGTCTTCGCCCGGTACTACGTGAAGTACCTGCAGGCGTACGCCCGGAAGGGCATCCGGATCGACGCCCTGACCCTGCTGAACGAGCCGGGCATGGACGTGGTCTACCCGGCCATGGACATCAGCGTCGCCCAGCAGCAGAAGCTCGCCGTCGCGATCAAGCGGGAGCTGGCCGCCGCCCGGCTGCGGACCTCCCTCTACGTGCACGACTTCAACTTCTGGGACTGGCGCGACCCGAACAGCACGGCGACCAAGAACTACTATCGGATCTTCGACGACCCGAAGGCGCTCGCGGCGGCGGACGGCATCGCGTTCCATCCGTACTGGGGTGATCCGGCCGTCATGCGGCAGGCGTACGAGCAGTACGGCAAGCCCGTGCACATGACCGAGACCAGCGATCTCAACCCCGCGACCATCCTGTCGTTCTTCCGGCTGGACGCGAGCTCCTACATCATGTGGGCGCAGACCACCGACCAGGACGGCGGCACGCTGCACTGGACCGACAAGCGGGACAACAATGTGGACTGGGAAGAGATCGGCCGCACCACCAAGTGGCCGAACCGCCTGGTCAAGGTCAACACCGAGACGCGGGATTTCACGGTACGCGAAGAGCTGTACGCGATGGGTCAGTTCGCCCGCTACCTGACCCCGCGGCACGTCCGGGTCGAGTCCAGCGCGACCTCCGCCGGGGTGAGCAACGTCGTCTACCGCGACGGTGACGACTACGTGGCGATCCTCGGCAACACCAACACCAACGATTCCACGGTACGGGTGGTGCTCGCCGGGCGGTCGTTCGTCGTGAAGGTGCCGGCCGGCTCGTATGCCACGTACCGTTGGAAGGCCCATGTCCCGCCCAAGCGCAACCATGCCCCGGTCCTGCGGCCGGTCGCGGACGTGACCGCCGACCAGTACGGCACCGCCCAGGTGCGGCTGACCGCCACCGACCGGGACGGCGACCGGCTCGCCTACTATGCCGTCGACCTGCCCGAGGGCGTCACCGTTGACGCGGCGACCGGTCTGGTGACGCTGCACCCGACGACCGCAGGGACGCAGGACCTCACGTTCTCCGTCACGGACGGGCGGGCTCGCGACGAGGTGACGGTGCACGTCACGGTGGTGCCGCGCGGCGCGCCGGTCGGGGTGAAGGTCGAGGCCGAGGCCTACACCGGGCAGCACGGCTGGACCGACGGCGGGCCGAACTTCATCGAGACCAACCCCTCGGCCAGCGGCGGCCGCAACGTCGGCTGGACCGCGCCCGGCAACTGGCTCACCTACCGGGTCGACGTCGCCGCGGCCGGCACCTACGACCTGGAGCTGCGGGTGGCCAACGGGACCGGAGCGGTCGCCACGGACGCGGTGTCCTTCCGGGACGCGGCCGGCGCGGTCCTGGCCAGGGTGTCGGTCCCGGATACCGGAGGCTGGGGCACCTATCAGTCGGTGCACACGACGGTCGATCTGGCCGCGGGCGACCAGCTCGTGACCGTCTACTGCGAGACCGGTGGGTTCAACCTCGACTACCTCCGGCTGTCCGACTAGACGCAGGCGATGCAGGTGCTGTTCGGGTCGTCCGGCGGCGGCGTGGTCACCGCGACGACCACGCGGTCGGGAGTGCCGCCGGACGACCGGGCAGTGCCTGCGTACGCCCCGAGGGCGAGCACGAGGGCGGCGAGGACGGCGAACAGGGCCAGGAACAACCGGGAAGACATCAGGACTCCGGATCGGGAATGTCGGGATCGTACGAGAGGGAGGGTGGCGCGACGACTCGCAACGAGCCGAGCGCCAGCCCCAGCTGGAACCGGTTCTCCACGCCGAGACGGTCCATGAGGTTACGCAGGATGCCGGTGACCGAGCGAGCGCTTATCCGCATGCGCTCGGCGGCGGTGTGGTCGGTGTGCCCGGCGGCGAGCAGGGTGATCAGGCCACGCTCCCGTTCGGACAGCACGATCGGCGCGACGGTGCGCTGCTGGGTGATCGCGGCGGCGCTCCAGTGCCGGTCGAAGAGCCCGGCCAGCGCCTGCACCACCGGGGCCCGGCAGACCTCGAGGTAGCCACGCTCCAGATCCTGCGGATCGGCCGGGAACAGCGCGATCCGCCGGTCGATGAGCAGCAGCTTGAGCGGCACCTCCGTGGCCTCCCGGCGCTGGAAGGTGGTGCCGTTGACGAGGTGCCCGCTGACGTCGAGCGGGTCGCCGTCGGCCGGCGGCATGGCCAGGACGCGCAGGTGGACGCCACGCTCGTACATCTGCAGGTCCAACGGCGCGGCGGCCCGGGCGGAGGTCGCGTCGATGACCTGCTCGTTGCTCATCGAGATGACCTCGCGGAGCGGGCCACCGAGCACCTCGACCAGGCGCTCGCGGGTCTGCTCGCGGCTCGGGAGATAGCGCATGCCGTCGGCGAACGTGCCGGCCAGGCCGGGGAAGGAACCCAGGGGAAGGGCGGCACCGATGCCGGAACTGCGCAGCGCGTGCACCACGCCGTGGTGCGACTTCGCCTTGGTCTGCCCGTCCACCAGCCTCAGCCGCCGCGACCGCAGCATCGAGACGACCGCCGCCGGCCGCCGGGCGGTCCAGATGCGGGTCGTCGTACGACTGTCGTCGGTGGACACCGCGGCGCCCGATTCCCGCAGCTCGGCGAGCGCCGCGGCCGTACGCCGCCCGGGCAGGCCCAGCTCGACGGTCAGGGTGCGCTCGGTGCGCGGACCGAAGGTCACGAGGGTGCGGAAGACGAGGTCGGCGTCGCTGGACAGTCCCCAACGGACCAGGGAGGGTACGGCGGCGCCGAGGGGAACGGGAGAGCTCGTCACTCCATCGATTCTCATCTACGACGTCAATCGTCGCTTCCGACGGACGGACTTGGAACGTTGGCCTTGCGGAGGAAGCCGAGCGCGAGCCCGAGTTGGAAGCGGTTGTCGACCCCCAACCGGTCCATGAGGCTCCGCAGAATGTTCGTGACGGACCGCGCGCTGATGCCGAGCTGTGCGGCCGCCGAGATGTCGGTGTGCCCCTGGGCGAGCAGGGCCACCAGCTCACGTTCGCGGTCGGACAGGGTGATCTTCGGCAAAGCGGCTGCTCCGTTCGGGTGTCCTCATCTCGGCCGCATGCAACCACAGCCCCGCGCCGGCGGTCCAGAGCTGCCGGATTTGCGGCTTGCCATTGCGCAAAACCGCACCGGCCCGCTTCCGTATCCCGCAATTTCCCGGCCGCGCAGCGGCCGCCCGTTGACCGACCGGGCAGTCCCTCAGCAATCTGGCAGCGCACGGGACGAGCCGACCGCTCGCCGACGCGCCCGGCGGTCCGGGCCCGCGCCTCGCCGCCACGGGCACGGGGCAGGACACGCCGGCAGGGCCGGCTCCGACGTTCAGACGGGGGACGTCGGAACCGGTCCGCCCGTTTTCCTCGTTCCTGCCCATGATCATGGCTGTCTGGTGCGTAATGGTGGTGATGAAGAAGATTCTCGTGCTCCTCGCCGTCCTGATCGTCCCGTTCTCTGCCGCCCCGCCGGCCCGGGCCACGCCCCGCGCACCGGTGTCGCCGGCGTCGACGACACCGCCGTACCACGTGGTGCGGCCGGGCGAGACCATCAAGAAGATCGCCGCGGTGTACGACATCACCCCCGCCCAGCTGCGCGCCTGGAACGGCATCGTGAAGCCCCATCAGCCCAGCGTCGACGGCGTCCTGCACCTGGCGAAGCCACCGACGCTCCTCACCGGCTGGCACACCCGGATCGAACGGGTCACCCCGGCCGCGGTCAACTGGGACCCGAAGAAGAAGTGCCCCGTGCTACCGGCCGACCTCCGCAAGGTCTGGGTCACCTACATCGACTTCTACGGCGCCGCCCGCAGCGGCAGCATCGTGGTCCACAAGGCGATCGCCCAGCGGGTCCAGCGCGCGTTCCTGAGCCTCTACCGGATGCGATTCCGGATCATGGGTATGAGCCCGATGTCGCTGAACGCGCCGTGGATCACCGACATGAGCACCGTGACCTCGGGCTACAGCTGCCGGAAGGTGGCCGGGAGCAAGACGCTGTCGCAGCACGCGTACGGGCTCGCCATCGACGTCAACCCGGTGCAGAACCCGATGATCAGGGGCTCCTACATCGACCCGCGCTCCGGCGTGGACTTCTTGGCGCGAGCCCCGTACCGGCGCGGAATGATGCATGCGGCCGGCGCCGTTCGCGCGTTCACGGCGAACGGCCTCTCCTGGGGCGGACGCTGGCGCACGTTGAAGGACTACATGCACTTCAGCCTGAACGACCGCTGACGACCTGCGCATATGAAGATCAGCTTCCCTTCTGGGCCGTCGCTGGGCCGTCGGTTGCGTCGGAGCCGCCAAACAGCGCGTCCAGCGCCGTTCGAGCGCGCCCAGGGCTGTCGGGCATCAGGTGGGCGTACACGCGGAGCGTGAAGGCAGGATTGGCGTGGCCCAGCCACTCGGCGACGGCCTTGATGCTCTCGCCCGCGTGCAGCAGCGCCGAGGCGTAGAAATGGCGTAGCGCGTGCAGGCCATTAGCCCGCGTCCGCTGGATACCGGCACCCTTGAGCGCCGGGTGCCAGGAAGTGGCGGCGAATCCGCTCTGAGCAGAGGCTTCCGGTGGGTCGTCGTGAACAACAGCGGGACAGTCACCAACTGTCCTCGGCGCGGGTCCTCCCACGGCACCGTCACGCTCACGGCAGCGAACTCCGCGAGATGCGCTTGCGCGACTCGGGCGACTGACTCCGGTAGCGGCACTCGGGCGGCATAGGCGACGAGGTCCGTCGGCTCGACTTGGAACGTCACGACTGGCTCCCCGCGTAGACGGCGTAGGCGCCACCGAACAGCAGGACCAATCCGGCGATCCCATACACCAACGTCTTGGGCCACAGCCGGCCGATCTGCACGGAGTCCGTCGTCCTGTGCAGCTGCACGACGAAGTAGGCGGCCGGCACAAAGGCGCAACCCGGCAGCACAGCTAGGACGGCATTGAGCGGTGAGATCGAGGCACCCCGGGCCGCGCCGCTTACCAGGGAGACCAGGACGACCACCCAGCAGAGGGTCAAGAACAACACCAGCTTCCCGACCCATCGCCGGAACTCGATCGCTGTCTGCGTCACTCCGCGTCCGCCCATCCCCGCCTGGCCCGACCGTAGCAAACGCACCACCCGAAGGTGCCCGGCGCAACCCGATGCCGTCGATGCAACCGTCGCTGGACTTGTACGTCGCAGTGGCGACACGGCGAGCACGTCCCGGCCCTGTCGGATTGGCTACCCCATGCCTGGCTTCCGCTTCTCAATGACGGACGTTAGCGTCGGTCTATGGCCCGCAGGTCTTCGAAGGTTGCCGGGCGGGCGGTTGGTGGCTTCGTACTAGCCATCTTGGCCGTGCTCTTCTGGATCTCCGACCAGCGTCGTCTTGCGATCTTCGTCGCGCTCGCCCTGTTCGTGCCGTACCTAACTTTCATCGCCCCGTTCAAGTGTGGCGGCTACACGCGCCAGCGGCAGGCATGCCGCAACATCGGCCTCGGCCTGTTGATCGGGTGCTATCGCCATCGGTTCGATCGGCTCGGGCGGGTCTTCGGCCACGACCGCGATCGGAGGGCGGCCCGTTACCGGTACCCAGACAAGTCCGTCCGGGCGACCGCATCGCCAGGGCTCCCCCGCAGGCAGCCGTCAGGGGAACCGAGCCGGCCCCGAGGCTTCGACATCCTTTCGCTGGCGGTCAGCGTCAGCAGCATGATCGCAGGCTGGCTCGCGCTGTGGATTGGCCCAAGCTAGTGCTCTGACCGCGAACGTTGGCCGGGTGGGTGACACGCCGGTCGGCGTTCCCGGGTTCGCTGTGGTCGGGGTTCAGGCTGTGTGGATGGCAGATCCCGTTCGGGGCCGCCGGCCCAGCGATGAGGAAGGCCGGCGATTACAGCCGATCGTGCGGCGTGGGACCGGGTCACCCATCCGGTTGCGGCGGGCGATGGTCATCATGGCGTCGGCCAGCGGGAACACCGTCCCGGCGATCGCCCGCCTCGTCCAGGGCGGTGAGGACGCGGTCCGCGCCTTGCCGCTTCGCTCCCGGCGCGCGGACTGGCGGCAGCTCGCACGGCATCGGCGCTTATGACGAAGCCCCGGTCATCCTGATCGGGATGACCGGGGCCGACGCCTGGACGTGCCACACGAAGCGGATCCCGGATCTTTCCTCAGCTACTTGCGGCTATTCGGGGGAAAGATCGCTCGAGCGATAGCCGGAAGGTCTCGCTGCGCCGCCCGGACGATCAGGACGAGGCCCAAGACCAGCTTGACGACTTCGCGTCGTCCGAGGACGAGGCCGGAGACGATCGCGAAGGAGAAGGCCCAGCCAGTCGGGATGTTGGACGCCTGCACACGGCAGCGATTCGGGCAATGCGGCAAGGTCAGCGCATTCCGCCGCTTGGTTCGAAATGAACTACAACGGCAAGCTTGCCGCTCGAGCGTTGGCGAGCCGGAGCCGGAGTGATTTCTGGGCCATCTCTGGGCCCTCCGGGCCGTCGTCGGGCCGTCGAACACCCACCAACATCGACCAGTACGCTCAGCACCCTCACCAGGGATATGACCAAGCGGTGACCTTGAACATGCACTTCAGCCTGAACGACCGCTGAGCGATCAGCGCGGCTCCAGGAGGGCCACCATGAAGTCGGAGTCCTCGGTGTACGGGCGCAGGTCCCAGGTTCCGAGCAGCACGCCGGGCGCCAGACCCGCACTCGCGGCGTCGGCGAGGAAGTCGGCGAAGGCGTAGCCGCGGTCCGCGCCGAAACCGATCACGACCCGGCCGCCCAGGCTCAGGTGGCCGCGCAGCCGGCGGAGGATCTCGACGCGGGTGCTCGGCGCCACGAACGTCATGACGTTGCCGGCGGACACGATCAGGTCGAAGCGCTCCGGCAGGTCCAGCTCGGACAGGTCGCCCACGAGCCAACGGGGGCCGGGGTGGTCCTCCCGGGCGGCCGCGATCAGCTCCGGGTCGAGGTCGACGCCGGTGACGTCGTGACCGGCGGCCGCCAGATAGCCGCCCACGCGGCCGGTGCCGCAGCCCGCGTCGAGGATCCGGGAACCGCGCGGCACCATCGCGTCGATCAGACGGGCCTCGCCGGCCAGGTCGGCGCCCTCCGCCGCCATGGTCCGGAACCGCTCGATGTACCAGCGCGAGTGGCCCGGGTTCTCGGCGATCTTCTGCAGCCAGAGGTTCTCCACGTCTCGCACCTTGCCAGATGCGGGCAGGCCCGGCCCCGCGAAGGACCGGGCCTGTGACGCAGGTCGTCACCAGTTGCGGTAGTTGTCCTGCGACTGGGCGTTGAACTCGTCCGTACGGGCCCGGCGCGCCGGGTTGGTCCGGACGTCCTTCAGCTCCAGCACGTCGACGCCCTTGCTGATGTCGTTGGAGTAGATGAAGCCGTTGTACCAGTACGCCGACCAGGAGCCGCCGAGCACGAACTGGGTGGCCGAGATCGGGCCGCGCTCCCAGTACGCGATCTCCTTGGGGTTGCGGGAGTCGGTGAAGTCCCAGACCGAGACGCCGCCCTGGTACCACGCCTGCACCATGATGTCGCGGCCCGGCACCGGGACGAGCGAGCCGTTGTGGGCCACGCAGTTCTCGGTGTCGGTGTTGGTCCGCGGGATCTTGAAGTAGCTGCGGAACTCCAGCTTGCGATCGGCGCCGCGGCCCACGATGTCGTAGATCGCGTCGGCGCCGCGGTGGGGTCCGATCTCCGGGTTGCAGGTCGCCATGCCGCCACCGCCGAGCTCGTCGGTGAAGACGACCTTGGTGGCGTTGTTGTTGAACGTCGCCGAGTGCCAGAAGGCGAAGTTCTCGGTGTCGCGGACCGTGGTGATCACCCGCGGTGCCGAGCGGACCGAGATGTCCATGAGCACGCCGTCACCCATGCAGGCGCCCGCGGCGATGTCCTTCTCCGGGTACGCGGTGATGTCGTGGCACCCGGTCGTCGGGGCCTGGTTCGCGGGCCCGCCCGGGTTCCCGCCGTCCGGGAACAGCACCGGCGTGGCGACGACCGCAGCGGCGGCCGGGTCGCTCCGGGGCACCCGTACGATCGAGATCTTGTCGTGCGGCAGCGCGCAGTTCGGCTGGTCGGCACCGGCCAGGTTGTACGACGACACGTAGATGTAGACCGAGTCGTCGCCCGCCTTTCCGGGCACCAGCGTCTGTGTGTGCGAGCCGCACGTCGTCTTGACCGACTTCACGTACCGCGGCGTCACCGGGTCGCTGATGTCGAAGACCTTGATGCCTTCCCAGCGGTCGCCGGGTGCCGTGCTCGTCGACGCGGCGTTGTCGCACGAGTCGTTCGTACGCTGGGAGTCCGTACCGAGGAAGAGCAGGTTGCCGCTGACCGAGACGTCGTTCTGCGATCCCGGACAGAGCACCTGGGCCGCGACGGCGGGCGCCTTGGGGTCGGCGATGTCGTAGACGGTGAAGCCGTTGTAGTTGCCGCCGAACGCGTACCTGCCCTGGAAGGCCCAGTCGGTGTTGGTCGAGGTGGCGAACGGGCCCGTCTTCGGCAGGTAGGCGACCTGGTTGATGTTCGGCGTGCTGGCGACCTCGTCGACGCCGGGCGGCGTACCCGGGTCGGCCGGGGCCTGCGCCGCGCCGCTGGACGGCGCGGCGAGCAAGCCGGCGACGACTGCAGCCGCGCTCAGGCCCGCCAGGCGCTTGAGCTGCCGCCCTCGTGGGGCAGAGTGCTTCATGAAGCTCCTTCCGGCTGTCGACGCACCGAGGGGCATGATGTGGTCACGGTCGGTGCGCATTGACGTTCGTCGCTACAGTAGTGCTCCGGCACTGACCCGGGGAAGCTTGTTCGCGTGGCCGAGAGGACCCGATGAGCCGCCAGAGGACATTGACGCTGATCACTGCCGCCGCGGTGGTGCTGGGCGCGGGCGGCGCCGCCGTGGCCGCACGCTCCGGCGACGACAGGTCGGCTGCCGCTCCGCGCGCCGCGGCAAGTTCCGTGCCGCCGCAACGCGTCGTCCTTCCGGGCAAGCCGGGCGACCCGGCGGTGGTGACGGATTCCGACGAGGTCCGGGCGCCGGACGGCGCCACGTTCAACTCGATCGACACCGCCTTCGTCCAGATGATGATCGTCCACCACGGACAGGCGATCGAGATGGCCGGGCTCGCGGCCGGCCGGGCCGGCGATCCCCGGCTGAGGGCGCTGGCGAGCCGCATCGGCGCCGCTCAGGCGCCCGAGGTGACCTGGATGCGGGCCTGGCTGCGCGACCGCAGGCTGCCGGCGAGCGATCCGGCGCACGACCACCGCACCATGCCCGGCATGCAGTCCGACGCCGACATGGCGGTGCTCGCCGGGCTCACCGGCGCGGCCTTCGACCGCAAGTTCGTCACCATGATGAGCGCCCACCACCGGGGGGCCATCCAGATGGCCGGCGACGTCGTGGGCGGCGGAAGCGATCAACAGCTGCGCGAGATGGCCAACGAGATGGCGGTCGAGCAGGGCAGTGAGATCCGCCGCATGGAACAGCTGCGACTTCCGTGAGGACGGGGTTGCATCGATCACGATCCTCCGTACGGGAGGTGCGCGGGGCTGATGTTCCTGGATAGGTTGTCCGGTGTGGATGTGCGGGGGGTGCTGCGGCGTACGCGGCTGCCGCTCGTCGCCTCGCTCTTCCTCGCGCTGCTCGGCGGGGCAGCCGTCACCGCCGCGCCCGTGGAGCCGGCGCCCGTCTCGGTGACCGCCACCGTCGCGGCCGCCGAGATCACCCCCGCGCCGGCCTCCGAGCCGCCGTCGTTCCTGCTCGCCACGGCCCCGGCCGCCGGTCCGGCCGTCGCCCTTGATGCCGCGGTCCCCCTCGCCGCGACGGCCCCGATCACCCTCCTGGCCGGCCAGGTCAGCGGCTTCGCCACCGGGTCGCGGGCACCTCCCACCACCGCCTGATCGCACGGCAGTTCCCCGGCCCCCCGCGGGCGGATCGGGGCCGATCGATTACCGGTGCTCGTTGGTGGAAAAGGGATGGGACATGGAACACGCGCTTGAGCTCCTCGTCGGCGAGAGCGGCGGCCGGGCGGCCGCCATCTGGCTGGCGCTGATCGTGCTGGCCGTCGTCGCCCTCGGCGGACTCGCACTTCCCCGGGGTGTCCGCCGGCCACGGCAGATCACCGCCTGGCTGCAGCAGTCCGCCGCGCAGAAACGCGCCGAGCTGCAGCAGCGGGCCGCGGAGGCGCAGGAGACGATCCGGTACGCCGAGGAGATCGCCGTGGCGGCCCGGGGTGCCGCCGCCACCGCGGAACGCCGCCGCGAGGAATGCCAGCAGGCGCAGTCCCTGGTGGAGCACGCATGGCAGGCGTGGCAGGACGCGGACGCGGCGCTGGAGCGGGCACGCCGGGCCGCCGCGTACGCGACACCCGAGCCGGCCGGGGACGACGGCGGCGAGCGGGTGCAGGCGTTGCGCCGGGCCGCTCAGGCCGCCCACCGTCGCGGCGACCTCTCCGACACCCAGCTCCTGGACGCGCTGACCTACCGCAACGGCTGGGACCCGACGCTGCACCCCGTCGAGCAGGAGCTTGTGCTCGCGCGGGCGGCGGCCGACCATCGCTTCGCCGAGTACCAGAAGGCGCTGGACGCCGAGGACGCCGCCTGGAAGGCCGCCGACGTGGCGACCGCAGCGGTACGCACCCTGCGCAACGAGGTGATGGCCGCTCAGGCGGTGGCGGAAGCCGCCCGGCGTGCCCTGCCGGACGCCGCCCGGGCCGTGCTCGACCGAGCGGAGCGGGACAAGGTCGTGCTGAGCCCTCCCGCGGTGGCCGCCGCCGTGGAGGCAGGGCTCGGACTGGGACAGATCGCGAGCGGGGCGGAAACCACACAGGCCGTGGTCACGCAGGCGCTTCCGGTCCCGGCGGCCGCCGCCGACGCGACCCAGGAGGTGCGGTCCGGCCGGCGCGAGCTGCCGGCCTGGGCGCAGCCGACCGGCGGGCGTCCACGGATCGCCGGGGCGCGCTGACCACCATGCGGATCGCCCTGGTCACCTCGCGCGGCTTCCCCGACCCGCTCTGGCGGGACACCGACAGCCCGCTGGTGGCCGGCGAGCTGCGCGCCCGCGGAGCGACGCCCGAGATCGTCACCTGGGACGGCGGCGAGCGGGTCGAGTGGGCCGGCTACGACGCGGTGGTGCTGCAATCGCCGTGGAGCATGTGGACCGACCTGTCCGCCTTCGACCAGTGGCTGTGGGCGCGCGAACTGGACGGCACCCGCCTGCTCAACCCGCTCGACGCGATCGCGCTGGGATCGAACAAGAGGTATCTTTCGCGGCTCGGCGAGGCGGGCGTACCGATCGTGCCCACCACGCTGGTCGAGAAGCCGGATCCCGACACCCTGCGTGACCTTTTCCGGACGGTGGACCCGGCGCGGCCCACGGTGGTCGCCAAGCCGATCGCGTCCGGCGGCACTCTCGGCGCGCGCGAGTTCGCCGCGGACGAGCTGCCCGCCCTCGCCGCCTACCTGCGGGAGCTCGGCACCGCGATCGTCCAGCCGTACGTGGCGGCCATCGACACGCACCGGGAACTGGGCGTGGTCACCCTCGACGGCGCCATCTCGCACGCCGTCACCAAGGCGGCCATCCTGCGGCCGGGCGACCGGGCGCGGGCGTTCCACCCGGACCCGCAGCCCTATCCCGGCTTCACCGCCCAGCAGGAGCGGGTGATCCGGCAGACGTACGCCGAGCTGCGCGGCCTGCTGGTCAACGAGCCGCTGTCGGTACGCCTGGACTTCATCATCGACCCGGCGTCCCCCTCCGGCCTGCTGCTCCTGGAGGCGGAGCTGGTGGCGCCGGTGAAGTTCTTCCCGCACTTCCCGGACCAGTGCGGCCACTACGCCGAGGCGATCATCGCCCGCGCCGCCGCCTAGAGAGTCACCCACGACCCGGATTCCACCGAGGTGCTCATCGCGTCGAGCGCTTCGGCGCTGCGTACGGCGTCGGTGAGGGTCGCACCGGAGGGACGGCCCTGCGCGATCGACCGCAGGAAGTGCCACGCCTCGATCACCTTGAGGTCGTCGTATCCCATGGCGGTGCCAGCGCCCGGTTGGAAGGCCGCGAACTCGCCGTGCCCCGGTCCGACGTGGACCGTACTCATCGGCTGGTCCTGGTAGTCGCCGCCCGAGCCGACCGTCAGCTCCCCCATCCGCCGAAAATCCCAGGACACCGCGCCGCGGGTGCCGTGGATCTCGAAGCCGTAGTTGTTCTGGTCGCCGACCGCGACGCGGCTGGCCTCGAGCACCGCGCGCGCCCCGGACACCAGCCGCAGCTGCGCGGAGACGTAGTCCTCGTTCTCGACCGGGCCGAGCTCTCCGCCGGTGGCCCGGGTGTGCCCGGCGGTCGCTCCCGTCGGCCGGGCCCGCTCCGGCACGAAGACGGCCGTGTCGGCGACCAGCGAGCCGATCTCCCCGAGCAGGTGCCGCACCAGGTCCACGCCGTGCGCCGCCAGGTCGCCGAGCACCCCGCTGCCGCCGCGGGCCCGCTCGAAGCGCCAGCTCAGCGCGCCGTCCGGGTGGGCGGCATAGTCGCTGAACAGCCGGAACCTCGCGTGGGTGACCTCGCCGATCGCACCGGAGGCGATCAGCTCGCGGGCGGCGGCCACCGCGGGGGCGTTGCGGTAGTTGAACCCGACGGTGCCCTGCACCCCCGACGATCGGACCGCTTCGGCGACGGCGCGGGCGTCCGCGGAGGTGAGACCGACCGGCTTCTCGATCCAGATGTGCTTGCCCGCGCGCGCCAGCTCGACGCCCATCTCGCGGTGCAGGAAGTTGGGCGCGCCGATGCTGACCGCCTCGACGGCCGGGTCGGTGAGCAGGTCGCGCCAGTTCCGGGTCGGGCTTGTGAAGCCGTACCGGTCGGCGGCCTCCTCGGCGCGGCCGGGCACCTCGTCGGCCACGGCGACCAGCTGCGGGCGTACCGGAAGATCCGGGAAGTGGTGCAGCACCCGCAGGTAGGCCTGGGTGTGGACCCGGCCCATCCATCCGAATCCGGCGACGGCGACGCCCAGCGATCTCCTCATGGCCGCAGCGTAGGAGCGGCCGAGGCGGGCGGCCAAGGCCGCCCGTACCTCAAAAAGCCCTCATTCCCAGGTGGTGGGTGGCGGTGGCGGGACCACCGGCGGCCGGTCGTCGCACGAGATCACATTCGGAAGGTACGGCGCCAGCCACCCCCCGTCATTTCCCCCGAGATCCGTCAGGGCGAATTCCGAACCGGCCGGGGTGAAGTGGAAGGACCCGCAGTTGTTGACGCCGACGGCGCCGACGTGGCGCGCGTCCACGTTCTCGAAGGACGCCGAGCCCTCGGTGCGGGCGCTGACCACGGAGGTCCCCGTACCGTCGACCTGGATGTCCCGGAAAGCCACCCCGCGGATCGCGTAGCGGTCCTTCACGCTCCAGTCGCTGACCAGCATGATCGCGTTGTAGGTGGTGTCGAGGTAGTGGTCACCGGTCACCCGGATGTCCGCGTCGATCGTCCGGTCCAGGGCGTAGAACCAGATGGCGCCGAGGCCGATGGTCCAGTTCAGCTCGTACGTGCCCGCCCGTACCACGGTGTTGTCCTTGATCGTGAGCCGGCCGGCGAACGGCTCGGCGCCGAACCGGGAGCCCACGTGGATGCCGCTGCCTTCCCGGACCGGGTCCGCGACGAGATTGCCGGACACGGTGTTGTCCGTGCCGCCGTAGATCGCGATGCCGTTCGCGAGCGTCGGCGTCTGCACGGTGTTGTGGTCGAAGGTGTTGCCGGCGTCGGCGGTCTTCTCCGACCACATGGCCAGCCCGTCGTCGCCGGTGTTGCGCACGAAGTTGTTGCGCACGAGCGAGTCCGTGACGCCGGTGTGGAAGTTCAGTCCGTCGGCGATCTGGTCCACGATGACGTTGCCCTCGATCCGCAGGTGGCGCATCGGGCCGTCGAACCACATGCCGACCTTGGTGTGCCGGATGTGCAGCCGCTCCACCGACGAGTCGGTGAGCGCGCCACCGACGCCGTTGACCTGGTCGGTGTCGATGCGCTCGCGGACGTCGCCCTCGATCGCGAAGTCGCGCAGATGCACGTTGTGGCTGCCACCGTCGGCCGCGTCCCTGCCGTAGAAGCCGACGCCGGTGTGCGCTTCGCCGAGGGTGACCTGCCGCCCCTTGATGATCGTGTACCAGTTGCCGGCGCCCTCGATGGTCACGTCGTCCACGATGATGTGTCGGTCCACCCGGTAGGTCCCCGGCGGGATGTAGACCTTGAGGCGCGCCTTGCGGGCGAAAGCGATCGCCCGGTCCAGGGCGGCGGCTGAGTCGCGGCGTCCGGTCGGATCGGCGCCGAAGAGCAGCGCGTCGGCGGCGTGTGCGGTCACCTTGGGAGGCGCCACCAGCTCCGAGTCGAGCAGGTCGATGACCGTCCAGGCGGCGCCCGCGGATGCGGTGAGCCGTACGGTGTCGCCGGCCCCGTACGTCCGGCCCAGCAGCAGCCGTTGCTCGTCGTAGAAGTGCATGGGCCGGAACGGCTTCACGATCACCGGAGCGGGCGTCGTCGCGGCCGGTACGCAGCCGCACTCGGTGATCCACCAATCCGGATGCAGCAGGTCCGCACCGGGGTCGTTGGTGAACGGGTACTGGTTGTAGAGGTACGCGTACCGGGAGGTGAGCGTCATGGTGCGGCGCGCTGTGCCGTTGACGCTGACGCCCAGCGGTGCGGTGATCCCGCCACCGCCCGGCGCGTCCGGAAGGGCGTAGCGGACGGTGATCGCGTTCGCCGCGCGGGGCAGCGTGAACTCGACGTACTGGCCCGGCGTAAGCCGGACCGCCCTCCGGCCGGATGCCTCGGCGGGCAGCGTGTACGCGGTGCGGTCGGGACCGATGACCGAGCCGGTGAAGCGCGCGTTCTCCGCCTCCTGCTCGAGGAAGCCGACGGCCTCCCCACGCCCTGCCACCAGCGCCGGGTCGAGGGCGGACCGGGTCACGGGTACGGCGGGTGCGGCGCCGGCCGGTCCACCGGGGACGACGGCCGACCCGAGCCCGAGGAGGGCGGCGACCACCAGGCTTCTCGTTCGGCTCCTCGTTCGCGACATGCGGAGACCATAAGTGGCTGTTACGAAGTTCACAAGAGGCAGTCAGCAATTTTCGTATTCTCGTCGACTTCTTTCAGGGCAGAACGACGAGCTTGCCCGCCGCGCGGTTCGCCTCCATATCCGCGTGCGCCTGGGCGATCTGGTCCAGCCGGTACGTGCGGTCCAGCGGCACGACCGCCTCCCCCGCCGCCACGGCGTCCAGGAAGTCCTGCAGCACCACCTGCGGCAGATCGTCCGCATCCCCGCCGTACGCGGACAGCCGCACGCCACGCGGCAGGTAACCGATCGGATAGAAGTCCTTCACGATCCATTCGTTGGAGAGCATGCCGGAGAAGCAGACGACGCCGAGCTTCCGAACGGCACGCAGGGTGTCCGGCAGAGTAGGGACGCCGACCAGCTCCAGCGCGTTGTCCACCCCGTCCGGCACGATTTCCCGCACCCGCTCGGCCACCGCGCCGTCGTCGATCAGCACGTGATCCACGCCGATGCCCTTGAGCGCCGGCGCCTTGGCCTCGTTCCGAGTGGTCGACAGGACGGTGATGCCGAGGCGCTTCGCCAGCACCGCCGCGGTCATCCCGACCGACGACGTGCCGCCGCGGATCAGCAGCGTCTGCCCGGGCCGCACGTCGAGACCCTCGGTCAGCGAGCCGTACGCGGTCTGCAACGTCTCGGGCACCGCCCCCAGCACGGCCCAGTCGAGGTCACTGCGGAACGGGATCACCTGGCCGGCGGGGACACAGGTGTACTGCGCGTACCCGCCGTCGAAGGTGCGGCCCATGCCGCCCATCATCGCCACGACCTGCTGACCCGGCTCGAACTCGCCGCCTGGCGCGGCGGCCACCACGCCGGTTGCCTCGATGCCCGGCACCCGCGGGAACGTAACACCCTCGGCCAGCCCCAGCCGGGTGTGCAGCTCGGAGCGGTTGAGCCCGAACGCCTTCACCCGGATCAGCACCTGGCCCGGCGCGGGGACGGGAATCGGCAGCCGACGCAGCTGCAGGGCTTCGGGCGGGCCGGGCGCTTCCAACACGATGGCTTCCATAGAAGTAGTTTCCATGGAATCAATCTAGCTCAGGATGTAACGTCCGCGCCCCAGCCGCTTCGCCTCGTACATGGCGGCGTCCGCGACCCGCAGCAGGCCCTCGTCGCCGATCGTGGTGCGCGCCGCGATCCCGATGCTGGCGCCGACGGTGAGGTGGTGGCCCTCGTAGGACACCGGCCAGGAGACGTCGTTGATCAGGCGCTCCGCCAGCCGGGCCGCCTCCTCGGCGGATACCCCCGGGCAGAGCAGCACGAACTCGTCCCCGCCGAGCCGCGCCACGAGGTCCTGTTCGCGGACCGCGGCCGAGAGCCGGCCGGCGACCGTACGCAGGACCGCGTCGCCCGCCTCGTGGCCGTACCGGTCGTTGATCTGCTTGAAGCCGTCCAGGTCCAGGTAGAGCACCGCGACCGGCTCGTCCGGCGCCGGCACCGCCCGGGCCAGCCGGTCGCCGAGCACCGAACGATTGGCCAGGCCCGTCAAGGGGTCGCAGCGGGCCTGGTACGCGAGCTGCGCCTGCGCCCGTTCCTGCTCGCGGACCGCCGCGGTGAAGCGCACGATCACCAGCAACGCGCAGGCCGCCGAGGCGACCACAGCGGTGATCTTGTCGTCGGCCACCAGCGTGAGCAGCGGGGCGGTCATCAGCGCCACGGCGAGGAAGAAGATCCGGGCCGGGTGCAGGGTGCCGGCCTCGGTGCCCGCCCGGGCGAGCTCACCCCGGGCCGGGTGCAGCGCGGCGGCCACGACCAGCGCGTTGCCGAAGAGCGTCGCGGCGCCGAGCCGGCCGTAGAGCTGACTGTCGACGAGGTACGGGAGGACATTCCACCCGAGATCCATGGCGAGGAACCAGACGGCGCCGGCGAGCACGAGCCGGGTGGGCGCCGTGCGGATCCCGGGCGACAGGGCGACGACCAGTGCGCCGCTGAGCAGCACCACATCGGCGAACGGGTAGAGCAGCGGCACCGCGGACTCGGCCAGGGTGAAGCCCTCGGTCAGCGGCTTCATGATGAACTGCCAGCTCACCGCCCCGGCGGCCACGGTCAGGGTGAGGGCGTCGACGACCGCACCCCGCAACCGGCCGGGAGCCCGGCTCCGGGCGATCAGCGCGAGCGCGATGGCGAGCAGCGGGTAGCCGCCCAACCAGAAGGCGTCGGCCAGCCCCACGTCCGGGGTGCTGCCGAAGAAGTGCACCTCGAACAGCTCGTACGCGTCCCCGACGAACCACAGCGTCATCCCGGTGGCGATGAGCAGCCACGGCGTACGGCCGCCGCCCCGGGGCCACCGGAACGCCGACCACCAGGCGAGCGAGCACAGCACGGTGTACGCGACGACGTGAAGAACCTCGCCGGGCACCGCGTAGTAGTACACCGCCTCGACGAGGGTGACGACGAACATCACCACGAGGAAGAGTCGTACGCCGGTCCGGGACACGCCACCCCATCGGACCGCCCACGCCGCACTTGAGCCGTTGTGGGCTGCGTCAATGCGCCGGCCGGCGCTCCAGGTGCCCGGCGAACCACTCCCCGGCCTGCTCCGCCACCTGGTCCCCGCCGCCGGGGACGATCCGCAGCTCGACGGCCACCGTCATGGTCGCGCACGCCTGGCGATCGAGCTCGAGCCCCTCGCCGTCGCGCTCGCCCACCAAAAAGAGGGTCGGGGCGGCCACCTCGATCAGGGCCGGACCGGCGAGGTCGGGGCGGCCGCCGTGGCACACCACCGCGCGTACCGGATCGGGCCGGGCCGCCGCCGCGAGCAGGACCGCCGCCGCGCCGGCGCCCGCGCCGAAGAGCCCGACCTCCAGGTCCGCGGTCGGGCCGTATTCGCCCAGCCAGTCCACGACCCCCGCCAGCCGGTCGGCCGGGTCCTCCCCGGCGCCCAGGTCCACCGGGACCGTGCCCAGGCCGCGCCGGTTCAGCGCCTCGGCGACCAGGCGGGAGCCGCTCCCCCGAACGACGGCCACCACACCGGTCGCGCCGGCCGGAAGCTCGAGATCCGCGGCAGTCATTAGGGCCACTCTTCGCGCTTGCCCTGGACTACGGGAGCCAAACGGCCGGGCGTCACTCGGACGCCCGGCCGCGGCCGGTTGTGCTCCTCGGCTGCGCTCCTTGGCCGCTGCCTTTGCGGCGCCGCCGTCATGACCCGGTTGTCACGCTGCCACCGAGCACCGTGAACGGTCAGACGTAGGTCCGGCCCGCGTTGCGCTTCAGCGCGTCCTCCCAGCCGGCGATCTCCGAGGGGTCGCGGTCGGCCACGCCGACGTAGTCCGCGGAGGGCCGGATGATCTTGCCCAGGCGCTTCTGCTCGAGGATGTGGCTGGCCCAGCCCGCCGTCCGGGCGCAGGTGAACATCGAGGTGAACATGGGCGCGGGCACCTCGGCGAAGTCGAGGATGATGGCCGCCCAGAACTCGACGTTGGTCTCGAGCACCCGGTCGGGCTTGCGCTCGCGCAGCTCGGTGAGGGCCGCGTCCTCCAGCGCCTTCGCCACCTCGTAGCGGGGCGCACCCAGCTCCTTGGCGGTGGCACGCAGCAGCCGGGCGCGCGGGTCCTCCGCGCGGTAGATCGCGTGGCCGAAGCCCATGAGCCGCTGGCCGCTGTCGAGCACCTGCTTCACGTAGCCGCGGGCGTCCCCGGACCGCTCGACCGCCTCCACCATGTGCAGGGCCCGCGAGGGCGCGCCGCCGTGCAGCGGGCCGGACATCGCGCCGACCGCCGCGGACATGGCCGCCGGCACGTCGGCGCCGGTGCTCGCGACGACCCGCGCGGTGAAGGTGGAGGCATTCATGCCGTGCTCGGCGGCGGAGATCCAGTAGCGGTCGATCGCGCTGACGTGCTTCGGATCGGGCTCGCCACGCCAGCGGATCATGAATCGCTCGACGATGCTGGAGGCCTCGTCGACCCGCCGCTCGGGCACGGCGGGGAGCTCCGTGCCGCGCGCGCCCTGGGCCACGAGCGAGAGCAGCGTGGCCGAGGTCCGGGCCAGGTCGACGCGGGCCTGCGCGTCGTCGATGTCGATCAGCGGGCGGGCGTTCCAGGCCGGGGCCGCGGTCGCGATGGCCGCCTGGGCGTCGGCCCGGATATCGCCCGAACGCAGGGCCAGCGGATAGGGCTCCTCGGGGCGCAGCGGGGAACCGAAGTCCCCGTCGACGAGCAGCCCCCAGACGTCGGCGAAGGACACCTTGCCGACGAGCTTTTCGATGTCGATGCCGCGGTAGCGCAGGGACCCGCCGTCGCGGTCGGGTTCCGCGATCTCGGTGTCGAAGGCGACTACGCCGGCGAGGCCAGGGGGAACGGTCAGCATGGTGACTCCCGGTGAACGCATCGGTGAAGCTCGAATCTTACGGCTGGTCAGGCCGTTCGTTCGTGGGGAAAATGTCACACCGTGTGAGCCAGCCAGGCGCGCCCGCCGCCGAGAAGCAGCAGGTCCGTCCCGGCACCGGCCACCGCGACCGGCGGCGCCGGCGTCGGGACCTCGTGCCAGGCGCGGCCGTCCCGCGTCGACCACACCCGGTCGGCGGCCGCCACCAGGTGCCCGTCCCAGACCGTCAGCGAGCGAAGGCCGGCCGGGGTGGCCGTACCGAAATCGCCGAGATCGGTCCACGACCCGGACCGCCACCGCCAGGCACCGAACCTCTCGCCGCGCTGCCCGGCCGCTATGACGTCGCCCCCGAGGACGGTGACGCGCTGAGCCTCGACACCGTCCAGGCGCGCTTCGGTCCACCGGATGCCGTCGGTGGACTCCCATCCCGCGGCCGGTCCGCCGACCAGCAGGTACCGGTCGGCCAGGACCACACCGTCGCGAGCCAGCGAGCCCTTCTCCCCGATCTCGTGCCGGGTGAATCGGGCGCCGTCGGCGGAGACCCAGGCGGCGGGGCCGCTCGTACGATTGCCCACGATGAGGAAACCCGTCGGCCCGCCCGTGATCCGGCCGGCGTCCACGGCCTCGTCACCGCCGTACAGCTCGAAGGGAGCGGAGACCTCGGCCAGGGCGCCGTCTTTGCGCTGAATCCAACTGCTGGTGCGCGGATTACCGTGGGCGCCGCCGCTCTGCGCGCCCAACGCGGCGATCCGGCCCCCGGCGCAGGCGACCGAGTAGAGCACGTTGCGGGGACCGTAGTAGCTGCCGGGCTGCGGCACGATCCGCATGCTGCGCCAGGCCCGGCCGTCGGAGCTCTCCCACGCGGCCGGGCTCGGATCCGCGCCGGACGGCTGGAGCTCTCCGGACGGCTGAGGCGCGCCCGACGGCTGGAGCTCTCCGGACGGCTGAGGCGCGCCCGACGATCCGAGCGCGCCGACGATGTACCAGTGGTCGGCGCAGTGCACGGCGTCGCGCAGGACGACCGGCTGCGTGGCCGGGAGGGTGATCTCCTCCCATCGCGGCCCGGACGTCGTGCAGCCTGCGAGCGCGAGCACGGCAGCCAGAACCGCCGCTGCCGTCCGCACCCCTCAGGCCTTCCGCAGCCAGAAGGTGAGGCCGGTCCCCGGGTCGCTGACCGGCACACCCCAGGACGGCGCGCCGGCCGCGTACTCCGTGGCGAGCACCTCGTCGGCAACCAGATCGCGGTGCTCCTCCAGCGCGGCCGCGGTGTCGTCGTCGGTGGCCGTCCACCGCAGCGCGATCCGGTCGGAGACCTCCAGGCGGCTCGCCTTGCGCGCCTCCTGGATCAGCCGGATCGCGTCCCGGGCGAGGCCGGCCCGGCGCAGCTCGGGCGTCAGCGAAAGGTCGAGCGCCACCGTCACGCCTGCCTCGGCGGCAACCGCCCAGCCCTGGCGCGGCGTCTCGGTGATCACGACCTCGTCGGGCGCCAGCTCGACCGGTGCGCCGTCGACGGTGACCGTCGCCGTACCCGTAGCCAGCTCGCGCTTCAACGCAGCCGCGTCCGCCGCCGCGATCGCCCGGGCCACGTCCTGCACCGCCTTGCCGAACCTCTTGCCCAGCGGGCGGAAGTTGGCCTTGGCGGTGGTGTCCACGAGAGACTCCCCGGCCGCGCCCACGCCGAGCACCACGCCGACGTTGAGCTCCGCCGCGACCTCCGCCAGCAGCTCGGAGCCGAGCCCGGCGAAACCCTGCGCCGAGGCGAGCGCCCGGGCCAGCGGCTGCCGCGTCTTCATGCCCGAGTCCGCGCGGGCCGCACGGCCCAGCTCGACGAGCCGCCGGGCCAGCGCCATCTCCCCGGCCAGCTCCCCGTCCACCAGGGCCTCGTCGGCGACCGGGTACGCGGCCAGGTGCACCGACGGCACGGCGGTCGGCGTCACCGGCACCACCAGGTCCTGCCACACCCGCTCGGTGATGAACGGCGTGATCGGCGCGAGCAGCAACGTCACTGTCGCCAGCGCCTCGTGCAGGGTGGCGAGCGCGGCCGGGTCGCCACGCCAGAACCGGCGGCGGCTGCGGCGCACGTACCAGTTGGAGAGGTCGTCGACGAAACCCGCGAGCAGCTTCCCGGCCTCGTGCGTGTCGAACGCGGCCATCGCCCGATCCACCGCGGTCACCAGGGTGTGCAGTTCGGACAACACCCAGCGGTCGAGCACCGGGCGGTCGGCCGGCGCCGGGTCCGCCGCCGACGGGGACCAGCCCGCGGTACGCCCGTACAGTGCCTGGAAGGCGGCCGTGTTCCAGTACGTCAGCAGCGTTTTCCGGACCACCTCCTGCAGGGCGGTGTCCCCGATGCGTCGCGACGACCACGGCGAGCCGACCGCGGCCATGAACCAGCGCACCGCGTCCGCACCGTGCCGTTCCATCAGCGGCATGGGTTCCACGATGTTGCCCAGGTGCTTCGACATCTTGCGGCCGTCCTCGGCCAGGATGAGCCCGAGACAGACGACGTTCTCGTACGCGGACCGGTCGAAGACCAGCGTGCCCACGGCCATGAGCGTGTAGAACCACCCCCGCGTCTGGTCGATACCCTCCGCGATGAACTGCGCCGGATAACTGAGCTCCCCGGTCCGGTACGGGTACCCGACCTGAGCGAACGGCATCGCCCCGGAGTCGTACCAGGCGTCGATGACGTCCGGCACGCGCGTGGCAGTGGCGCCGCACTCGCACGCGAACGTGACCTCGTCGATGAACGGCCGATGCGGATCCAGGTCCGTGAGGTCACGCCCGGCCTTGGCGCTCAGCTCGGCCAGCGACCCCACGCAGCTCAGGTGGCCGTCGGGACAGCGCCAGATGGGCAGTGGCGTCCCCCAGTACCGGGACCGCGACAGCGCCCAGTCCACGTTGTTGGTGAGCCAGTCGCCGAAGCGGCCGTACTTGATCGTCTCGGGCTGCCAGTGGGTGCGCTCGTTCTCGCGCAGCAGCCGGTCGCGGATGGCGGTGGTGCGGACGTACCAGGACGGCTGTGCGTAGTAGATGAGCGGAGTGTGGCACCGCCAGCAGTGGGGGTAGCTGTGCTCGTACCGTTCTTCGCGGAACAGCAGCCCCCGGTCTCGCAGATCGGCGACCAGCGGCGCGTCGGCGTTCTTGAAGAACATCCCGCCGACCAGCGGAACCTCCGGCGCGAAGGTACCGTCCGGGCGCACCGGATTGACCATCGGCAGACCGTACGCCCGGCACGTCGCAAGGTCGTCCGCCCCGAACGCGGGCGCCTGATGCACCAACCCCGTGCCGCTGTCGGTCGTGACGTACTCGGCAAGCACGACGATGTGCGCATCCGGCACGTCGACCAGATCGAAAGGACGCCGGTACGCCCACCGCTCCAGCTCCTTGCCGCTCCAGCTCTCCCCGGTGCGCGACCAGCCCTCGAGCACCCGCTCCAGCAGAGGCTCGGCCACCACCAGCCGCTCGGCACCGTCGGTGGCCACCACGTAGGTCACCTCCGGATGGACGGCGACCGCGGTATTGGAGACCAGCGTCCACGGCGTAGTAGTCCACACCAGCAGCGACGCTGTGCCGGCCAGAGGTCCGCCGGTGATCGGGAAGCGCACGAAGACCGAGGGGTCGACGTCGGTCTCGTAGCCCTGCGCCAACTCATGATCGGACAACGCGGTCTGGTCCCGCGGGCACCACGGCGCCACCCGGAAGTCCTCCACCAGCAGACCCTTCTCGAAGATCCGCTGCAACGACCACCACACCGACTCGATGTACGCGGGATCCATGGTCCTGTACGCGTCGTCCATGTCGACCCAGTAGCCCATGCGCTCGGTCAACGCGGCGAACGCGTCGGTGTGCCGGGTGACGGACTCCCGGCACTTCGCGTTGAACTCGGCGATCCCGTACGCCTCGATGTCCTGCTTGCCGGTGAAGCCGAGCTCCTTCTCCACGGCGAGCTCGACCGGCAGCCCGTGGCAGTCCCACCCGGCCCGGCGGGCGACGTGGAAGCCCTTCATCGTCTTGTACCGGGGAAACACGTCCTTGAAGACCCGGCTCTCGATGTGGTGGGTGCCGGGCATGCCGTTCGCGGTCGGCGGACCCTCATAGAAGATCCACTCGGGTCGCCCGGCACTCTGCTCGAGGCTGCGCGCGAAGACGCTGTTGGCATGCCAGAAGTGCAGGACCTCGTGGTCGAGCTCGCCCAGGTCGACCTGCGCGGGTACGGACCGGTACATCGTCACGCTCCTCCGTCGGGCTCGCGCCCGGCTCGTCGGGCGCGCACCCGATTCCTCGGGCTCGCACCCGCTCGTCGGGCTCACCGGCGGAGGGACGAGGCACGGGCCCCGCGGTACCACCCTCCTTGACCACGGCGATGCGTGATCCACTCCGTTTCTGGTCGTCCGGCTCGGAGGTGATCTTCGCGCCGGGCACACCTCCGGGCTCCCACCGTCCCCGGTCGCTCTCAGGCTGCTTCCGGCGTTACTCGTCCTCGTCAACGCCTCGCGGAATCGAATGCTAACGCGGCCGGGTGCCCGTACCCGAGCGGTTTTCAGGCAAACCGAGCCGGATCCCCGGCACCGACCCGAAGGATCTCCGGAGTTCCCTCGGACAGGTCGATCACGGTGGTCGGCACGGTGCCGCACTCCCCCGAGTCGATGACCGCGTCGACCACGTGATCGAGCCGCTCCTTGATCTCCCAGCCCTGGGTGAGCGGCTCTTCCTCGTCGGGCAGCAGCAGGGTGCTGGACAGCAGCGGCTCGCCGAGCTCCGCGAGGATCGCCTGCGTCACGGTGTTCTCGGGAATCCGCACCCCGACGGTCTTCTTCTTCGGGTGCAACAACCGGCGCGGCACCTCCCGGGTCGCCGGCAGGATGAAGGTGTAACTGCCCGGGGTGGCGGCTTTGACCGTACGGAAAACAGCATTGTTGATCTGCACGAACTGACCGAGCTGAGCGAAATCCCGGCACACCAGCGTGAAGTGGTGACCGCTGCCCAAATGCCGGATGTCCCGGATCCGGTCGATCCCGGAGGCGTTGCCGATCCGGCATCCGAGCGCGTAACAGGAATCGGTCGGGTACGCGATGAGCCCGTCGTCGCGCAGAATCCGCCCGATCTGCGCGATGGCCCGGGGCTGCGGGTTGTCCGGGTGCACGTCGAAGTACTTGGCCATCCGGAAAGCCTAGGTCCCCGCAACGCAGTCGTCGATCAACGACAGGCGTACGGCCCGGGGCCGGCGTCAGCGCTACTCTGCGCCCATGGCTTTCGAGCACCACGGGCACACCCACCGCCTCGACTGGGTCGACCCGACGATCCGCGAATGGGACTGCACCGTGGTCTGGTCCGACCCCGCCGACCCGGACGCCGGCGTGGTCCTCGACCGGTCCGCGTTCTATCCGGGCGGTGGCGGCCAGCCCCCGGACCACGGCGTCCTCATCTGGTCCGGCGTCCAGACCCGCATCGTCGACACCCGCAAGGGCGACGACCTGTACCTGATCCCGGCCCCCGGCGACCCGATACCCCCGGCAGGCACCAGCGTGCGCGGCGCGATCGACGACGACCGCCGCAGCACCCTCATGCGGACCCACTCCGGCTTGCACATTCTCTGCGGCACCGTATTCCGCGACTTCGGCGCCCTCGTCACCGGCGGCAACATGCAGCCGGGCGAGGCCCGCATGGACTTCAACCTGCCGGAGGTGCCGCCGGGCTTCAAGCAGGCCCTCGAGGACGCCGTGAACGCCGAGATCACCGCCGACCGCAAGATCGTCGCGCGGGTGCTGCCGCGCGAGGAGGCCCTTCGCATCCCGGACCTGGTCCGCACCCAGGACGCGCTGCCCCCGCTGGACAACCCGGAGATCCGGGTGGTGGACATCGTCGGCCTGGACGTCCAGGCCGACGGCGGTACGCACGTCGCATCCACGGCCCAGGTCGGGCGGGTGCAGGTGGTCAAGGTCGAGAGCAAGGGTCGCCAGAACCGGCGCGTACGGATCCGGCTGGTCTGAACGCCCGCCCGTAAGAGTCGACGTCGTCGCCCACGCCGGGCGAGCGTCGCTTCGCGGCCTGCTCTGTGCTGCCATCGCTACCAGCTCGTCAGAAGTAGGTGGTTGATGAGCAGGGCTGTCGCCGCCTGGACGGCGAGCCAGCTGCGTCGGCTCTGCGCGGGCAGCAAGGCTGCGCCGGCGGTGAACCACACCGCGAAGGGGAGCCAGATCCGTTCGGTTTCCGCCTTGCTGAGCCCCGAGATGTCGGCCAGCAGAATCGCCGCGGCGGCCGCCAGGGGTAGAAGCCATGTCGCCTTGGGCAGGTGACGCGAGCGCGCGGCAATCGCCTGCGCGAAGGCACGGCGGAGAACGACCGCCAGCACTGGGCCGCCGCTACCTACAAGCGCGGCGACATTCGCCCAGACCCAATATCCGTACGGCCGCACACTGGCCAGCCCCTGGTAGTACCGCTCCACTACCAGGTGGTACCCGTCAAGCCACCAGAAACCCGAAGCAGTGAACGCGGCCACGACGACCGCCCCGCCGAGCACGGCGACGCCCATGGACGACCAAGCCCGTCGTCGGACGAGGACGAGGACCACGATGGGGGCAAGCAGCACCAGACCGTACGAGAGGTAGACCGCGAAGGCAAGCAGTCCGCCTCCGACGACAGCCCATCTCCGCTGCCCCCTCGCGAGCAGCATGATTCCGACAGCCGCAGCACCAGCGAACAAGCCGTCCGCAGAAGCACCGATCCAGACAGCACCGGGAAAGAGGACCGCGAAGGGAACCACCACGCGCGCGACATCGACGTTTCCGATCAGGCGCAACGTCTCGGGAACCGCGACTGCTGCAAGAGCACCGACCAGGACGCACACGATCGCGGCCCATCCCCCGCCGCCGAGCCCGATCCGGTCCAGCCAGACAAATGTCAGCAAGGCTCCCGGTGGATGACCGGCTACATGAGTCGTCCATGAGTCCGGTTGGAAGTCGAGGATCCGCCCCGCGAAACCCCGGACTGCCGCACGCACGTCGATGACCCCAGGCACCTCGTGCAGGTACTCAGGAGTCGTGGTGAGCCGCGTGGCGAGACCGGTTTTCCAACCGTCCACGAGCGCGAGGCTCACCGTCCAAACAACAGCCGAGAGATAGCCGGCAAGCAGTAGGGAACGCCACGACATCCGTGCGGCGAGCTCGGGACCTTTCCACATCACCGCCGCAGCGACGGCAATGGCGATCGGCGTTCCCGGCCCGATGTGTGGAAGCCAATGCGCGTAGAACGGCGCGGCACTCGCCTGCACGGGCCGACCGTGGAGGTAGAGCAGCCCGCCGACCACAGCGGCCAGGGCGACCAGCAACAGGGCGGAAGCACCCGCAATCGCGTCTACGCGGGGGACTCGCCAGCCAGCTTGCTGCTGAAGCTGTCGCTCGAGCTGCGGTTGCGGCTGTAGCTCCGGCTCGGGCCGTCGCTGGGAAACCGGCTGCAGTTCTGGGCGCGACTCAAGCACGACCTGCAACCGCGATCCCCGCCGTGGCTTAAGCCCTGATCTCTTACTTAGCCCGGGTCTCGGTCCTGGTCCCTGCCCCTGCCCGGGCCCTGGCCCCTGCCCCTGCCCCTGCCCCTGCCCCGGCCCCGGCCCCGGCCCCGGCCCCGGCCCCGGCCCCGGCCCCGGCTTGATGCTCATCGCCGTAGAGCGGCGCGCGCGAAGTCGGCCATGCCTGTCGTTATGTCAATCTGAGCACGAAACCCCAGCTCTCGGGCTGCCTTCTGCGGCGAGGCAACGACATGCCGCACATCCCCCAACCGGAATTCGCCCGTCACGACCGGTCGGGACCCACCCATCACGTCAGACAGGGCCGTCGCCATGTCGCCGACCGTTGCAGGCCGACCCGAGGCGATGTTGTAGGCGACCAATCCCTCGACCTCCGCCTCGACAGCCGCGACGTTCGCCCTGGCCACATCGGCCACATGAACGAAGTCCCGTCTTTGCCGACCGTCTTCGAAGACGTGCGGCGCCTGCCCTCTTTCCAGTGCTGACCGGAAGATTGCCGCCACGCCGCTGTACGGCGTATCTCGCGGCATCCCTGGCCCGTACACGTTGTGGTACCGAAGCGCGACCACAGACCCGCCTGTCTGACGGGCCCAAGCCGCTGCAAGGTGCTCTTGAGCAACCTTGGTAGCGGCATAGACGCTGCGTGGTTCAAGCGGCGCATCTTCCGGAACGAGCGACGACGTGAGGTCCTCACCACAAAGCACACACGTGGGCTCGAAGTTGCCGGCAACAAGGTCGGACGGACGACGCGGAGCCGGTCGTTGATTACCGTGCGCAAGACATTCGTACGCACCTTCTCCATAGACAACCATGGAGCTGGCCAGCACAAGGCGACCGATGCCGGCCCGAGCCATCTCGGCCAGAAGCACCGCGGTGCCCAGATCGTTATTGCTGACATAGTCAGGAAGATCGTCGAGATTTAGGCCCATCCCGACCATCGCCGCCTGATGCACGACCACTTCCACCCCCCGTAACGCACGGGCCACGGCCTCCCGGTCGCGCAAATCCACGATCGTAACCGGAGCGTTCGCGACATTCTGGGGAATCGGGTCACGATGCGCAGCCGGGTGCGCGCTGTCCACGACGGACACGCAATAGCCGGTCGCCACCAGGGCGGTTGTCACGTGGGTTCCGATGAAGCCGGCACCGCCGGTTACGAGTACCTGGGTCACGATGCCGACCGTATGTCGACCGATGACCGGCGGAAAGGTGTTTGGTCGAAGCGTCAGAGCTTCGTAAGAAGTGCAGATTCGTCAGCACTTTGTAAGGGTTATCCCGGCTCGATCGGCGATAGCTTGCCCTACATGACCGATGTCGTGTTGCCCTGTTTGAACGAGGCTCCCGCCCTGCCGTGGTTATTGACGCGGCTGCCGGTCGGCTTCCGCGCGATCGTGGCTGACAACGGCTCCACCGACGGGTCGGCCGACATCGCTCGTGCGTACGGCGCTCGGGTGGTGTCCGTTCCACAGCCTGGTTACGGCGCCGCGGTTCACGCCGGGCTCATCGCCGCCGATCCGGCCGATGACGTGGTGTGCGTGATGGACGCCGACGGCTCCTTCGACCCCCGCGAGCTGACCCGTTTCGCAGACCCGGTTCGAGAGGGCATCGCCGACCTGGTCGTGGGCCGACGTCGACCCACCAGCCGTAACTCGTGGCCCATGCATGCGCGGGCTGGAAACGCGATACTTGCCCGCAGAGTGCGCCGGACGACCGGCCTCTCCGTGCACGACATCGGTCCCATCCGGGCGGCCCGGCGAGCCGCCCTGCTAAGCCTCGGCCTGCGTGACCGCCGATTCGGCTATCCGCTGGAGCTGCTGGTGGCCGCCGGCCGGGCGGGATGGCGAGTCACCGAGCTCGACGTGCCTTACCTTTCGCGAGCCGTGGGCACGAAATCCAAGGTCACGGGGACTGTCCGAGGCACGGTTCGGGCCATCCGTGACATGCAGGCGGTGCTGACCCGATGACTCAGCTCCTCGTTCTCGCCAAGACGCCTGTCCCCGGCCGCGTCAAGACTCGACTGTGCCCTCCATGGACCTATGAGCAGGCCGCTGACGTGGCTGCCGCCGCCCTCTCGGACACGATCGTCGCGGTGTCGAGTGCCCCCGCGACCCGGCGAACCCTTGTGGTCGACGGGGACCACCCAGCCCCTGCCGGTTGGACCAGGTTGGCTCAACGAGGCAGGTGGCTGAAGGATCGCCTGGCCAATGCGTTCGCAGACACCGCCGGGCCACCCACCGTACTGGTCGGCATGGACACACCCCAGCTGACCGCGAAGCTGTTGGCCCGTGCGGCGGATTTCACCGACGCAGACGCCACGCTCGGCCTCGCCGAGGACGGCGGTTGGTGGGCGCTCGGGCTTCGCAGGGCGGGGGACGCCTCAGTGCTGCGTTCCATTGCGACATCCACCCCCGAGACCGGGGCGCAGACCTTGACCGCGCTTCGGGATCGCGGACTCCGCGTGACCCTCCTTCCGGTGCTCCGCGACGTCGACACGGCTCCGGACGCTCGGGCCGTCGCTCAGATGTGCTCCACCGGCGGCCGCTTCAGAAGCACCGTGGAGGCGATGACGGAATGAGCGCCGAGGTCATGAGCCACTATGACGACGCGTTACGGGCAGCCGAGGAGCACCGCGGTGCCGAGCTGATCCTTCGAGACGCGTTCGGCGCGGAACGGATGATCGACGCGGCCGACTGGTACACCGACCATCTGCCGGGCGACGCGGGACTGCTCGGCCGCTGTTCCGGCCCGACACTCGACGTCGGCTGCGGTCCCGGCCGCTTGACCGTCGCCCTTCATCAACTCGGACGTCCCGCCCTCGGGGTGGACATCAGCAGTACGGCGGTGCGCATAGCTCGCATGCGCGGGGCGGTCGTGCTGCGCCGCGACGTTTTCCAACCCGTACCCGGCCACGGGAGGTGGACGGACGTTCTGCTCGCCGACGGGAACGTGGGTATCGGGGGTGATCCCTGCGCCCTCCTCCGGCGATGCCACGACCTGGTCAGCACGACAGGTCGGGTGCACGTCGAGCTTTCCCCTCCGGGCGTACGAAGCTGGGCGGGACGGGCAACCGTACGCGGTCCCAGCGATCGCCCCGCCGCGTCCTTCCGCTGGGCTGAAGTAGCGGCGGACGACCTGGCGACCTTTTCCGGCCCGGCGGCCCTGCATCCGGTGGACACGTGGCAGGAGGCGGGGCGATGGTTCGTGTCCTTGGCAAAGAACTGAGGCTTCCCGACCTGGCGCGGCCCGAGGCTTTCCCCTCGCAACTCCGGTCCACGCGTCTGACGAGTCAACTCGGCATTGCTCTCGGCATCGCGTTCGTGACCTGCTTCGCCACCGGTCTGATCAGCCACCTCATTCAACACCCGCCCGCGTGGTTCTCCTGGCCCTCGCGTCCCGTCGGGCTCTACCGCTTCACTCAGGGACTTCATGTCGCGACGGGACTCGCGTGCGTGCCATTGCTCGGCGCGAAGCTGTGGTCGGTCTACCCGCGGCTCTTCGAGCGGCCCCCGTTGCGGTCCATTCGTCACGCCGTCGAACGAGCGAGCATCGCAGTGCTGGTGGCGGGCGCCCTGTTCCAGGTCGTCGGCGGCGTTCTGAACATCTCCCGTTGGTATGGCGCACTGCCTTACTTCTTCACAACCGGTCATTACTGGGTGGCGTGGTTGACGATCGGTGCACTGCTCACCCACATCGGCGTGAAGCTACGGATCGCGCGCGATTCCCTCACCCGCTTGAACGTTGAGGATCACAAAGGTGGACTCAGCCGCCGTGGACTCCTCACCACGGTTGCAGCCGCAGCGGGCGTCATCACCGTGGCCACGGTGGGACAAACCATCAGCCCGTTGGCTCGCATATCCCTGCTTGCTCCCCGGCGCCCCACCACTGGACCGCAGGGCCTTCCGGTCAACAAGACCGCTGTGGGGGCAGACGTTCGGACACAAGCTCTCGATCCTTCATATCGGCTGGTGGTGGTCGGGCCGAAACGCGAGATCAGCCTCTCCGTCGCCGACCTTGCGGCCATGAGCCAACACACCGTGATCTTGCCGATCGCCTGCGTCGAAGGCTGGAGCGCCACCGGCGTCTGGAGCGGCGTACGTCTCCGGGATCTGGCCGCGCTCGTCGGTGGAGATCCGGATGGCGCAGCTGCGGAGGTCGAGTCACTCGAGCGCAAGGGTCGCTACCGGGCGTCCACCGTGCCGGCCTCGCACCTGAGGGATGGATTGACATTGATAGCGCTCAAGCTCAACGGCGCGATCCTGCACCTGGACCACGGTTATCCCGCACGGCTCATCGCTCCGAATCGACCTGGCGTGCTTCAAACGAAGTGGGTCGAACGGATCACTATTCGCAATACGGGCGAGGAGTCATGAGAAGGAGCATTGGTGGCGCCCGGGGCTTGTTGATGGGGGTCGGCGGGTTCTTCATGGCGTTTGCGGTCATCGGAGCAGTCACCGATCCGGGTCTCAAGCTGGGTGGCGTACTGCTGTTTCTCGGCGCTGTGCTGGTCCTGCATGACGGGGTCTTGATGCCGCTGGTCATCGGAGTCGGCGCCCTGCTGACTCGATCACCCCCATTGATCCGGGCCGCAATGATCGTGAGCTTCGTCGTCACGGTGGTCGCTCTGCCGTTCGTGCTCGGCTACGGCCGAAGTCCGGACAATCCGTCGGCGCTGCCGTTGGCGTACGGAAACGGACTCGCGCTCATTCTGGCGGCGATTTGGGCCACCGTTCTCGCACTCCAGGCCGTTCGTCGGCTCTGCGCTGGACGCCGGAAGCCGTCTGGCCAAGGCGATCGTCAGAAGATCGTAAGAATGCGGACGACCCCTCGGAGCCCTTCCGATGGGTAGCGTCGTTGTCGTGACCCATGACGTACTCGTCGTCGACGACGATCCGACCGTCAGCGATGTGGTCCGGCGCTACCTGGAACAGGACGGCTGCCGGGTCCGGCTCGTCCACGACGGCGAGGCTGCCCTGAGAGCCGCTTCCGCCGATATGCCGGACCTCGTCGTCCTCGACCTGATGATGCCGGGGATCGACGGGATCGAGGTGTGCCGCCGCCTGCGCCGGACTGCCCCCGATCTCCCGGTGGTCATGCTGACGGCACTCGGCGAGGAACCCGATCGCGTGCTCGGGCTCGAGGTCGGGGCGGACGATTACGTCACCAAGCCGTTCTCCCCACGAGAATTGACCCTCCGGATCCGCTCGATCCTCCGTCGCACCGGCCATGCGGACAAACACCAGTCCGTGCTCGCCGACGGCGACCTGGTCGTCGACATCTCCCGCAGGTCCGTCACGATGGCCGGCGCGCCGGTCAAGCTGACGAAGGGCGAGTTCGACCTGCTCGTCTTCCTGATGAACCACGCCGGCCGGACCTGGACTCACCAGCAGCTCCTCGAAAGGGTCTGGGGCTGGTCAGTAGGCGAGCCCGGCACGGTCACCACCGCCATGGCCCGGCTGCGCTCGAAGATCCAGCCGGCGACCGACTCGCCGAAGCGGATCATCACCTCGTACGGCGCAGGTTACCGATTCGAGCGAATGGGCACCGACCATGCGTGACCTGATGCTGATCGGGGTGTACGCGCTGGCCGCGGGCACCGTGGTCGGGGTGCTCGGTGAGGTGTCCCTACGACTCCTCCGCCATCGATCGATCATCATGCACATCTCCGTCATGCTGACGATCACGGTCGCCTCCGTCGTCGCCGGTGTCGCGGCGGTCGCGCGCGCCATGTTCCTGTCCGCGCATGATCTGCAGGTCGTGCTCATCACCGTGCTGGCGTCGGCGACGGTGAGTCTCGCGGTGGGGACCACGTTCGGGCGCCGTCTAGCGGCCGCCTCCGTATGGTCGGTCCAAGCCCGCGAGCGAGAGCGACAGGTGGAGGCCAGCCGTCGGGAGTTGGTCGCCTGGGTCTCCCACGACCTCCGCACGCCACTCGCCGGCCTGCGGGCGATGGCCGAGGCACTGGAGGACAGGGTCGTCAGTGATCCGGCGACCGTCGCGGACTATCACCGCCGCATCCGCGTCGAGACCGAACGCATGAGCCACCTCGTCGACGACCTGTTCGAGTTGTCCCGCATCAACGCAGGGACCCTGCAGCTCGCCTTCGCCAGCGTGCCTCTCGCGGACGTCGTGTCGGACGCCATCGCCACCACCGCTCCCCTGGCGGAGCGCCGCGGCGTACGCATGATCGCCCGCGACGGGGACTGGCCCGTGATCACAGCCGGCGAGCCGGAGCTCACCCGGGTGATCGCCAACCTCCTCGTCAACAGCGTGCGATACACGCCACCCCATGGTTCCGTGCAGATCGACGCCGGCACCGAACAGGGCGAGGTGTGGCTGACGGTCTCCGACACCTGTGGCGGCATACCCGAAGCAGACCTGCCCCGCGTCTTCGAAGTGGCATTCCGAGGGGAGAGCGCTCGGACTCCACAGCCGCAGGAGGACACCTTCGGCGGTGGGCTCGGCCTCGCCATCGTCCGGGGTCTGGTCGAAGCTCACGGCGGGCGGGTGCACGTGGACAACACCACGGTGGGATGCCGATTCGAGGTGCGCCTGCCCATGTCACCTCCGCCAACAACCAGGCAGGATTCGTCGCGGCCGGCCGCTTCGGGCCCAGGCGGTCCGAAGCGCTTCGCCTCTCACCGCGCCGGAGGACGCGGCACTGCACCACCTCACGGGCACTCGGACTCTCCACGCCGGCCGGCCGCAGCCACCTGAGCCGCCCCCAAGCCACCCAGGCAAGCCTCCGAGACGGCCGGGGGACGCGCACCGCGTCCAGGCCCCGGCACGACGAGCCTTCGTACCCGGCAGGCATCGCCTAACGAAGCACCAACGGCGACGGCACCCCTCCCATCACCCTGCAGCAGGAATTGTGTCCGGAGCGTGAAATTGCGGGTAGCCTTGCGGGCCGATGGACCGAAACCGGGGGGATCGGGTGAGTCGGCTCCGCAGGCGCTGCGAACGACACCTCGACGGGGTGCCCATCCCCCAGCCCTTCGATCTCGATGCATTCTGCGCCACAGTGGCCACTCACCGAGGTCGCCCGCTCACCCTCTATCCACTGTCCGGTCTCGCCTCGGGCGCCCCTTGTGGACTGTGGATCTCGGTGCCCGCCGCCGACTACGTCTTCTTCGATCCGGACACCTCACGGCTGCACGCGGAACACATCGTCCTTCACGAACTCGCGCACATGCTGAGCGGCCACACGACCGGGCTGGACGGGGGCAATGCTGCGGTCGCTCGGCTCGTACCGGACCTCGATCCGCGTACGGTTCACACGATCTTGGGTCGCGTCAGTTACACGACCGCCCAGGAGCGGGAGGCGGAGATGCTCGCCTCCCTGATCCGCGCGCGGGGCGCGCGGCACCGGACCTCCGCCGAACTGCCCGACGGCACGCTGGGGCGAGTGGCCGATGTTCTGAAGTTCAGACCTTGAACGGCGTACTGACCGGCGTCCTGTTGACACTGCTGTGGGGCACGGTGCTGGTCCGCTTTCCGACACTGTGGCGCGATGCCCAGCAACGGGCCATCTGGGCGACGCTCTGCACCCTCGCCGTGGCCAAGACCACCGCGACGCCGGCAGTAAACGCCCTGCTCCGAGACGTGGTCAGCCAGCCGCAGGTCATCCCTCACCTGATCGGCGTGGCAACCGCCTTCTTCCTGCTGCGCTTCATCTCGCTCGTCACCGCCTACTACTCGGCCCGGCCACGGGCTGCGCGCTACCAGGTGCTGCTCGCCGTCGGCGTCTGGCTCATCCTGCTGACGCTGATCGTGATCACGCCGGGAGGTATCAAGACCAAGGGCATAGAGCTCATGGGTACGCCCACAGCCGCCTCAGCCGCGGCGTACTGGGTGACGTTGAACGGCTACCTGGGTGCGGTCCTCGCCATCGCGAGCGTGTTGTTCTGGCGGGTCAGCCGTTCCGCGCCCGCCGGACTTCTCCGCAACGGGCTGCGAGCCATCACCGTCGGCACACTGATCATGGCGACGTACGCGGCGCTCAAGACTACTCTGATCGTTCTGCACGCCTGCGGTGTCACCATCGGTGTCGAGTCGATCGAGCCCGCCGCCAACGGACTCCGCGCAGCAGGCACGATTCTGGCCGTGGTCGGCGCCGCGGTCCCCGCGACCGGCAAGATCCGCTCGGTCCTGCGGGCGTATCGCGCGCTGTGGGCTCTCCGTCCCCTATGGCGTGCGATGCGCCGCACGTTCCCCGAGATCATCCTGTTCTCCCGGCGCCGCGCCCTGGTGGAACTGGCCGCCGTCGACGACGTGAACCTGCGGCTCTACCGCCGGGTGATCGAGATCCGCGACGGCATGCTGGCGCTCCGCGACTACCTGCCCGCCGATGCACTGGACAACGCCCGCACGTTCCTCAGCACCCCCGCCACAACATCACGGCCGCTCTCGTCCAGCAACGGTGCAAGCTCCGCCGCCGATGTGGCGCTTGTCGAGGCATGCGGCATCGCCCTGGCGCTGGAACGCCATCGGGCCGGCATCCCCGCCCCGACGAGCGGCCGGTGGTCCGACACGAGCAGATCCGCCGGCCGCGGCTTTCAGCCGCCCAACAAGCGAACCTCGACGGACAAGCGATCCTCGACCGACGCAGGAACCCCGGCCCACGAACGAGTCCCGGCCGACAGACGAACCTCAACCCACGAACGAGCCCCCACCGACAAACGAGCCCCGGCCCACGAACGAGCCCCTACCCACGATCGAATCCCGGCCGACGAACGAACCTCAACCCACCTGCGAATCCCGGCCGACAGACGAGCCTCAACCCACGAACGAACCCTCACCGACAAAGAAGCCCCGACCCACGAACGAACCCCGACCCACGAACGAACCCCGACCCACGAACGAACCCCGACCCACGAACGAACCCCGACCGACAAACGAGCCCCGGCCGACGAACGAGCATTGACCGACGAGGTCGCCTGGCTCAGCGCCGTAAGCGCCGCCTTCCGGCGCAGGGAACCGCGCCGCTTCGCCCGTCACGCCACACGCCGCGACGCCAGCTCACCACCCGACCAGCACGCCGATCAGTGATCGTCCTTCGCGCGGTCGCGTTCCAGCTCCCACACCTTCCGCACCAGCTCCCCGATCGTGTCGCGGCTGCTCGGCGACACATCCGCCGCCCGCAGGGCGATCTCGGTGACCTGCGCGTCCTTCAGCGTTCGCAGGAGCTGCAGCTGGCCGTCGATCTTGCGGGCCTCGTCGTCGTCCAGGAAGTAGGCGACCGGGACTCCGAAGTATCCGGCCAGGCCCGTCAGGTGCTGGACCGTCGGGTTGTCGCGGCGGCCGGTGCGAAGCTGCCAGATGTACGTGTGGGATATCTGGATGCCCTGCTCGGCACGGATCGCCTCCGCGACGGCCATGTAGCTGATCTCGCCTTGGCCGGCGGCGCGGACCTGGGTGAAGAGCCGGTCCAGTTTCGCGGCGATGGAGAACTCGCGCGGCATGTGCCGTCCCCCTCCTCGCCGGATCCGGCGGCTCATCCTCGGCCTGCACGGGGACGTCGGCCGTCCGCACGCGTGCAGGTTGCTGGCACGAACCCCTGCGGTATCCGGAAGGAGCTGCCGGGGCGTTTCCGTCGAAGGAAGGGGGCTCGGACAACAGCACCGCTCCGACGAGGGAACCGCTCAGTCGAAGGAGCTGCTCGGTCGAAAAGCCGCTCGGACGAAAGAACCGCTGGGACGAAGGGATCGTACCGACGAAACCGGCCGCCACATTGATGCCCATGAGCAACCAATGGCTGCACATCCCCCGATGCTGGGCCCCACTGACGACCGTAAACTCACGTTGATGACACTAAAGCCGAGCGTAAACCATGGACGACAGTCACTCAACCCGCCGGTACGCTCGGCAGCATGACGGCCATCGTGGAGAGTCCAGAGGTATCGACGCTGCTCGACGAGTTGACGCGGATGACCGGGCGCGACGATCCGTACCCGCGTTATCACCGGCTGCGGGAGATCTCACCGATCGTGCGGGCCGACGACGGCGCGCTCGTGGTGACCCGGCATGCCGATTGTGTGGCGGTCACCCGTGATTCGCGGCTCGGTCACATGCCGCCGCACATGATCGATTTCGTGAGTCCGGGGTGGCAGGACCATCCCGCGCTGCGGCAGCTGTTCACGAGCATTCTGGTCATCAATCCTCCCGACCACACGCGCCTGCGCCGCCTGGTCAGTTCGTCGTTCACGGCCCGGCGGGTGCAGGCGCTGCAGCCGCGGATCGCCGAAATGGTCGGTGAACTGCTCGATCGCATGACCGGCGACGTGGACTTCGTCGAGGCGTTCGCCTTCCCGCTGCCGGTCAACGTCATCGGTGAGCTGCTGGGGGTTCCGGAGCCGGACCGGGCGCAGTTCCAGGAGCTCGTCCGGGACTGGACCCGGGTCCTGGAGGTGGTCACCTCCGACGTACTCAAGACGGCCGACCCCGCGGCGGCGACGATTCGGGAGTATCTGGCCGGGCTCACCGCCGAGCGGCGCAGGAAGCCCGCCGACGACATGATCAGCGCGCTCGTCGCGGCCGAGGACGACGGCGACAAGCTCACCGAGGACGAGCTGCTCACGATGGCCGCGCTGCTCTTCGCGGCCGGCTTCGAGACGACGACGAACCTGCTGGCCAACAGCGTGGTCGCGCTGCTGCGCAACCCCGAGCAGCTAGCCCTGCTGCGCACCGATCCGGGCCTCGCGCCGAGTGCGGTCGAAGAGCTTCTTCGGTACGACACCCCGGTGCAACTCATCAGCCGGGTGGCGTGGGACGACATCGAGGTGGCGGGCGTACCGGTGTCGGGAGGCGAGCGCTTCGTGGCGTACCTGGGTGCCGGCAACCGTGACCCGGAACGCTTCGCGGAACCGGACCGGCTGGATCTGACCCGCGCCGACAACGCGCCCCTGTCGTTCGGCGGCGGCATCCACTACTGCCTGGGTGCGCCGCTCGCGCGGCTGGAGGCGCAGATCGCGCTTCCGGCGTTGGTCGACCGCTTTCCGAAGCTCGATTTCGCGGCGGCGCCGGAGCGCAGGGACAGCCTGGCCATCCGCGGCTACACGAGGCTGCCGATCAGCGTGGGTTGATGACGGGCAACGCCGCGGAAGGAGAAATAGGAGCGCCGCTGCGAATTCCACGGGGGAAGAACTCGCAACGGCGTCGAGGGAAAGAGTATCGACCGTTGCGGTTGTTGTCCATCCGTACCGGCGATCATGCGTGACCGGCCGAAACGGCATACTCATCCGCCGGTCGGCACAGGACGGCTCGGCGGATCCGGTGCCGGGGTCGGCCCCTGCGTCATCCCGGGCCAGCCGGTCGGCCGAGGCGATCCGGTGCGGAAAGCCCACCGAAGCGCCACGCCGGCAGCGGAAGGACGACGGTGGGCGGGTCGCTACTCGGCGACGCCGACGCCTGGGGCTTCCGCGCTCTCGGTGAGCATCTTCTTCCGCTTCTTGGTCGGCAGCCGGTCGACGTACAGGATGCCGTCCAGGTGGTCGGTCTCGTGTTGCAGGCAGCGGGCCAGCAGACCCGTACCGTCGATCCGGACCGGGTTGCCGTGCATGTCGACCCCCGTCACCGACGCCGTGGCCGGGCGGCCCACGTCGGCGCGGACGCCCGGAACCGAGAGGCAGCCTTCGCTGTCGACGTCGAGCCCCCGGTCGTGGGGCAGGTCCAGGATCGGGTTCACCACGTGGGCCACGACGTTGGTGCCGGTCTCGTCCGGGCAGTCGACCACGAAGACGCGGGCGTCGACGCCGATCTGGTTCGCCGCCAGGCCGACGCCCTCCGCGGCCGCCATGCTGGCGAACATGTCGGCGATCAGCTGCTGGAGGTCGTCGTCGAAGACGGTGACGTCGGCGCAGCGACGGTGGAGCACGGGGTTGCCGTAGCGCGTGATCGGTCGTGGGGTTCCGGCACGGGTTTGCACGCCGCCAATACTACGAAGCCAGGTACAGAAGGCCGATGCTCGTGGCGAGCGCGCCGAGGAGCAGCCGTAGTCCCGTCTCCGGCAGGTGGGGTTGCAGCCGGGCGCCCAGGTAGCCGCCGATCAGTCCGCCGGCGCCGCACGACAGGCCGACCTGCCAGTGCGGTGCGACGGCGCCTTCGGCACCCAGCGCGAGCAGGGCGAACGTGCCGGCGCCCACGATCGACGTCACGAAGGTCGACGCGAGGGCGGCCGGTCCGACGACCGCGACCGGCATGCCACGGCCGACCAGGATCGGGCCGAGGAGGGAGCCGCCGCCGATGCCGTAGATCCCGCCCACCACGCCGACGGCCAGGGACAGCAGGGTCACGCTGCGCGGGCTCGGCTCGGCGCGGATCGGCACCCCGGTTCTGACGGTACGGACACAGAGCCACGCCCCCAGCGGTAGCAGGAACACCGCAACGATGATCCGGAAGGCGCGCGGGCCCGGCACGGCGTAGACGCGGAGCAGCGCGCCGACGATCACTCCGGGCAGGGTGCCGCGGAGCATCAGCCGGGTCAACGGGCCCGTGAGCGCGCCGCGGCGGCCGTACCGGAGCAGGGCTCCCGGTCCCGACACGACGTTGAAGAGCAGGTTCGTCGGGGTCACCGCCGGATTGGGTACGGCCAGGAGGCTCAGCTGCACGGGCAGCAGGAACACCGCCCCGGACACCCCGGCGGGGGTCGTCAGCAGCGCGATGACCAGGCCGGCCGCAAGGCCGAGGACAAGATCCAGCACGGGTCGAGTGTCCTCCGAGCCCGGCCGGGCAAGGGAATGACCGCCGCCCGTCGCCTCGAACGGGGGCCGGGGCGACGAGCGGCGGTCAAGTCATCGGACCGTGGGGCGATACGACACGAGCTCGTCCGGCGGGTCGGTCAGGTGGCGGGGGCGTCGTCGGGCGGCGGGCTCGTTCGGCGGGCTGCCCGGCCGGCCGCTTCGGCCGCCGTGTTCGCCCAGTTGCGGGCCCGGCCGGCCTGGGTGCCGGCCCAGTCGCCGAGGTCCGCGGCGCCGCCCGTCACCCGGCGTGCCAGCGTCACCAGCGGGTCCTGCGAATTCTGGAACGTTTCGCGGTAGTGCGACGCGGCGGCCTTGACGTCGGCGGTGACCGAGGCGTTGCCGTCGGAGTCGCGGCGGTCGTACTCGCCGGTGAGGATGCGGGCGTACTCGCCGGAGTCGATCCAGCGGCGGAGTTCGGCGGCGCGGGCGACCGGGACCGGGTGGCTGCTCCAGGCGGTCATGCCGATCTTGTGGAGGCTGTCGCGGATGTCGCCGCCGCCCTGGTATTCGGCGGCCTGCTCGAGGAAGGCGGCGGTGTCGATCTGGGACAGGTCGCCGCCGCCGGCCAGCTTCATCAGCAGGCGGGTCGAGGCGGCGGGGTCCTGGCCGGCGAGGAGGCCTGCGCGGTCGGCGGAGAGCTCGGCCTTGCGCCACCACTCGTACATGGCGGCGATGATGGCGCGCAGGGCGATGGCGCCGATCGGGATCCAGCTGACGTTGGTCGCCCAGCGGGTGAGGATCATCATGATCGTCTTGTAGACGGCGTGGCCGCTGCGGACGTGGCCGATCTCGTGGCCGAGCAGCGCCCGCAGCTCGTCGTCGTCGAGCTTTTCCACGGCCGCGGTGGTGATGACGATGAACGGCTTGTCCATGCCGATCGCCTCGCCGTGGATCATCGGCGCCTGGGTGACGTACAGCTCGGGCAGCTCGGCCACGTCGAGCGTTGCGGCGGCCTCGGTGAAGCGCTCGTAGACGCGGGGGTACTGACGGTGGTCGACGCGGATGGATCCGGCCAGGTAGGCGAGGCGAAAGCCCCGCTCGTTCCACATGCCGAAGAACGCCTTCACCACATCGTCGAAGCCGCGCAGCTCCCGCAGCGCGGTCAGGGCGCCGCGGTCGGCAGGGTGCTCCCAGGCGCGGGAGCTGATGCCGGTCAGCGTGACCCGCTGGCGTGCGGGCCGATTCTCGTCGTCGATCGTCATGGTGGTCCTTCCAGGTCGACGCCTTCGCCTGAAGGCTCTACGGCAGTAGAGCTTGGCCCGCTCGCCCGATTCGCGCATCGGCTCCGAGCCGGAACTGCACGCGTACGCCTCTGACTTTCGGCCGATCGGGGCAGCGGGGGCTCACCCCTAGGGGAAGGAACGGACAAAACCTCAAGCTGAGGTGTTTTTGATGGGCCACCCGCCTTGTTACGATCTCGTTAACCCACCCATCCTCTACAGGCATGACGCTTCTGGACGGCCGGGTGGCGCTGATCAGCGCCGGCACCCAAGGTGTCGGTGCCGGCATCGCGCGCGCCGCCGTACGGGAAGGGGCGAGGGTCGTCGTCACCGGCCGCCGCCGCGACGTCGGTGAGCGACTCGCCGCGGAGATCGGTGTCATGTATGTCGCTGCCGACGTCTCCGATGTGGAGAGTGCGCGCGCGTCGGCCGCGGCGGTCGTCGACCGGTACGGCCGGATCGACTGCCTGGTCAACGCCGCCGGCCTCACGGCGCGCGGCACGCTGCTCGACACCACCCCGGAGCTGTTCGACCAGCACCTCGCCGTGAATCTCCGGGCGCCGTTCTTCCTCATGCAGGCCGCGGTCCGCGACATGCTGCGCCGCGGTGAGCCCGGCACGATCCTCAACATCATCTCGACGTCAGAGCTCGGCGGCCAGCCGTATCTCGCGCCGTACGTCGCGGCGAAGGCCGGGCTGGCGGGACTGACCCGCAACGCCGCGCACGCGCACCGCTTCGACCGCATCCGGATCAACGGCCTGGACATCGGGTGGACCGACACCGAGGGCGAGGACGTCACGCAGCGGACGTACCACGACGCCGGCGACGACTGGCGCGAGCAGGCCGGTAAGCGGTTGCCGATGGGCCGGCTCGCCCGGGTGGACGAGATCGCGGACTTCGCGGTCTTCCTGCTGTCGGCGCGCAGCGGCGTGGTGACCGGATCGGTCGTCGACTGGGACCAACAAGTGATCGGCGGTATGGACTGATGCGCATCGGACTGATCGGACTGGGCCGGATCGGCGCGTTCCACGCCGAGACCCTCAGTTCCCTGCCGGGTGTCGACCTGGTCGTCACGGACGCCGTCCCGGCGGCGACCGACCGGATCGTCGCCAAATACGGGGCCGAGCCCGCGAAGGATCCGGGCGACCTGCTGCGCGGGAACGTGGACGGTGTGGTCATCGCCGCGGCGACCGACGCACACCCGCAACTGATCCTCGCCGCGGTGGAAGCCGGCTTGCCGGTCTTCTGCGAGAAGCCGGTCGCCAAGGGTGCGGCCGCGGCCGAGGAGGTGCTGCGGCACTGTGCCGGGCGTACGGTCCAGATCGGGTACAACCGCCGGTTCGACCCGGGGTTCGTCGCGGCCCGGGAGGCGGTGCGGGGCAACGTTCTCGGCCGGTTGCACACCGTACGGTCGACGACCATGGACCCGGCACCCCCGCCGGCCGGCTATCTGGCCGCCTCGGGCGGGATCTTCCGCGACTGCAGCGTGCACGACTTCGACATCATCCGGTTCGTCACCGGGCGCGAGGTGGTCGAGGTGTACGCGACCGGAAGCAGCCGCGGCGACCGGGTGTTCGCCGACACCGGCGATGCGGCGACCACCGCCGCGATCCTCACCCTCGACGACGAGACGCTGGCGGTGGTGTCCAACACCCGCTACAACGGCCGGGGTTACGACGTACGCCTGGAGCTGCACGGCACCGACGACAGCATCGCCGCCGGACTGGACGACCGCCTGCCGCTGCGTTCCGCGGAGCCGGGCGTCACGTTCCCGGCCGGGCCGCCGCACTCGTTCTTCATGGACCGGTTCGCCACGGCGTACCGCCGGCAGCTGGCCGCCTTCACCGAGGTCGTGGCCGGTACGCGTGAGAGCCCCTGCACGGTGGCGGACGCCGTGGAAGCGCAGTGGATCGCCGAGGCGTGCACGGTGTCACTGCGCGAGCACCGTCCCGTACGGATGACCGAAGTGAGGAGTGCGGCATGAAGATCGCCGGAGCCCCCATCTCGTGGGGTGTGTGCGAGGTCCCCGGCTGGGGGCATCAGCTGAGCGCCGAGCGGGTGCTGCGCGAGATGCGCGAGATCGGCCTGACCGCGACGGAGTTCGGCCCGGACGGGTTCCTGCCCTCCGACGACATCCTGCGCGAGCTGGGCCTGTGCGCGGTCGGTGGCTTCGTGCCGGTCGTCCTGCACGAGGGCGAGCCCACCGTGGACCTGGACCGCTTCGTCGCCGCCGGTGCGGACACGGTGGTGCTCGCGGCCGCGACCGGCCAGGACGGGTACGACACCCGCCCGGAGCTGGACGACACCGGCTGGAAACGGGTGCTCTCGAACCTGGACCGGCTCGCCGCAGCGGCTCGGGAGCGGGGTCTGACCGCGGTGCTGCACCCGCACGTCGGCACGATGGTGGAGACTCCCGCCGAGGTGCGGCGGGTGCTGGACGGCTCGGGCATCGCCCTGTGCCTGGACACCGGGCATCTGCTGATCGGCGGTACGGACCCGGTCGAGCTGGCCGAGCGGAACGGTGACCGGATCGCGCACGTGCATGCGAAGGACGTGGACGCCGGCATGGCGGCGGAGGTACGCCGGGCGGAGCGCACCTACACCGAGGCGGTCGCGGCCGGCATGTACCGGCCGATCGGGGACGGGGACGTGGACTTCGCCCGGGTCGCGGCGGCGCTGCGGCGGCACGGGTACGACGGCTGGTGGGTCCTCGAGCAGGACACGATCCTGGCGGCCGAACCGGCGGGCGAGGGTCCCGTGGCGGACGTGCGGCGCAGCGCCGAGCGGCTGCGCGAGATCCTCAGCTGAACCGGTAGCGCGTCTGGGTGTACGGGTTCTTGCCGAACGCCAGCACTTTGTCCGGCGCGACCCCGAACACCCAGGCCGTACGCCCGTCGTCGTCGTGGAACGCCTCCGCGTCGACCTCGAAGTCCCAGTCCAGCTTGGTCTTCCACAGCGCGGCGAGCCGGCGGAGGCGGTCCTGGCCGGTCACGCGTACGGCGGTGCCCTCGACCACGACGTCCAGGCCCCGGTGCAGCCGGTTGGTGCCCGTGGTCAGCACGCAGGCGGGATTGGCCAGCAGGTTCGCCGACTTCTGCTCCTGATCGCCGGTGCAGAAGTGCAGCACGCCCTCGTCCCATACGGCCGGGAGCGGGGTGACGTGCGGCCGGCCGCTGCGCCGCACGGTGGACAGCCAGAACATCTCCGATCCGGTCAGCACCGCCAGCACGTCGGCCCAGGGCACCGCCGTGGTGCCGGGCTCGCTGAAGTCGCTGTTGAGCTCGACGGTCGGTTCCATCAGTCCTCCTCGGGAATGGTGAGTTCCTCGGCGCGCGCCAGCAGGGCCCGCCGTTCGGGGTCGGAGTGGGCGGCCGCGGCGGCCTGCTCGTACAGGGTGACCGCTCGCTCGCGATCGCCGGCGCGGGCGGTCAGGTCGGCTTCCGCGGCCACGGTCAGCGGATACCCGTCGAGGCCGCCGGCGGCGCGCGCCTCGGCGAGCAGGGTGAGTCCGGCCGCCGGGCTGTGGGCGTACCCGTGGGCCACCGCTCTGTTGAGCCGCACGACGGGTGAGGGCACGAGGGTCGCGAGCCGGTCGTAGAGCGCGGCGACGCGGGGCCAGTCGGTGACGTCGGCGGTGTGGCAGGCGGCGATGTGTGCCTGCACCGCGTACGGGCCATCGGCGGGTGGCAGAAACGACCGCGCTTCGGTGATCGCGTCGTGGTCCCAGCGGCTGCGGTCCTGCCGGTCCAGGGTGAGCAGGTTGCCGTGCTCGTCGCGGCGGGCGTCCCGGCGCGAGTGCTGGAGCAGGAAGAGCGCCAGGAGTGCGCGGACCTCGGGCTGGTCCGGCATGAGCTCGGCGAGCAGCCGCGCGAGCCGGATCGCCTCCGCCGCGAACGCCGGCTCGCCGTCGACGTCGTAGCCGCGGGTGAAGAGCAGGTACAGCACCGCAAGGACGCCGGGCAGCCGCTCGCCCAGGGCCGGCCCGGACGGCACCCGGTACGGGATCCGGGCCTGCGCGATCTTGGTCTTGGCCCGGGTGAGCCGCCGCGTCATCGTCGGCTCGGTGACGAGGAAGGCGCGCGCGATGTCCGCGGTCGGCACGCCCGCGACGGTACGCAGGGTCAGCGCCACCCGCGCCTCGAGCGAGAGCGCGGGGTGGCAGCAGGTGAAGATCAGCCGGAGCCGGTCGTCGGACGCGGGCGCCGGTTCCGCGCCGGAGGTGAGCACCGCCAGCTCCGTCAGCTTGCGGCGTTCGACGGTCGCGCGCCGCAGTACGTCGATCGCACGGTTACGTGCGACCGTCGCCAGCCAGCCGCCCGGATTCGCCGGCACGCCCTCGCCCGGCCACTTCTCCAGCGCGAGGGCGAGCGCCTCCTGCGTGCAGTCCTCGGCAAGCTGCCAGTCGCCGGTGACCCGGATCAGTCCTGCGACGATCCGGGCCCGCGACTCCACGCCGGCGGCGGCGACCGCCTCGGCGACCTCGGTCATTCCCCGACAAACGGGCGCAGCTCGACCCGGCCGTTCCACGCCATCGGGTGGGCGCGAGCCACCTCGATGGCCTCGTCGAGGTCGGCGCACTCGAGGATGTCGAAGCCCACGATCACCTCTTTCGTCTCGGCGAACGGGCCGTCCGACAGCAGCAGCTCGCCGCCACGGACCCGTACTGTCGTCGCCGACGCCGGAGGGGCGAGCTGGCTGCCCTCCCGGCGGCGGCCCGCGGCGTCGTTCTCGGCGACCCACTGCTCGATGTCGGGCACCTGCGACTCGTCCGTCTCGGGCTCGGTGTCGGTGCAGACGAACATCATGTACTTCATCTCAGCGTCCTTCTCTCCGGTGGTGATCCACCCTCGTGACGAACGGTCCGCGCGGATCCGGACAGCATCGCACCGGAAATCTCAGAATTCTGCCGGCGGGGCGTTGTGCGGGGTGATGACCTGGATCGCGGAGGGGTTCGACCGTACGGGACCGGGCAGTGCGCCCTGTGCCTGCATGACGACGTGGCAGGCGTGGCGCAGGTCCTGCCGCAGGTCGTGGTGGAGCACGGCGGAGAGCCGGCGCTCGCGGAGCAGGGCGGTGTTCTCGCCGTCGAGGTCGTGCGCGACGAAGACGTCGTAGCGCCGGTTCTCGCGGTCGAAGGCATCCACCACCGCAGCGTTGCCGCCGGCGCCCGCGTACAGGGAGTAGACCGCGCGGACCGCCGGGTTGCCGGCCAGCACCTCCCGCGTTCCGATGTGGACGGCCTCAGCGCGGTCCTCCTCGTCGACGACCTCGAAAAGGCGGCGGCCCGCGGCCCGCGTACGCATCTCGGCCCGGAATCCCATCTCCCGCTCGTCCTCGCCGCGGAACGAGCCGTGCCCGCGGACCACCAGCACGTCGCCGGCGCGTTCGGCCAGCCACTCCTGCACGAGGTAGGCCGCGGTGGCGCCGGCCGCGCGGTTGTCGATGCCGACGTACGCCGCGCGCGGGCTGGTCGGCAGGTCGGTCACCAGCGTCACCACCGGGATACCCTGCCGGGCCAGGCGGGCAACGGCGGCGACGATCTCCGGCACGTCCGGTGCCTTGAGGATCACGCCGTGCGACTTGGTGCGGCCCACCTTGTCGAGCACGGCCACGAGGTCGGTCACGCCGGCGCTGTCGAGCAGGTGGAAGCGGGAGCGGATCACCGCCGGTCGCATCGCGGGCAGTTCGGCCTCCAACGCCGCGCGGACGGCGGTGGAGAAGCGCGACGGTGCCTGCACGATCACGTCGATCATGAACGTACGCCCGCCGATGCGCAGCTGGGACCGCTGCCGGTCGAGGTCCTCGATCGCCTGCTCCACCTCGCGCACGGTGCTCGCCCGGACACCGCCGCGCCGGTGCAGCACACGGTCCACTGTGGCCGGGCTGAGGCCGGACTGGACGGCGATCTCGCGGATGCGGTACGGGTGCTTCACCCCGTACACGATGAGGGGTTTTTGAGGTCTTTTCAAGGGACTTTGATGTTGTATCCCTCCCTAGCCTGACGGCATGGACATCTGCCTTGACGACTTCCGGAAACTGGTCGAGCAGACCACCGACCCGGGCGAGTATCGGCACGCCGCCGGCGTGGAACGAAACGTGTTGATCTACGACGGGACGGCCGGACGGGAGGCCCGCGACGAACTGATCCGGGCGTTGCTGGACGGCCCCGGCATCGTGGTGTTCAAAGGCGCCTTCGCGGCAGCCGTGGTGGACCGCGCGACCGCCGTCTTCACCGCGATGATCGAGGAGCAGAAGGCCACCGGGGCCGCCCGGGGCGACCACTTCGCCAAGCCCGGCGCCAACGACCGGATCTGGGGCGCCGTGGACAAGTTCGCGGTCCGCGATCCGGAGGCCTTCGCCGCGTACTACGACAACGACATCCTCGCGCTGATCTCCGAGTGCTGGCTGGGCCCCGGCTACCAGGTCACCTCGCAGCCCAACGTGGTGAACCCGGGCAGCGTCGCACAGGTCGCGCACCGGGACTACCACCTGGGCTTCATGTCCCGCGAGCTGGCCGAGCGCTATCCCGCGCACCTGCACCTGCTCTCCCCCGCACTGACCCTGCAGGGCGCCGTCGCACACGTCGACATGCCGGTGGAGACCGGTCCGACGCTGTACCTGCCGCACTCGCAGAAGTACCCGGGCGGCTATCTCGCGTTCCACCAGCCGGAGTTCACCGAGTACTTCGATGCCAACTACGTGCAGTTGCCGCTGGAGAAGGGCGACGCCGCCTTCTTCAACCCGGCGCTCTTCCACGGCGCCGGCGCCAACCGCAGCGCGGACGTCCGGCGGATGGCGAACCTGCTCCAGGTCTCGTCGGCGTTCGGGCGGGCCATGGAGACGGTCGACCGCGTCGCGATGTGCCGGGCCCTCTATCCGGTGCTGCGGGCTTACCCGGGGAACGTGGACAACGTCGTCGCGACGGCCGCCGAGGGGTACGCCTTTCCCACGAACCTCGACCGCGACCAGCCCGTGGACGGGATGGCCCCGCAGACCCAGGCCGACCTGATGCGGCAGGCGCTCACCGAGCAGTGGGACGCGTCACAATTCGAGAAGGCCCTGCGCGATCAGCAGGAGCGACGCCGGGCCGCCGCCTGAGCGGGTTCCCGATCTTGGAATCGCGACGTTATGGTGGTGGGGCGCCCGAAGCGGCGCTGCCCCTTGCCGAGAGGCGCTGCGACGGACCCTGAGGTCCGCCACGCTCGGCCTGTGGGCCACTGTCGCAAGGGCGCCTCCTGACGAGGGGGGTGCCCTTCTCCATGTCATCACGTCTCCAGCAGCTCAACGGCATCGACTTCGCGGTGGCGGACCTGTCGCTGGCCGCCTTCGGCCGGCACCAGATGCGCCTCGCCGAGCACGAGATGCCCGGCCTGATGTCGATCCGCGAGGAGTACAAGGACGCGCAGCCGCTGCGCGGCGCGCGGATCGCCGGCTCGCTGCACATGACCATCCAGACCGCGGTGCTCATCGAGACGCTCGTCGCGCTCGGTGCGCAGGTCCGCTGGGTCTCCTGCAACATCTTCTCGACCCAGGACGAGGCCGCCGCGGCGATCGTCGTCGGCCCCGAGGGCACGGTCGAGGCCCCGTCCGGCACCCCGGTCTTCGCCTGGAAGGGCGAGACGCTCGAGGAGTACTGGTGGTGCACCGAGCAGCTGTTCGACTTCGGTGACGGCCTCGGCCCGAACATGATCCTCGACGACGGCGGCGACGCCACCCTGCTCGTGCACAAGGGCGTGGAGTTCGAGAAGGCGGGTGCGGTCCCGGCGACCACCGCCGAGGACCCCCACGAGTACACGATCATCCTCGACACCCTGCGCCGCAGCCTGGCGTCGGACCCGCAGCGGTTCACCAAGATCGCTGCGGAGATCAAGGGCGTCACCGAGGAGACCACCACCGGCGTCGCGCGGCTCTACAAGTTCGCCAAGACCGGCGACCTGCTCTTCCCGGCGATCAACGTCAACGACTCGGTCACCAAGAGCAAGTTCGACAACAAGTACGGCATCCGCCACTCGCTGGTCGACGGCCTCAACCGTGCCACCGACGTCATGCTCGGCGGCAAGCTGGCCGTGGTCTGCGGCTACGGCGACGTCGGCAAGGGCTCGGCCGAGACGCTGCGCGGCCAGGGTGCCCGCGTCGTGGTGACCGAGGTCGACCCGATCTGCGCGCTGCAGGCGGCGATGGACGGCATGCAGGTCGCCCGGATCGAGGACGTGGTCTCCGAGGCCGACATCTTCATCACCACCACCGGCGGCACCGAGATCATCACGGTCGAGCACATGGCCGCGATGAAGCACAACGCGATCGTCGGCAACGTCGGCCACTTCGACGACGAGATCGACATGGCCGGCCTCGCCAAGGTGCCGGGCATCGAGAAGATCGAGGTCAAGCCGCAGGTGCACGAGTGGCGCTTCCCGGACGGGCACGCGGTCATCGTGCTCTCCGAGGGCCGCCTGATGAACCTGGGCAACGCCACCGGCCACCCCAGCTTCGTCATGTCGAACTCGTTCACCAACCAGGTGATGGCCCAGATCGAGCTCTGGACCAAGCCTGACGAGTACGACAACCAGGTCTACGTGCTCCCGAAGCACCTGGACGAGAAGGTCGCGCGGCTGCACCTGGACGCGCTCGGCGTCCGGCTCACCGAGCTGACCAAGAAGCAGGCGGAGTACCTGGGCGTGCCGGTCGAGGGACCGTACAAGCCCGACCACTACCGCTACTGATTCCCCGGCGGGTCATCTGCGCGATCGAGCGCAGGTGACCCGCCGCAGGGTTCCTCCGGGACAATGTGCCGGTGAGTGTCGAGATGACGTTGCTGTTCATCCTCGCCGGTGTCGCGGTGATCGTCGGGGTCCGCCGGATCGCCGATCGCACCGGGCTGCCCGCGGCCGCCCTCCTCACCCTCCTCGGCATTCTCTACGCCGTCCTGCCCGGCCCCAACGTCGACCTCGATTCCGAGCTGATCCTGACGCTGGTGCTGCCGCCACTGCTCTACAGCGCGTCGCTCGACTCCTCATTGATCGACATCCGCCGCAACATGCGTACGGTGATCAGCCTGTCCGTGGTCCTGGTGCTGCTCACGGCGCTGCTGATCGGCGTCGGTTTCCACTTCTTCGTGGCCGGGGCGACGCTCGCGGCCGGGGTGGCGCTGGGCGCCGCGGTGGCCCCGCCCGACCCGGTGGCGGCCCTGGCGGTGGGCAAGAAGGTCGGCCTGCCGCGCAACATCGTCACGCTGGTGCAGGGCGAGGGGCTGCTCAACGACGCGACCGCGCTGACGCTGCTGAGCGTGGCGGTGTCCGCCGCGGTCGGGCACAAGTTCTCCTTCTCCGCCGCGGTCGGCGAGTTCGTCATCTCGGCGACCGGCGGGGTGATCGCGGGCATCGTGGTCGCGTACGTGGTACGCGCCGCCCGGCCCCTCCAGCGCGACCCGCTGATCGCGAACGCGGTGTCGCTGGCCACGCCGTTCGTCGCGTACCTGCTGGCCGAGGGGGTGCACGTGTCCGGCGTGCTCGCGGTCGTGGTGGCGGGCCTGATCGTCGGCCACGACGCGCCCCGGCTGGCCTCGGGCGCCAGCCGGCTGCAGGTCACCGCGGTCTGGCGGCTGGTCGACTTCCTGCTCGAGGGTCTGGTCTTCCTGCTCATCGGGCAGCAGCTCCCCCGCGTGATCAACGGCCTGTCCGAGTACCGGACCTCGACGATCGTCATCGCGGTGGCGGTCTCGGTGGGCGTCGTCCTGCTGCTCCGCCCGCTCTTCCTGGTGCTGACGCAGATGCTGCCGCGCTCGATGCACGCGCGGCTCGGTGGCGACCCCGCCTCGGAGGAGGACACGAGCGCCCGGGAACGCCGCCTCGACGGCCGGGAGATCGTCGCGCTCAGCTGGTCGGGCACCCGGGGCGTGATCACCCTGGCGGCGGTCTTCACCATCCCGGCGCGCACGCGCAGCGGGCAACCCTTCCCCGACCTGGACCTGCTGTTGTTCTGCGCATTCGCGGTCGTCCTGGTTACCCTGGTGGGACAGGGCATCACATTCGCACCTTTGGTACGGATGTTGGGCCTCAAGGCGAACGAGGCGGACAAGGTGCGGTTGCGCAACGAGGCTCGCTCGGCCTCGGTGCAGGCCGCCCTCGACCGGCTCGAGGAGATCCAGCAGCAACGCCACGACCACGTGGACGACCACGCCATCGAGGCGATGCGCAAGCAGCTCGGGCTGCGCCTGGAGCGCTACCGGCGGCGCCTGGACCTGCTCGAGCGGGCGGACTCGGACGAGGTGCCGGTCTCGCCGCAGTACGAGGCCGCGCTGCGGGTGCGCCGCTCGGTCATCGATGCCCAGCGCGAGGAACTGCTGCGCTGGCGCGACGCCGGCCGGCTCTCGGACGAGGGGATGCGGGTGCTCGAACGCGAACTCGACCACGAAGAACGCCTGCTGCCCGACAGGTCGGCCCATGGATGAGCTGATCCGGCTGTTCCGCCGGTGCCGCCGCTTCGAGGAGGTGCTCGCCGCGGGGTACGGCGACCTGAGCAGCAGCCCCGAGCGGGTCCTCCTCTACGGCAAGCAGGTGTACATCGGCGCGCCCGGGCAGGGCTACGTCAACCTCTCCGTGCCCGAGCTCGGGCAGTTGCTGCGCATCGGGGTGGTCGACGAGCCCGTGGTGCACCCGGACCTCGACGCCGAGGACCAGCTGCGCCCGGTGCTGATCGACCTCACCAGCATGTACCTGAGCGTGCACCGGGCGATCGAGTGCAAGACGGTCACCCTCTACGTGGACGACGACTTCGCCGACGGGCTCGTGCGCGGGGTGGCGTTCGCGCTCGACGACGGGACCAGCCTGGTCGTCGACCCGGCCACGGTCGACGGCATCGCCCTGGGCGACGAGCGCGACCTGTGGCGGATCGCGGACAACGGGGACGTACGCGCGGTCGAGATCCCGATCTGACCGCGGGATCAGGTGGCGGGCACGTCCCGACGCCGGAACCCGGCCAGGCCGGCGGCCGCCAGGACCGCCGCGATCAGCGTCAGCACCACGAACGGTGTGGCCGAGGGCTCGCCGCCGGGCAGGTGCGGGATGTGCGTGAACGGCGAGACGTCCATGACCCACTGGCTCAGGTCCAGGGTCGCCCCCACCAGCAGGAGCAGGACGCAGGCCGCCACGGCGCCCCACGCCGCCGGGGCGGCCTTGGGAACGGCGCCGAAGAGCAGCACGGTGAGCGCGGCCAGCACCCAGACCGCCGGCAACTGAGCCGTCATGCCGCCGAGAACGGCCGGGAACTCACCCCCGACGTCGTGCATCGCCAGCCCGGTGGCCACGCCGCAGACGGCACCCCCGATCGTCAGCGCGAGCGCCGGACCGGCCAGCGAGAAGAGCAGGTGGCTGCCGACCCACCGCAGCCTTCCCTGCGCGGTGGCCAGCACCGCCTCCGCGTGACCCGAGCTCTCCTCGTCGCGCAGCCGCAGGGTGGCCTGCACGGCGTACGCCGCCGCGACGACTCCCATGACCCCGCTGACCCCGGCGAGGAAGCTGTCGGTGACGCCCGACGCGCCGCCCATCCGCTCGAACATCCGCGCCAGCTGGGGATTCTCCGCGCTGAGGTCGGCGACGCTGCGGACCACGCCGCCGAAGACCAGCCCCAGCGCCGCGAAACCGGCGATCCAGCCGGCCAGCAACCCGCGGTGCAGGCGCCAGGCGAGCGACACGGGACCGCGAAGTCCGGCGGCCGCCCGCGCCGGGCCCGGACGGGGCGCCACCAGGCCGGCGCCCACGTCCCGCCGGGCGGCGAGGGCCACGGCCGCCCGGGCGAGCAGGGCCGTGAGCGCGACGGCGAGCACGCCGGGCCACCAGCGGTCGGCGCCGTACGGGAACATGTGCTGCACCCACCCGATCGGCGACAGCCAGGACAGCCAGGAGACCGCCCCGCCGCCGATGGCGCTGACGTCCCCGGAGAGGCGGAGCACGTACGCGACTCCGAGCGCCACGGCCGCGATCGACCGGGCGCTGCGGGCGCCGGATGTCACCTGGGCCGCGACCGCGCCGACGCCGGCGAACACGCAGCCGACGAGGGCGAAGCCGGCGGCCATGAGCACCGAACCGGTGACGGGCAGGCCCTGGGCGACCATGGCCGTGCTCAGGATCAGCGCCAGCAGCACGTTGGCGCCCCAGGTGACGATCAGCGCCGCGGCCAGTCCGGCATGCCGCCCGACGACGCCGGCACCGATCAGCTCGGTTCGCCCGGCCTCCTCGTCGGCACGGGTGTGCCGGATGACGGTGAGAAGGCTGAACAGGCCGATCATCACCGGCAGGAAGCCGCCGCGCCAGGCGACCAGCTCGCCCAGGCCGGCGCCGTGCAGCGGCCCGTAGAGCGCGACGAAGCCCGCGTTGCCGGCGCTGACCCGGGCGTACTCGAGGCGGTCGGCCGCGGTGGGGAACAGGCTCTCGAAGGAGCTGACGTAGAGCGCGGGCACGAGCGCGAGGACCACGGCCCAGAGCGGCAGCAGCACCCGGTCGCGCCGCAGGACGAGACGGATCAGCCGCCCGGTGCCGGTCATCGGACCGGGTCCTTCTGGTACTGCCGGAGGAACAGCTCCTCCAGCGTCGGCGGCTGGCTGGTGAGGCTGCGGACCCCGACGTCGACGAGGCGGCGCAGCGCGGGCTCGAGCGCGTCCGTGTCGACGTCGAAGGTGACGCGGTGGTCGTGCGTACGCAGCCCGTGCACCCCCGGCAGCGTCGCGAGGCCGTCGACCGGGCCGGTGAGCTCCGCCTCGATCGTCGTACGGGTGAGGTGGCGCAGCTCCGACAGGGTGCCGGTCTCGACGGTCCGGCCCTCGCGGATGATGGTCACCCGGTCGCAGAGCGCCTCGACCTCGCTGAGGATGTGGCTGGAGAGCAGTACCGTCCGGTCTCCGCGCCGCTGCTCCTCGCGGACGACCTCGCGGAACACCTCCTCCATGAGCGGATCCAGGCCCGACGTGGGTTCGTCGAGGATCAGCAGCTCCACATCGGAGGCGAGGGCGGCGACCAGCGCGACCTTCTGCCGGTTGCCCTTGGAGTAGGTGCGGCCCTTCTTGCGCGGGTCCAGATCGAAGCGCTGCAACAGGTCGTCGCGCCGCTTGGTGTCGACGCCGCCGCGCAGCCGGCCGAGCAGGTCGATGACCTCGCCGCCGGTGAGGGTGGGCCACAGCGTGACGTCGCCGGGTACGTACGCGAGCCGCCGATGCAACGCGGTCGCATCGGACCACGGGTCCCCGCCGAGCAGCCGCGCGCTGCCGCCGCCCGCGCGGATCAGCCCGAGCAGGACGCGGATGGTGGTGGTCTTCCCGGCACCGTTGGGGCCCAGGAAGCCGTGCACCTCGCCGGTCCGCACGTGCAGATCCAGCCCGTCCAGGGCCCGGGTGCGCCCGAAGCTCTTGACGAGCCCGGTGACGCTGATCGCCTCGGTCATCGCTACTCCTGAGGTGAGATGAGCCGGTCCAGGACCGCGTACGCCTGGTCGGCGAGGTCGGCGGAGAGCATCGGCTGAGCGAAGATCTCGACGGCCGCCCGGAACATCCGGGCCTGGCCGGCCGGGGTGCGGGTGTCCACCCCGATCGCCGCGGAGATCTGCTCGCGCAGCAGATACATGCCCATCTTGAGGGCGACGAGGACGGCTGCGTACGCCCGCGGGTCCGTGGATTTGACGGGCGCGGTCGCCAGCCAGCGCTCGCCCTCGTCCACCATCCGCTCGAACATCTTGGTGCCCGTCGGCGAACCGTCCATCGTCGACCGGACCACGTACGTCTGCAGCACCAGCGGCGCGGCCTGGATGGCGTCCAGCAGGCCCTGTTCGCCGTACCCGGTCCCGTCGAGGTAGGGGGCCCGGATGCGCGCGAGCTCGGCCATGACGTAGTCGTCGCAGGCGTCGCGCAGCCCTTCCTTGGAGCCGAAGTGGTGCCGCAGCAGACCGGACGAGACGCCGGCTGCCTCGGCGATGTCGCGGATGGTCGCGCCGCTGATGCCACGCTCGGCGAACAGGGCGATGGCCGCCTCCCGAATGCGGGCGCGGGCAGTCAAGTCCGTCGAGCTACTCACTCGTGTAGCTTACTACACAACTGTGTAGCGTACGCCACCGCGATTCTCGGGCTGCTGAACACGTGCTTGCCCGAGCCGGCCAGCAGTGGTTCCGCGAGCGCCATGCTCGCCTGGGCCAGCACGATCACGTCCGCGTCGAGCGTCCGGGCGTGGGCGGCGATGCGGTGGGCGTACCCGTCGAGGTCTCCTGTTTCGAACAGCGGCCAGGCGTCCGGGCAGAGCGCCTCGACGATCTCGGTGCCGGACGCGGCGCACGATGTCAGCAGTTCCCGGGTGGGCTCGAGCGTCGAGGCCACGGTCGCCACGATCACGATCCGGCGCCCCGCCGCGACGGCCGTTTCCGCCATCGGACGGTCGACCCGCACCACGGGCACGCCGACCGCGTCGCTCATCCGTTCGGCCCACCCGCCCAGCGTCGAGCAGGTGCAGACCACCACGCCGGCGTCGGCGGCGGCCACCTCCCGGAGCCGGACGAGCAGCCGGCGCCGGATGTCCTCGTCCACCCCGCGCTCGCGCGCCTCGGCGAGCAGGCTCTCGTCGACCACGTGGACGTCGTACCGGTCAGGGTCGAGCTCGCGCATCAGCGCGCGGAAGGTCCCGACGTGGGCGTGTGCGGTGTGCAGGAATCCGATCGAGGTCACCGGCCCAGCGTGCCGGACGGCCCGCGGTCAGGGACAGAAGATGCGATCCAGGGCGGTGATCTCGAGGACCCGGCGGATCCGCGGCGGCACCTCGACGAGCACCAGCTCGCAGCCCGGGTCGCGGTGCTGGACCAGGGCGTTGATGCCCGAGGAGTCCATGAACGTGACCGCGCCCAGGTCCACCTCGACCCGGCGGCGGCCGGGCACGGCGGCGGCCAGCGCGTCGGCGAACAGGCCGGCCGTCGACTGGTCGATCTCCCCCGCGCAGCGCAGGCGCAGGTAGTCGGCCGTCTCTCCGACCGTGGCCACACTCAGCTCGGTTTCCGGCACGACGAGCGGTTCGCCGGTCAGGCGTTCGGTCATCGAAAGCCTCCCCACACGGTCGAGCGTCAGCCTAGCGGCAGTGACGGCCTGGACACACCCCGATGAACCCGATTCCGGCGTGTTCACTCCATCCCGGTGATGACGACGTGCAGCCGCCGCGGGCCGTGGACGCCCTCGACCCGGTCGAGCTCGATGTCGCTGGTGGCGGAGGGACCGCTGATCCAGGTCAGCGGCCGGAGCGGGTCCAGGCGGGCGATCGCGTCCGGCACGGCGGCCACGACCTGGTCCGGGCGTACGACGCAGATGTGCAGGTCCGGCAGGAGCGAGACGGCCCGGCGACCCTGATCGGGTGAGCCGTCGAGCACGATGGTGCCCGTCTCGGCCACCGCCACCGCCGCCGCGGTCAGCACGGCGTCGGCGTCGTGCTCGTCGTCGACCAGCTCGGCGCCGGAAGGCACCCAGGCGGGGTCGACCCCGGGCGGCACGACCAGCCGGCCCGGGTTCAGCGACGCGACGACGGCCGCGACATCGCAGCCGCGGTGCACCACGGCTTTGTAGTCCACGAGCCGGTCGATCAGCAGCCCCAGGTCGGCCGGCACGCTACCGGCCGGACGGTACGCGCGGGGCACCTCCGGCACGCTGGCGCCGCCCAGGGCGGATCGGATCCGGCCCAGGATCAGGTCGCGGCTGCTCATCGCCCGGCCCACCAGTCGCGGAAGGTCTCCGGCGGCGGATCCGGCAGGTCGCGGCTCGCCGTCCAGCCGTTCAGCGGCGGCGGCAGGTGAGTGACCCGCCGGGTCAGCTTCGCCGCATGCTGCGCGCGGGCGTAGAGGGCGGGTCGGTCCATCGTGTACGCCGCGGCCGCCATCGCGATCCGCTCGCTGCGCGCATGCGGCGCCTGGTTCCGGAGGTGAACCAGGATGGAGGGGATGTCGATCTTCACCGGGCAGGCGTCGAAACACGCGCCGCAGAGCGAGGACGCGTACGGCAGGGAGGCGTTGTCCGCCACCCCGGTGAGCTGCGGCGACAGCACGGCTCCGATCGGACCCGGGTACACCGACCCGTACGCGTGGCCGCCCGTACGCTCGTAGACCGGGCACACGTTCAGGCAGGCCGAGCACCGGATGCAGTGCAGGGCCTGCCGCCCCACCTCGTCGGCGAGCACGGCGGTGCGCCCGTTGTCCAGCAGCACCAGGTGGAAGCTCTGCGGCCCGTCGCCCGGCGTCACCCCGGTCCACATCGACGTGTACGGGTTCATCCGCTCCCCGGTCGAGGCCCGTGGCAGCAGCTGCAGGAACACCTCGAGGTCGCGCCACGTGGGCACCACCTTCTCGATGCCCATGACGGTGATCAGCGTCTCCGGCAGGGTCAGGCACATCCGGCCGTTGCCCTCGGACTCCAGCACGGCGAGGGTGCCGGTCTCCGCGACCGCGAAGTTGGCGCCCGAGACCGCCACCCGGGTGCTCAGGAACGTCTCGCGCAGATACCGGCGGGCCGCGGCGGCGAGCGTCGCCGGGTCGTCGGTCAGCCCGGGGTCGACGCCCGGCATCTCCCGGAGGAAGATCTCGCGGATCTCCGAACGGTTGCGGTGGATCGCCGGAACCAGGATGTGACTCGGCCGGTCGTGTCCCAGCTGGACGATGAGCTCGGCCAGATCGGTCTCGACCGGCGCGATCCCGGCGGCCTCGAGCGCCTCGTTCAGCCCGATCTCCTGGGTGGCCATCGACTTCACCTTGATGACCCGTTCGTGGCCGGTGGCCCGGACCAGGTCGGTGACGATCCGGTTGGCCTCGTGGGCGTCGGCCGCCCAGTGCACCACGCCGCCCGCCGCGGTCACCCTCTCCTCGAGCTGTTCGAGCAGCTCGGGCAGGCGCGCCATGGTGGCGGCCTTCAGCGCCGAGCCGGCGGCCCGGAGCTCCTGCCAGTCGGGCAGCTCAGCGATCACCGCACCGGACTTGCGACGGATGGTGCCGGTGGCGTGGGCGAGGTTGCGGCGCAGCTGGTCGTCGGCGAGCGCCTTGCGGGCGGCTTCCGGGAAAGGCTCTTCGCCGCGCAGGTGGCCCACCCCGCGCGGCGCGGTCGCCGGCATGCCGAGAAACGTACGGCTCATGAGCGCTCCTCCGTGGCGGCGAGGATCTCGGCCAGGTGAACGGTACGCACCTTCGCGTCCATGCGGGACAGTCCGCCGCCGATGTGCATGAGGCAGGAGGAGTCGCCGGCCGTACAGACCTCGGCACCCGTCTCCAGCACGTGACGCATCTTGTCGGCGAGCATCGCGGTGGAGGTGTCCGCGTTCTTGATCGCGAAAGTGCCGCCGAAGCCGCAGCACTGCTCGGCGCCGGGCAGCTCGACCAGCTCGAGGCCGCGGACGTGGCGCAGCAGCCGCAGCGGCTTGTCACCGACCCGGATCATCCGCAGCGAGTGGCAGGTCGGGTGGTACGTGACCCGGTGCGGATACCACGCGCCGACGTCCTCGACCCCGAGCACGTCCACCAGCAGTTCCGACAGCTCGTACGTCCGCGACGCCACGTCCTCGGCCCGGGCTGCCAGCGATCCGTCCCCCGCCGCCCGGGCGACCATCGCGTGCTGGTGGCGTACGGATCCGACGCACGAGCCCGAGGGCGCCACCACCACCTCGTACGGGGCGAAGGTGCGCACGTGGCGGCGTACCAGAGGAAGCGCATCCCGCTGATAGCCGGTGTTGATGTGCATCTGGCCGCAGCACGTCTGACCCGGCGGGAAGACCACCTCGTGCCCGAGGCGCTCCAGGAGCTGAACGGTGGCCTTGGCCGCCGCGGGGAACAGGGTGTCGGCCAGGCAGGTCACGAAGAGAGCTATCCGCACGTCAGACTCCCCACCCGGCGCTCGGCCGCCCGCCACGCGGCCTCGTCGCCGCGCGGCTCGTAGCGCACGATCTCCTGAGTCTCCCGCAGGAGGACCCGCAACGCCGAGAGGTCGCCGCCGATCGCACCGGCCGCGCGCGCCTGGACGAGCACGTTGCCCAGGGCCGTGGCCTCGACCGGGCCGGCCAGCACCGGCAACCCGCAGGCGTCGGCGGTGAGCCGGCAGAGCAGCTCGTTGCGCGCCCCTCCACCGACGATGTGCACCGCGTCGACGTGCCGGCCGGACAACTCCTGTGCCTGACGCACCGCCCGTCGATGCGCCAGCGCGAGGCTGTCCACGACGCAGCGGACGATCGCGGGCGGCTCCAGCTCACGCCCGGCCTGCCGGCAGATCCGCCGCACCATGTCGCCGGGCGGGAGGAACGCCGGGTCGTCGAGGTCCACCACGGCACCGAACGCCGGCTGGGCCGCCGCCGCCCGCAGCAGCCCGGCCAGGTCGGGCTGCCCCCATTCGCGCAGGCACTCCTGCAGCGGCCAGAGGCCCATCACGTTGCGCAGATACCGGATCGTGCCGTCGACGCCGCCCTCGTTGGTGAAGTTGGCGAGCCGGGACGCCTCGGTGAGCACCGGGGCGTCCAGCTCCACCCCGACGAGCGACCACGTGCCGCAGGAGACGTACGCGAAATGCTCCGATGCGGCCGGCACCCCCACCACCGCCGACGCCGTGTCGTGGGAGCCCACGGCGATGACGTCGGTCGCTCCGAGTCCCAACTCTGGCAGCACCCGGCCGATCTTCTCTCCCGGGCGTCGCAGTGCGGGGAAGAGCGCGGGACGGATGCCCAGCGTCTCCATCAGCCCCGTCGCCCAGGTTCCCGACCGCACGTCCAGCAGCTGGGTGGTGGACGCGTTGGTGATCTCGGCGCCCGGCTCGCCGGTTAGCCAGTAGGCGATCAGGTCGGGAATCATCAGCAACCGCCGTGCGATCTCCAGCTGGGGCGTCCCGACGGCCGCCAGGAGCTGGTAGATCGTGTTGAACGGCAGCTTCTGCAGCCCGGTGACGGCGTAGAGCTCCTCCTCGGGAACCGTTGCGGCGACGCCGTCGGTGCGGGCGTCGCGATAGTGCACCGGGTTGCCGAGCAGCGCGCCGGTCGCGTCCAGCAGGCCGTAGTCGACCGCCCACGAGTCGATGCCGATGCCGTCGACCGGGCCGGCCCGGCGCAGCCCGTCCAGCACGCCCCGATAGAGCGCGAGGATGTCCCAGTGCAGCGTGCCGCCGGCTCGTACGGGATCGTTCGGGAAGCGGTGCACGGCGGTCAGCTCGAGCCGGCCGGAACCGGCGCGGCCGGCCATGACCCGGCCGCTGGACGCGCCGAGGTCGACGGCCGCGAAGGTCTTCACCGCAGGAACGCAGCCGCGACGCCGGCGTCCACCGGGATGTGCAGGCCCGTGGTGTGCGACAGCTCGCCGCCGGTCAGCACGAAGACCGCGTTGGCCACGTGCTCCGGCAGCACCTCGCGCTTGAGCAGAGTGCGTTGCGCGTAGAACTCACCCAGCTTCTCCTCCGGTACGCCGTACACGGCTGCTCGCTGGGCGCCCCAGCCGCCGGCGAAGATGCCGGAGCCGCGTACGACGCCGTCGGGGTTGATGCCGTTGACGCGGATGCCGTGCGCTCCGAGCTCGGCGGCGAGCAGCCGGACCTGATGCGCCTGGTCGGCCTTGGCGGCGCCGTACGCGACGTTGTCCGGGCCCGCGAACAGCGAGTTCTTGCTGGAGATGTAGACGATGTCGCCGCCCATGCCCTGGCCGATCATCACCCGGGAGGCGGCCCGCGACACGAGGAAGGAGCCCTTGGCCATCACGTCGTGCTGCAGGTCCCAGTCGGCCTCGGTGGTCTCCAGCAGCGGCTTGGAGATCGACAGGCCGGCGTTGTTGACGATCAGGTCCACCCCGCCGAAGGCGAGGACGGCCTGCTGGACCGCCGTGGCTACGGCAGTCTCGGACGTCACGTCGGCCTCGACGGCCACGGCCATGTCGGGACCGCCGATCTCGGCGGCCACCGCGGCGGCGGAGGCGGCATCGCGGTCGGCGACCACCACGCAGGCTCCTTCGGCGGCGAGCCGCAGCGCGATGGCCCGCCCGATGCCCGATCCACCGCCGGTGACCAGGGCGATCCGGGTCGCCAGCGGCATCGGCTTCGGCATGCGCCGCAGCTTGGCCTCCTCCAGCGCCCAGTACTCGATCCGGAACTTCTCGGACTCGTCGATCGGCGTATAGGTGGAGACCGACTCCGCGCCGTGCATGACGTTGATCGCGTTGACGTAGAACTCGCCGGCGACCCGGGCGGTCTGCTTGTTCGCGCCGAAGCTGAACATCCCGACGCCCGGGACCAGCACGATCGCCGGGTCGGCACCCCTCATCGCGGGACTGTCCTGGGTGGCGTGCCGCTCGTAATAGGCCCGGTAGTCCTCCCGGTAGGCCGCGTGCAGCTCCCTGAGCCGGGCTTCGACCTCCCCCAGCGGCGCGTCGGGCGCGGTGTCCAAGACCAAGGGCTTCACTTTGGTACGCAGAAAGTGGTCGGGACAGGAGGTGCCGAGCGCAGCCAGCTCGGGCATCCGTACGCGTCCCACGAAATCGAGCACCACGTCGCTGTCGGTGTAGTGCCCCACCTGCGGCCGATCCGTCGACGCGAGTCCGCGCAGGAGCGGGAAGAGCGCGGCCGCCCGTTCCCGCCGGGCGTCCACACGCAGCGGCGCGTGCACCAGTGCCCCGAACGGCTCGGCCCGCCCGTGCCCGGCCAGGTACGCCGCCGCGGTGTGGATGATCTCCAGCGACCGTGCCTCGCACTCGTCGCTGGTAGCGCCCCACGCCGTGATCCCGTGCCCCCCGAGGATCACTCCGATCGCCTGCGGATTGGCGCGCTGCACGGCGGCGATGTCGAGGCCGAGCTGGAAACCCGGCCGGCGCCACGGCACCCAGAGCACCCGGTCGCCGAAGATCTCCTTGGTCAGCGCGGGCCCGTCGGCGGCGGTGGCGAGCGCGATGCCCGCGTCCGGGTGCAGGTGGTCGACGTGCGCGGCCTCGACCAGGCCGTGCATGGCCGTGTCGATCGAGGGGGCCGCCCCGCCGCTGCCGTGCAGGCAGTAGCCGAACGCGGCGACCATCTCGTCCTCGCGCTCGACGCCCGGGTAGACACCGGTGAGGGCCCGGAGCCGGTCCAGGCGCAGCACCGCGAGCCCCGCCTCGGTGAGGGTGCCCAGGTCGCCGCCGGAGCCCTTGACCCAGAGCAGGTCGACGGGCGTGCCGGTGACCGGATCGGTCGCGCTGCCCTTGGCGGACGTGTTGCCGCCCGCGTAGTTCGTCGTGCGCGGGTCGGCGCCGAGGCGGTTGCTTCGACCCAGAAGCTCGCTCACTGCGGCGTGCGGCATGGCCATCCTTCGCTCGCTCTGAAACGTTTCATGAATGTCCAGCAGGCTACGGCGGCGCCGAGATCCCGGTCAATAGGTTCGGCCTCAGAGAGCGCGCGGACGGGACACCGTGGACGCCCGCGCCACCAGCTCCGGCACGAAGGAGAGCTGCTGGTGCCGGTGCTGCGGGTCGGTCGCCTCGTCGAGCACCAGCCTCGCCGCCGCCCGGCCGAGCTCCTGGCGCGGCTGGCGTACCGAGGTCAGTGGCACCGCGGCCGCCGCGGCGAACTCGATGTCGTCGAAGCCCACGATGGCCAGGTCGTCCGGCACCCGCATCCCGGCGCCGATGACCTGCTGCAGCAGGCCGAGCGCGAGCAGGTCGTTCGCGCAGAAGGCCGCGGTGGGCCGCCGCCGGGCCGGGATGCCCGCGAGCCGCTCCCCCGCCGAGCGCCCCTCGGCCACGGTCAGGGCGGCGGTCGGCAGGTGAATCAGGTCCTCGGGCCGCAGCCCCAGCTCGGCCCAGATCTGCCGCGCCCCCTCGAGCCGCTCGCGCACCTGGCCGAGGCTCTCCGGGCCGCCGACGACCGCGACCCGGGTGTGGCCCAGCTCGGCGAGGTGCTCCGCGGCGATCCGGCCGCCCAGCACGTCGTCGACGGCGACGGAACAGAAGGCGCCGCCGGCACCGACCCGGTCCACGATGACGATCGGGATGCCGCGGCGTCCGATCTCCGCCAGGTGCGGCGCCCCGGGATCGACCGGCGTGATCAGCACACCCTGCACCCGCTGCTGCACGAGGCGGTCGAGGTGCACGGCCTCCCGGTCGGCACGCCCGTTGCTGTTGCAGATGAACAGCGACAGGTCGGCGCTCTCGGCGGCGAGCTCGATGCCCTGCGCCACGTCGTGGAAGAACGGGTTGCTGCCGTCGAGCATCACGTACGCGAGGGTCCGGCTCGTTCCCGCGCGAAGCTGGCGCGCCGACTCGTTGCGGACGAAGCCCAGCTCGGCCATCGCCCGCTCGACCCGCTCGCGGGTCGCCGGGCTGACCACCTCGGGGCGGTTCATCACGTTCGAGACGGTGCCCAGGGAGACGCCCGCGGTAGCGGCGACGTCCTTGACGGACGGGCTCCTGCCGTTGGCCACCGCACACTCCCCCTTTGAAACGTTGAGGGTGCATCTTAGCCCCATCGTTTCGGGTGAATGCTTGACACGTGTGATCGGCGCCACCTACCTTCGTGGCACGGCGTCTGAAACATTTCAACCCGTCCGGAGGTGGCCGTGAGCGCCCTGCTCGATGTGCGCGACGTGACCAAGTCCTTCGGTGCGGTGGCCGCCGTCCAGGGTGTCAGCTTCTCCCTCCTCGGCGGCGAGGCGCACGCCCTCGTCGGCGAGAACGGCGCCGGCAAGTCCACCATCGTCAAGATGCTCGCCGGCGTGCACCGGCCCGACACCGGCACCCTGGCGGTCAACGGCGTGGAGACCGAGTTCGCCGGCCCGGCCGCCGCGAAGGCCGCCGGCATCGCCGTCATCTACCAGGAGCCGACGCTCTTCCCCGACCTCTCGGTCGCCGAGAACATCGCGATGGGCAACCCGCCGCTGACCCGGCTCCGGCAGGTCGACCGCAAGGCGATGACCGCGACCGCACACCGGCTCTTCACGCGGCTGGGCGTGCACATCGACCCGGGTCGTCCCGCGCGCGGACTGTCCATCGCCGACCAGCAGCTGGTCGAGATCGCCAAGGCCCTGTCCAGCGAGGCGCGCATCCTGGTCATGGACGAGCCGACCGCGGCGCTCAGCGGCGTCGAGGTGGACCGGCTCTTCGCCGTCACCCGGGCGCTGCGCGACGAGGGCGCCGCGATCATGTTCATCTCGCACCGGTTCGAGGAGATCACCGCCCTCTGTCAGCGGGTCACGATCATGCGCGACGGCCGGCACGTCTGCACCGAGCCGGTCAGCGAGCTCAGCGTGGACGACATGATCCGCCGCATGGTCGGGCGCGACCTCAGCGCGCTGTATCCCAAGCAGGAAGCAGCCGTCGGCGAGACCGTCCTGGAGGTCGAGGGGCTGAGCCGCGAGGGCGTCTTCCGCGACATCGGTTTCACGGTCAGGGCCGGCGAGATCGTCGCCCTGGCGGGCCTGGTCGGCGCCGGCCGCTCCGAGGTGATGCAGGCGGTGTTCGGCGTCGACCGCTACGACCGGGGCACCGTCCGCTTCCTCGGACGGAAGCTCAAGCCCGGCTCCCCGCGCGCCTCCATGGCGGCCGGGATGGGTCTGGTGCCCGAGGACCGCCGTCAGCAGGGCCTGGTCATGGAGCTGTCGATCGAACGCAACGTCACCCTGCCCCGCTCTCGAGCCCTGGCCAAGCTGGGCCTGCTGCTCGGCGGCTCCGAGCGGCGCGAGGCGGCGACCTGGACGCGGCAGCTGCAGACCAAGTTCGGCCGGCTGTCCGACCCGGTCGGCACGCTCTCCGGCGGCAACCAGCAGAAGGTCGTCCTCGCCAAGTGGCTGGCCACCGGGCCGAAGCTGCTCATCGTGGACGAGCCCACCCGCGGCATCGACGTCGGCACCAAGGCCGAGGTGCACCGGCTGCTGTCCGAGCTGGCGGCACGCGGGCTCGCCGTCGTCATGGTCTCCTCCGAGCTCCCCGAGGTGCTCGGCATGGCGGACCGCATCATCGTCCTGCGCGAGGGCCACGTCGCCGCGCGCCTCACCCGCGAAGAGGCCACCGAGGAGGCCGTCATGTACGCGGCGATGGGACAGCCACGATGACCGCCGCGCTGGCCACCACCCCACCGAAGCGCCGCGCCGGCGGGCTGGTGAAGACCCGGGAGCTGGGGATCATCCTGGCCCTGGCGGTGCTCGTCGGCTACACCGCGGTCAGCAATCCGCGCTTCCTGTCCGGGCAGAGCATCCGCGACATCCTGCTCAACACGGCGATCCTCGCGGTCATGGCGGCCGGGCAGGCGGTCGTCGTCATCAGCCGCAACATCGACCTGTCCGTCGGCTCGGTGCTGGGGCTCAGCGCCTTCACCGTCGCGACGATGATGAGCGCGAACCCGGGCCTGCCGATGGTCGTGGCGGTCCTGGCCGGCCTCGCGGTGGGGGCGATGGCCGGCGTGGTCAACGGCGTACTGGTCCGCTTCGGCCGGGTGCCCGCGCTGGTGGTCACCCTCGGCACGCTCTACATGTATCGCGGCATCACGTACTCGTGGGCCGGCGGGCAGCAGGTCAATGCCGACGAGCTACCCCGGCACTTCCTGCGTTTCGCCAATGCCTCGATTGCGGGCGTACCGTGGCTGGTCCTGATCGCCCTGGTCGTGGTCGGCGGCGTCTCGCTGATCATGCGAAACTACCGGGTCGGCCGCGAGCTGTACGCGATGGGCTCCAGCCCCCAGGCCGCGGAGCTCGCCGGCATCCGCGTCGCCCGCAACCTCCTCGGCGCGTTCACCGTCAGCGGCGCCCTCGCCGGACTGGCCGGGGTGCTGTTCGCCGCCCGTTTCGGCACCGTCGACGCGGCCGCCGGCACCGGGTACGAGCTCAACGTCGTGGCCGCGGTGGTGGTCGGCGGCGTGGCCGTCTTCGGCGGCAGCGGCACGGTGTGGGGCGCGGGCCTCGGCGCCCTGCTGCTCACGGTCATCGGCAGCGCCCTGGCCGTCCTCGACATCAACCAGTTCTGGCAGCAGGCCATCGTCGGCGCGCTGATCATCCTCGCCATCTGCGCCGACCGCCTGGTCGCGGTCCGCATCGCCCGCTCCCTGAGGAAGAGGGACAGCCATGTCTAGGCGGCTCGCGAGCTGGGACAGCATCATCATCCTTCTGACGCTCGTAGTGCTCGTGGTGGCGTCCGTGGCCGTACCCAACTTCGGGACCAGCCGCAACTTCACCTTCCTCGTCCTCGACCTGATGCCGATCGTGCTGGTCGCGCTGACCATGACCTTCGTCATCGTGACCGGCGAGATCGACCTCTCGGTGGCCAGCACGCTGGGCCTGACCAGCTCGCTGATGGGCTGGTTCTGGAACCACGGCCTGTCGATCGAGACGATCATCCCACTCTGCATCGTGGTCGGCGCGGTCCTCGGCGCCTTCAACGGCTTCCTGGTGACCGGACTGGGCCTGCCCTCGCTGGCGGTCACGATCGGCACGCTCGCGCTCTACCGCGGTCTGGCCTTCGTGGTGCTCGGCGATGGCGCGGTCGCCGATTTCCCGTGGAACTACACCGGCTGGGTCACCGGGACGATCGGCGGAGGTGCCGTGCCGAACGTGCTCATCCTGATCGTCGCCCTGGCCGTGGTCGCCGGGGTCGCGTTGCACGCGACCCCCTTCGGCCGCTCGCTCTACGCGATCGGGGCCAACGCCCAGGCCGCGCATTTCTCCGGCATCCGGGTTGCCCGCACCAAATTCTGGCTGTACGTGGCCAGCGGCGCGATCGCCGGCCTGGTGGGCGTGCTGTGGACCCTGCGCTACTCCAGCGCCCGCGCGGACAACGGCTCGGGTCTGGAGCTGGCGGTCGTCGCCGCGGTCCTGCTCGGCGGCGTCTCGATCTTCGGCGGCCGGGGCACGCTGCCCGGCGTGCTCGCCGGTGTGCTCCTGCTCGCCGCGCTGCAGAACGCCCTGCGCCTGCAGGACGTGTCGGGTCAGGCCCTCAACATCGTCACCGGTGCCCTCCTGGTCCTCTCCGTCCTGCTGCCCAACATCGCCTCGTCTCTGCGCACCACATGGCATCGGCGGAGACTCCGCCAGGCCGCCGCTCACTGATTTCCCCGTCCTCACAGGAGTTCGTCATGCTTCGTTCCCCCCGTCGGCTACTGACCGCAGCCAGCGCCTCACTCCTCGTCCTGGGTCTCGCCGCCTGCGGCGGCACCACCAAGGACAGCGCCTCGTCGAACGGCGGCGCGGCGGCCCAGGGCGGCGCCTCCGCCGACCCCAACGCGAAGATCAAAGAGGGCCTGAAGATCGCGTACCTGCCCAAGCAGCTGAACAACCCGTACTCGGACGTGGAGACGAGCGGCGGGAAGGTGGCGGTCGGCGAGCTCAAGGGCGAGTACAAGCTGGTCGGTCCGAACGACGCCAGCGCCTCCTCGCAGGTCAGCTACATCAACACGCTGATCCAGCAGCAACAGGACGTGATCGTGGTGGCGGCCAACGACCCCAACGCGGTCTGCCCGTCGCTCAACCAGGCCCGGCAGGCGAAGATCAAGGTGGTGTCCTTCGACTCGGACGCCTCCAAGGACTGCCGCGACGCCTTCATCAACCAGGCCACCACCCAGGGCATCGGCGAGAGCCTCGTGAAGATGGCCAACGAGCTGGCCGGCGGCGAGGGCGAGATCGCGGTCCTCTCGGCCACCCCGAACGCCACCAACCAGAACGCGTGGATCGAGGTGATGAAGAAGGAGCTGGCCAAGCCCGAGAACAGCAAGCTCAAGCTGGTCAAGATCGCGTACGGCAACGACGACGATCAGAAGTCGTTCCAGGAGGCGCAGGGCCTGCTGCAGTCGTACCCGAATCTGAAGGTCATCGTCTCCCCCACCACCGTGGGCATCGCCGCGGCCTCGCGCTACGTCAGTTCCTCGAACTACAAGGGCAAGGTCGCGATCACGGGCCTGGGCCTGCCCAACCAGATGCGCGAGTACGTCAAGGACGGCACGGTGAAGAAGTTCGCCCTGTGGAACCCGGCCGACATCGGCTACCTGGCCGCGTACGCCGGCGCCGCGCTCGCCTCCGGCCAGATCACCGGCAAGGAGGGCGAGAAGTTCACCGCCGGAAAGCTCGGCGAGTACACGATCGGCGCGGACGGCGAGATCGTCCTCGGCCCGCCCACCGAGTTCACCGCCCAGAACATCGACCAGTTCCACTTCTGAGAGCAGGGATCCCATGGCTGACCTGGCCGCCGTCAAGCGGGCACTCGCCGCGCAGCGGATCGAGACCCCGTCGTGGGCCTTCGGCAACTCCGGCACCCGGTTCAAGGTCTTCGCACAGCCCGGCGTGCCCCGCAACCCGCAGGAGAAGATCGCCGACGCCGCCGTCGTGCACCGGTTCACCGGCGTCGCGCCGACGGTCGCCCTGCACATCCCCTGGGACAGGGTGGACGACTACCGCGAGCTCGCCGACTACGCGGGCTCCCTCGGAGTAGGCATCGGTGCGATCAACACCAACGTGTTCCAGGACGACGACTACAAACTCGGCTCGGTGACCAACCCGGACGCCGGCGTCCGCCGCAAGGCGACCGACCACCTGCTCGAGGCCGTCGACATCATGGACCGGACCGGGTCCCGCGATCTGAAGCTGTGGTTCGCCGACGGCATCAACTACCCTGGCCAGGACGACCTGCGCCACCGCCAGGACCGGCTCGCCGCGGCGCTGCGCGAGGCGTACGACCGCCTGGGCGAGAACCAGCGCATCCTGCTCGAGTACAAGCTCTTCGAACCCGCCTTCTACGCCACCGACGTCCCGGACTGGGGTACGTCGTACGCGCACTGCCTCGAATTGGGCGAGAAGGCGACGGTCTGCATCGACACCGGCCACCACGCGCCGGGCACCAACATCGAGTTCATCGTGGCGTTCCTGCTGCGGCAGAAGAAGCTGGGCGCCTTCGACTTCAACAGCCGCTTCTACGCCGACGACGACCTCATGGCCGGGGCAGCGGACCCGTTCCAGCTCTTCCGCATCATGTACGAGATCGTCCGCGGCGACGCGCTGGATCCGGCGTACGGAATCACCTTCATGCTGGACCAGTGCCACAACATCGAGACGAAGGTGCCCGCCATCATCCGCTCGGTGCTCAACATCCAGGAGGCGACCGCGAAGGCACTGCTGGTGGACCGGGACGCCCTGGCCAAGGCACAGAACGACGGCGACGTGCTCGAGGCGAACGCGGTGTTCATGGACGCGTACAACACCGATGTGCGGCCCCTGCTCGCGGAGGTGCGCGCGGACATGGGCCTGGATCCGGATCCGGCGGCCGCCTATCGGCGCAGCGGCTACCAGGAGAAGATCGTGGCGGAGCGCGTCGGCGGCGAGCAGGCCGGCTGGGGCGCCTAGCCCTCGGCCAGCCAGGCGACCAGGCGGCCCTTCGACCAGCAGCGGCCGACGGCCTCGACGCGCACATCCGGCCCCGCGAACACCGCCAGGCCGATGATGCTGTGGCCGGAGGCGCGGCGATCACCGAACGTGGGTATCGCGGGCGCGACCCCGACCCCCTCGACGGACACCCACGCCACGGCCCGGTGGGCCGCCACTTCGTCGAGGCGGTGCAGGAAGCGCAGGCGGCTCTCGAGCGGGAATTGCGACAGCGTCCACGTCGTGGTGATGACGGGCAGCGCGCCGTCAGGCACCCGGGCAAAGGCCTCGGGCAGCGTTTCGAGGGCGTCCCCTTGCAGCAGCACCGGAGGAGCCGTCGCCGCCAGCGCGATCTCCGCCTCGAGCCGCGCGATGCCCTCCGGCTGGTCGGGCGGGAGGCAGGCGCGTAGCCATCGGGCCTCGTCCGCGTCGGTCACGTCGACCGGATGGAGGTCGACGCCGAGCCGGGCGACGACCTCGGGCACCGCCCGCGACGGGACAGCCCATTCCCTGACGATCGAAGCCGACATCTGTACGGGAGACGACCGGTCGCCCAGCGACAGCCCGTTGCTGTACGTGATGCCGACCCGATCGACCTGGAGATTGAACCCTGCCGAGCAGCCGACGTCGATCAGCCCGACGGCCGTCGCACCGGCCCGGTGCGCCGCCTCGGCGATGGCCGGATACAGCACGGCGCAGCGTCCGGTCTCGTCGCTCCGTACCCGTCGGCGCGCGGCTGTGGCCGCGACCGTGTCGGTCTTCTGCACCAGCGTGTCGATCGCCGCGCGGGCGGCAGCTTCGCCGTCCCCGGCGGCATAGGCCTCGGCGAGCGCGGGGGCCTCTCCGGCGAGAGCGAGGTCGCGCAGGGCGGCGAGGATCAGCGCGGGGTGCCGTTTGCGGCCGGGTGCCTTCTCGATGGCGCGCAGCGCCTCGCCGGACTCGCTCAGGGCGACGGCGACCCGCTCGTACAGCGGCGATGTGCCGGCGGCGTCGACCTCACCGAAGCGCCGGTAGACCTGAGCGAGTGGCATCCCGGGGATTCTAGGAGGTCTCGCGGGCCGGCGCGGCCCGCGAGACACCCCTTCAGACGGCGTGCGGTGGGGGCGGGGCGGCGCCGGTCATGATGGCGACCGCCTCCGACATGGAATGCGACTTCGGGGTGATGACCGTCGCCCGGCGGCCCAGGCGCTGGATGTGGATCCGGTCCGCCACCTCGAAGACGTGCGGCATGTTGTGGCTGATGAGGATCACCGGCAGGCCGCGGTCGCGGACGTCGCGGATGAGCTGGAGCACGCGATTGCCCTCCTTGACGCCGAGCGCCGCCGTCGGCTCGTCGAGGATCACCACCTTGCTGCCGAAGGCCGCCGATCGGGCCACCGCCACGGCCTGGCGCTGGCCGCCGGAGAGGGACTCCACCGCCTGGCCGATGTTCTGCAGGGTGCCGATGCCCAGCTCCGACATGTGCCGCCTGGCCTCCGAGCGCATGTGCTTGCGGTCGAGCATCCGGAACACCGAGCCGAGCGGGCCCGAACGCCGCTGCTCGCGGCCCAGGAACAGGTTGTCGGCGATGTCCAGGCCGGGCGCCACGGCCAGGGTCTGGTACACGGTCTCGATGCCGGCCTCGCGGGCCTCCATCGGGTTGCGGAAGTGGACCTGTCGCCCGTCGAGATGGATCTCGCCGCTGTCCGGGATGAGCGCCCCGGACAACGCCTTGATCAGGCTGGACTTGCCGGCGCCGTTGTCGCCGATGACCGCGAGGATCTCGCCCGGGTAGAGCTCGAGGTCGCTGCCGTCGATCGCCACGACCCGGCCGTACCGCTTGGTGAGCCCGCGGGCCTGCAGGACAGGAGTAGCCCCGTTGCCGTTCACGACTGCACCTCCATGTCATGCCCTCCTGGCCCTTGCTTCGCTGCGGTGCAGTCGGTCATGACTTGACCTTCCTGATCCACTGGTCGAGAGAGACGGCCACGAGGACGAGCAGGCCGATGGCGAAGCCCTGCCAGACGACTTCGACGCCGGCGAGCTGGAGGCCGTTGCGGAAGACGCCCACGATCAGGGCGCCGATCAGCGTGCCCAGGACGCCGCCGCGACCACCGAAGAGGCTCGTGCCGCCGAGCACCACGGCGGTGATCGAGTCGAGGTTGTAGTCGACGCCCACGTTGGGGCTCGCCGAGGCCAGCCGGCCGATGAGGATCCAGCCGCCGATGGCGTAGAGCAGGCCGGCGAGCGTGTACACCGAGAACAGCACCCGGTTGGTACGGATACCCGCGAGCCGCGCGGACTCGATGTCGTCACCGGTCGCGTACACGTGCTTGCCCCACGCCGTGGAGCTCAGCGCGTAGTAGAAGACCGCGAAGAGCAGCAGCATGATGATCGAGCCGTAGGTGAGCCGGAAGCTGCCGATGGGGATCGTGGTGCCGGTCCACGTCATGAGCGACGGCATGTCGGAACCGCGTACCGTCTCGCTCTTGGAGACCACCGCGTTGAGCGAGAAGAAGATGGTCAGCGTGCCGAGCGTGACGATGAACGGCGGCAGCTTGATCCGGGTCACCAGGAAGCCGTTGAGTGCTCCCATGGCCGTGCCGCAGGCGAAACCGAGCACCAGCGCGATGAGGCCGGGCATGCCCAGCTTGGTGCAGAAGTTGGCCATCAGGATCGAGGAGAAGACCGCGATGGCGCCCGCCGCCAGGTCGATGCCGGCGGTGAGGATCACCAGCGTCTGGCCGAGCGCCAGGGTCGCGATGACGGTCACCTGGGCCAGCACCAGCGAGAGGTTCGCCGCCGAGAAGAAGCGAGCGTTGAAGAGCGAGAAGGCGATGATCGCGACGATCAGGACGGCCAGCGGGCCGAGCACCGGATTACCGTGCAGGATGTGCTGGATGCGCAGGCCGAGCGAGTCGTGCCGGTTGACGTCGAAGTCGGGCGATGCGGTCTCGGTTGCGGTCGCCATGGTCAGCCCCAGCAGTTCTGCTTGCCCCACGCGGAGTCCTTGGCCTCCACGCCGGCTTGCGGTTGATCGGTGATCAGCTGGACACCGGTATCGACGAAGTCCTTGCCCTCGGTCGCCTTCGGCTTCTCGCCGTTCTTGGCGAACTTGGCGATGGCTTCGACGCCGAGCGACGCCATCTTGAGCGGGAACTGCATGGAGGTCGCGCCGATGACGCCCTTCGCGACGTTGTCGACGCCGGGGCAGCCGCCGTCGATCGAGACGATGGTGACGGCCTTGTCCTTGCCGGCCGCCTTCAGCGCCTGGTACGCCCCGGCCGCCGCCGGCTCGTTGATGGTGTAGACGAGGTTGATCGACGGGTCCTTCTGGAGCAGGTTCTCCATCGCCGTACGGCCCTTGTCCTCCGCGCCGTCGGTCACGTCATGGCCGACGATCCGCGGGTCGTTCTCGTCGCCGATCTTGTTGGCGTCGCCGACCTGAATGCCGAAGCCGTCGAGGAATCCCTGGTCGCGCTTGACGTCCACGGAGACCTGGTTGGCGTTGAGGTCGAGCATCGCGATCTTCGCCTGCTTGCCCTCCTTCTCGAACTTGGCCTTCGCCCACTGTCCGATGAGCTTGCCGGCCTGGTAGTTGTCGGTGGCGAAGGTAGCGTCGACGGCATTGGCCGGATCGGTGGGCGTGTCGAGCGCGATGACGAGCATGCCCTGCTGCCTCGCCTTGTCGATGGACGGCACGATGGCCTTCGAGTCGCTGGGCGTGATGAGGAAGCCCTTGGCGCCGGCGGACATCAGGCTCTCGATCGCCTGCACCTGCGCCTCGTTGTCACCGTCCTGCTTGCCGGCGAACGACTGCAGCTTCAAACCCTGCTGTGTCGCGGCCTGCTGCGCCCCCTCCTTCATCTTGACGAAGAACGGGTTCGTATCGGTCTTGGTGATCAGGCCGGCGATCTCGCCGCCGCCCGACCCACCGCCCCCGTCGTCACCGCCGCACGCCGCCGTGCCGAAAAGTAACGCCGTGGCGGCCAGTGCGGGACCGAGTCGACCTCGCCTGATCAGCGTTGATCCACGCATGTCTCCTCCAAATCGATTTAGCAGGAATCCAGAGACAACGTTGTCTTGCAGTAGACGACTCGGGGGATCGACTGTCAACAATTAGTTTCCAGTTCATTGCAATCAGTGATCATCAGCGCCAGGGGGAGAGATGGGGCGGCCCACGATGAACGACGTCGCCCGGAGCGCGGGCGTCAGCCTCAAGACCGTGTCCCGGGTGGTCAACGGCGAGAGCACGGTGGACCCCGCGCTCGCCGCCCGGGTCCGGGCCGCCGTCGCCATGCTCGGCTACCGGCCCAACCTGGGCGCGACCATGCTGCGCCGCAACGACCGGCGTACGCGCACGATCGGGCTGCTGCTCGAGGACGTGAGCAACCCGTTCTCGGCGGCCGTGCACCGGGCGGTCGAGGACGAGGCGCGGGCCCGCGGCGTCCACGTCCTCACCGGCAGCCTCGACGACGACCCGGTCCGGGAGCGCGACCTCGCCGGAGCGTTCGCACGACGGCACGCCGACGGCCTCATCGTGGCGCCGACCGCTCCGGATCAGGGCTACCTCGCCCGCGAACTCCAGCCCGACATCCCCGTCGTGTTCGTCGACCGGCCCGCCGCCGGCTACCGCGGAGACACGGTGCTGGCCACTAATCGCTCCGGGACGGCCCAGGCCGTCCGGCACCTGATCGCCCACGGGCACCGCCGGATCGCCTTCCTGGCCGACGCCCCGCGAATAGCCACCTCGCGCAGCCGTCGGCTCGGTTACCGGGACGCGATGCGCGACGCGGGACTGCCGGTCTGCGAGGCGGTCGAGCCGGGGCGGGGCGTACAGGCGGCGACGCCGGCCCTGCTGACCCTCGAGGACCCGCCGACCGCCCTGTTCACCGCCCAGAACCTGATCACCATCGGCGCGGTGCGGGCCCTGCGGCGCCTCGGCCTGCACCGCCGGGTGGCCCTGGTCGGCTTCGACGACTTCCCCCTCGCCGACCTGCTCGATCCCCCGGTCACCGTGGTCGCCCAGGACCCGGCCGCGATGGGCCGGGCGGCGGCACGGGCGCTCTTCGAGCGCATCGACGGGCACACAGCGGAACCGCGCGAGATCAGCATCCCGACGATGCTGATCCCGCGCGGTTCGGGAGAGCTGCGGCCTACGGGAAGTTGGTGACCGTCACCGGCACGGTCGCCGTGCCCTGAGCCGCGCCGCCGGTGTTGTTGACGACGTGGTCGATGACCCCGACCCCGCCCAGCGAGACCGTGAAGACGTTGTGCAGCCGCACCCCACCGTTCACCGGCACCTCGAAGCCGCGGTCCGAGTGCACCTGCGGGTTGACGTTGAAGTAGCAGTAGCTGCCCATCGCCCACGCCTCGTGGCTCGTGACGTTGTCCGCCACCTTGTACGCCGCGTACCCGTTGGCACCCGAGCGCCACGCCGCGTTCGACGGCGGGTCGTACGGCTGCTCGTTCTGCAGGAAGTACGTGCGGCCGCCGTTGCCGTTCCAGATGACCTCGTACTTCTGGTAGTGCTCGACGAAGAGCCCGTACGCGATGACGTTCTGACCGTTCACGATCAGGCCGGTGTCGGCGGTGTTGACCGTCCAGCCGTACGTGCCGGCGTTGCCGTGGTCGGCGCGCCACGCCCAGATGTGGTCGATGATCGTGTTGCTGCTGTTCACCAGCAGGCTGTTGGTGGCCTTGCCGGCGATCGAGCCGCCGATCCGGAAGAACACGTCCTGGATCGTGGTCGGGTTGCCGGCGTGGTTGGCCGAGGACCCGTTCGGGCCGACCACCAGCAGGTTCGCCGAGTTGCTGGTGCCGGCGTCGAAGAGCAGGCCGGCGACCTTCACGCCGTCCACGTCGGCCACCTGCATCGGCGTGACGCCGCCGTCCGGGATGATCGTCGCGTAGCCGAGGCCGAGCACGACCGTGTTGGCGCGGGTCACGTTGATCGTCTGGTTCACGTGGTAGACGCCCGGCTGGAAGATCAGGTTCAGGCCCTGCGCCAGCGCCTGGTTGATCGTCGCGGCCGAGTCACCGGGCTTGGCCACGTAGAACTGGCTCAGCGGGATGCTGGTGCCCGGGGTGTTGCCGTTGACCCAGGTCGCGCCCGAGGCGTTCTGCTGCAGGTTCGGCACGAAGACCGCGTACTGACCGCCGGACTGGTAGAGGTACGGCTTCTCCCGGATCGCCGGCGCGGTGCCGATCGTCGTGTACGGCGGGTTCGGGAAGCTCGACGCCGGAGCACCCTGCACGCCGACGAAGGTCTGGTTCCACACCGCGTTGAGGCTGGAGCCGATCTGGCTGTTGCGGGTGAACCACTGCTGCTGCGAGTACTGCTGCTCCGAGCCGCTGATCCGCGAGTCGGCGATGTAGCCGCCGGACGCCCAGCCGTACCCGTTGGGGGCGAGGTTGAGGTCGCCGTGCACGTCCATCCGGCGGAACGGCGCCGCCTGCGACACGGCCCACCGGTCGGCGCCGTTGACCGGGTAGACGGACAGGTTCTCGACCGACCGCCAGAAGTTCTGCGTCGCGTTGCCCTGGAACCAGCCCGCGTCGACGGTGATGTCACCGTTGATCCGTGTGTCCTGCGGGTTCTGGCCGAGGCCGAGCACCGAGGTGTAGAAGCCGACCTGGATGTTGAGGCCGTTGTACGTGCCCGGCTTGAAGGCGAGGACGTACCGCTGGAGGCCGAACTGGTTGGACTCCTGCTGGCGGAAGATGGTGTCGGCCTGGCTCTGGATGGACGCCGAGGACATCGACGGGTCGAAGACGATGACGTTCGCGCCGAGGCTGCCGCCGCCCGGGATGGTCGGGTCGGTGGTGCCGCCGCCGAAGACCTTGAACTCCCAGAGCGAGTAGCCGTAGGGGGTCGCCCGTTCCGTGCCGTACATGCGCACGTACCGGGCGGTGGCGCTGACGGAGACACTCTGGGTGCCGAGCTGACCGGCGAGCGCCGCGCTGGCGTCGGTCCAGGTCGAGCCGTTGGTGGACGTCTGAATCTTGAAGGTCTTCGCGTACGCCGCCTCCCAGTTCAGCTCCACGCGGGTGATCGCGGAGCTGGCGCCGAGGTCGACCTGGAGCCACTGCGGGTCGGCGAAGGCGGAGGACCAGCGGGTGCCGGTGTTGCCGTCGACCGCCGCCGAGGCCGGGTAGACGCCCGGGTTCTCCGACGACGAGGCGGTGGCGGGCTTGCCCTGGGAGAGCAGCGTCTCGGCGGCATGTGCGGCGAGCGTCGTGAACGCGCCGAACGCCGTGACGACGGCGACGACCAAGCCGCCGGCGGCACCGAGGCGCCACCGGCGGCGGGATCGGGGGATGACTGCGGGGACGGTCATGGCATCTCCTGGTACGGAGGGACCGGACGCGCGGGGTTCGCGTCCGGAGTGCCTCGCCGCGGGAAACGGAGCCGGTCTCACGCGGCGAGGACGAAGCCGGGGAAAGCTCCGTACGGGGAAGGCGATCCTGAGAGAGCGCTCCCCGTGGTGAGGACGCTAAGTTCGTTACGTCGATGTGTCAAAGGTTCGGCGAACTGATTACACCAGCGGTTCCGGAACCGGTTCCGCCTTACGGTTGGTCCCGATCCGGTCCCTCACCCGCGAACCGCTGACATCAACCCCTCGCACCGTCCACTATCGAGCCGCCATCACCGCTGCGACCTGGGCATTCGTGATTCGGGCGCCGCTCCCGAAGGCTCCGCCGCGACGGTGCCGGGCGGCGACGGATAACGCTTTTTGCGCAGCCATTGACGTGCCCGAATGAGCTGTTTCGAGGAGGACGGGCTTACCCGGCAATCCGGCCATCCGCACCCCTTACAGTGGCGGTATGCGGCTGGTGCTGACGACCGACACCCACGTCCCGAAACGAGCCCGCGACCTCCCGCCCGACCTGTGGGCCGCGATCGACGCGGCGGACGTGGTGATCCATGCGGGCGACTGGGTCGACGCCGCGATGCTGGACGCGCTCGAGGCCCGCTCCCGCCGGTTGATCGCCTGCTACGGCAACAACGACGGGCCCGCCCTCCGCGCACGCCTCCCGGAGGTCGCCCGGGCGGACCTCGAAGGCGTACGGCTGGCGGTGATCCACGAGACCGGCGACGCCAAGGGCCGGGACCAGCGCTGCGCGGAAGCCTTCCCCGACACGGACGTCCTGGTGTTCGGCCACTCGCACATCCCCTGGGACACGACGGCGCCCGGGGGACTGCGGTTGCTCAACCCCGGCTCACCCACGGATCGGCGCCGGCAGCCGCACTGCACTTTCATGACGGCGACGATCGCGGGCGGCCGGATCTCGGAGGTGGAGCTGCACCGCGTGGCCCGAGCCTGACCAGGACCACCTTCGTTGACGGCGTGCCTCATATTGAGCGACATGAGATCACGAGTGTGGGCCCCGGTGGCCGCCGTCGTGGCGGTCACCGTGGTGGGTCTGGCGGCTCCGGCTCAGGCTGCGCCCGCCTATCCGCGGGCCGACGGACGCTGCGTCGACCGGACCGGCGTGCTGGGCGCCGCGCTGTGCAAGAAGATCACCACGATCCTCCTGCGCGACGAGAAGGCCACCTCCGACGAGATCGCGGTCGCCGTCGTCCCCACCACCGGGGACGAGAGCATCGAGGCGTGGAGCACGGGGCTCTTCAACACCTGGGGCGTCGGCAAGAAGGACCGCAACAACGGGGTTCTGCTCGTCGTGGCGATCGACGACCACACCGTGCGGCTGGAGACCGGCCGTGGCGCCGCCGACCGGCTCAGCGACGGCGAGGCCCAGCGGATCATCGACGAGGTCGTCACGCCGCCCTTCGCCGAGGACGACTATCCCCGGGGCGTCCTGTCCGGCCTCGATGAGGTACGCGGCGCTCTCGGCCACAGCATCCCTGCGAACGCCCGGCTGACGTCGCTGGCACCGGCGACGCGTCCCACCGCGGCGGACGAGTCGGACGGCACCACCACCACGACCGGTGACGAGTCCTTCTTCAGCGGCGATGATCCCGGGTTCACCGAGGAGAGCGACGACGACTCGCTGCCGATCGGGATCTTCGCGGTCGGCGCCCTGTTCGTGCTCGTCCTGCTCGCGATCGGCATCGGCCGCGCCTCGGCCTCGTCGCCCGCTTCCGCCGGTCCGGCGGGCACGGCGAGTAACCGGCGGCGGTCACACCACGACTCGGTGCACCACGCCACCTGGATGGCCGGGAGCTTCGGCTCCACCAGCTCGAACAGCTCCTCGGGTTTCGACTCCAGCTCCAGCTCCAGCTCCAGCTTCGGGGGCGGCAGCTCCGACGGCTCCGGCGCGTCGGGGAGCTGGTGATGGCTCAGATCAGCCGTACCGGGCCCGCATCGATCGGTACGCGGAACAGCGAATAGGGATAGCGCCGCAGGTCACGCCCGTTCTGGTACGTGGCCTGCCGGTGCAGCTGGTTGGCGGTGACGTACACGTACCCGTCCGTCACCGACATGGTGTCGGTCCACAGCAGCCGCGGGTCGTGCACGAGCGTCTCCATCGTCCCGTCCGCCAGCCGCCGCAGGATGGCGTTGTGCTCGGGATTCGTCAGGTAGAAGCGGCCCTGGTCGTCGGTCTCCAGGCCGTCCGAGACACCACCCTTGTCCCCTTCGTCCACCACCGTCGCCGCCACCTCGTCGTCGCTCACGTCCCGGTCGACGAGGGCGTCCGTGGAGACGCTGTACCAGTGCCGGGACATCAGGGGGCAGTAGTAGAGCCGCGAGCCGTCGGCGGCGATCGCGATGCCGTCCGCGCCCATGGTGACCGGCTCGGGCGGCCCGTCCGCGGGGCGTTCCAGGAACGGCGCGCCCTCCACGACGGGCAGGAAGTCCGGCGGCCGCTCCGCCTTGGTGGACGGGTGGTCGTGCAGGCGCCGCCAGGCCGTCCCGCTTCTCAGGTCGACCACGATGATGCCGTTCGGGCCCCGGTCCGACGAGTCGGTGATGTACGCGACCTTGCGCCGCAGGTCGAACCGCACATCGTTGAGATAGGTGGTGGGCAACACCGACGTGCGGTCGAAGCAGATCGTGTGCACCACGGTGTCGGTGGCGAGGTCGATGCAGACCAGCTTGGGGCCACCGACCTGCGTGTCCTCGAACATCGGCGAGCCGGTGTCGAGAACCCAGAGCCGGTTCGCCGGGTCGACCACGACGCTCTGCACGGACACGAACGCCCTCGGGTCGTCGTTGCCGGCCGGAGTGTTGTGCGCCTGGTCGGGATAGGCGACGACGCTGCCGTCGCGCAGCTCACCGACGGTGAAGACGACCTCGTCGCCCCATTTCGGGAAGTTCACGAAGATCCGGCCGCCGGCCGACACGGCGACGCCGGTGGGCATCGGGCCGCAGTCGAACGTGTGCACCGTCTCCAGCGAGCCGATGGGCTCGGCGGCGGGTTGGTCGATCATCGGAAGCGGATACCCCCGGCGTCACCCGCTGAAACAGACGGAACGAGCCCGGCTGGAGCCGGGCCCGTTCCCTCGTGGTTCTCAGAAGCCCAGGTCGACGCTCGGGTAGAGCGGGAACGCGGCGAGCAGCTCGTTGGCCTGCTTGCTGACCCGGTCGGCGACGGCCGGGTCCAGGTCGAACTTGGCCTTGGACGCGCCGGCCTTCGTCTGCGACAGGACCGTGTGCATGAGTTCGGCGATCTGGTCCATCTCCGCCGTACCGAGGCCGCGGGTGGTCAGGGCCGGGGTGCCGATGCGGATGCCGGACGTGTACCAGGCGCCGTTCGGGTCCTGCGGGATCGCGTTGCGGTTGGTGACGATGCCGCTGTCCAGCAGCGCCTGCTCCGCTTGGCGGCCGGTCAGACCGTACTTGTCGACGTCGATCAGGACCAGGTGGTTGTCGGTGCCGCCGCTGACCACCGTCGCGCCGCGCTTCATCAGGCCCTCGGCGAGCGCCTGGCTGTTGGCGACGATGCGCTGCGCGTAGTCCGCGAACTCCGGCCGGCGCGCCTCCGCGAAGGCGATCGCCTTGGCCGCCATCACGTGGCCGAGCGGGCCGCCGAGGACCATCGGGCAGCCGCGGTCGACCTGGTCGGCGAGCTCCGGCTGGCAGAACACCGCGCCACCGCGAGGGCCGCGCAGGCTCTTGTGGGTCGTCGTGGTGACGATGTGGGCGTGCTCGATCGGGTTGAAGTCGCCGGTGAAGACCTTGCCGGCGACCAGGCCCGCGAAGTGCGCCATGTCGACCATGAAGGTCGCGCCCACCTCGTCGGCGATCTCCCGCATGATCCGGAAGTTCACCTTGCGGGGGTACGCCGAATAGCCACCGACGATGATCAGCGGCTGGAACTCGCGCGCCGACTCGCGCAGGGCGGCGTAGTCGATCTGGCCGGTGGCCGGGTCCACGCCGTAGCTGCGCTGGTCGAACATCTTGCCGGAGATGTTGGGGCGGAAGCCGTGGGTGAGGTGGCCGCCCGCGTCCAGCGACATGCCGAGCATCCGCTGGTTGCCGAACGCCTGGCGCAGCTCGGCCCACTCGGCGTCGGTGAGGTCGTTGACGTTGCGCTTCTGCGCCTTGGCCAGCGCCGGAGCCTCGACCCGGTCGGCGAGCACCGCCCAGTACGCGACCAGGTTGGCGTCGATGCCGGAGTGCGGCTGCACGTACGCGTACGGCGCGCCGAACAGCGCCTTGGCGTGCTCGACGGCGACCGACTCGACGGTGTCGACGTTCTGGCAGCCGGCGTAGAAGCGGCGGCCGATGGTGCCCTCGGCGTACTTGTCGGAGAGCCAGTTGCCCATCGCGAGCAGCACGGCGGGGGACGCGTAGTTCTCGGACGCGATCAGCTTGAGGGACTCCCGCTGATCGTGCAGCTCCTTGGCGATCGCGTCGGCGATCCGGGGCTCGACGGCGCGCACGGCGTCCAGCGCGGCACGGAAAGCGGTCGATTCGGCGTTCAGCTCAGACATCGGACCTCCCTATCACAGGTGATGAGGCCCAGGCGCACGGCAGTCACCCCGGTGGGTGGGACCGCTCCCCGATGGTCATCCATCTTGAACGCGCCAGTCACGGCCCGCGGACGAGCATACCGGCGCCGGGCGCCCCGGTCACATCCCTTCCAGGCGCCCGCGCGTGACGTGGATCATTAGCCTGGGCGGGTGAACGGTGTCCAGATCCTGCTCATCGCCGCGGCCGGCATCGCGATCTCCGCGCTCGCGCACCGGCGGGGCATGCAACCCGGCCTCATCGTCGTGACGCTCGCGGCGGCGGTCAGCTTCGTGCCCGGGATGCCGCGGCTCGAGCTGGAGAGCGAACTGCTGCTCGCCATCGTGGTGCCGCCGCTGCTGTACTCGGCCACCCGCGCCGCCTCGTTCTCCGGGTTCAACCAGAACCTGCGCGCGATCATCAACCTCGGCGTGCTGCTGGTGGTGCTCACCGCCGGCGCGCTCGGCGTACTGTCGTCGTGGTTGTTGCCGTCGCTGGGCCTGGCCGCGGCTTTCGTCATCGGCTCGGTGCTGGCGCCGCCGGACACGATCACCACCGTCTCGCACGGCGCGGAGCTCGGGCTGCCACGCCGGGTCACCACGATCCTGACCGGCGAGAGCCTGGTCAACGACGCCACCGCGCTGACCCTCTTCAGTATCGCGGTCGGTGCGGTGAGCGGCGACCACACCTCGTGGGGCGGCGGCATCCGGGAGTTCTTCTACAACGCCGGCGTCGGTCTCGCGATCGGGGCCGGGCTGTCGGCGGCGACCCTGTCGATCCGCAAGAGGCTGGGGAATTCCACGCTCGAGACGGCGCTCGTGCTGCTCGTACCGTTCACCGCATTCCTCCTGGCCGAGCAGGTGCACGCCTCCGGCATCCTCGCGGTGGTCACGGCGGCCTTCTCGATCAGCATCAACACCTCGATGGATCCGCGGCATCAGTACCCGGGCGCGTACCGGACCCGGCTGCAGGAGGAAGCGTTCTGGCCGGTCGTCGACTTCCTCCTCGAGACGTTCGTTTTCGCGTACATCGGGCTGCAGCTCCGCTTCGTCGTCGAGGAGCTGCGGGCGGACGAGGACCCTGGTCTGACCCGTACGCTCGTAGCCGCCGGCGTCCTGCTGCTCGCGGCGATCGTGGTGCGCCTGGCCGCCGTCTACCTGCTGTTCGGCCGCTGGCGCCTCAACGAGCTGCTGAACAAACGACGCCGCGAGGCCGACCCCGTGCGGGCACGGCGAGCGGAGGAGTACAGGACGCGCCGGATGCGCGGACGGAGGCGGTTCGACACTCCGCTGGGCCCACCGACCGCGCGGGAAACGCTGGTGGTCGGCTGGACCGGGATGCGCGGCATCCTCACCCTGGCGGCCGCGGCGGCGATCCCGGAGACGACGTCCGACGGCCGGCTGTTCCCCGGCCGCGGGCCCGCGCAGGCCATCGCCCTGGTCGTCACGCTGGGCACCCTGCTCATCCAGGGTACGACCGTGCGCTGGCTCGTACGCCGGCTCGGCATGGACGTCCGCGCCGAGACCGAGCAGGCGGCCGCGATGCGCGTCCGCGGCGAGGAGATCGCCGCGGGCGCCGCGACGGGCAACGCAGACGGCGACTTCGACCGCCGGCGCAACGCCCTGAGCAAGGCGGTCATGGAGGGGGAGCTCGACGAGGACACCGCCCGGAACCTGATCGCCGAGCTCGACCTGCGCCAGGCCGCCCAGCACACCATGCCGAAAATGCCGTGAAACCGGCCGCCCTCCCGGCGAAGGGTCGCGCCATGTCCACGACGCTGCACTCGTCCCGGCTCCGCACCCGGCGCCACCGCACCGTCTGGCCGAAAGCCGGCTCACCCTCTTCCAGCTGACGGTCAAGTGACCGCCAGCTCCACGAGTTCGGCGTCGCCGGGACGCCAGTCCTCCACCACGATGGCGACATAACGGGCCCGGTCCTCGAGCGGTCCGTACCTCAACCCGTCCGCCGAGGCCTCGGTATGCCAGCCCGGCCGCCGACCCTTCGTCCACGCGGCCCGGACGCCCGTCACAGGAACCACGTCGCCCAGGTCGACCACCATCCGACCGGCCGGACCCGGACGCCACGACGTTCCCGGATTCCCGTCGACTGCCCGCTCCGGTGAGGTCATGCCCGCCGGCAGCGGCGAGGTGGGGAACGTGGTGCGGCCACGGGCGAGATCGGCTGTCGGGGTCACCGGGCCGCCCGGCATCGAGACGCTGCGGGACTTGCCGGCGGGTACGCGTACGGTCTTCGACCAGTGACCGCAGTGGAGCGTGACAACGGCTCGGTGCTTGGCCGGGGCGGTGACGGTGACGTGGTGCGAGTCCTGGACGTCGTAGCGCGTGCCGACCGGGGGATCGCCCGCGACCGTGAAGCGGGGCGGCTCGACGCGGGCTGTTCCGCCGTTGAGGCTGATCGGCCATTCGAGGCCGTCCTTGGTCAGCACCTGGCGGCCGCGGTAGAGCTTGTACCGTCCCGGGATCCGTACCCTCACGTTGCGGACGGTGTTCGGTGAGAAGTTGAAGATGCTCAGGTGGCCGTCGGCGTCGCTGACCGTGAGGCCCTCGGCCGTGGGTACTTTGCGCGCGGCCGCCCGGGCCAGGTCCTTGCGGGGGTTCGCGTACCCCTCGATGATCGGGGCCGGCGCGCTGACCGACGTGGCCGTGACGGTGATCTTTCCCTTGCCGCCGTGGGTGACGATGCCGGCGCGCCCGTCGATGCCGACCCAGCGGGTGGTCGTGCGGGTTTCCGGCACGGCGGCGGCGTCGGTCCAGGTCCGGCCGTCGGTCGAGGTCTGGATGACGAAGCTTTTTCCGTACGCGGCTTCCCACGCGATCCGGACTCCGGCGACCTGTACGGGTGAGCCGAGGTCGACGGCGAGCCAGCTGTCGGCTCGGCCGCGTTCCTCGCGTGCCACCGCCCAGCGGGTTTCCGGGTTGCCGTCGGTGGCGTTGCGCGCCGGGTACCAGACGTCCTCGGAGGACGCGGTCGGCATGGCACCCTGGGCGAGGTCGGCTCCGCTTACGTCGAGCACCGAGAAGGTCCAGATCGAGTAGCCGTACTCCGTGCCGGGTTCGCGGCCGAGCATGCGGACGTAGCGGGCGTCGCGCGGGGTGAACGTGATGTCGCCGGTCATCTGGTCGGCGAGCTGGGCCCGACCGCCGGCGAAGGTGAAGGTGCGGGTTCCGTCGAGGCCCGGCACCCCGGGCATGGTCAGGTTGAACAGGGTGAGTTCGCCCTCGCCCGGCAGCCCTGTGCTGGCGTAGACGACGGTGCCGGTGGGCAGCGTGGCGTATCCCGCATATCCTCCGCCGACGGCCAGCACGGTCGCCGTCGCGTCAACGCCGTCGCGCGTTTTGGACCACACTCCGGTCCATCGGCCGGCGGCGGACGAGCCGGCGGGCAGGAAGGCCGGGGCCCGGGTGTCGACCAGCCAATTGTCGTGGGCCGGCTGCCAGAGGAAGTTCACCAGCTCCGGCTTGGTGACCGCTGCCGCGAAGGCCGCCGGGGACTGGTGGACGGTCAACCCCACGTCGTCGCCGAAATTGCGGGTACCGCTCGCTTCCCGGAAGAACTGCGCCTTCGAGACCGGCTCCGAGGGTGTCTTGCGCAGCTTGTGGAACAGGTACGCGATGGCGAGCTCCGCGCGGGCCTCGGGCTCGTACTTCTCCTCGCCGCTGAACTTGGTGAGCCGGTACGCCGGGTCGTACCGCAGGTACGGCATCAGCCGCTCGGCGAGGTCGGCCTCGGCCCGGGCCGCGTGCCGGTCGCCCTGCACCTGGGCCAGGAACGCGAGCGGGAGCACGTCGCGGCCGTACAGGTGGTAGCGGTCGGCGATCATCGGCATGAACGGCTCGCCGGCGTCGCTGGCGAGCAGCCGAAGGGTGCGCCAGAGCTGCTCGCCGTTGGGCTGGTGGGTCAACACCTCCGGCAGCGGGCGGCCCGCCACCAGGAAGTGGATGGCCGCGCGGCCGGCCGTACGCCACAGCTCCGCCTGGTAGTGCGGGTTGGCGGACCCGTGGTTCTCCACGATGAAGGTGTCGTGCAGGTTGTGGGCGGTGCTGCGCCGGTCGACCCGGTCGCCGTCGACCATCGCGGGGTTGGCGCGGTCGGCCGCGGGCAGCGCGCTCGCGTTCGACGCCCAGTAGAGGAAGCGGGCCCGCCAGGCCGAGGCCGAGGCGGTGTCCGTGGTCCACGCGATGCCGGGTGCCAGCGCCTGGGCGTAGACGCCCATCTCCTCGAGCTTGGTGTCGCCGCGCCAGCCGCCGTCGGTGCCGTTCGGCGTCCAGCCGTCGCTCATCGGGTCGTCGCCGGCGTTGAGCTGGTACGCGTACGCCGCCTGCCCCTCGGCGATCAGCTGCACGTTCGCCCGGGTCGGCGGGTCGAGGTCGGCCCACATCAGCCGGGCGGCGAGCACGAAGTAGAGCTCGAAGGTCGAGTCCCAGAAGAGCCGGCGCCCCCACTCGGTGCCGCCGGCGAGCCGGTTGCTCGCGGCGTAGCGCTGGATGGTCGCGACGGTCCTGGCCTTCAGCGTGGTTGCGTCGACGGTGGCGAGAAGGGGGTCGAAGTCGTCCATGCCGAGCAGCACGGCGTTGCCCAGCACGGCCGTGAAGCGAAGGTCATCAGCCCGGTATGCCCCGATCGAGGGATCCCACTGCTCCTCCACCCACCGGGTGTGCACGTGCAGCAGCTCGCGATAGATGTCCGCAACCGGGTCCGGTGCCGCCGACGGCCCGGCCGCCCAGGTCGGCGACGAGGCGAATGCGCTGCTCACGCCGCTGATGCCGGCGAGCGTCAGCAGCCGGCGGCGGGACATGGCGAACAACGGGACCTCCGGGGCGGAACAGGCTGTCTCCCATACCCTTCGCGTCAGCCCCGAATGCTGTCAAATTCATCGACACCTGCCGGGCGACGGTTCCGGAACCAGGATTGCTTGCCTGTTAACTGATGCATCGATGAAACTGTGCGTACCGTCCCCCGCGACCCGCACGTTCCCCACGACGAGGCGCCGGTTCGTTCACCTTCAGAGCCGGCGCCCCGGCGTGCCAGCCCTCTTTACGAACTTCGTACGCCGGTCTGATGGTCGTCGATCGATGAGCGCCTAGCGTCCGGGCGATGAGGCTTTCCTTGTCCCGTGCCGGAGCGGCACTCGCCCCGATGATGCTGTTGCTCGGCCTGACCGCCGGGTCGTGTGCCGGGCGGGGATCCGGGCCGGACGACCCGGCCGGCCGGACGAACGTGGTGTTCGTGCTCACCGACGATCTGTCGGCGAACCTGGTGCAGTACATGCCGAATGTGCAGGCGCTGGCTCGGGACGGTACGACGTTCTCGCAGTACACCGTGACCGACTCGCTGTGCTGCCCGTCGCGGTCGTCGATCTTCACCGGTCGCTTCCCGCACAACACCGGCGTGTTCACCAACAGCGGCGACGACGGTGGGTTTCACGTTTTCCAGCGAGAGCAGGAGCGGGACACCTTCGCCACCACGCTGCAGAAGCGGGGCTACCGGACCGCGATGATGGGCAAGTACCTCAACGGTTACCTGCCCCAGGAGCACGGGGTGCGTCCGGGATGGACGGAGTGGGATGTGGCCGGGGCCGGCTACCCCGAATACAACTACAACCTCAACGAGAACGGCCAGGTCAAGCACTACGGCAAGGCGCCCGGGGATTACCTGACGACGGTCATCGAGGGCAAGGCGAAGGCGTTCGTCGCCGCGGCGGCCAAGGCCGGCGAACCGTTTCTGCTGGAGGTCGCGACCTTCTCACCGCACGGGCCGTACACCCCGGCTCCGCAGGATGAGCAGGCGTTTCCCGGGCTGAAGGCGCCGCGCGGGCCGTCCTTCGACACGCTGCCCGCGCATGCGCCGGCCTGGCTGGCCGGGCGGGAGCCGCTGAGCGCCGGGCAGGTCGCGGCCATCGATACGGCGTACCGGAAGCGGGTGCAGTCGGTGCAGTCGGTCGACCGGATGATCGGGGATCTGCGGCAGACGCTGGAGCAGGCCGGGGTGGCCGACCGCACGGCCGTGGTCTTCAGCTCGGACAACGGCTTCCATCTGGGCGAGCACCGGCTGGCGGCGGGCAAGCAGACCGCCTTCGACCATGACGTGCACGTGCCGCTCGTGGTGGCCGGGCCGGGTGTGCTGAAGGGCGCCACCGTGGATGCCCCGGTGCAGAACATCGACCTGCGCCCGACGTTCGAGGAATTCGGCGGGGTGCCGACCGAGAAGTCGGTGGACGGGCGCAGCCTGGTGCCGCTGCTGCGCGGCCACCCGGCCTCGGGTCGGCCGAAGATCGGCCTGGTCGAGCACCACGGCCCCGGCAATGCGGCGGACGACCCGGACAGGCAGGATCCCGCGAGCGGCAATCCGCCGACTTACGCCGCGCTGCGCGGGCCGGACTTCACGTACGTCGAGTACCAGGGCGGCGGAACCGAGTACTACGAGCGGACCGCCGACCCTGACGAACTCGTCAACGCCGTTGCCACGTTGTCATCAGAGCGTGCCGCCCAGTTGCATGGCGCGCTGGAGAAGCTGCGGACGTGCAAGGGCAGCGACGCCTGTGGTGGCGGTTGACCGCCGGCGCGGCGGGACTCGGCTCAGTCCGCCGAGCCCGGCTCGGCCATCTTCCGGTGCATCTCGGCCTTGGCCTTGTCCGGCATGATCTTGGAAGCGGCCCCCTGCACCCGGGTCTTGAGGGACCCGGCGACGACCTTCTCCTCGCCCTTCATGAGGGCCTTGAAGCCCTGTTCCGCGACCTGGGCCGGGTCGTCCTTCTCGGCGGTGCCGACCCGGGTGTCCATCATGTCGGCGCGCTCGAAGAAGTTGGTATCCGTCGGCCCCGGCATCAGGGACGTGACCGTGACGCCGGTGTCCTTGAGCTCGGCGCGTACGGCCTCGGCGAAGGACTGCACGAAGGATTTCGACGCGTTGTAGACCGCCTGGTACGTGCCGGGCATCATCGACGCGATCGAGGAGGTGAACAGCACCCGGCCGGAACCGCGCGCCACCATGTCCGGGAGCACGCGCTTGGCGAGGTGCACCGTGGACGTGACGTTCACGTCGATGATGTTCAGTTCCTCGCGCAGGTCGGTGTCTCGGGTGAAGTCGCCGCCGAGACCACGGCCGGCGTTGAGGGCGAGCGCGTCGACCGGGCGGCCGGTGGCGCGGATCCGCTCGTACAGCGTCTCGACGCCGTCGTACGTCGCGAGGTCGGCCCGGACGGCGGTCACCTCGTTCTGGCCGTCCCGGCGCAGGTCCACCGCGGCCTGCTCGATGTCCTGATCCTCCGCCGTGATCAACAGGTCGTAGCCGTGGTCGGCGAACTGCCGGGCCAGTTCGTACCCGATGCCGCTCGACGCTCCGGTGACCACGGCGAACTCGCGGCCGGTGGGTGTCGTCATCTGATCTCGCCCTCCTCGTCGTCTTGTCGCGGTGTGCCCGGCAAGCGATGCGTTAATCCTCGGAAGATGCGGGCACATCCTTGGCGTTGGCCGTCGACGAGAGCCGGAGTATCGGATGCGCGCACTGACCTGGCAGGGCACCTCGAAGGTGTCGGTGGAGACCGTTCCGGACCCCAAGATCCAGGAGCCCACGGACGCCATCGTACGGATGACCTCCACCGCGATCTGCGGCTCGGACCTGCATCTCTACGACGTCCTGGGGATGTACCTGGAGCAGGGCGACATCCTCGGCCACGAGCCCATGGGCATCGTCGAGGAGGTCGGTCCCGAGGTCACCCACATCCGCCCCGGCGACCGGGTGGTGATCCCGTTCAACATCTCCTGCGGCTACTGCTTCATGTGCAGCCGCGGCTACTACGCCCAGTGCGAGACCACCCAGGTCAAGGAGCACAACAAGGGCGCCTCGCTGTTCGGCTACACCAAGCTGTACGGCCACGTCCCGGGCGGCCAGGCGGAGTACCTGCGCGTCCCGCAGGCGCACTTCGGTCCGATCAAGGTGCCGGAGGGCCACCCGGACGAGCGCTACCTGTTCCTCTCCGACGTGCTGACCACGTCGTGGCAGGCCGCCAAGTGGGCCGACATCACGCCCGGCTGCACGGCTTTCGTCACGGGCCTGGGCCCGATCGGGCAGATGACCGCCCGGATCGCCCGCCACCTCGGCGCCGAGCGGGTCATCGCCACCGACAACGTCCCGGAGCGGCTCGAGATGGCCCGCCGCCACGGCATCGAGGTGATCGACTTCGACGACGTCGACGACGTACCGGCGGCCGTGCGGGACCTGACGTCCGGGCGCGGGGCGGATTGCGTGGTCGAGGCGGTCGGGATGGAGGCGCACGGCACGCCGTTCCAGGAGTTCGCGCAGAAGGCCGCCGGCCTGCTGCCGGACGCGGTCGCCCGCAAGGCGATCGACAAGGCCGGGGTCGACCGCATGGGCGCGTTGCGCACGGCGTTCGCGGCGGTCCGCCGGGCGGGTACGGTCTCGATCATCGGCGTGTACGGCGGCCAGGCGGACCCGTTCCCGATGTTCGACCTCTTCGACAAGGGGGTGACCTTGCGGATGGGCCAGGCCCACGTGAAGCACTGGGTCGACGAGATCCTGCCCCTGCTCACCGGGGACGACGACCCGCTGGGCGTCGACGACCTGGTGACGCATCGCCTTCCGCTGGAGGAGGCGCCGCACGCGTACGACATCTTCAAGAAGAAGGAGGACGGCTGCATCAAGGTCGTGCTGAAGCCCTGACGGGGCAGGATACAGCACTGTAGTGGTTCACTCACGCAAAGTGACTCATACTTTCGGCTAGTCACGCCTCGGCTGGTCAGCTAAGGTCGTCTTAACCGAACGGCCCAGCATGCGCGGGAAACGGCGATCCATCGATCGCCGTCCACCCACGAACCGAGACGACACCCTGCCCGACTCGGGCCCGGCTTCCCCCGCCGGGCCGGCTCTCCGGACAGGTGCCAGGGAGGACCACGAATGACTGTGACCCAGTCGGCCCCGTCGAAGCACACCCCGACGGCGACCACCGAGGCGCCCGCGGACAGCGCCGCCGACCTTCTCCACGCGATGGCCGCGATGCCGGCCGGTCACCCGTCCCGCGCCGCGCTGCGCGATCGGGCGATCGAGGCCTGGCTGCCGCTGGCCCGCCACCTCGCCCACCGCTACTCCGGCCGCGGCGAACCCACCGACGACCTGGTCCA
>NZ_JBITLP010000014.1:0-83973 GCF_044465265.1 Actinoplanes sp. NPDC049681
GACCATCGGTCCGGTCATGAGCAGGCCGGTGGTCGTCGGCGTGCTCGAGGTGCGGGTGGCCAGGTCCCAGCGGGTGATGGTGCGGTCGTTGGTGAGCCAGACCGCGGTGTCGTCGGCGCCCAGCGCCCGGTAGTTGGTGTTGGTGAAGCCGCTGGCGATCAGGGTGTTGACGCCGGTCTGCAGGTCGTACTGGTAGAGGTAGCTGCCGTTGAGGCCGTAGAGCAGATGCCCCGACACGATGTACACGGTGGCGCTGGGGGAGCCGGCCAGCACAGCGGTGGCACCACTGCCCGGATTGACGGCATAGACGGAGCCGCTGCAGGCGGAGACATAGAGCACGGAGCCGTCGGCGCCGATGACCTTCGGGGAGCTGAACCGTGCCGCGGCGCCGGTGTCAGCAGTTGCGCAGCTGGTGCTGGCGGTGGTGCCGGCCAGGACGGTGCTGGTGCCGGTCGAGGTGTTGGTCTTGATGATCTGGTTGCCGGCGGTGGTGAACGCGTAGTCACCGACCACCGCGGCACCCAGGTGGGCGCCGGTCGGCATGTCGGATCCCAGCCGCACGCCCTTACCGGCGCTCATCACCGGGCTGGACGTCGCCGCCGCGTAGATCTTCCAGTCGAGGCCCTTGGTGTTCGTGCGCCCGGCCGCGTCGGTGACCGTGATGGTGGCGCGGTAGATGCCTGCACGCGTGCCCGTACCGCTGATGATGCCGGTGTCCGCGGCGATGCTCAGGCCAGGCGGGAGCCCGGTCGCGGACCAGGCGTAGGGGGCGGCCCCACCGGTCGCGGTCAGGACGAGCTGACTCGCTTGGCCGGCGTCGCTGCCTTGCGCACCTTGCGCCGCGATGGCGGGAGCGGTGCGTACGTCCCAGGTGAAGGTCGTGGTCGCCGTCAGGCCCTGCTTATCGGTGGCCCGGAGGGTGACCGACCAGGTGGCGGTGGTCGTAGGCGTGCCGGTGATGACCCCGGTGGTGCTGTTGATCGCGAGCCCGTCGGGAAGGCCGACGGCGGACCAGGTGTACGGGGCGGTGCCGCCGTCAGCCGTGGCGGTGAGGGTCGCAGCTACACCCACCGTGGCGTTCTGGTTCGCGATGACCGCGATCGCGACCGGCTCGCCGACCTTCCACGGGAAGGACGCGGTGGCGATGCGTCCGGCCGTGTCGGTGACCTTGACCGTCACGGTGGAGGCGCCGCCCATGCTCAGGATGCCGGTGATTGCACCGGTCACAGGGTCGATGGTCAAGCCGGCGGGCAGGCCGGTCGCGGTCCAGGTGTAAGGACCGGTGCCACCCGTCGCGGCCAGGGCGAGAGCCGTGGCGATACCCACCGTGCCGGACTGCGCGCCGGGATCAGTCATGAGCAGTGGGGAAGCAATGGTCCAGTCGAAGGAGAGCTTGTTGCTGCGTAGTGCGGTGTCGGTCGCGGTAACAGTGACGGCCCATGTCGCGGCCGTCCTCGGCGTGCCTGAGATCAGTCCGGTTGCCGCGTCGAGCGTCAGACCGTCCGGCAGGCCGAGCGCCGACCAGGCGTAGCTGCCGGTGCCGCCGACGGCAGCCAGGGCCAGGGCCGAGGGAGAGCCGACGGTGCCGTCCTGCGCGCCGGGGTTCGTCACGACGACGGGACCCTTGACGTCAAAGGCGAAGGTGACGCGGCTGGTGCGGCCGATGGCGTCGGTCACGGTGGCCGTGACAGTGGTGGAGCTAGCGGTGGTGGGGACACCGGAAATGATTCCGGTGGTGCTGACTGTCAGGCCGACCGGCAGGCCACCGACGCTCCAGGTGTAGGGGCTGGTGCCTCCGGTCGCCGTCAAGGCGAGGCTGGTGGTGACGCCGACCGTGCCGGTCTGTGCACCAGGATCGGCCGCGCTCAAGGGAGCCGCGACGACCCAGTCGAATGTACGGCTGAGGCTGCGCCCGGCAGTGTCCTTGGCGGTCGCTGTCACGGTGAAGGTGCCGAGGGCGGCGGGGCTGCCGGAGATGAGTCCGTCGGTGGTGGCGGTCAGCCCGCCGGGCAGGCCGGTGACGGTCCAGGTGTACGGGCTGCTGCCGCCGGAGGCGGTGAGGGTCAGCGTGCTCGACTGTCCGACCGTGCCTTGCTGGGTCGCGGGGGCGGTGAAGCTCAGCGGCGCGGCAACGTTCCAGGTGAAGGTCTTGCTGCCGGTGCGGCCGGTGCTGTCCTTGGCGGTGACGGTGACCGTGAAGGTGCCGGCGACCGTGGGGGTGCCGGAGATGACGCCGGTGGTGCTCATCGTCAGGCCGGCGGGGAGATCGCTGATGGTGTACGTGTACGGGGCGGTGCCACCGCTGGCCGTCACGGTCAGGCTCGGGATGGCTGTGCCGGTGGTGCTGGTCTGCGTGGCCGGGGCGTTCACCGCCGGTCCGACCGCGACGACCCAGCTGAACGTACGGTTCAGGCTGCGGCCGAAGGAGTCCTTCACGGTCGCCGACACCGTTGAGGTCGCGGCCGTGGTCGGGGTGCCGGAGATGGTCCCGTCAGTGGTGGCGGTCAGTCCGGCCGGCAGGCCGGTGACGGTCCACGTGTACGGGGCGCTGCCACCGGTGGCCGCGAGGGTCAGCGTGCTCGACTGTCCGACCGTGCCTTGCTGCGTGGCCGGGGCGGTGAAGCTCAGCGGCGCGGCAACGTTCCAGGTGAAGGTCTTGCTGCCGGTGCGCCCGGTGCTGTCCTTGGCGGTGACGGTGACCGTGAAGGTGCCGGCGACCGTGGGGGTGCCGGAGATGACGCCGCCGGTGGTCATGGTCAGGCCGGTGGGCAGGCCGGTCGCGGTCCAGGTGTACGGGGTCTTCCCGGCGGCCGCGGTCACGGTCAGGCTCGTGATGGCGGTACCAGTGGTGCTGTTCTGCGTGGCCGGGGCGTTGACTGTCGGTCCGACGGCGACGACCCAGCTGAACGTACGGTTCAGGCTGCGGCCGAAGGAGTCCTTCACGGTCGCCGACACCGTTGAGGTCGCGGCCGTGGTCGGGGTGCCGGAGATGGTCCCGTCAGTGGTGGCGGTCAGTCCGGCCGGTAGGCCGGTCACGGTCCACGTGTACGGGCTGGCCCCGCCGCTGGCGGTCAGGGTGAGCGAGGTGGCCTGTCCCACGGTGCCCTGCTGGGTGGCAGGAGCGGTGAACGCCAGTGCGCTCGCCACGTTCCATGTGTAGGACAGCGGGGCGCTCGGGATCTTCGCCGCACTGGTGGCAGTGACCTTGACGGCGTACGTGCCCCCAACGGTCGGGGTGCCGGTCACTGCTCCGGTGGAGGAGCTGATGCTCAGGCCGGTCGGTAGGCCGGTGGCCGACCAGGTGTACGGCGTGGTCGCCCCGGTGGCCGAGTGCGTGATTCCGGAGACCGCGGTGTTCAGGGTGCTCGCCCGGGTGCCGGGCGCAGCCAGAGCGGCCACGACCGGTGCCGTGCCGGTGGTCCAGGTGAACGACACCGCCGCGCTGGTGGCGTTCAGCGCGTCCGTCGCAGTCACCTTGGTGGTGTAGGTGCCGGCCGTGGTCGCGGTACCGGCGATCAGACCGGTGGGCGTGATCGCCAGCCCGGCCGGCAGACCCGTCGCCGAGAACTGGTACGGCGCTGTTCCCCCCGTGGCAGCCAGCTGCAGGCTGACCGCGATGCCCACGCCGCTGAACTGGTTCCCGGGGCTCGTGACGGCCGGCGCGGTGGCTGCCGATGCCGGCGGCGCGTACAGGAATCCGCTCAGCACTGCCAGCACACAGGCGACGGCAAGGGTGACCAGCCGCGAGGACTGGTGACGCTGACGCCGGCTCATCGAACCCAGAACTAACCGTTCTCCGCGAGGAGACATGCGGGCACAACCTTCCGTTGCCGAGGGGTGCCCCAAAGGTAGGGATTCGCGGTATATGCGAGGCAGGTACTGACGTCCGAGGCGAGCCCCCGCTACGCCGAGGCGCCGGGGGCGGCATGTGCGGTGTTGGCCGGCCATTCGGGTGAGCGGTTGACCGTCGCCATATCAACTTGAGGCGGCCTTGAGTCACATCCGTCTTTTCAGGCTCATCGGCCACGACATGCGCCGGCCGGCCGAGGCCGTGAAAGAGGTCTCCGCCGAAACCCTCAAGTCGGCTCACAAGGGGTACCCACGACGTCGGCCGGGCCGACCGCGGCGCTACCCCGCTCGGTGCGGGGCTTAGTCCCGCCCCAGCGGCAACGTTGCGCCCATCCGGCGTCGATCACGGTTCACCGCCGGAGCACGCCACCGCCGCGGGCGCATCGCACTCATGCCCGACCGAGCTGTCACTCGCCCAGTGCGAAGCTCGGCGACAGCCATCATCACATCGAAGGCCAGATGCTGGCGATCAAATGACAGCCAGGCCTCAGCTAGGAACGAGCAGCGGCAATGTCCCCTCAGCGATCACCGTGTGGGTATCCGCGGTGTCGGTCCTCGGACACCAATCAAAGACACGAGCGTTCGCCGGGGTGACTACCTCGGCGATCATTGTTCCTGGGCCCGGTTGGTAGGTCAGCCGCAGGCCGATGCGGCTGTACAGCTCCGCTTTGTCGCGCGGGTCGGCGTCGCGGAGCAGCCGGAACAGGTCGTTGAACGCCTCGGCGATGGTGTCGAGTTGGTCGTCGCTCATCCGCTGCGGCGGTACCTCGGTGAGGCCGAGTCGCGCCTGAGCCGCTTTCTTGATTGCGGTGGTCTCGCTGATCCAGTCGGCGGTGAGCGCCGGGTCGCCGCCAGCATCCAGGGTCGAGCGGTAGCGCCTGATCTTGGCGTCCGCGTCGGCGATGGTGCGGCGCAGTTAGTCGATCTCGCCGGTGGCGTCGTGGGCAGCGCGCGCTGCCCGGTATTGAGCTTCGGCCACCTGCGTGAGGTTCAGGCTCAGCGCGGATCCGGTGAGTTCAGCTCGGAGGAACCGGCCGACCGGGTCGCTGATCTGATCTTCGCGTAGGTAGAGCGCCGACGGGTGACTGATCTTGTGCTGACGGACGAAGTCACGGCTCGCGGTGCAGCGGTAGTAGAGGCGCCCGTGGTTGGGGTCCCCACCATCTTGCGGTCGCACACCCCGCCGGTGATCGGGCCGCGGAACAGGTACGGATGTACGGTGTGGCGCGGCGCCCGGCCGGTGTCGCTCTGAGTGCCGCGCTTCTTGATCGTTCTTTAAGCGCCCTCGTAGAGGTCGGTTCTTCCGAGGGGCGTATGCGATTCGGTTCGGGACCAGGCCCACTGCGTGGGGTCGTTCCGGCGGCGCCGGTTCTCGTGGCCGAGCGCGACGTCTTCGACGTCGATCAGCACCTCGTCGGTGCGTGCGCGGTTCCAGACCTGTCGGGCCTGTGTAGCGGGTTTTGCAGGATGGCGCGGACGGCCGTGGTCTCCCATACCTCAGTGTTGCGGTGCGGGTTGCGGGCCCGGTCGTAGGCAGACAGGCATAGCCGGAAACCGTACGGCGGTCGTCCGCCGAGGTACCGGTCCTCCAACTCCGTTTGCGAATTCGTCGCCGATCGAACGCGAATCTTGATTCGGTTGCGATCGCCTTTGCTCATTCCGCCGTACAGCGCCATGACGAGGTCGTGGGCGTCCGAGCCGGGGTCGACGGCACCGCCCATCCGGGCCGTCCTGCCCAGCTGAAAGCCCGCCGAGTAGCCGCCGCCCGTGCAGATCAGGCGACCAGCACGGGTGTGATGTGGTCGCTGCTGCGGTGCTTCGCCGACGAGGTGAAAAGACCGCCGCACCGTTGCCGCACAGAGCAGGGATCGCACGCCGGCAGGTACTCGTTCTTCCAGTCGCTGATGGAACGGACCGCGAGCGGCCACACCTGCCGGTCCAGGACGCAGAGCTGGTGGTTGTAGATGTCGGTGCGGACTCCCGCGTGTTTGAGCAGTAGCGCCGCTTCGGCGAGACCGGCCCGGTAGTCGTGCGGGTCGCTCCACACCTCGTCCAGGTTGGCGCGGGCCAGGCCGGTCATTTCCAATCCCATTAGGGCGACCTTCTCCACGAACGGCAGGTTGCGGGCAACGAACTCGGCGATCTCCACGATCGCTGGTGCCGTGTGCTTCTGCAGCACCACCCGGATCTCGACGCGTTGCCTATGCCGGCCGAGCGCGAGAATGCCTTTGATCGTCTCGTCGAACGCGCCGCGGGCCTGAACCACGAAGTCGTGCAGGGACGGCTCGGCGCCGAACACCGGGATGCCGATCATCAGGCGCGGGTTGCCGACCGTCGCGTACTCGGCGGCGAAAGCGGGGTCGGCGAAGCGGCGCCCGTTCGAGAGGAGGTGAACTTCGGTGCCGGGCAGACGATCGGTGGTGGTCCTGAGCAACGTGACCAGCCCGCTGCCGTACAGGGTGGGCTCGCCGCCAGTGAAACCCAGCTCCACGGCGGTCGGCGGCAGCATGCGGACCAGTGCGGTGGCGCGGCGCAGAAGCCGGGAGTCGTCGCGGTCCTTCGGCGGTTGCGAGCACATCAGGCAGTAGTTGTCGCAGCGCTCGGTGAGGAGCACGCTGTTGTGCGGGACCCGGGATCGCCAGATCGCCTCTACCTGGGTACCGGTGGGGGAGACGGCGATGATGTCGCCGGCGCTCAGATAGTCCAACTGTGGTGGTAGCACGACGGCGTTGGGCCCCGGGCCATCAGAGGACCGCCGGATGTTCAGGCTGGATGCCGTGCCGGACGAGCCGATGACTGCTTCGTCGGGGGCAACCGCAGGACCCTCGACGAGGCGGAACAACTCGCGGCTCAGTGGCTCGGCGAGGGTGGCGGAGAGCGTACGGCCGCGCAGCGCGATCATCGGGCGGTCCACCTGCGGAACAGTTCCCGCGCCCGCGGATCGGAAGAATAGCGGTCGAGCAGGTACCGGAACACGGCGGTGTTGCGGCGGCAGAACGCGGACTCGGGCTTGCGGCCGAGATAGTCGCCGGCGGTCGCATGGTGGAACACCGGATCGGCGCCGCACCAGCGTTCGAATGCGCAGTCCGAGCACTGCGGGGCACTTCCCGTGTACGACTCCTCAAGCGGGTCGAGCAGTGCCGCGCCGGTCATGAACGTCTCGTACGAATCGTGAGCGAGGTGGCCGAGCCGGAATGTGGTGTCGCTGTTCTCGGCCAGCATCCGACCCTCATCGGAGGCGTACACGGCGCCGTCGTAGTTGTAGACCAGCGCGCCGATGCCGATTCCGGCCGGCGAGGTGAGGTCGACGTAGCCGGGATTCGCGTTGGTCAGCATCTTCTTTAGGACGAGCGCCGAGTACGTCTCCACAACCGGGATTCCCCGCGAGTTGAGGTCGAGGATGTAGTCCATGCCCTCGTTGTAGAAGTCGATCCACGTGCTCATGTCGTATCCGTTGCGCTGCCGGGGCCGTAGCGCAAAACCGTACGGCGACACCGGGCGCAGGAACACGTCGCGGAAATCTTGCTCCAGGTACGTGTCGATGATGTCCCGTACGCGACCCAGGCTTGCCGCTGTCGTCGTCATCAGCGCGCTGACCCGGTGGTCACCGAGCCGCTTGCGAATGCGTTCGATGCCGGTCAGCGCACGCTCCCAGCTGTCGCGCCCGGGCCGGGGCCGATTGCGGTTGTGTAGATCCCGCGGGCCGTCCAGCGAGGTGGAGAAATAGACGTCGTACTTGTCCGCGAAGTCCAGCACTTCGTCGTCCAGCAGAGCCAGGTTCGAGGCGATCACGAAGGCGAGCTGCCTTCCCTCCGTACGATTGCGTTCGGTTGCCCGGCGGATGACCAGCCGCACGATGTCCATGTTGAGGAGCGGTTCGCCGCCCTGGAACTCGAACTTCAGTTGCGGCGACGGAGATCGGAACGCGGCATCCACGGCGGCCAGGGCCGTCTCCGGAGACATGTCGTATTCCGTACGGGCCGGAGTTCGCCGCGACACCTGGCAATAGCCGCACGAGTGCTCGCACCGCAGCGTCACCACGAACATGTGCAGACCCGTGAAATCCGCCAGCCGATGATGCTGCGTCCGATACTTCAGCGCAATCAGCTCGACGGGCAGCTCTTCACCGCGTACGCGAACGATGTGCTTGGCACGGAGAGTGCGCAGCAGAGCGGGATCCTCGACGCGCAGTTCTGCGAGGGACGTGAACTCGTCGGTGGTCAGGAAGACGTGCTCGCCCACCATGTTGGTGACCAGCACACGACCGTCCGCCCAGCGCTCGAACCGAAACGGCAGATGCTCCAGCGGCCCGCTCGACGATTCCAGGACGAGCCGCTGCCTCATGCGCCGGACTCCGTCAGCCCCGTGCGCGAGAACGCGACCGACAGAACGAGATTGCGGACATCCTGCGTCTCCTCCCGGATCCGTGCGCGCAGCACCTGATCGACGATCTCGGAGCGCAGATCATGCACCGCGGCGTCGAGACGTTGCGGATCGCGGGCGTACACCTTGCAGATCAGATTGTCGCCGCCACGACTGATCTCGACAGTGATGACATCACTGAACCGGTAGGCGGCGCGCTGTACGACGTCCGCCGGATGTGTGGCAGCGTCCAGGCTGATTACCGCGTCGGGCTGGGAATCTGACATCTGAGGACTCCAGGGACGAGTTACCGGCGACCCGGCTTGTGGCGCCGGGCGGCGAAAATGGCGGCCCCGACGCCTGCGAACACAAGGAAACAGCAATACCGGCCGACCCATCCGAGAGTCGACGAGTCGCTGTCCGGGCTGGTCTGAGCGGCATCTTCCGGGGCAGCATCGTCCGTGGTGATCGCCGTTGCAGGTGTCGTCGGCAACGGGTCGTCCGTGGTGATCGCCGTTGCAGGTGCCGTCGGCAACGGGTCGTCCGTGGTCTCCCACGGCGCCGGCTCCTCGCTCCGCGCTGATAGCGGCGCTTCCTGTGCGATGATCGGCGGCTCGGTCCGCATCGTCGGTCTCGGACTCGGGTGGATCCTGGACCTCGAGGGCTGCGAGTTCGAATGCGGCTTCGGTTTCGGCCGTGGCTTCGGTCTTGGTTTCGGTTCCGGCTTCGGGTGGGTTGTGGCCGCGGGCGGCTCGGGATCATCCGGTACAGGATCCGCGGGCACCGGATCCTGCGGAGTCGGATCATCGGGCACACCGTCACCGCCACCGGTCGGCGGGTTCACCGACGACACGTGCGACAGGTGCGAGGTGTGCGACGAGTGGCCCGACATGTGCGAGGAATGCGACGAGTGGGAGCTGTGCGATCCGTGCGTGGCGAAGGCGACGTCGCCACCCAGCTCCGTTGTGGAGACCGGCAGCGCGAGTAACGGCTGGTTCTCCTCCGACCGGCGGACCTCGACACGCACCGGCGGGGCAGGAGATGGAGCTGCTTGCGCGGGGCCGGCCGGCGCCAACGCCGTCAACGCCGCCGACACCGGAACAAGGAAGGCGCGACGCACGCCGGAGACCGTAGCAGCGCCGTACCCTTAGTCCCTAATTCTCACGTTTCGACTCACTCGATGGTGACTTTAGCCAGGATCCGCCGTGGTCTGAGTGCGCGCTCGCAACCAGATTGGGGAGGCGGGCGCGGAGGTTGCGCGAGAGTCCTCGGGCTTGTTGACCAGCGTCGTGAGCGGGTTCGGTGCCGGTGGGGGGCGCGGCACCACGTCGAGTAGTACGCGAACAACCGAATTGAGGCCGATCACGGTCAACTGAAGCGCCGTCTGAGACCCATGCGCGGACCGCGGACCGACCGGACAGCTCGAGTGGTCATCGCCGGGCACGCTTTCGTGCAGAGTATGCGCCGCGGCTACTACGAAGTGCCGACGTGCTCAGAGCTTTTCCTCAGGCATTCCGCCAACATTCGCCACGCACTTTCAACGTCGCTCTTCCGTAAAGCCACCATGGCTCCGCATAGCCGCATGGCGCTTCTTCGCTTCCGGCCACGTCATTCTGACTTATTGGCAGGTCCTTCGTCGCTCGCCGTTAGTGGACACCCGTCGTGCATCCACCACGTCAAACGACTGAAGAACGGGGTGGTCGTCACGGCTGGGCCCCTCTCGCCTTGGCGAGTGGCGTGATCCGCTCGGTACTCTCGGCGTTGCTGGTTCAAGTCTTGTCGCGCCGGCTGACTGGGTTGCCTTCCCCGGCAGAGGATGCCTGCTTGAAGGACCCAGGACACGGCAGTTCACCGCGACGGGATCCCATCCGCGGCCAGGTGCGGGGCGCCGCCGAAGGCTTCGTCGCCGGCGACCCACCGGGAGCGCGGGCCGGCTGCGATGGGCCGGTCGATCCGGCTCCTGGTGATGGCGGTGGCGGTGGCGGTTGCCGTTCTCGTGACGGCGTTCGTCGTCTTGGACCGGCGAGCCGCATTGGCTCGAGGGCGCCAATGCCGGCGCCGGAACCTGGGTTCACGCCACCGGGTAATGCCCTGCCGGACCTTGTCATCAAAAGGCGAGCGGGTAGGACCATCGACAGGAGGGCTCAGGCAGGTAATCAGACGTCGTGCCTTTGACCGGACATAAGTCCTTTCGGACCTGAACATCGGGTCGGTCTCGGTAGAGTGTCAGGTCGTCGCATTCGTGGCGAGCCGAGGCGGTGTCCAGCGATCATGACTTCTGCGAGCTGGAGTCTGCAGAGCCGCCGGCCGTCGTTCTTCTTCGTGTTGGACCTCATCTATCTCTGCACTCTGCTGCTGTTCGCCCTCTCCCGCGTTTACGGCTGGCCGTGGTTCGTCAGCGACCTGCCTACGGTCATTTCCAGCGTGCTTCCCATCGGTGTCCCGTGGTTCGGTGCCCTTGGCGCCGTAACCATCAGCCTCTACGGGGTGTTCAGCCACAACTCCAAATGGGAGAACACCTGGTGCTACTGGCATGTCGCCCGCCCGGTGGTCGGCATGATCCTGGGGACTATCGCGTACTTCATTCTGTTCGGAGTTTTGCAGGCGACATCCGGAAGGCCTACCGGAGACATGGGCCTCTGCAAGGCAGATTGCACGGACCCGCATCAACAGGGTCAACTGGTGGTGTTCTACGTTCTGGCGTTCGTGGTGGGATTTCGGGAGGCCACCTTCCGGCGGCTGGTCACGCGGGCGACGGATCTGATGCTGGGGGCCGACGGCTCCACATCGAACAACGCGGAAGGCGATGGATTGACCACCATCGTCAACTTCGGCAAGGTGGAAGTCGGCTCCCACGAGGTGCAAATGCTCCACTTGAGTCAATCGAAGTCATCGGACGCGCACATAACCATTGCGGACCCGAACTTCCCCGGACCTGAGATTCACCCTCGTGGCGGCGCCTTCTCCCTGGTAGGTCCCATGGTGCCGGCCCGGGTCGGGCCGGGCGACCCCCTTCCCTTCGCCGTCATGTTCAGCCCGGCCGAAGCGGGCAGCTTTCAGGCGCTCCTCACGGTCTTCCTGGGCGACGAAGCCGTGGTTTTCAAACTCGTCGGCACAGCCTGATTCTCGGCACGCGCCATAGGCCTGGTCCGCGCGAGCGGTTGCAATGTGCCTCCTCAGGCTCTCCGTTTTCGAAGGAGCGCATCACCGGCGCGGCTCCGACGCCTTCCTGCGACGTGCCATGGCGCTGCTGACGCCGACCACGTGACGAGTGCTGTTCCGGCGCCAGTCGGGAATGCCGTGTGTCTGCCTCCGGATTGGCGGCATGCCAACCCCGAGCCCGAGACGGCGCAGCACGTGATCAGAGGGTGCGGGCCAGCACTCTGGCCGCGATCACCGGGTGCGTAGCCCGAGTGTTGGTCCTCGGACACGTTAACCCCCACCAAAGTCATTCACGTTTCGTGGACGGCTTGGTGGGGTTTTTCGCTGCCTGCCCCGGGCGGGGGAGAGCTGTGAAGACGACCTGGCTGTCTAGCCCTGCTTCGAGCGACGATGTGGTGTCCGTCTTGGGCGTGGTGCCGGTGTCGAGGGTGATGCCGACCGGCGTGCACACGATCGTGATCCCGGCGTCTCGCAGCTGCCGGGCCAGGTCATGCGGCCCAAGGGTATCCGGGTCGACGTCGATGAGGTGCGCGAACTGGGTGCGGGCCTGCGCCACGATCTGATCTTGACGCACATACAACGACTTCGCCCGTTCGAGCTGGGCGTCGCTTGCGCTGGTGTAGCCGTGCCGGCACCGGTATCGGGCTCGGCCATGCGCCCAATGTCGTTCCGCCCGGCGCCCACACAAGCCGCAGATCACCAGACCGGTCAGCTGATACCGGTCCGTACTTCGGTCGTCGGCAACAGGCAGCGCGCTGCCCTGCTGTACCCGCAGGAAGTCCGCGTCATTGACCAGGGCCGGGTGCGCCAGGAGGCGAGAACTCCCACTGGTCCGGGGGGGGTCCAGGATCGGGTCGGTTTGCTGCCGCCCGGCCGACTCGATTTGTCGCCGGGCGTGCTCTCATGGTGTCGATCCTCTGCCGTCGCCACACCTGGCGGCCGGTGTGGCGGGGGTTGGCCAGGATCGTGCTGACCGTCGTGGAGCTGCTGCGCCAGCTGATGGAGCGGCAGGCGCTGCGTCGCGTCGACGACGGGAAGCTGTCCGCCGAGCAGATCGAGAGGGTGGGCAGCACGCTGATGGCGCTGGAGGAGAACATGGCCCGGGTCTGCGAGCGCTTCGGGCTGACCCTCGCCGGTCTCAACCTTGACCTCGGCCCGCTCGGGCCGCTGCTCGGCCCGGCCGAACCCGCGGACTCCGCGCCCTCGAACTACTCGCCGAGGGCTTCGGTGTGCCGGCCGAAACTGCGGCCGAGCCGCCGGACTTGGCCTTCCAGCTCCGGCACGGTCCGTGCGGCGACGCGGCGCAGCGCCATGTCAGCGGCCGCACCGCCGAACGTGCAGCGGACGAGTTGGGCCACCGCGAGGTACCGGGGTACGTAGACGCGGCGGCTGCGGCGGGCGACTCCGCGAAGGAACGCCCGGGCGCATCTTTCCGGGGTGGTGTAGAGACCCAGACGCCGAGGCAGCCCGCTCAGCATCTGACCGAACATGGGCAGGTCTTCTTTGACGTCGCGCATCATGTCGGTGTCGACCCAGACCATGTGGGCGGTGCCGACCGCGACGCCGAGATGGGCCACCTCGAGGCGGAGCGCGTTGCCGAACTGCTCGATCCCGGCCTTGGACGCACCGTACGCGGCCATGCCGGGCAGCACGATGAACGCCGCGGCGGACGAGACCAGCAGGTAGTACCCGCGACGTGCGGCGACGTGCGGCAACGTCGCGGAGACGGTACGCACCACCCCGATCAGGTTGACCTCGATGGTGCGCACGAGCGCGCCGACCGGGTCGACGGCGACCGTGCCGTTGTTGGTGATACCCGCACTGGCGATCACGACGTCGATACCGCCGAGCGCGGCGACCGCGCCGGCAACGGCGCGCTCCAGCGCTTCCTGGTCGGTCACGTCGCACTCGAACCAGGCGTGCTGCGGCCCCAGTTCCTCGGCGAGCGCCGCGAGCAGCCGGGGCTCCAGACCGAGGAGCGCAACCCGGGCTCCGCGGGCGGCGGCGGCGCGCGCGGTCTCGGCGCCGATTCCGCGAGCCGCACCGGTCACGAGCACGGCCTTGCCAGCCAACTCGCGGGCCAACAGGTCTGTCATGCGGTTCCTCTCATCACGTACGTGCGATCCTGGATCACGTCGTAGTCGTCTGGCCGGAACTGTGCGAGCCGGCGGCGGAACGCCCATGACGTGCTGGGCCACATGGTCCAGTTACGGCCGGCGGCGTCCAGGTACCAGCTTCGACAGCCGCCGGCGTTCCACACCGTCCCGGCCAGCCGGGCATCCATCTCGGCGGTGTACGCCGCCTGGACGTCGGCGCGCGGCGAGAGCGCCGCATACCCCCGCTCGCGCAGAAACCGGAGCGCGTCGAGAACATGACCGTGCTGCGCCTCCATCATGAGCACCACCGAGCTGTGACCGAGCCCGGTGTTCGGCCCGAGCATCAGGAACAGGTTCGGGAAGCCGGCGACCATGGTCCCGAGATGACCCGCCGGGCTGCCCGACCACTGCTGAGCCAGCGTCTGCCCGGCCGGGCCGCGGATCCGGTGCGCGATCGGCGGGTCGCTGACCCGGAAGCCGGTGCCGAAGATGAGGACGTCTACGCCGCGTTCGACGCCGTCGGCGGTGACCAAGGCGTCTGCCCGTACCTCGGTGATCGGTTCCGTCAGGACCTCGACGTTCGGCTCGGTCAGGGCCGGCAGATAGTCGTTGGACAGGACGATCCGCTTGCACCCGACGGTGTAGCCCGGGGTCAGCCGGGCGCGTAGCGCCGGATCGGGGACGGACCGGCGCAGGTGACGCGCTGCCATGCGCTGGACCAGCAGCCGGGCCAGGCGAGGGTGCCGGTTGTTGACTACCAGAGTCTCGCGCAGCGCGCCGATGGTGCCGCGGGCCAGTTGTTGCAGCACCGGCGCGGCGCGGTAGGCACGGCGCTCCAGGTCGGTGATCCGGCGGTCGCGGCGGGGCAGTACCCAGGGAGCAGTGCGCTGGAACACGTACAGCGCGGCGGCCCGCGGGGCGATCTCCGGCACGAACTGAGCGGCCGAGGTACCGGTGCCGATGACGGCCACGCGACGACCGGCCAGGTCGGTGTCGTGGTCCCAGCGAGCGGAATGGAAGGCGGCCCCGGCGAAAGTGTCCAGCCCGGGCAGGTCCGGCACGGATGGCTCGGCGAGCCCACCGGCGGCCGCCACCAGGGCATCGGCGGTGACCGGGCCACGGCTGGTCTCGATCCGCCAACAGCGCCGGTCGCTGTCCCAGGTCGCGTCGGTCACCCTGGTGTTCAGGCGTAGGTGCCCGGCGATGCCGCACCGCCGTACGCATTCGCGCAGGTAGGCCCAGATCTCGGGCTGCGGGGCGAACGTGCGCGTCCACCCCGGGTGGGGCGCGAACGAGAACGAGTACACATGCGACGGCACATCGCAGGCACTTCCCGGGTAGGAATTGTCGCGCCACGTGCCACCCACCTCGCTCGCCTCGTCGAAGACCGCGAAGTTTTCGACGCCGTCGCGCCGCAGCCGGATCGCCATGCCCAGCCCGGCGAAGCCGGCGCCGACAACGGCTACGTGCAGGTGCGGGATCGACTGTTCCACCCGGCCTCCAATGTGGTTTTGCCGGCAGTCCGACGACGGAAGCCCCGCTATGGATTGACCGCCGACGCTACGTGAATCTCGTTCGAGCGGCCAGATCGAGCGGATGTTGGATCTGTCACCAGAGTCGATGAATCGCGGGGGTTCCCACCGCTGCCGCGACACGCATAGGGTCGTCGGCATTGCCGCACCCGGGCTCGGTTGTCCGCAGCGATCCGCGTTCCCCGGGCGACGTGTGAATGTCGCTTTTCCCGAGTGTAAACGCATTGATGCTGACCGGCTCACCTTCCCGAGGATGTTATGAACGCCGATTCGTTGATCCCGCTGACCGCCTACCAGCGCGACGTCTGGGCCGCGAGCGCGCAGTTTCCGCAGCTCCCCCGCTTCAATGTCGGAGCGACCGCCCGACTCGTGGGAAACGTGGACCTCGCGGTGCTCAAGGAATGTTGCGAACGTGCCATCGCGCGCAACGACGCGTTCACACTCCGGTTCGGTGAACGTGACGGCGCCCCCGTCCAGTGGCGCCAGCCCGAGCCGGCCCGGATCGACATCCACGATTTCTCCGCCGCGCCCGACCCGGTGGCCCGATGCCGGTCCTGGATGGAGCGAGCGGCCCGCCGCCCCATCGATCTCGCCGGCCGGCGGCTGTACGAACTGGCCCTGCTGCGCGAGAGTGACTCGGTCAGCTACCTGTACGGGACAGCGCACCACATCATCGTCGACGGCTGGGGAGCCGACCAGTTCGTACGGCAGATTCTGGCGGACTACGCGCACGCCGCGCGGACGGGCCAGGCCCTGGCGATCACTCCGGGCTCCTACCTCGCGCACGTCGAGGAACACGCGCGCTATCTGGGATCGGACCGGCAGGAGCGTGACCGGGAGTTCTACCGGAGCACCTTCGCGGATGTCCGTCCGGCATTGTTCCCGGTCAGGACGGCGGCCGCCGAGGGGGACGGCGCACGGCGCAGCGGCCGCCACACTTTCATGATCGAGCGTGATCTGGTCGACCGGATCCGCCAACGGCAGGCGTCCGTGTTCTCGTGTCTCACCGCGGCGCTGGCCACCTACCTGGCCCGGTTGCATCGCACGGACGAGGTGGTCCTCGGTGTTCCCCAGCTCAACCGCCACAATGTGCGAGAGAAGCAGACCGTCGGCCATTTCGTGAACATGCTTCCGCTGCGGGTGCCGGTGCATGGCGCCATGTCGATGTCCGACATCGCGACGGAGATCACCACAGCCACGTTCGCCACGAAACGCCACGAGCGACTGTCCCTCGGCGACGTTCTCCGCGCATTACCGTCGTCGGCAGAAGGGCCCCGCCGCCTGTTCGACGTCACCGTTTCCTATCTCCGGCTGTCCACCTCCGATGAGATTCCCGGATTGTCGGTGGAGAAGGTCGGCTTGCCGCACGGGCATGACCAGGACGTCCTGACGGTGTATATCAGGGAGTACGACGATATCGGCGCGGTCCGGGTCGACCTGGACTACGCACTCGACGTGTTCGACGAGGATTTCCCCATCGCGTCCGCGGCCCGGCACATCGAAACGCTGATCCGTCAGGCGATCGACAACCCGCAGGCGCCCGTACAAGACTTGGCGATGATTTCCGGCGATGAATACGATGACATCGTCCGGCGCAACAACGACACCCGGACGCCGTATCGAGCGGACGTGACCCTCCACGCGCTGGTCGCCGAGCAGGCCGCCCGGACGCCGGACCGCATCGCCGTCGCGTGGAGCGGGACGGATGGCGGCCTCACCTACGCCGACCTGGACGCACGCGCCACCAACGTCGCACGGGCTTTGAGGGAGCGCGGCGTGCGGCCGGACGACCGGGTCGCCGTCCGGATCGAACGTAGTCCCGGGCTCATCGTCGCGCTGTTGGGCGTGCTGAAGGCGGGCGGGGCGTACGTGCCGATCGACCCGGCCTACCCGCCGGACCGGATCGAATTCCTGCTGGCCGACAGCGGGGCCAGGGCGGTCCTGACCGCACACGATCCCGCCCTGACCCCGGATGCGGGGCCGGTGGCGCGGCTCGCCGAGGCCGCGTCGCCGCACAACCTCGCCTACGTGATCTACACCTCCGGTTCGACCGGGCGGCCCAAGGGCGTCATGATCGAGCACCACTCGGTGGTGAACCGCCTGGCCTGGATGCAGAAGCGCTACCCGATCGGTGCCGACGACGTCGTGCTGCAGAAGACACCGAGCTCGTTCGACGTGTCGGTCTGGGAACTGTTCTGGTGGGCGGTGCAGGGCGCTCGGGTGGCTCTCCTGCCGCCGGGCGCCGAAAAGGAGCCGGACCGGATCTTGCGCGCCATCTCCGAGCACGGCGTGACCGTGCTCCATTTCGTACCGTCGATGTTCGGCCCGTTCCTCGATCTGCTGGAGAGCGCGCCCGAGCGGCGCGCGGAGGCGGCATCGCTGCGCTATGTCTTCTGCAGCGGCGAAGCCTTACCGGCGACGCTGGTCGAGCGGTTCAACCGGGTGTTCGCCACCACCGAGGCGCCGCGGCTGGTGAACCTCTACGGCCCGACCGAGGCGACCGTCGACGTGTCCTCCTTCGACTGCCCGGCGGACGCGACACTGCCGGTACATCGGGTGCCGATCGGCCGGCCGATCGACAACCACCGGCTCTACGTGCTGGGTGTGGGCGACCAGCCGCAGCCGGTCGGTGCCGCCGGGGAACTGTGCATCGCCGGCGTCGGCCTGGCCCGCGGCTACCTCGACCGGCCCGAGCTGACCCGGGAGAAGTTCGTCGACGACCCGTTCCACCCGAGCGAGCGCATGTACCGGACGGGCGACCTCGCCCGGTGGCTCGCCGACGGCACCATCGAGTATCTGGGCCGCATCGACGATCAGGTGAAAGTCCGCGGCAACCGGGTCGAGCTCGGCGAGGTGCAGAACGCCCTGTCGAGTGCGCCCGGGGTGGGCGGCGCGGTGGTCGTCGACCGGCGCACCGCGGTGCGCGGCCTCCACCTCGTCGGGTACTACGTCGCCGACGCCGAGATCGATCCGGTGCTGCTGCGCGACCACCTCGCGGCCACGCTGCCGGAATTCATGATCCCGGCATACTTCGTGTGGATCGACAGGGTCCCCCTGACGCCGAACGGGAAGACCGACCGGCGCGCCCTGCCCGCACCGCCGCTCGCCGACGCCGCACCGGAGGCGAGGCCCCGCAACGAGGTGGAGGCCACACTCGCCGCGATCTGGTGCGACGTGCTCGAGACAAGCACCGTCGGCGTCCACGACAACTATTACGGCCTCGGCGGCGACTCGATCCTCATGCTCCGCATCCGCGCCGCTGCCGCCCGTCGTGGGCTGCACTTCGCGCTGACCGACCTCATCGCCCACCCCACCGTCGCGGAGCTGGCCACGCGCGTCACCACCACCGCGCCGGACCCTGGAGCGCCCGCGGTGGCACCGTTCGCTCTGGTCGCGGGCGTCGACCGGGCGCGCCTGGCAGCGGCGCAGGACGCCTACCCGATGACCCGGCTCCAGCTCGGGATGCTCTTCCACAGCCGCGAGCACGACGACTCGGACGTTTACCACGACGTCTTCCGGTACACGCTCAAGCTGACCTGGGACGAAGCGGCCTTCCGCGGGGCCTGCGCGGGCCTGGTGGCCCGCCATCCCGTCCTGCGCTCGTCGCTGCATCTGGCCGGCTTCTCCGAGCCGTTGCAGGTGGTGCACCGCGAGCCAGGAACGACACTGGACGTCGTCGACCTGCGCTCGCACTCCGAGACGGCGGCGGAGGCCGTGGTCGGAGAGCACATCGCCGCACGGCGCCACCACAGGTACACCTTCGAGTCACCCGAGCTGCACCTGCTCCGGGTGCACGTCCGGCCCACCGAGCTCGACCTCGTGTTCAGCTTCCACCACGCGATTCTGGACGGTTGGAGCGTCGCGAACCTGGTCGGTGAGCTGTTGCAGGACTACCTGCACGCGATCGGGGTGAACGTCGAGCCGGTCGCCGCGGCCGTCGGGCCGTCGCCGGCCGCCTACGTGCGGGCCGAGCAGCATGCCCTGTCGGACGAGACGACCCGGCGATACTGGCGGGATCGGTTGCACGGCGCCGCGCCCGCCCCGGTCGGAAGCTTCCGGCCCCATGAAGCGCCCGGCGACGGCGCGCCCGTCACACGTCGTGTCCCGCTGCCGGACCGGCTCGACCGTGCGATCCACCGGTTCGCCCTCGACCACGCGGTGGCCGTCAAGTCGGTGCTCTTCGCGGCGCACTGCCTCACGCTGCGACTTCTGACGGGCGGCGACGACGTGGTCACCGGGCTGGTGACACACGGGCGGCCGGAGCAGCCGGACGCCGAGCGGCTTGCCGGGTTGTTCCTCAACACCGTGCCGGTCCGGCTCGACCCCGGGCCCCGCAGCTGGCTGGACACGGTACGCGCGGTGTTCGACCAGGAACGGGACGGCCACCCGTACCGGCGGTACCCGCTCAGCGCCATCCAGGCCGACCACGGCGCCGAGGTGCAGACCGCCTTCAACTACGTCAACTTCCATCAGCTCACACCGCTGTTGGCGACGGCGGGCGTCGAGCTGTGCGACGTCGAGGTCTGGGAACGTACCAACTTCCCGCTGCTGGTCAACGCGATCACCGACCCTCGGGACGGGCGCCTGCAGCTGCGCATCGACGGCGACGGCCACACGATCACCGCAGCACAGGCCGACCTGTTCGGGCGCCACTACGTGGAGATCTTGCGCCGGATCGTCGACCGTCCACGCGAGCCCGCCGATCTCGCTTTCCTCACCGCCGGCGGCGCCGACGTGGTGCGCTGGTTCGAACGCCAGGCACTGCACACACCCCGCGCGGTCGCCCTGGTCTTCTCCGCGGGGTTCGAGTCGCAGCGGTGGACCTACGAAGAGCTGGACCGGGCCGCGAACCGGGTGGCGCAGCGGCTCATCGAGCTCGGAGCGCCGCCGGGCGCACGGATCGGAATCGCGATGGACTGCTCGCCGGAGGTGATCGCCGCCCTCCTCGGCGTCGCGAAGGCGGGCGCAGCGTGCGTCCCCCTCGACGTCAACTATCCGCCGCAGCGCATCGCCGCCATGGTCGGCGTGGCCCGGCCGTTCCGGATCATCGCCGACGCGCGGCACGCCCACCTCGTCGACGACCCGGCCCTGCTCCTGCCCGCCGGATCGGTGACCGCGGCCGACACCGCCGACGAGCAATCCGCGTTGCCTGCGATCGCCCCGGACAGCGTCGCCTACGTCTTGTTCACCTCCGGCTCCACGGGCGAGCCGAAGGGCGTCGCGATGCCGCACCGCGCGCTGGCCAACCTGGTCGCCTGGCAGAACCGCCGGGCCAGCGGCGCTCTGGGCGGGACCACGCTGCAGTTTGCGCCGCTCAGCTTCGACGTCTCCTTCCAGGAGATCTTCTCCACCCTGTGCGGCGGGGGAACCCTACGGCTGGTCCACGAGGACGAGCGGCGTGACATGGCATCCCTGCTCCGCCTGCTCGACCGCGACGGCGTCGAGCGGGTCTTCCTTCCGTACGTGGCCCTCCAGCAACTCGCCGAGACGGCACAGACCCTGGAAATCCGGCCCCGGAAGCTGCGGGTGCTGATCTCCTCCGGTGAACAGCTACGGGTCACCACCGACATCCGCCGGCTGTGCCGCGCGCTGCCCGGCTCGATGCTGGAGAACCAGTACGGTCCGACGGAGACGCACGTCGTGACCGCCTTCTCGATGAGCGGTGATCCGGACGGCTTCCCGGCGCTGCCGCCGATCGGGCGGGCCATCGACGGGGCCGAGGTCCACCTTCTCGACGCGGGGCTGCGTCCGGTGCCCGAGGGGGCCCAGGGGGAGATCTACGTCGGCGGTGCCTGCCTCGCCCAGGGGTACGAGGGCCGGCCGGACCTGACCCGCGAACGCTTCGTCGCACACCCCACCGGCCGCCTGTACCGCACCGGAGACCTCGGCCGCCGGCTGCCGGGCGGTGACATCGTCTGCCTCGAACGGGTCGACACCCAGGTGAAGGTGCGCGGCTTCCGGGTGGAACCCGCCGAGGTCGAGCTGGCCGTCCTGGGGCTCGCCGCACACCACCCCGGCATCCGGGAGGTGGCCGTGGTGGCGCGACGCCGGGACACCGAGGCGTATCTGGCCGCGTTCCTGGTGGGCGACGAATCGCGGGTCGACCTGGAGAACGTGCGTCGGCGCCTGCGCGCGTCGCTGCCCGCACACCTGGTTCCGGCACGGTTCACGTGGCTGCCCCGGCTGCCGCGAACGCCGAGCGGCAAGCGGGACGACGCCCGGCTGCGGGAGATCCCGCTGGCACCGGCGGCCGTCGGGGTGCCGCGCACTCCGCCACGTGACGAATACGAGCGCGTCGTGGCCGACCTGGTCGCCGAGCTGCTGCAGGTGCCGACGCCGGGCGCGCACGACGACTTCTTCGCCCTCGGCGGAACATCCCTGAGCGCCATGCGAATCGTCGTCATGATCGAGAAGAGGTTCGGCATGAACGTCCCCCTGTCGGCGTTCGTGAGAACCCCGACCATCGCCGAACTGGCCGGCAGACTTCGTAGCGGTGGCACGCTCACGGCCTTCGACCCCCTGGTGCCGATCCGGGCCGAAGGCAGCCGGCCACCGCTCTTCCTCGTCCACCCCATCGGCGGCAACGTCCTGTGCTACGTGCGGCTGGCCCAAGCGCTGCCCACAGACCAGCCGGTATACGCGTTGCAGGCGGCAGGGACGGAGCCGGGGACCGAGCCGTTGCGCGACCTGCCCGCCCTCGCACGCAGCTACGTGGACGCGGTCCGGCGGGTGCAGCCGGACGGCCCTTACACCCTCGGCGGCTGGTCGTTCGGCGGGTTCGCCGCGTTCGAGATGGCCCGCCAACTGCGGCGCTCGGGTGCGGAGGTGGACAACCTCGTCCTACTCGACACGATCATCCCGACAATAGACGGGCGGCCCCCGGTGAACCGGCACCTGCTGTTCGAGTGGTTCCTGTGGGAGCTGCTGTGGCTCGAACGCGGTGGCGCCGCCGCCGCGACGGCACTTCCCCCCGGCCTCGACGACGACGAGGCGTTCGACTTCATCGTGCGGCACGCGATCGACGCCGGCGTCCTGCCCGCCGGAAGCTCGCCCACCTACGTACGTCGCCTGTTCGGCGTGTTCGAGGCCAACTGGCAGGCACTGCTCAGTTATCGGCCGGAACCGGTCGACCAGGACCTGACCCTGCTGCGGGCCAGCGCGCCGCTGCCGGACGTGCTCGCGCCCGCGCACCGCGCGGTCGGCAGCATGCACCTCGACCCGACGAACGGCTGGTCGACCTGGACGAACGGCCGCGTCGACGTCGTGGACGTCCCCGGTGACCACCTGCAGATGATGGAGCCACCGAACATCACCACGGTCGCCCGGCGGATCCGCGAAGTGACCTGCGCCCAGTGGAGCGCGCGGTGAGGCCGGGTCGCCGGCCCAGGGTGATCGTCGTCGGCGCCGGGATCGGCGGCTTGACGGCGGCGGTCGCCCTGCGACAGGTCGGCATCGACGTGGCGGTCTACGAGCGGGCGGAAGAGCTCCGCCCGGCCGGCACCGGACTGTCGATCATGAGTAACGCGGTGACCGCGCTGGGCACGCTCGGTATCGACCTGCACCTGGACAAGCACGGTCGGGCCATCGAGACCTTCCAGTTCCTGGCCCGCGACGGCCGTCCCATCCGGGCACTGCCGCTCAAGGAGATCGGCGACCGGGTCGGCGCGCCGAGCGTCAACATCGGTCGCGCCGACCTGCAACAGGCGTTGCTCGACCGCCTCGACGGACAACCGGTCGAGCTGGGCGCCACCGTGACCGGCTTCGAGACCACCGCCGACGGCGCCCACGTCGAGTTCGCGGACGGCCGCGAGGCACACGGCGACGCGCTCATCGGCGCCGACGGATTCCACTCGGTGATCCGCCGCCAGATCGCCGGTCCCACACCAACGCGCGAGCCGGGATACGTGTGCTGGCTGGCGGTCGTACCCTTCCGTCATGAGCGGCTCAGCGACGGGGCGGTCCGCCATTACTGGGGGGCAGGGCAGCGGTTCGGGCTGATCGACATCGGCCACGAACGGGTCTACTGGTGGGGCACGAAGAACATGCCAGCCGCGGTGGCCCGCGGGTGGCGCGGCGACAAGGACGAGATCGCGCGGGCGTACGCCGGCTGGGCCGATGAGGTGGGCGAGGCGATCCGAATCACCCCCGCCGAGGCCATCGTCAGCGTCCCCGCGCAGGACCGGCCCTTCCTCAACCGGTGGGGGACCGGCCCGGTCACCCTGCTCGGCGACGCGGCGCATCCGATGCTGACCAGCCTCGGGCAGGGCGCGGGCACCGCCATGGAGGACGCGGTCGTGCTGGCCGGCAGCCTCGCCGAGACTGCCGACGTGTCGCAGGCCCTGCGCCGCTACGAGAGTCGCCGCCGGTCACGGGCCCGGCGGATGGTCCGGATGTCACGCATGCTCAGCCTGATCGAGCAGTTCGAACATCCCCTGCCGAGGCGCTTGCGGGACGCGTACTTCCGGCGGGTGCCCGCCCCCCTGCTGTACCGGCAGAACGAGTCCGTCCTGACGTTTCCGGCCCACACCCCTTAGGAGGAGCGCGTTGGGACAGTACGTGGCGTTTCCCAAGGCCCGCAGCCACATCCACCATTTCATGCGCCAGGCCCGGAAGGTGGCGCCGATCCAGATGATCGCCACCGTCGACCTGACGCGGGTGCGGCAAGCGCAACGCCGGCACCGCGCGCAGGGCGTCCACGTGAGCGTCAGCTCGTTCGCCGTCAAGGCGGCGGCGCTCGCCCTCGCCAAGTACCCGGAGGCCAACATCACGGTCCGGCGATCGCTGCGGCCGAGGGTCTACCAACACGATGCGGTGAACTGCCTGATGCTGTTCGACAAGCAGGTCGACGGCGGAGCGGCGGTGGTCTCCGCGCGGATACCGGGTCCCGACCGGATGGATCTGCTGGCCATCCAAGAAATCGTCGATCACTACCGGGCAACACCGTACGAGGACAACGACGGCCTGCGGGACCTGCGGACCCTGCACCGCCTGCCGTTCTGGCTGGGCCGGATCGTGTACCGATCGGTAACCCGGCATCCCCGCCGGCGGGCCGAGGTGGAGGGCAGCTTCACCTTCACGCGGATCAACCAGCCGCGGGTGATCGCCGCACTTCCGCAGATCAACAACACCCTGGGTCTCGTCGGCTCCGCCACGGTGGACACCCCGGTCGTCCGCGACGGTCGGGTCGTCGTTCGCCCGGCCATGCACCTCGTCCTGGCCTTCGACCACGACGCGATCGACGGGACGCTCGCCGCCAAGTTTCTCGATGAGACCTGCCGGATTCTCGACGACTGGAATCAGCCATGATCGGTACTCTGCCCGCCACGCCCCACCGCGACCTCACCGCCGCCGAGTTGGAAACGCTGGACCACGACGGGGTGATCTGCGTCCGTGACGTGCTCGACGTGCAGTGGGTCGACCACGTCCGGATCGCCCTCGACGAGGCCGCCGCCCGGCCGACCCTGTCGGGCCGTTTCCTGTCGCGGCGCAAGAAGGGCCTCTACCACGACATGTTCGTCTGGTTGAAGCACGACAAGATCCGCGAACTGTGGTTCCATTCGCCGCTGGCCCGGTTCGCCGCGCAGGCCATGCGCGCCGAGCGGATCAACCTGTTCTACGAGGACATCTTCTGCAAGGAGCCGGGCAGCACGATGCCCACGCCGTGGCACCAGGACATGAGCGCGTGGCCGATCGCCGGCCAGCAGATCATCAACGTATGGGTCACGGTCGACGCGGTCACCCACGAGAACAGCGCCCTCGAGTTCGTCCGCGGTTCGCACCGCTGGGGCAAGGACTACCGGGTCGAGTCGGCCACCTCCGACTCGATCCTGCTCGCCAACCATGATCTGGAGTGGGCCCCGGACATCGAGGGTGACCGCGACGCGTTCGACATCGTCCAGTGGGACATGCAGCCCGGCGACGCACTGTTCTTCAGCCCGCGCATCCTGCACGGTTCCCGGGGGAACCCGTCACGCGGCAGGAGCCGCCGGGCGATCTCGTTGCGGTTCACCGGCGATGACATCCGCTACGACCCGCGACCGCACACCATGCCCCTGCTGTTCAAGCACGGGCTGGCCAAGGGGGATCCGATGGGCGGCCCGCTATTCCCGGAGATCCTGCCCGGCCCGCCGGCGGACCCAGGGCGGTCGAAGCCGTCGTACGACTTCGGCGCGCTGTTGGCCAACGTCGGTGACCAGGTCCGGTCAGGGACGGCCCGCTTGGTCCGCCCCAAGCGGTTCCGGCGCGACCCCTCGGCGATGCGATGAGCCCCTCCGTGGGTGAACACTCCGGCCCGGAGGTCCGCCGCCCGCTGAGCCCGCTCGAACGGTGGTATTGGATAGCCGACCAGATATCCCCGCTCAACGTGATCGCCCGGGTCCGGTTACACGGACGGTTCCCGCCGGAGCTGGCTCGACGCTCGCTCGACGGATTGCAGGCGCGACACCCGCTGCTGCGGGTAGCGATCACCGACGATGCCGGCCGGGCGGCGGCCTTCGTCCCGAGCACCGCCGCGATCGCGCTGCGGCAGGTCACGGCGACGGCCGCGGACGCGGAGGCGCGGTGGCAGCAGGAGATCAACGACCGGGAACTGGTCGACCGGCTCGACTGGCGCACCGGGCCGCTCCTACGCGCTGTGGTCGTCAGCCGCGACGACGAGGTCCACGACCTCGTCCTGACGGTCGCGCACTGCATCGCCGACGGCACCACAGCACTGTCGCTGCTCCAGCAATGGATCCGGATCGCCGACGGATACCGATCGAGCTCCAGCGCACCGGCCCGCGCCCGGAGCCTGCCGGCCCCGGAGGACCTGTTCCCGCGCCACCACCGCGGCATGAGCGGTGCCCTCGCCGTCGTCCGCGCTCAGGTGCGTGACCAGATCGCGCGGCTGCGGTGGCGGCCCCGGCGGATCGCGGCCAGCGCAGCGGTGCCGTTCGACCGCCGGCGAACCGGGTTTATCCACCGGTCGCTGTCCGGCGCGCAGGTCGACGCGCTCGCCGACGCGTGCCGGCGGCAAGGCGTGACAGTGCACGGAGCGCTCGCCGCGGCGATGGCGACTGCCGTCGCCGAGCCCGCCGGCACCGGCGACGACGGGCATGTCGTCGTCGGCTCGCCCGTCGACTTCCGGCGAGATCTGGACCCGCCGGTGTCACCGGACGAGGTCGGTGCGTACGTCGCGACGGTCCCGTCGTTCGTCCCCCACCGGCCGGGTGCACCGCTGTGGCCGACAGCCCGCGCCGTCAGCGGCGATCTCGCCCGACGGCGACGGCGCGGCGAGCACCTTGCCATGATCAGCCTGCTGCGCTGGGCGGCGCCGCTCACCGTGGCCACGAGCACCTCGTTCGTGCGCCGGGTGGAGCGGCAGGGGCCGGGCAATCTGTGCCTGTCCAACATCGGTCGCCACCCGTTCCCGGATGAGCTCGGCCCGTGGCACCTGTCCGGCGCGCAGTTCATCGCCGGCATCTCCGTCTCGGGCTACTTCGTGGCCACCGTCAACACCACCCACGACCACCTGTTCTGGAACTTCACGTACGTCGACGGCATCGTGCCCCGCACCCGCGCGGAGCAGCTGGCGGACGCGTGCGTCACCACACTGTTGTCCGCCGTGGCGGCGGACTCGCACCGAGGAAGGACCACTGTTGTCTGAGCAGGTCGTCGGGCAAGACCGCACGGTCGTCGTGTCGGGTGCGTCCACCGGGCTGGGCCGTGCATGCGCCCGCCACCTGGACCATCTCGGCTTCCGCGTCTTCGCCGGCGTCCGCCGGCCGGCCGACGCCGAGGCGCTCCAAGCCGGGTCGTCGCCCCGGCTGCGCCCCATCATGCTCGACGTGACCCACGAGGAGTCCGTCGCGCAGGCCGCGACGCTGGTGGCGGCGCACGTCGGCGACCGAGGCCTGTGGGGGTTGGTCAACAACGCCGGCATCTGCGTCTCGGCGCCGCTGGAATGCGTGACTCCCGCCCAGCTACGCCACCAGTTGGAGACCAACCTGATCGGCCACCACGCGGTGATCCAGGCCTTCCTGCCCCTGTCGCGTACGGCCCACGGGCGGATCGTGAACGTCAGTTCCGGTCTCGGCCGGGTCGCCAGCCCGTACCTGGGCGCCTACGCCGCGTCGCAGTTCGCCAAGGAGGGATACAGCGACGCGCTCCGGCGCGAACTGCGGCCCCAGGGCGTCACCGTCTCGGTCGTGCAGCCGGGCGCGATCAGGACGCCGATCTGGGAGAAGGTGTCCGAGGTTGGACACGGCACCCTCGACGGGGCGCCGGAAGAGATCGCCGAGCTGTATCGCGATTCGTTCTTGCGGTTCCTGGAGAACAACGATCGGCGGGCCAGGGCGAGCGCCACCCGGCCGGAAGGTTTCGCCGTCGCCGTCGCGCACGCAATGACCGCCCGGCGCCCGAAGACACGGTACCGCGTGGGCCGCGATTCGCGGGTGACGAGCGTATTGGCCCGCGTCCTACCGGACGAGATCCTGGACGCGGCCTTCGCAGCCGTCGTCGGTGGCTTGCCGGCGGCGAGGGCAACGTCACCGGAAAGCTAGATGAACACGTCGGCGTCGAGGCCCCCGGTCATGCGCCGGCCGTGGTGTGGGGGAGCCGTGCTGTGACGGTGGTGCCCCGCTCGGTGGGTCGTGCAGGGTGACCGTGCCGTGGTGCGCTTCGACGATGGCGCGCACGGTGCTCAGCCCGAGTCCGTTGCCCGGGACGTCGGTGTGGCGGGCGTTGGAGGCGCGGTAGAAGCGGTCGAAGAGGTGGCGGTGTTCTTCGGGCGGTACGCCGATGCCGGTGTCGGTGATCGTGATGGCCACCGTGTGTTCGTCGTGGGTGAGCGTGAGGGTGGTGTGGCCGCCGTCGGGGCTGTACTTGACCGCGCTGAGGGACAGGTGCCCGGATTCGAGGGCGGCGAGGTCGAGCAGGTCGTCGACGATGCTCCGCAGGGTGTCGGTGGCGCGGGCGATCGCTTCGTGCAGCAGGCGGGTGTCGTGGGGGTCGGGATCGTGGTCGGTCAGCAGGATGTCGATGTAGGACGAAATGGCGGTCACCGGGGTGCGCATTTCGTGCTCCACGAGGGACAGGAAGTCGTCCTTGCCCCGGATGACTTCGTGGGCGAGTTGGGTGTTGTGCTGGCTGGCGAGGAATTGTCCGAGTTGTTCGCCGATCCCGGCGCTCAGTGTCACGTGGTCGCGTACGTGCTCACCGCCCAGAGCGCGCATCAGAGGCATCTGTTCCCAGGGCAGGGGCGTGCCGTCGGGACGGAACAAGTGCCCAGGGGTCGGCGTTGTGCAGCGGTTTGGTCATGTAGTCGTCTGCACCGGCTTGCCGGGCAGCGTCGGCGTCGGGATACAGCGCAGCGGGACAGCAACAAGATCGGGGTGTCGGCGGTGTGCGGATCGGCGCGCAGCGCCCGGCAGGTGGCCGGCCCCTCATCCTCGGGCAGGTTGAGCACCACGAGATCCGGTGTCATCCGGGCGGCGAGGCGTAACACCTCGGCACCGTCGCCGGCGGTGTGGACCGTGTCGCCGGCGCGCCGGAAGAGCATGGCGAACACGACGAGAAGGTTGGGGTTGATTCACCGAGCAGAACGGTAGGCATCACGCATATCCCTGGAGAAGAGTCACGGTCACTCTTCGTGGGCCCGGGTGGCGATCCACCTCAAGGGCGGGATGTCATTGCACGGAATACGTCCACCCTACGCCGCCGGCCACTCTTTGCAGTCGATTGCGAGCGGGATGCCGGCAGCGGTCAGGCGGCGGTGGGCGCGGCCGGCGTCGAAGGTCGCGGACATCTGGCCGTACCGCTCGATCGACTCGCGGCCGGCGTCCAGGGCCGCCTCGAACTGTCCCCGCCGGGCCAGCAGCTCTGCCGCGTCCTCCAGCGCGGCGGCAAGTTCGAGCGTCCGTCCCACCGTCCGGTACCGCTGCGCCGCGCTCATCGCCGGTCCGGGGTCACCGGTCATCAGGGCGCGGCACCGGTCCGCTGCCGCGGCCGCCCGTGCCGGTACGGTCTCCTTGGCCGCCTCCCCGGCGCAGACCTCCATCGCCTGCTCCGCCAGGTCGCGGCGACCCTCCGCGAGCGCCAGCCGCATCATGTCCGGCAGCCACTGGTGGCGCAGCATCATCGGCGCGAACGCCGGTCGCAGGAGCGGGGCCAGCACGGACAACGCCTCTTCCGGACGGTCCTCCCGCTGCGCGAGCAGGGACTGGGCGACCATGGAGAAGTCGCAGCACTCCCGCTCGGCGAGCGATGCCGGCCGCGACTCTCCAGCTTCGAGATGCGCGGCGGCCGTCTCGGGGGCGTCGCGGTGCGCGGCGATGAGCGCAGCGACGCCGTGCAGCAGCATCGTCATGGCACCGGGCTCGCGGATGCCCTGGAATGTGGTGGTCGGCACATCGGCGGTGACCGAATTTATCTCGGCGAGCGCTTCGTCCCAGCGGCCGAGCCAGTAGTAGTGGATAGCGGCGGACAGCGGCAAGCCCGTGGTGCGATGCCTCAGCGCGAACTGTGCCGCGTCGTGCAACGTCTGATGCGCCTCGTCCAGCAGGTCCAGGTTCTGAAGGGCGAAGATGCGGTTGTCCAGCAGGTCCAGCCGCATCCAGGCCAGGCCGGGGTCACGCACGATCGTCAACGCACGGTCGATGTGCTCCAGGGCCCGCCGATGATCGCGCCGCATCGAGTGGACCTGCCACAGCGTCTGCTGCGCGTACGCGGACTCGTACTGCTGCCCGGCGGCCACCGCCTCGGCGTAGAGCTCGGTCGCCCGCTGCTCCACGCGGTCCAGGTCGTCGAGCGTTCCCCGCCGTACGCTGGCCAGCAGGACCCGGTGACGCGTGCGCCAGAGGTCCGGCACGGTGGAATCGTGCACCGCGTCCTGCAACAACGCGGCGGCGGCCGCCGATTCGCCGCGCTGGAAGTGCATGGTGGCCAGCAGGTAACGCATCTCCGCGCGGTCAACGGCGTCGGTGGCGACATCAAGCGCCTGCCTGGCCTCATGGATCGGCTGCTGCTCCTGCCGGAACAGCGCGCGGGTCAATGCCGGGAGCAGCGTCGCCCGTTGGGCCGGGTCGGGCACATCGGTTGCGAGCACACGGTGCAGCAGGAGGGCAGCGAGCTGGGGTGCCCGCCGGACGACGTCGGCGTGGTTGCCGGCAAGCCAGGACACCACCCAGGCGTCGACGACCGGCGTCTCGGCGGTCAGTTGCTCCGCTACGCGAGTGGCGGGGCTTCCACCGCGGGCCAGCGACTCTGCGGCGTGGCGGTGCATCACCGCGCGAAGAGCAGAGGGGACCCGATCGCTCAGGGCCTGACGCAGGTACGGGTGGCGGAAAGCCAGGTTCTTGCCCGCGTCCACGACGACATTCGCGGACACCGCTTCGTCCAGGCAGGTCATCAACCCGGCGGGGGAACGTCCACTGACCGCTGCTACATCCTCGACGGCGAACTCCATGCCCAGCAGAGCGGCGAATTGCAGCACTTCCTGGGTGTCGCGCCTCAGGAAGTCGAGGGTCGCACGCACGGCCGCGATCAGCGACTGCGGGGCCTCGGCGGCGGCGTCCGGATCGATGTCGGCGACGCCGTCGACGACGTGCACGGCCCCTTGCCGGACCAGTGCGGTGACCAGTTCCCGCGCGAACAGCGGGTTGCCGGCCGTACGCGGCGTCAACGCCCGCAGCGACGATCCGGGCTCCGCCTCGACGATCTGCCCGATGAGCGTCACGATGTCGTCGGCCCGCAGCGGTTGCAGGGTCAGCACGTGGCCCATCCGGGCCTCGACCCCACGCCGCAAGCGGGACAGGATGCGGCCGTTGGGCTCGGGCCTGGTCGCCGCCACGAGCAGCAGCGGCAGGCGTCGCGTCGCGGCGGCCAGTCGCTCCCAGACGAGCATGGTGGCGTCGTCCGCCCACTGCATGTCGTCGATCACCACGATCAGCGGGGCGACCGCGCAGGCGCTGCGCACGTACGCGACGAGCCGGTCGGTGGCCACCTCGGGCCCGGCGTCGTCGCCGGGAGGCGCGAGCGGGCTGCGCGCGCCGTCCAGGCCGAGCGCCCTGGTGATGACCTGCAGCGGTACGTGCTGACCCAGCTCGACGGCGACCCCGCGGGCGAGGTGGCAGCCCAGCCGGGGGGCGTCGCGGAGCGCCACGGCCAGCAGCTCCGACTTCCCGATGCCCGGCTCACCGTCGATCCAGATGCCACCCCCGACACCGCGGGCGACGTCGTCCACGAGCCCGCGCAGCAGGCGCAGCTCGGCGTCACGGCCGACGAAGGGATGACCGCCCGTGCCGGTCGTGGATCCGTGTCCCGGCGACACGGTCACCGGCTGATCGGCCGGGTCGCTGAGCAGTCGGCGGTGCAGGCGGCTCAGTGCGGGACCCGGCTCGACGCTGAGTTCGCTCATGAGGGTGCGCCGCGCGTCCCGGAACGCCTCCAATGCCTCGGCGAGCCGACCTGTTCGCTGCAGCGCCAGCATGAGAAGCTCGTGCGCCGGCTCGTACAGTGGGTGCTCCCGGACCAGCTCGGTCAGCTCTGCGACCAGGTCGTCGTCGCCTCCGAGGTCCAGCAGGGTGCGGACCCGCAGTTCCACAGTGGTGAGCCGCAGCTCGGTGAGGCGCTGCCGGTCCACCTCGACGAACTGTCCGGTGAGGCCCGCGTACGCGTCGCCCTGCCACAGCCCCAGCGCCTCCTCGAGCCGGTCGACGGCGGCCACGCGGTCGCCGGCGGCGAGCAGCTCGGCTGCCTCGGCGCGCAGTCGTTGAAACTCCTCGAGGTCACTGGCGCCGTCGGTCAGGCGCAACGCGTAGCCGTCGGGGCCCCACGTGAGGACGTCAGCGTCGGCGCCGTCCGCAGCCTCGAGGCGGCGCCGCAACCCGGAGATGTAGGTGTAGAGGTTGCCGACGGCCCTGTCTGGCGCGGCTGCCCCCCACACGGCCTTGATCAGCTCGTCCCGCCCGATCGGCCGGTTGGCGTTCGCGGCCAGCACCGCGAACACCGTCCGCTGCCGGGCCGGTCCGAGTGCCAGCTCCCGCTCATCGCGCCAGGCCCGTACGGGTCCGAGCAGGCTCACCCGCAGGTCGCCGTGGAACACCTCGGGCACGTGTCGCTCCTTTCCGATGCCGGCGCCGGGTCGTCGGGCGCCCCGCTCGGCAACAACTGGGCCATCAGACCGCGGTACCGGGCAATCCACGGGCGCGGGGTGAGGGGGCTGCGCAGCGCGGCGTGCACCACCGCGAGCGCCTGGCCGTGCGCCCCGCGCCGGCGGTGCAGCTGCGCGATGATGAGGCACATCTCGGCGCGCAGCTCGGGATCGGAGGTGCGCGCCGCGACCCAGTTGGCCTCGGCGTCCGCAGGGAATCCTCGCCGGAACAGCTGCCGGGCGAGGCTTGCGGTGAGCCGTTCCCGCAACTGTTGCGTGAGCGCCGGCTGTGCCGTTGCCCGGCGCAGCGCCTCGGTCGTGGCCTCGGGCATCCGGACGCAGAGCGGATCCGCGTGGTCGGCCAGCCACTGCGCCCCCCAGACGCCCATGGGTGTCGGGCCGGCGAGCAGCTGCCGGATCACGTGTTCCGCGCCGCCGCCGGCCTTCGCGATCCGCTCGGCGTAAGCGCCGTGCATCAGCACGCGCAACGCGGTGGGCATCTGGTCGTACAGCACCTGGCGGACGATCGGGTGCCGGAACGCCGGCTCGACCACGGACCCGGTGAGCATGCCCGAGCCCTGCGCCTGACCGACGGTGTGGATCAGATCCGGCACGGTCGAGCCGGTCACTGCGGACAGTTCTGTCACCGAGCAGCCGTCGCCGAGCACGGCGAGCGCGCGGAGCACCTGCCGTACCTCGTCGGTGAGCGGATCGAGGTGCCGTTCGACAGCGGCGACGAGGGCCGGGGGAGGAGCACCGTCATCCCGATCGCCCTCGGCTGTCTCGATCAGGTGGATGAGGTAGTAGGGGTTGCCGCCGGCGGCTGCCACCGCGGAGGCCACCCGCGCCGGGCTCTGGACTTCGTGAGCGAGCGCCGCCGCCATGGCGGTCGCGTCGGCCGTGTCCAGCGGCGGCAGATGCACCACCTCGGCGCCGTGGAGTTCCACGAGGCTGTGCAGGACGTCGAGCTCGGCCCTGCGAGGCACGGTACGAGCGGCGGCGATGAGTAACAGCGGCAGCTGTCCGGTCATGCGGTGCAGCAAGGACCAGACCTGCAGTGTGGTCTCGTCCGCCCACTGCAGGTCGTCGAGGACGAGGACGAGCGGTGCCGCCGCGGCGGCGCTGCGAACCATGGTCAAAGCCCGCTCCACGGTGGCTGCCGGGTCGCGGATCAGCTCGCCGCTGACCGAGCGCAGCGTACGCATCATGGTGCGGGCGCTGCCGGGGACCTGTTCCGAGTCCAGGTCGAAGCATTCCAGGAGCAGGCGCAAGGGCAGGTGCCGGGACAGCTCGTCGCCGACACCCCAGCGGACGTCGCAGCCGCGCCGCCCGGCCCCTCGCAGCGCCTCGGCCAGCAAGGCGGACTTGCCGCTGCCCGGCTCGCCGTCGAGCCAGACGCTGCCACCGCGGCCGGCGGCCACCCTGGACACAGCCCGGCGCAGCAGGCGTAGCTCGGCCGCACGCCCGACGAAAGGTGCACGGCCGCCTGCCGGCCCCTGCTCGGTGTTCGCAGGCTCGGCGGCACGCATTCCCGCAACGGCCGGCTCGACGTGGCCGTCCCGGATCCGGCTGTGCAAGGAGCGAAGTGAGTCGCCGGGCTCGGTGCCGGCCTGCTCGACGAGCAGGGTGCTGACGTGGCAGTAGACCTCCAGAGCTTCTGTCCGGCGACCGCCTCGGTAGAGCGCCGCCATCAGCAGGCCGTGCAGATTCTCCTGCAGCGGATGGCACTCGACCAGATTGCGCAGCTCGGCGATCGCCTCCTGGTGGCGACCGAGGTCGAGCATCAGCGCGGCTCGCCGTTCTGCGGCGGCCAGGCGGAGCTCGCCCAGCCGTCTCCGCTGGGTCTCCGCGAACGGCCCCGGAATTGCCTCGAGCGCATCCCCCTGCCACAGATCGATGGCGGACTCCAGGACAAGCAGCTCGGCGTCGAGGTCACCGGTCGTCCGCAGCTTGCGAGCCTGTTCGCGCAGGGCCTCGAAACGGAATACGTCGACGTGCCGCTCCGCCACCCGCAGGCAGTAACTACCCCCGCCCGACGCGAGCACCCGGGCGCTGGACCGCCGGTCGCGCTGCGGCTCAAGGACGTCGCGCAGCATGGAGACGTACGTGTAGACGTTGTTGGCGGCGCTCGGCGGCGGGTCGGCGCCCCACACCGCGTTGACGAGTTCCTCGCGGGCCACCGGGCGGTTGGCGTTCATCGCCAGCACGGTGAAGACGGCCCGGGGATACAGCGTGCCGAGGGACAGCGGTGTGCCGTCCTGCACGGCCCGCACCGGGCCGAGCAGGCGGATGTGCAGCTCGTGCCGCTGCGCCACATCCTCGCCGACAACCATGAGCATCAATGTACCCACGCTCTGCACGCCGGCGCCCGAGCAATGTTCAGCGTGGTCGAGGCGCCATGAAGAATTCTTGAAGCCCTCGTCCCGCAGACTGTTCGACGCCCTTACTGAACAGTGCCGGAGGTTACAGTGGACACTCTGCGAGTCGTCATGGAGGCATCGGATCCGCTCAGCCTCGCGGGACTCGCCAAGCTCCTCGAGTCCCGCTCGGGGCTGATCGTGCTCAGCGGGTCGCGGCGTGACCAGGCGGACGTCGCGGTGATCGCGGTGGATCGCCTGACGGCCGAGGTGGTCACCGGTCTGCGCGCCGCCGCCGCCGGCGCATCTACGCCCGTGGTCCTGGTCGTCGACCAGCTCTACGAGTCGGAGCTGCTCACGGCGGTCGAGTGCCAGGTGGTCGCCGTGGTCCCGAAGGCGGCGGTGACGACCGATCTTCTGGTGCAGAGCATCGAGGCGGCGGTCGACGGCAGCGGCGTCATGCCACCGAACCTGGTCGGTGAGCTGATCAGGCACATCGAGAGGATCAACCGGGACGTGCTGGTCCCGTACGGGCTCACCCCGTCGGGGCTCAGCTCGCGCGAGGTGAGCGTGCTGCGGCTGATGGCCGACGGCTTCGACACCGCCGAGATCGGCGCGAAGCTCTGCTACTCGGAACGCACGGTCAAGAACGTGCTCTACCGGGTGACCCGCCGCCTGGGACTGCGCAACCGTTCGCACGCGGTGGCGTACGCGGTGCGCACCGGCATGATCTGACGTCCTTGCCCGGGTTTTGACCGGACCTTGACCGTTGCCGCCCTAGGGTTCTGGCATCCGCGGGCTGACGGCCACCTTCACCACGGCACATGCCACATCGATCGGGGGAGATCGAGAGGATGGGAACAGCGACCGGCGCTCGTAGCGCATGGTTTCGACCAGGACGGCTGCTCGCGGCGACGGCCGGTGCCGTCCTGCTGCTCACAGCGTGCAGCGGGGGACGCGACGGCGGGCGGGCCGCGGCCGGCGACCGGGAACCAGACGTCACCATCACCTGGTGGACCGGCCAGGTGGGGGAGGCCGAGCAGCTCGCGGAGGAGCTTGCCACCGAATACCACGCACTGCACCCCCACGTCACGATCAGGACGTCGGCGGGCGCGTCGACCACCGATGACCTGCTCACCAAGCTGACGTCCGGTCTCATCAGCGGCACCTACCCGGACATCTCCTACGCGTACGGCAGCTGGGCGGGCGAGCTCGCGGCCAGCGGACGTACCCAGGACCTCACCGACATCGTCCGAGATCCGGCGTTCGGCTGGTCGGAGATGCCGTTCGCGGCCCGCGCGACCGCGATGGACGGTGACCGGGTCATCGGCGTTCCTGCGCTGATTGACGACGTCGCACTGATCTACAACAAGGGACTCTTCGACGAAGCCGGGGTGGCGTACCCGCGGAACGACTGGTCCTGGGACGATTTCCGCCGCACGGCCCGGCGTCTGACGGATCCGGGCCGGTCCGTCTACGGCACCGCCTATTCGGTGTCGGGCAGCGAAGACACGACCTGGCACCTGTGGCCGTTGCTGTGGCAGCGCGGCGGCAAGATCCTGGACGGCAAGCGGCCGGCCTTCAACTCCGACGCCGGGGTGGCCGCGCTGGAGACCCTGCGGGTCATGGCGGTGGACGACAAGTCCATGTATCTGGACCAGACCGACGAGAGGTACGGGCCGCTGTTCCACAGCGGCCGCATCGCGATGATGATGTCGGGGCCGTGGGCGATGCTCGAGCTCAAACAGGCCGGGCTCGACTACGGGGTGACGGCGTTGCCGGGGTTCAACGGTGACCACCAGACCATTTCGGGGCCCGACCTCTGGGTCCTGTTCGACCACGCCGCCGCCGACCGGGCCGCCGCATCGCGGGAGTTCGTCCGGTGGCTGACCAGCGAGCCGGTCGACGCGAGGTGGAGCCGGAAGCTGGGGAATCTGCCCCTGCGCTGCCCGGAGGAGAACACCGCCGAGTTCGCCGCCTACGCCCGTGAGTATCCCGGTGCGCGGGCCTTCGCCGAAAACCTGGCCAACGCGAAGCAGGTCAGGCCCTCCCTGACCGGGTATGCCGAGATGTCGCGCCACGTCGGCGACGCTGTCGCCAGGGTGCTGCAGGGCGCGGCCGGCCCCAGGGAAGCGCTCGACGAGGCGGCGGCCAGGTCCGTTCCGGCGCTGGAGGACTCGTGACGACAACGTTCGCGGTTTCCCGGCGTACCGGAGACACGGTGGCCGGCCGGACGCGCGGCCGCCGTCGCCGCCTGGCCCGGCGCACCCTGACCGGTTGGGCCTTCACGGGACCGGCGACGATCGTCGTGGTGGGCTTGTCGATCTTTCCGGCGGTCTGGGCGTTCGGCATCTCCCGTACGAAGTGGAACGGCGTCACGCCGGCCGTCGACGTCGGCTGGCGCAACTACGAACGCCTCGCCGGGGATCCGGGCCTGGCCGCCGCCGCCCGGCACAGCCTGGTCCTCACCGCCCTGTTCGTACCGGCCTCCCTGCTGCTCGGCCTGCTGCTCGCCATCGCGTTGAACCAGCGCATCCGGCTGATCGGGTTCTACCGCACGTGCATCTTCGTCCCCTACGTCGCATCCGCCGCGGCCACCGGGATCCTGGCGGGATACGTCTTCAACCCCCAGTACGGTGCGGCGAACGACCTGCTGCGCCGCCTGGGGTTGCCCGCACAGCAGTTCCTCGAGAGCCCGCACCAGGCGCTGCCGGTCGTCTGTGGGATCGCATTGTGGGGTGAGGTCGGGTTCACCACGGTGGTCTACCTGGCCGCGTTGCAGGATATCCCCCGCGAGCTCGTCGAGGCTGCGACCGTCGACGGCGCCGGCCGCTGGCAGATCTTCCGGCGTATCACGATGCCCGGGCTGCGGCCGGTGACCGTCTTCACCGGTGTCTGGCAGTGCGTCACCGCCCTGCAGATGTTCGACCTGATCTACACCACCACCCGGGGCGGGCCGATGAACAGTACGGAGACCGTCGTCTACTACATGTACGAACTGGCGTTCGAAGCCCGGCGCCTGGGTGCCGGCGCAGCCGTCGCCTGCCTGCTGTTCGCGGTGACACTGCTGATGACCTGCGCGGTGCTCTGGCGCCACCGCCGTGACCCGGCGGCGTGGGGCTGATGCCCGCACCCAAGCGCCGCTTCTTGCCCTTCAGCGCCTGGCACATCGTGCTCATGCCGCTGGCCCTGCTGTTCGTGCTGCCTCTGGTGCAGGTGGTGGCCATGTCTTTCATGACCGCGCAGGAGATCGATCGGTTCCCGCCGCAGTTGTTCCCCGGTGGCCTGCACCTAGACGGCTACCGCGCCTTGTTCACCGAGTCGCACATCGGACGCTGGTTCGCCAACACCGTCCTGGTGTCGGCCGTTGCGGTGGGCGCACACCTCGTGCTCTGCCCGTTGGCCGGGTACGGATTCGCGCGCCTGCGCTTCCCCGGGCGCGGCATGGCGTTCGTCGCCGTCCTGTCGACCGCGATGATTCCTACGCAGCTGCTGATGATTCCCACCTATCTCATGTTCGCGCGGCTCGGAATCGTGGACACGCTGGCCGCGGCAATGGTGCCCTGGCTGGCGTCGGCGTTCGGCATCTTCCTCATGCGACAGTTCTTCCTGTCGCTGCCGCTCGAGGTGGAGGAGGCAGCGCGCTTGGACGGTTGCGGCACCCTGCGCACGTTCGTGAGTGTCGTCCTGCCGCTCGCCCGGCCCGCGCTCGCGACGCTCGCCGTCTTCACCCTGCTGTCCAGCTGGAACGATCTGCTCTGGCCCCTCGTGGCGATCAACGACGAGCACCGGTTCACCCTGCAGGTCGGCCTGGCCGGCTTCCAGGGCACCCGGCGCACCGAATGGTCCCAGCTGATGGCCGGAAACGTGATCGCCACGATGCCGCTGATAATGGCGTTCCTGGTCGCGCAGCGATGGTTCGTCGCCACGATGCGGCTCAGCGGGCTCAGGGGCTGAGGCCCGGCCGTATTGACACCGTCGCCCGAGCGACGTTGAATGCCTTTAGCGCCGCGGGCCGCCCCGCGCCGCACGATGTGATCCAGCCCAGCCGGTAGGGGCGTCCCAGCCCGAGCCCGGCAGTCAGGTCGCCAGGACCTCAGCGTCCGAGGCGGGGCAGATCCCGATACCCTTCGGAGCCTCTGTCGTGTCGTCTGCACCCTGTCCCACCGCGACCATGTCCGAACGCCGCGGCCTTCTCGCCGTTCTCGGCGGGTTCGCCGTCGCCGTGCTCGCCGTCGCCGCGGTCGCGCTGGCCACCCGCCACGCGGACGCGTCCACGGACTCCCCGCATCCCGCCGGGGTGGCCGTCCCACCCGCCAACGCGCCGTTCGACTACCAGATCGGGGCCGCCTACCAGCCGCCCGCGGGCGTGCAGGTGGTCAGCCGGGACCGGGAAGCGGCACCGGCCGGCGGCCTCTACACCATCTGCTACGTCAACGCTTTCCAGGTTCAACCCGACGAGCTGGGGTGGTGGCGCTCGCACCACGAAGACCTCCTGCTCAAGGACGCGAACGGCACGTACGTCGTCGACACGGATTGGGACGAGAACCTGCTCGACATCTCCACCGCCGCCAAGCGCGCCGAGGTGGCGGACATCGTCGGTGGTTGGATGGATGACTGTGCCGAGCGCGGGTTCCGGGCCGTGGAGCCGGACAATCTCGACTCGTACGAGCGCTCGCAGGGCCTGCTCACCCGAACGGACGCGGTGGCGATGGCGAATCTGCTCGCCGTCCGGGCCCACACCAGGAATCTCGCCATCGGCCAGAAGAACGCCGCCGGACTCGGCACCTCCGGCCGTGCCGCGGGCCTGGACTTCGCCATCGTCGAGGAATGCGGCCAGTACAGCGAATGCGGCGACTACGTCGCGGTGTACGGCAACCAGGTCATTGACGTGGAGTACACCAAGGCGGGCTTCACCAAGGCCTGCCGCAGTCACGGTGCGACGTTGTCGATAGTCCGCCGGGACCGGGACGTCTCCGCCCCCGGCACTCGTTCGTACGTCTACGACGCCTGCTGACATCGGCGGGCGGCGTTCGAGGCGCCGCCCCGCCCTCAGCAGTCATCCCGACGTCTGCGGACGGAGCCGGCACTTGATTCTCACCGTGACCCTCAATCCCGCGCTCGACGTGACGTACACCGTCGACGCCGTCTCCACCAACGCCACGCACCGGGTACGGCATGTCGAGTCGCAGCCGGGCGGCAAGGGCGTCAACGTGGCGCGCATCCTCCACGCGGCCGAGGAGCCGGTCCTAGCCACCGGATTGCTCGGCGGGGTGACCGGCGCCCTGGTGACCGCGCTGCTCGACGCGGCAGGAGTGCCGGTGTCCTTCGTCCGCATCCAGGGCGAGACGCGGCGCACCGTCGCGGTGATCGACGCGGGCGAGGCGACCGGCTTCCTGGAGCCGGGTCCCGCCGTGACGGCCGCGGAATGGGAGCGCTTCGTCGAGCACTACGAAGCCCTGGTCCGGGTGGCCCGGGTCGTCGTGCTCTCCGGCTCGCTGCCGATCGGGGTACCGCCTGACGCATACGCCGTGCTTATCCGGACCGCGAATGCGCACCGGGTCCGGACCATCCTCGACACCGGTGGCGAGGCGCTGCGGCACGGCATTTCGGCCCGTCCCGACATCGCCAGACCCTATGGCGAGGACATCGCCGGACTCCTGTCCGCGGGCGCCACCCCCGCGCCGGAGGCAGGCGCCGGCTACGACGACATCGGCCCGGCCCGGCAGGCGCTGCGCCTGGGCGCGCATGCGGTGGTGGTCTCCCAGGGCCCGCACTGCCTGCTGGCGCTCACCGGTGACCAGGCCTGGCGCGTCGTCTCTCCCGAGCACATCACGGGCAACGTCACCGGCGCGGGCGACGCGTGCGTCGCCGCGCTGGCCCGGGCATTGCAGGCCGGTACACCGTGGCCGGCGCCGCTCGCCGACGCGGTGGCGATGTCCGCGGCGGCGGTGGCCGCACCTGTCGCCGGAGTGATCGACCAGGATACCTACCGCCGGCTGCGGCCGTACGTCGCCGCTATGACGGCCTGACGCCGCCGGATATCGGCATGCGCCAGTGCTCGAACCGATCCTTGTCCGGACGATGCGGCCACGGGGAAGCGACCGCCTGCACCGCGTGCGCGGGCCGGAAGGCCGTAACGCGGGATACCCGGAAGCAACTTGACGGAGATCCGTCGCGCATTTGCCCGGACCGGAGACAAGGCGACCTGCGTCACCCGGCGCGGGCACGACCTCACTTAGCGTCGCAGCACGAAGCCAGGACCCGACCACGTGCCGCGACGTCACGACAGACGGCGGCACCTGCGCCGGCGGCCTTTTGTGGAGGTCCGGAATGCGTCTCTCGTTGTGCGTGAACGATCATGCAATCGATGCCGATGTCGAACCCCGTGCCCTGCTCGTCGACTACCTTCGCGAGGATCTCGGGCTGACCGGGGCCAAGGTGGGTTGCGACACCGGCCAGTGCGGCAGCTGCACCGTGCTGGTCGACGGCCGCGCGGTCAAGTCGTGCGCCATGCTGGCCGTGCAGGCCGACGGCGCCGACGTGACCACGATCGAGGGGGCCAACCCTGCGACCGGCCTCAGCGACCTGCAGGAAGCGCTGTGGAAGGAACACGGCGTCCAGTGCGGTTTCTGCACGCCGGGCATGGTCCTGACCCTGCAGCAGCTGCTCGCCGACGACAAGGCGCCCACCGAGGCCAAGGTGCGCCGGGAGCTGGCCGGCAACCTGTGCCGCTGTACCGGCTACCAGAGCGTGGTCCGAGCGGTTCTCTCCCTGGTGGGCCGGGACTGCGGGCCGGGCGATGAGTGAGCACGGGTTCGGCGCCGCCGTGCGGCCCCGCGAGGATCTCGTGCTGCTGCGCGGTGAGCGGGACTACACGGCGGACATCGTCAAGCCCGGCATGGTGCACATGGAGTTCCTCCGCAGTTCGCACGGGCACGCGAAGATCAACGGCATCGACGTGTCGGCGGCCCTGGCCATGCCCGGCGTGCTGCGCATCGTCACCGCCGCCGATCTCGAGGGCCACCTGATGCCGCTGCCGTGCATCTGGGTGCCCGGCGGCGTAGAGAGTCACTTCCCGCCGCACCCGTACGGGGTACCCGGCGCCGGCACCGCGCTCGCCACGGACCGGGTCCGCTTCATCGGTGACCCGGTGGCCGCCGTGGTCGCCGAGACCCGGGCACAGGCGGCCGAGGCGGCCCGCGCGATCGCGGTCGACTACGAGGTGCTGACCGCGGTCACGACGCCCGAGGAGGCACTCGCCGAGGGCGCGCCGCAGCTGCACGAGACCGTGCCCGGCAACCTCAACGCCCTGTGGACCTGCGGCGACAAGGAGAGCACCGACAAGGCGATCGCCGACGCGCCGGTCGTGGTCGAGCTGGACCTCCACAATCGGCGGACCATCAACAGCCCGCTGGAGCCGCGCGCCGCGATCGGCGAGTACGACCCGAGGACCGGCGACTACACGCTGACGGCGACGAGCCAGTCCCCGCACAACCACCGTTTCCTGATAGCCGCGCTGGTGCTCGGCATCCCGTTCACCAAGCTGCGCGTCGTCTCCCCGGGGATCGGCGGCAGCTTCGGCACCAAGGGTTACCTCTACCCGGACATGCCGCTGGTGCTGTTCCTCGCCAAGGAGGTCGGCCGGCCGGTCAAGTGGGCCGACGACCGGCGTGGGCTCATGCGCTCGACGGTGCAGGGACGCGACCACCGGCAGTACGCGACGATCGCGGGCACTCGGGACGGGAAGATCACGGCGTTGCGCTGCACCAGCTACGCGAACCTGGGCGCGTACCCGTCGACGATCGGGCCCGGCGTGGCGACGGCCCTGATGGGCCGCAGCATCACCGGCACCTACGACATCGAGCATGCGTTCTGCGAGGTCTATGCGACGTTCACGAACGTCGTGCCGCTGGGGGCGCAGCGCGGCTCCGGCCGCGCCGAGGCGACGTTCCTCATCGAGCGGCTCGTCGACCGGTTCGCGGCCGCCGTCGGCATGGACCCGGCGGACGTGCGGCGCAAGAACATCATCCGGCCCGGGCAGCAGCCGTTCGACAACCGGATGGGCTGGCTCTACGACTCCGGCGACTACGGCCAGGCCCTCGAGACGGCGCTCGCCGCAGCGGGGTACGCCGACCGCGAGGCCGCCCGGCGTAGCGCCCGCGAGCGCGGCAAGCTGCTCGGCTTCGGCATCGCGTCCTTCGTCGCGGTCTGCGGGGTGGGCCCGTCCCCTCGCATCGCCGAGGAGGGCATGCTCGGCGGATCCTGGGAGAGCGCGAACATCCGGGTACACCCGACCGGAGAGACGACACTGACCATAGGCGTGACGACCACCGGGCAGAGTCACGAGACCACGTTCGGCCAGATCGTCGCGGACGAGTTCGGCGTCGACCTGGACACGGTGCAGGTGCTGCACTCGGACACGTCCCGGGCACCGTACGGGCAGGGGACTTACGGCAGCCGCAGCTTCAGCGTCGGCGGCCCGGCGGTACGCATCGCCGCCCGGCAGGTCACCGACAAGATGCGCGCGGTCGCTGCGCACCTGTTCAAGGTGAATGTCGAGCAGGTCGTCTTCGAGGGTGGCAAGGCGTTCGTCCCGGGCGACGACGGGAAGACCAAGACGTTCCAGGACCTCGCGATGGCGATCTGGTACGGCTGGGACCTGCCCGCCGGCATGGAACCGGCGATCGACGAGACCACGACGTTCGACCCCGCGGACTTCAACTACCCGTATGGCGCGCACGTCGCCATCGTCGAGGTCGACGAGGTCACGGGCGACGTGGAGCTGGTGCGCTACGTCGCGGTCAACGACGTCGGCAAGGTCGGCAACCCGCTGGTGGTGGACGGGCAGATCGAGGGCAGCATCGTGCACGGCGTGGGCCAGGCGCTGATGGAGGTCGCCCGCTACGACGAGTCGGGTGAGCTGCTCACCGACAACCTGCACAAGTACGCGATCCCGCGCGCCGCCGACGTCCCGTTCTTCGAGCTCGACCGTACGGAGACGGCCACGCCGCACAACCCGCTCGGTGCCAAGGGCGCCGGCGAGGCCGCGACCGTGCCGGTCGCCGCGGCGGTCACGAACGCGGTCTGCGACGCATTGGCCGAATTCGGGATCACCCACCTCGACATGCCGCTCACGCCGGAGACGGTGTGGCGGGCGATGGGTACGGCGCGCGCGGGGCGGGAGGCTTCCCGATGATGGTGACGGAGTTCGACTACACCGCCCCCACCTCGGTGGAGCAGGCCGTCACGGCGCTCGCGCTGACCGGTGCGCGACCGCTCGCCGGCGGCCAGGGCGTGCTCACTGCGATGAAACTCGGCCGCACGGCGCCGCGACTGCTCGTCGACCTGAGCCGCATCGACGAGCTGCGCGGGGTCATCCCCTCGGCGGACGGCGGCCTGCGCATCGGCGCGTACACGACGCTGACCGACCTGGCGACGACGCTGACCGGCATGCCGTCCGCCTATGACGCCCTGGCGGAGGCGGCGACCGCGGTCGCGGACACCCAGATTCGCAACCGGGCGACCGTCGGCGGCACGCTGGCGGGCCGGCACTCCGCCTCGGATCTCGCGGCGGCGCTGCTGGTGCTCGCCGGCCGGTTGACCGTGGCCGGGCGCTCGGGGCGCCGCACGGTCGCGCTGACCGACTTCTACACGCCGGACGGCCCGCTGCTCGCGCATGCGGACATCATTGTCGAGGTGGAGGTGCCGGCTCCCGAGGCGGAGCTGCGGACCGCGTACGAGCGAACGACCGACCGCGCAACGCTGTCCCCGGTCGCGGGTGTCGCGGTGGCGTTGACCCCGGGCGCGGTCCGCGTCGCGGTGACCGGTGCGACGGCGTGGCCCCGGCGAGTGCCCGAGGCCGAGACCGTGGCCCCCCGGCCCGGGTCCTGGGTGGACGACGTGGGTCCGGGGTGCCGGTTCCGCGACGATGACGTGGCCTCCGCGGCGTACCGGGCCCACCTGACCCGGGTCCTCGCCGGGCGGGCGCTCGCGCGGGCCGGATCCGGCCATGCGTGAGATCCTCGACGACCTGCTCGGCTGGTGGCGCGACGGCGAGGCTGCCGCGCTCGCCACCGTCGTACGCACCAGCGGCGGATCGCCCCGGCCGGTGGGCGCGACGATGGCGGTCGGCCCGGACGCATCCGTGGTGGGCGGCATCTCCGGCGGGTGTGTCGACGCAGCCGTGTACGACTTGGCACGCGAGGTGGCGGCGGACGGCCGGCCCCGGCTCCGCACGTTCGACGCCGACCCGGGCGACGTATTCGCGGTGTCCCGCCCGTGCGGCGGGCGCTTGGACGTGTTCGTCGAGCCCGTCGGCGGCGCGTCCTACCCGGAGCTTCCCCTGCTGGCCGCGGCGATCACGCAACGGCTCCCGGTCGCCGTGGCCACCTGCGTCGATGCGCCGCCGGAGCGGATCGGCAAGCGCCTGCTCGTGACGCAGGACGACGTCATCGGGGCGCGGGTCCTCGCCGGGACCGGCGCGTTGCTGGTGCGGCGGGCGCGGGAGCTGCTGCGTACGGACACCTCCGCGATGGTGGCGGGGGACGGGTGCGAGTTCTTCGTCGCGTCGTGGGCGCCGTGCCCGCGGCTGGTGGTGCTGGGCAGCGCCCACGGTGCGGCCGCGCTGGCTGAGCTCGGGCGCTTCCTGGGCCGGCACGTCGTGGTGTGCGACCCGCGGCCGTTGTTCGCGACGGCGAAGCGCTTCCCCGGCGCGCACGAGGTGGTGGTCGGCTGGCCGGACGAGTACCTGCGGGCCGAGGCGGTGGCCGGGCGGCTCGGCGTACGGGACGCGGTGTGTGTGCTGACGCATGAGGCGCGTACGGCCGTCCCCGCCCTGAAGGTCGCCCTGAGCCTGCCGCTCGCGTATCTCGGGGTGATGGGCTCGCGGCGGTCGCAGGAGCACTTGCGGCGCGAACTGGTCGCCGAGGGCGTGGATCCGGCCGCGCTGGCGCGGATTGCCGGCCCGATAGGGCTCGACCTGGGTGGGACGGACTCGGCGGAGATCGCGGTCAGCATCGGCGCCGAGCTGATCGCGGCCGTCCGGGGCGGCACCGCCCGTCCCTTGTCCGAGGTCCGCGGGGCGATCCACGCCCGGACCGAGCCATTCCTGGAGGCACTCACGAAACGGGTCTGACGCTCAGTCGGCAATGCTGGTTTCCGCGTGGCAACTCGGAAGCCGGAGATGTCGTGTCTCCGATACGGAATGGTGCCACGAAATGTGAACCGAAAACCGGGAGGTGGTCCCGTGACTGAGAGTCCTCAATCGCGCGTTCTCTGCTAGGGTCGCTGACGTCCACCATTTGTCCGACCATCTCCACTGGGGGATGACAATGAGCGAAGAACTTACCGGTGGGGGCACGGGAAGCGCCGACACCACCCTCGCGCATACCCCCGGAGGCGATGTCAGATCGGCTCTGAGCTGCTGGGGCACCGCTGCGCTGTTGCGCGGGTCGGCGGTCGAGCCCGGCCTGAGTCCGGCCCAGGTGGCTATGGTGCGCCGGTGGAAATCCCGGCTGCGCGCCGCCGCCGTGCGACACATGGCGAATCACTATCGCCATCGCGCGCCATCCGCATCCGACAATGTGTCCGGCATGCTGATTCCTTGGGAATTCACGGCCGTACAGTTCTCCGCGGAATTGCTCGGCCAGCTGCTCGCAGCTGAACCCGCGAATGCGACCGGAACGGCCGGCGGCGACGCATTGGACCTGCTGGTGGACATGATCGGCGAGCAGGCGCCCGTCGCCGCGGTCGACGTGGAGTACCACGCCGTGCTGGCCGGCCCCGACGGCACCGCGTTCGACCCGGCCCGGCCGGACAGCCCGCTCGGCCACCTCGCCGGCGACGCCTGGGAGCTGACCCAGCTCTTGCTGAGCCGGCTGGCGCGGGCGGAGCGCGACGCCGCGGGCACCGCCGAGCTCGCCGCCCTCACCGATCGGATGATCCACTCGGTGCTACGCCCGCTCGGCGAGGTGCTGGCCCGGCCCGGTGACATCGCCACTTCCGAGGCCCTCACGTATCGGCGGACCGACACGCCGATGGACCAGACGCCGGTCGACGAGACCCTGTGGCATCTTGCCCTGCTGGCAGCCGGCCTGCGCCCCGGCCCGGACGGACCGGCCGAGATGATCGAGGTGATCGCCGGCCTGCAGGACCTCGCCTGCCGCCTGGCGCCGGAGGACGGCCCGCTCACCCGTCTGCACCGCATCGCCGAGTTGCGCAGGTTGCAGGCGGGCGTGGCGCAGGGCATCGAGCCGGCACCCGACGGGCCCTACCTGGTGAGTGGCCTCGACCAGCTCACCGACCACCTCGGGGTCGAGGAGCCGGTGCCGCCGCAGCTCGCGCTCTGCCGGTGCGGGGCGTCGGCGAGCAAGCCGATCTGCGACGGTACGCACGCGCGCACCGGCTTCAGCGGCGCCAAGGAACCCGGCCGTGTCCCGGACCACCGTGACTCGTACCCCGGCCTTCAGGCGACCGTGCTCGACAACCGCGGCACCTGCGCCCACTCCGGGTTCTGCACCGACCGGTTGCCCAGTGTGTTCCGGCTCGGCGAGGAGCCGTTCGTGCTGCCCAGCGGCGGCCGCCTCGACGAGCTGACCAACGCGGTGCGGGCCTGCCCGTCCGGCGCGCTCAGCATGGCGCTCAGCGGCGATGAGGAGTCCCGCGACGTGGTCGACCAGGACCGGCCGCCGGCCATCGAGGTGTCCAAGGACGGGCCGTACCGCGTGACCGGTGGCATCGCGCTGACGGAACGCGACGGCACGCCGGTCGCGCGCAACGAGGGCGCCTCGTACGAGCACTTCAGCCTGTGCCGGTGCGGCAAGTCGCAGAACAAGCCGTTCTGCAGCGGCATGCACTGGTACGCCGACTTCCATGACCCCGTGCCGTCGGAGGACTCGGACCCGACGTTGTTCGAGTGGGCCGGCGGCCTGCCCGCGCTGCGCCGCATGACGCACATCTTCTACGGCAAGTACGTCCCCCAGGACGAGCTGCTCACCCGGCTGTTCGCGGACATGCGGCCCGACCACCCCGAGCGGGTGGCGACGTGGCTTGCCGAGGTGTTCGGGGGCCCGGCGCACTACACCGGCAAGTACGGCGGCTACACCCACATGATCTCCGAGCACATCGGCAAGCGGTTGACCGAGTCGCAGCGCAAGCGGTGGGCGGCGCTGATGGGCCAGGCGGCCGACGACGCGGGACTGCCGAACGATGCGGAGTTCCGGGCGGCGTTCACGGCGTACCTCGAGTGGGGCACGCGCATCGCCGTGGAGAACAGCCAGCAGGACGCCCGGCCGCCGCAGGGTCTCAAGGTGCCGCGGTGGTGGTGGGTGTGCGATGCCACCCCGTCCGCGCGCATCTCGGCGCTGGCGCCCGTCGTCGAGGAGAACGCTGTGATCCTGCCGGACGCCGGCGAGGTCCTGTCGTTCCAGCGGCACATCAAGCAGCTGTTCCGCGCCCAGGACCGCAACTCGATGAAGTGGGCGTTCGACCTGTGGGAGTACGGCGACGTCAGCACGCATGCCGAGGCGATCCTGCACCGGGTCAGCGAGGGCACCATGCCGTGCGACTCCACCTGGCCGGCGAACCAGGTGGCCGTGTTCAGCCGCTGGATCGAGGCCGGCAAACCGGAATGATCGAAGGAGCGGAAACACCGTGAGTGAGAAGGGACGCCTGGAGGCGTTCACGGACGCGATCCTCGCGATCGCGATCACGCTGCTGTCCCTGGACCTGAAGCTGCCGGCGCGCACCGACGGCGAGCCGCTCAGCGAGGCGCTGCTGCGCCACTGGCCGTCGTACCTCGCATACGTCGTCAGCTTCCTCGTGATCGGCATCATGTGGGTCAACCACCACGCGATGTTCCACCTCATCGCGCGCGTCGACCGGGGACTGCTGTTCCTCAACCTCCTGCTGATGCTCGTCGTCGCGGCGATCCCGTTCCCTACCGCGTTGTTCGCGGAACACCTGACCGAGACACGCGACTCCCACACAGCCGCGGCCCTCTACAGCGGCACGATGGTCGCTATGTCGCTCTGTTACATCGGGCTCTGGCAGTACGTGATCCGCCACCCGGCCCTGCTGCACGACCAGGTCGACCTCGCGGCCGCACGTGGCACGTCCCGGCGCTTCGGGTTCGGCATCCTGATCTACCTGGCCACGCTCGGCCTGTCGTTCGTCAGCGGCACCGTGACGCTCTTCGCGCACCTGGTCATCGCGCTCTACTACTGCTTCGACCACCTGGCCGTCCGCGACACCGTCGGATCGCCGGGCGACGAGGCGATCGCGGAACCTTCCTGACCGATCTCCGCACGATGATGCCCCGGCACCGGCCCGGGGCATCGTCTCGGCAGTCAGCCGCCTGTCGTCAGGCGCCGGCGTGGGAGGTCTGCACCTCGTAGTGGCGCATCTCCTCGATGGACTGCGCGAAAGGGCGCACGAGCGCGAAGAACGCCGGGAACTGCGGTCCCGTGCGGAAACCCTGCAAGTGGCCCTCGGCGGAGTCCCACTCGATGCGGACCACGAATACCTCCGGCTCGTCGACGCACCGTGTCACCTCGAAGGAGCGGCAATGGCCCGAGGCGAACAGCGGTTGAGCCGCCTTCTCGTACGCCTCGACCAGCTTTTCGCCGTCGGACTCGGCAACGCGGTAACGGATGTACTCGACGATCATGAAAATCTCCGATTTCGTTCGGATGCGCCGGGGTGCTCAGCTTATACCGCCGCCCATGGCGTACGGTGCGAGGCGCCCCTTTCTCCCACCATCGCCGTCATGCCAGCTTCGACAGGAATTTCTCCGCCAGTGCCGTCGAGGAGTAGGGGTTCTGTCCAGTGATGAGATTGCGGTCCTCGACCACCCAGGAGCCCCAGATCTGCGGCGCCTTCTCGTACTTCGTGCCGAGCCGCTCCAGCTCCACCTGCAGCACGAACGGCAGTTTCCCGGCCATGTCGGTGACCATTTCCTCCTCGTGCGAGAAGGCGGTCATGCGGTATCCCTCGAGCGGCCACCGGCTGTGCCCGTCGCGCAGCCCGAGCAACGCCGAGTGGCCGTGGCAGACGACCGCGAGCGGCTTCTCGAGCTGCAGGATCCAGCTCACGACGCGGGTCACGTGCGGATCGTTGGGCAGATCGTCCATCGCTCCGTGCCCGCCGCTGATGTAGATGCCGTCGTAGCCGGCGATGTCGGCGTACTCCAGCCGGTCCAGGTTCCCCGGCTTGCGCAGCACTTCCAGCGAGTCGATCACCTCCCGGTAGTGCGCGGCGTTCTCCGCGTCGTGGTCCGGGGAGCCGGCCGGCCGGGTGTAGCCGATGGTCTGCGGGGTGAGACTGCCCGGGTCCGGCGTCGGCGGCGTGCCGCCGATCGTCGCCACGTCGACGCTGTGCCCCGCAGCGACGAACTTCTCGTAAGGAACGACGAACTCCTCGGCCCAGAAGCCCGACGGATGATCCTGCCCGTCGAGCAGGCCGAGTTTCGCCGACCTGGTCATCATGATGAGGATCCTTGCCATTTCCGCACACCCTTTCACCCCGACCCGCGGGCCGGAAAGAATTGTTCGCGGCCATTTGCGGCCGGCGCCTCACGGCTTGATACGAAGCATATTCCCGGGTGCGTCGGTGCCGTCAAGCAGCAAGGAAACGTAGTGTCCGCGCGCAGTGCGGGAACCATCGGCCGGAAATCGGTGAGAAATAGTGCACCAGACCTGACGATATGCTGGCCGTCATGGTTGCTCGGCACGGTGGTGACGGTCGGCGAAGATACGATTTCCGCATCGACCGGATCGTATTCGATTTCGACAGGAGAACCCACGATGACCGCTGACAACGGCACCGCCGTCGCCCAGGACTTTCTCAGCTCGCAGGTCGCGCTGCTCGAGGCCGGCGACACCGCCACGCTCGCCCTGCGCTATGCCGAGGACGCCGTCTTCGTCCGCTTCGACTTCGTCGCCCACGGCCGCGACGAGATCAAGACGATGTTCGACGGCTACCTTGAGGAGCACCCCGAGGTCGGCGACGTCGCCGCCGTGAAGATCACCGAGGACATCCTCATGTACCAGGCCAGCGAACGCCTCAACGGCAAGCTGGTCTGGGCCGTCGGCACCATCTACTTCGTCGACGGCCTGGTCGCGCGCCAGACGGCCGCGTTCATCGACCGTCCGTTCGAGTCCTGATCGCCCGTCCCCGCATGCGGGGCGGCGCCGTAGCGGCGCTGCCCCGCTTGTCGGTCAGCGTGGCGGAAGCCCGGCCCTGTGTCGCAGGGCCCGGGCCTCCGTGTGGATCAGACAGCGATCGCCTCGTCGTCGTGGAAGCCCTCGCTGACCTCCACGACCACACCGTCGGGGTCGGTCAGCCAGACGCTGCGCCACCCGGGCAGAAAGTCGTCGAAGCTCAGCGGTCCGAGCGACACCGGCAACGACGCGGCCCGCTCCAGGAACCCGTCGAGGTCGTCGGTCTGGAACGCCAGATGCCGCACGATGCCGGGATCGGGCGGCCCGTCCGCCGTACCTACGATGCGCTTGTCGGCCGACGACCCGAACAGCTCGAGGTAGACGTCGCCGTGTCGCAGGAACACGATCTCGCCGTCGTCGAGCTTCACCGCCCGGGCCCGGTGGAAGCCGAACCATTGCTGGTAGAACGCCTGGGTCGCGGTGAGGTCCCGGCAGTTGAGCGCCACGTGCGACCAGCGCATCCCGCTGCTCATGCCGGCGCCTGGGAAGCGGGCGCCAGGTCCCGGCGGTCTGCGAGCAGGTCGATGAGCTGCCGGGCGAACAGGTGGGCGTGCATGCCCGTACGGCCGGTGACCAGGTCGTCGCCGTCGACCACGACGTCCGAGTCGACGTACTCGGCGCCCATGTTGCGGACATCCCCGACGAGGTTGTTGTGGCAGACGACCTTGCGCCCGCGGATCGTCTCCGGGATGGACGCGAGCAGCCAGAAGCCGTGGCAGATGATGCCCTTGAGGATGCCGGGTTCGGCGAACGCCCGCTTCAGCAGCGCCGCGGCCGGCGCGAGCTGGTTGACGTCCTCGGTGAAGCGGAGGCGATCGGAGACCATGCCGGACGGCACGATCACCGCGCTGTACGAGCGCAGCGTCTCGTCGTCGACGTTCTCGAGGCTCTCGTGAGCGTCGAACGGCGCGCGCCACTCGTGGCCGTAGAACGTGATCTCGTTCTGGCCCCACAGCCGGGTGAGGAAGTGGACGTCCGCGCCCTCCTCGGCGAACCTGCGCTGGTAGTAGTGGATCTCGGGCTCGAAGTAGTCGCTCTCGATGAGGATCGCGACCTTCGCGCCGGACAAGGGCCCCTCGCGCAGGGTGATCTCAGCCATGGCGTGCCTCCGTGATCAGGTCGGCGGCCTTCTCCGCTATGGCCACGATGGCGGTGTGGCAGTTGCCGGAGGGCACCGCGGGCATGACGCTCGCGTCGACCACCCGGACGCCGTCGACGCCGCGCACGCGCAGCTGCGGGTCGACCACCGCGAGGTCGTCGATGCCCATCCGGCAGGATCCGGCCTGGTGGTGGTAGCAGTCGGCGCGGGCGCGGACGAAATCCTCGATCTGGCGGTCGGTGCGGACGTCGCGGCCCGGGGAAAGCTCGCCGTGCAGGTGCCCCTTGAACGCCGGGGCCGCGAAGATGTCGCGGGACATCTTGAAGGCCTCCACCATGCGGTCCACGTCGGAGCGGTCGCCGAGATAGTTCGGGTCGATCAGAGGCGCCACGAGCGGGTCGGTGCTTGCCAGCTTGATCGTGCCGCGGGAGTTGGGCCGTACGACGCCGGGCAGGATGGAGACGGCGTTGGGGTGCTGCCGGCCGACGATGATGTCGAACGGCACGTGCACGAACGCCAGCTGCAGGTCGGGTGCGAGCAGGCCCGGCCGGGAAACGGCGAACAGCGCGGATTCCGACAGGTTCTGCGTACCCGCGATCACGGGATCGGCGGTTTCCGCGATGAGGCCGGTCAGTACGTGATTGTGGAAGTTCCTCCCCACGCCGGGCAGGTCGGCGACCACGCGGATCCGGAAGCGGCGAAGGTCGTCGCCGTGGCCCAAGCCGGAGAGCAGCAGCAGCTTGGGGGACTCGATCGCGCCTAGGCAGACGAGCGTCTCGCCGGTGGCGCGCGCGGTGTGCACGCCGGCGTCGGCGCGTGACACGCCCGGCAGCCGGCGTCCGGGACCGGCCGGCTCCGGGGGTTCCTGCTGCAGGTAGCGTACGCCGGCGCAGCGAGCGCCTTCGAAGACGAGGTTCAGTGCGTGTGCTTCCGTGCGCAGGGTGAGGTTGGGCCGGTCCAGCGCGGGCTCGAGGAAGGCCTGCAGCGCACCCTTCCGCTTGCCGTTCTCCACGTCGATGTGGTGCCAGCCGGTACCGATCATCTCGGGGCCGTTGAAGTCGGGAACCCGGGTGTGCCCCAGCTCCTCGCACGCCTCGATGAAGACCTTCGACAGCGGGTTCGGGTCGTGCTCGCCCGCGTCGGTGACGGTCTGCGTCTGTTCCAGCCTCGTGAAGTAGGGCTCCAGGTCCGCGTACGACCAGCCGGCCGCCCCCTGGTACGCCCAGTCGTCGAAGTCGGACCGGTGCCCCCGGATGTGCATCATGATGTAGAGGTTGCTGCTGCCGCCGGGCAGTTTGCCCCGAGGCTCGTAGACCGTGCGGCCGTTAAGACCGGGCTGCGGCACCGTCCGGTAGCCCCAGTCGACGGAGCTGCCCAGTAGCGTGAACCACAGCGGCGCCTGGTCGACGGCTGCGGGCACGAAGTCGCTGCCCGCCTCCAGCACCAGCACGCGCACCGAGGGATCCTCGGTCAGCCGGCGGGCGAGCACGGAGCCCGCGGTACCGCCGCCGACGATCACGTAGTCGAATACCTCGTCGCTCATCGCAGCCCCCTACGACGCAGCGGGGAGGACGGCGCGGAACGGCAGGGTGTCGTGGAAGTTCGCCATGTAGACGATCTCCCCGCCGACGACGTGGAAGTAGTTCATCACGTCGGCCTCGATGCGGCCGCCGCCCGGGACGACGGCGCTGATGTGCGACACGACGCCGGCCTTGCCGCCGTCGACGATCACCTCATGGGGGTGGTTCTCGAACGATGCGTACATGGCGGGGAAGCCGGCCATCATCGCGCGCAGCGTCTCCCGGCCCTCCACGTGGCCGGCGAGCTGCTCGTCCATCACCTGGTCGGCGGCGAAAAGGTCGCACCAGGCATCCCAGTTGCCGGCGTTGGCAAGCTCGTAGTACCGGGTCACGATCGATGCGGTGTCCATGACTCTCCTTCGGACCTGAGGGGCTAGAGCGACGCGGAGCCGGGCATCGGCTCCATGCGGTCGACGACGTACGTCTTGAGCTTGGTACCGCCGTCCGGCGTGAACACCAGCTCCCAGGTCTGGTACGCGTCGAAGCCCAGGAACTCGCTCCTGGCCGCCGGCGGGTTCCAGATCTTCGCCTGCCAGTTGACGAGCACCTTCAGGTCGGCGCCGGTCTCGTCCAGCCGGGTGAACCGGACCGACGTGACGGTGTGCTCCTCGTCGAAGAAGCGGTTGGTGACGGCCTTGTACCAGTCGATGAAGCCGGAGTGCCCTCGCGCGGTCACCTCGGGGAAGCGCATCTCCAAGCCCTCGTCGAGCAGGTAGGGCAACACATCGGCCAGCTCGTCGTGCCGGTCCAGGGCGCGGTACCACTCGACCACGAGGGTGCGGATGGAGTCTTCGGATACAGCCATGACTGTTCGTCCTCTCGCGGGCGGCTCAGGACCGCAGGGTGTCGTCGGTCTGCAGGTCGATCAGCAGGGGCCGGCGGGTGGTGAGGATCCGCTCGACCGTCGCGGCGATCTGCTCCGGCTTGTCGAGCCGGACGCCGTCGGCCCCCAGCGACTGCGCCAGCGCGGAGAAGTCGATCGCCGGGTGGCTCAGGTCGAACGAGTGCGGGTGCGCGCGCCCGGCGATGCCCTGCTCGCGCCAGTACTCGTCGATGTTCGCGTTGAGCAGCTGGTAGCGATGGTTGTTGCAGACCACGAACACCGCGGGCACATCGTGCCGGGCCGCGGTCCACACCGCCTGGTACGTGTACATCGCGCCGCCGTCGCCGGTGAAGCCGATCACCGTACGGCCGGGGTGGGCGATCTTCATGCCGACCGCGCCAGGGATACCGACGCCGAGCGAGCCGCCCCGCGTCACGAGGTAGTGCCCGGGCAGCTGCGGCTTGAGGTACCGGGTGAGGTACGGCGAGGCGGTCAGTGCCTCGTCGAACACCATCAGGTCCTTCGGCGCCCGCCCGGCCAGCTCGGCTAGGAACGCGCCGATCAGGGTGTCGTCGGGGGCCTCGTCGGCGGCCGCCCGCTCAGCCGCGCGCCGCCGGATGTGCGTGGCCGCCGCGGCCTCCTGCTCCGGGGTACGCAACCGGTCGAGCACCCCGGCGAGCGCGGCGAGCGTGGGTTTCGGATCGGCGACGAGCCCGAGCGTCACCGGGTGGTTCTTGGCGATCTCGTAGTCGTCCAGGTCGATGTGGACGATGGTGGCGTCCGGCGCGAACGGCGACGTGAGCTCCGGGAACACCTCCGGGAACACGTACGTGCCCACGATGAGCACCGCGTCGGCGTCCTGCACGGCCGCCTTGCTGACGGGCCCGAACATGTGCCCCAGGGCGCCCCTCGAGAGCGGGTGCGTGGACGGCATGGGCAGGTCGGACGAGTCGGCGTACCAGACATCGGCGCCGAGCTTCTCCGCGACCCGGACCAGCTCGGCCTCCGCGCCGGAGGTGGTGACGCCGTCGCCGATCACCAGCACGGGCCGCTCGGCGCCGGACAGGAGCGCCGCCGCCTCGGCCACCTGGTCGGCGGTGGGCACCGCGCGGGCCGACGGGACGACCGTTGGTACGACCAGCTCGTCGTTTAGCGCGTCGAGCACGTCCATCGGCAGTGCCACGAACACCGGCCCGCGGGGCGGGGTCATGGCCGTCTTCACGGCCCGGCGCAGTATCCGCAGCAGCGACCGCGGGTCGACGACCCGGGCCGCCCATTTCGTCACGGGCCGGGCCATGGCGACGAGGTCCGCCGCCATCTGCGCGTCCATGGAGTCGTACGCGATGCCGGACTCGCCGGCTACCACGACGAGCGGGGTGTGGCCCCGCTTCGACTGGTACATCATGCCGATGCCGTTGCCGAGGCCGACGCCGCTGTGCAGCTGGAGCACGGCCGGGCCACGGGTCGCGCGAGCGTAGCCGTCGGCCACCCCCGCCGCCACGGTCTCCTGCAGGGCCAGGATGTAGTGGAAGTCGGGAAAGGACTCCAGGGCGTCGAGGAATCCCTGCTCGACGGTTCCCGGATTACCGAACATGTGCGTGATGCCGTCGGCGAGGAACTGTTCGATCATCGCCTCTTTGCCGGTTCTGGGCATCGTGCGCCTACCAGCCGTAGCGGCGGAGACCACGCTCCAGAACCTCGACCATCTTCTCGCCGGTCCTGAACGAGTCGGCGGTCGAGCGGCCGGTCACGAAGGGGTGGTCCACCACGACGGAGATCTCCTTGCCGAAGTTGCCGTGGTAGCGGCCCCCGGGCGCGGTGGCGTCGCGCAGGATGTACTCCAGTGGGTACGGCGGCGGCCCCATGTTGAAGTCCGTGGTGAGGAAGCCGGTGCCGTCCTTGTAGTCGTACTCCTTGCAGTGGCCGGTGACGTGCTTGTTCTTGATGATGCTCTCGCGGCTCTCCCAGTCGCGGGCGAACGCGAGGCAGGCCACGCCGTAGCACTCAGCGCCGATGACCTTGCCGGAGCGCAGGAACGCGAGGATGAGGTCGTGCACCCGGCCGTTGTTGGCGAGGTCGACGATGGGACCGCTGCCGCCGACGATGAGCAGCGCTTCGTAGCAGGCGATCCGCTCGTCGAGGTGGTCACCGATCTCGCGGTTGTAGGACTCCAGCGCCCGCAGGTAATTGTCGTCGCTGGTGTAGGGACGCTCCGGGATCCACGAGGAGAGATCCTCAGGATGGTCCAGGCGGTCGGACTGGTCCAGGGCGATAGCGGCCTTGGCGACGTCCTCCGAGACGACGCTGCGACCCAGCGGCGGGTCGATGAAGCCGGCGTCGAGGCTTGGCGGCAGCGCGAGCGGCCGGCCGCCCCGCGGCGTCAGGAACGTGACCTCGTAACCCTGCTCGTCGAATCGCGTGAGCGGGCCGAGCAGTTCTTCACCCCAATAACCGTACTCGGACAGCACGGTGAGGATCTTTCTGGACATGAGGACCCCTCATCCATCGAATTCGGGCCGGTGATAGGCGAATACTTATGCGCGTCGCGGGGCAAGTCAACGGATTGCAAATCCGCCGATCCGACGCGCGGCAATCGGTTGCCGATATACGTCAAGTCGGCTGGTGTACGCCCGCGCGCGGGGCCATTCGCATCGGCGGAGGCCGGCAGGACGCCTGCCGGGGCGGTGCACCGGATGCGCGGGTGTCCGGCCAGAGAAGCGCCGTACTACGTCAAGTTGCCCGTTTGTCCCCGAATGTGGCGGCGTCTGTCTCATTACTCAGAGGAGTTGCAACAACACGGAGCGTTGGCTTATAACGGGTATAACAGCGCAATACGCCGCGATGGTCGGCGCTGGACGTCCGTTACGCAGGTGTAAGTGGCAATAAAGCGTTTTAGGCGGCGCGCGGGGTGGTCAAATTTCCCGTTCTAGTTCTTGTATTCAACGAAATCGTTGACTAAAAATGGCATTGGCGCTCACCCGGCTACTTCCTTTGCGGGGCCGCAACAGCTCGAGCGCCCGACCGTCGGGGAGTCAACGTGACTGAGGGCGACGAACGCGCCGGCGTGACCTCGGAAGATCACTTCCAGGAATTCTGCAGCGACATTTTCCGGACGCTGCACCGTGCTGATCAGCGACGCGCCGGTCAGACCTACCTGAACGGCCTGATCAACTGCGAGGGCCGCAAGTCGATCCGGCGAATAGCCGCGCTGGCTCCGGGCAGCCACTCGGAGCAGTCGCTGCAGCAGTTCATCAACCAGAGTCCCTGGGACTACCGGCCCATCCGGGAGCGCCTGCTCGGCCGGCTGATCGAGACGGTCGAGCCGACCGCCTGGGTCATCGGTGAGGTGGCCTTCCCCAAGCACGGACGGTACTCGGCCGCGGTGCACCGGCAGTACGTGCGCGCCGAGCAGCGGGTGAGCAACTGCCAGCTGGCCACCGTCGCCGTCCTGGTCACCGGGCAGCACTGCGTGCCGGTCAACTGGCGGCTCGTGCTGCCCGAGCCGTGGGGCGCCGACGAGGAGCGCCGCTCGCGGGCTCGCATGCCGGACCACGAGCGGCCGCGGCCGTACTGGCACTACCAGATCGAGACGATCGACGACATGATCCTGGACTGGGGCATGGCCCCCGCGCCGGTGATCGTCGACGCCTGCCAGCTCACCACGGTCGAGGCCCTGCTGGCTGCGCTGTCGGAACGTGACCTGCCGTACCTGGTCCAGGTCGGACCGAACCTGCCCGTCCGGTACGCCAGCGAGCGGCCGCGGCTCGCCGGTGGCCGGCCGGTGCTGCAACCGGGGGTACGCCCCTCGCCGTGGCAAGGCACCGCCGGCGACCTGGTGCACCGGCTGCACGCCCAGCCCCGCGCGACCATCAGCTGGGAGAACGACGGGCGGACGCACCGCTCGCAGTTCCTGACCGCGCCGATCATGCGCCCGGGCGGCCCCGGGGGACAGCCGGAGGGCTACTCCCGGGGGGCCGCCGAGCACCAGCTCGTCGTGGACTGGCCGTTCAACAAGCCGAAGCCGCGCGGGTACTGGATCACCAACATCGACGACGAGCCGCTAGCGAGCGTCGTGGAGTTGATGCGCTTGCCGTCCAGGGTGCACAGTCGTCTCGAGGCGATCGCCGCCCGCTTCGGACTGCGCGACTACGAGGGCCGCACGTTCGCCGGCTGGCACCACCACGTGACCCTGGTATCCGCGGCATGCATCTTCTCGCTGCTGGACTCCCTGCGAAGCGCGACTCTGGGCTGATCCCCGCGTGGTGAGGTGGCCCGCCGGCCACCTCACACCTCGGCCGGCACCGGGCGGCGACGGATCGCCAGCATGGTGATGTCGTCGCTCTGCTCGGCCACGCCGGCGTGCACGGCGAGCTCCCGCTCGATGCAGTCGATGAGCTCCCAGACGTCCAGGTCGCCCGCGCAGACCAATCCGATTACCCGGTGCTCACCGAAGAACCCCCCGGACGGGTCGCGCGCTTCGCTCACCCCGTCGGTGTAGACGAACAGCAGATCGCCGCCGCGCACCACGGCGCGGGCAGGGGCGAACACCGCCTTCGCCGTCAGGCCCAGCGCCGGGCCGGTCGGCGCAAGATTCACCACCCCACCGTCGGCACGGCGCAGAATCGGCGCGTTGTGGCCGCAGTTGACGTACACCAGCGAGCCCGAGACGGGGTCGAGGATCGCGAAGAAGACCGTCGCGAAGTACGCCTGCCGCATGTGGTTCTGCATGAGGTAGTCGTTCGTGGCCATGACGGCCCGCAGCAGCACGGCCTCATCGCGGCTGTGCTCGTCCTCCCGCAGCGGCGCGAGGCCCGGCACGGCGCCGCCCCGCGCCCCGTTGTCGAGATACACGGCCGTGTGCCGCAACAGCGTACGGATCAACGCCACGAACAGCGCCGCGCCGACGCCCTTGTCGCAGACGTCGGCGACCACCAGCGCGATGCGCCGGCCGCCGAGCAGCTCGAACGCGTCGTAGAAGTCCCCCGACACCTCGCGCGCCGGACGGTACGCCGCGGTCAGGTCCCATCCGTCCGGCGCGGGCAGGCCGGTGGGCAGGAAACCCATCTGGATCTCCCGCCCGATGGCCAGCTCCCGCTCGTAGCGCAGCAGGTCGGCGGCGTAGCTCCCCGCTGTGGCCTGGCGCCACGCCTGGCGCCGGCTGCTGGTGATCAGACGGTCGCGGACGTTACCCGGCACGTACGGCGGGACGATGTAGTCCGTACCCGCCAGCACGTGTGGTTCCAGGTCCGCGAAGTCGCCGTCGACGAACGCCACGACGGCCGGTACGCGCCTCGTCGTGCGGGTCGTCCATGCCACCAGGCGCCGCACCAGCGCGACGTCCAGGTTCGCGTTGACGAGCAGCAGGTGGGGTGGCTGCACGAGAGGGAGCTGCTGCCGGGTCACCGCTTCCGGCAGCAGGTGCAGGACGCTCGTACCGGCGGTCGCCAGGACGGCGCCGAGGCGTTCCGCGTTGACCGACCTCGGACTGATCATCCACGTCGACTGCAATGTCATTCCTGTTGCCTCTCGCCCGGTGCAGCGTTGCTCTCAGGTTCGGCAGCCGACGTCGGCCCACGGCCGACGTACACGGTCACGTGGTTGCGCCCGTTCGCGTAGTCGTAGGCCATCCGATCGACCGCCTGGCGGGCCAGATAGAGGCCCAGCCCGCCCGGCGTACGCTCGCCGAGCGGCCGATCGAGGTCTTGCGGAGTGTGGCCGCGGGTAGAGTCGAACGGGGGTGCGTCCTCACTGATCCGCAGCCAGACGTAATCGGTCTCGACGCAGCCCTCGAGCAGAATCTCGCTCCAGGGCCCGCGAGAGGTGCCGAAGCCGTGCACGATGGAGTTGGTGACAAGCTCTTCGACTGCCAGCCGCAGCCGCCCGGCCCGCACGGCGGACAGGCCACCGGCCCGGGACAGGGCGTCGACGAACGCGACCATCCTGTCCAGCGAGCCGGTGGTCGCCGGTAGCGTCAGCTGGTGCATTCCTATTCGGGGACGTGGTCGGCGAAGACCACGCTGTGGTGGAAGCCGACCATCCGGATGGTGCGCTCGACCTCGTCGCTGGCCTGCACCAGGACGATCGTGACGCCGTCCGCCATCTTCTGGCGGGCGAAGACGAGGCCACGCAGGCCGGCCGAGGAGAGATAGGTCAGCTCGGACATGTCCAGGACCAGGCGCTCCACGCCGCCCTTGGCGGCGAGGTCGACCTGCCTGCCGAACTCGGCTGCGGTGGAGGCGTCCAGCTCGCCGTCCAGCGTGATGACGACGGTGGTGCCATTGCGGGTCAGGGTGGTGTTGAACGACACGATGGTGCTCCTCAGTTCATGTTCTCGCGGGTGCGGGGCCGGTCAGCCGTTGAGCGGCCGGCTCCCCAGCAGGACGACGGTCGAGCGCGGGCCGAGCGTGATGGCATGCTGGTTGTCCAGGAGCACCTCCTGGCCGGGCACGGCGGTGTCGTGCGGCGCGGGTGCGTACGTGTCCGCGAACCGGTGCCAGCGCATTCCGTCGGGCAGGTCCGGCAGCTGCATCTCGTGCGCCTCCCAATGGGAATTCGCCGCGATGTAGACGTGGCTGTCGTCACCGTCCAGGTTGTGCCCGTTGCGCATGACCGCGATCACCCGGCTCGATGCCGACCAGTCCGGCTGCCAGGCTTGCGTGCCGTGCCAGCTGACATCCGGGTAGCCGCAGCCGACCGGGTCCTCGCCGCGAGGGTGGTGCGGTTCCCGCAACGAGGGGTGCCTGGCGCGGAACGCGATCAGGTTGCGCACGAAGCCCAGCAGCTCCGTGTTCTCCTCGACCAGGTCCCAGTTCATCCACGTCAGCTTGCTGTCGTGGCAGTACGCGTTGTTGTTGCCCTGCTGGCTGCGGCCGACCTCATCGCCCGACAGGATCATCGGGACGCCCTGGCTGGTCAGCAGCAGCACCATGGCGTTCTTCATCTGGCGCAACCGCAGTGCGTTCACCTCCGCGTCGTCGGTCGGTCCCTCGACGCCGCAGTTCCAGCTGTTGTTGTCGTTCGCGCCGTCGTTGTTGTTCTCGCCGTTGGCCTCGTTGTGCTTGTCGTTGTACGACACCAGGTCGGCCAGGGTGAAACCGTCGTGACAGGTGATGAAGTTGATCGACGAGCAGGCCCCGCGGGCCCAGTAGAGGTCCGGCGAGCCCACCATGCGGGTCGCGAGGTCCCCGACGTCGCCGTCACCCTTGAGGAACTTGCGGACGGTGTCGCGGAATTTGCCGTTCCACTCCGACCAGCGCCGGTAGTTCGGGAAGCTGCCGACCTGGTACAGGCCGCCGGCGTCCCACGCCTCCGCGATGAGCAGGCAGTCGGTGAGGACCGGGTCGAACGCCATCGACTCGAGCAGCGGCGGGTTCTCCAGCGGGGCGCCGTCGGTGCCGCGCCCGAGGATCGCCGCCAGGTCGAAGCGGAAGCCGTCGACGTGGTACTCGCCGGCCCAGAAGCGCAGGCACGAGAGTACGTAGTCGCGGACGACGGGGCTGTTGCAGTTGAGGGTGTTCCCCGTACCGCTGAAGTTGTAGTAGAAGCCCTCCGGCGTGAGCATGTAGTACGTCCGGTTGTCCATCCCGCGGAAATGGATCGTCGGGCCGCACTCGTTGCCCTCGGCGGTGTGGTTGAAGACGACGTCGAGGACCACCTCGATGCCGGCGCGGTGGAACTCCTTGACCATGTTCTTGAACTCGTCGCGCTGCATCCCGAACGCACCGGTGGCCGCGTAACCCGCCTTCGGGGCGTAGAAACCGACCGTGGAGTAGCCCCAGAAGTTGTAGAGCCGCTCACCGGTGGCCTCGTTGATGCGGCTGTTCTCGAACTCGTCGAACTCGAAGACCGGCATCAGCTCGACGCAGTTGACGCCGAGTTCCTTGAGGTACGGGATCCTCTCGACCAGGCCGGCGTAGGTGCCCGGCTGGGCCACCCGGGACGACGCATCCCGGGTGAAGCCGCGTACGTGCAGCTCGTAGACGACCAGGTCGGTCGACGGGAGCCGCAGTGGCCGGTCGTTCTCCCAGTCGAAGTCTTCGAACGTCAGGCGCGACCGGTACGGGTACGCGTTGCTGCGGTCCGGCTCGACGCCCCAGGTGTCGCGACCCGAGAACGCGCGGGCGTACGGGTCGGCCAGCACCCGCGTGTGGTCGAAGCGGTCGCGGAAGTCCTGCTGGTCGGGTCCGTAGACGCGGTAGCCGTACTCGATGTTCTCGTAGTCGAGGCCGAACACGACCATCGACCACACCGAGCCGATCCGGAACTCCGCCGGGATCGGTAGCTCCGCGCTGGGGTCGCGCGCACCCAGGGCGTACAGGACGAGGGTGACGGCGCTGGCGGAGCTCGAGTAGATCGAGAAGTTGACGCCGCCGCCGGGTACCAGCGTGGCACCGAATGGCTCGACCCGCCCGGGCCGCACGTCGTACCCGTTGACCTGCTGGGTCGGGAACGAGTCGATGCGCCCGGCGGGCGCCTGGATCGCGGCGGTCACCGGGCACCGCTTCCCTGGGGTACCGGGTCAGCGAGCCGGGCGAGGCCCTCCTCGACGCTGTCACCGACGGTGAAGAACGACAGGAACCCGGTGGCGGTCAGCACGTTGCGCAGCTGATCGGAGAGCCCGACCAGGGCGACAGTGACGTCCAGCGCCTGCGCCTGCCGGTAGATCTGCAGCATCGTGCGCAGCCCCGCGCTGGTCACCGTCCCCAGGCCGCTGAGTTCCAGCAGCACGCGCCGGTGCGGCGGCAGCGCCTGGACGATCTCGTTCTGCGTCTCGGGCGGCACGCGGCCGTCGAGGTCTCCCGACAGGCTGAGGATCACGATCTCTCCCGCCTCGCGCTTGCGAACGTCCATCGATGAGCTCACCCCTTCCGGGAGTTCATCGTCGGGACCAGCGTCACCTTGACCGCCAGCGACTCGGTGGACTCGGGCAGCTCCACCGTCGCGGCTTGGGCGTCGAACACCTCGTACGGCTTGCCGTCGATCTCGACCTTCTCGAGGCGGAAGCTGCCGGCGGGCAGCAGGTCCGGCGCCACGCGCAACACCCGGTGGGCGTCCGGCCGGGGCTTGAAGTACAGGTCCAGCGGCTGCCCGCTGATCAGCAGCGACGTGTACGTGACGGCCAGGTAGCACAGCTCCGCGGAGTGGTACATGCTCATCGAGTGGCTGCCCTTGAGTCGCTCGGTGCCGAGCAGGTACGGCATTCCACTGGCCAGCACGTTGAAGTACACGCCTCCCTCGTCATGGTCCAGGAAGAACGCGTTGTAGAACGCGGCCGCCTGGCGCGCCTCGGCCAGGTTCGCCTCGCCGCCGACCGTGCCCGACAGGATCAGGTAGGCGAGGATGGCCTGCTCCTGCTGCCACCACGCCTTGCGGTCGTGCCAGGCGAACCGGTGCCACTCCTGTCCCGGCTCGAGCGTGCGCTCCACGACGTCGTACCAGCCGCCGCGCTGCCGGTCGCTGCCCACCGACGGCATGATCTTCGAGATCTTGTCGGCCAGCTCGCGATAGCTGTCCTTCGGCGTGACCGAGTACATCCGCATGAGATTCCAGGCGATCTTCAGGTTGTGCCCGACCACCGCGCGGTCGCCCTGCCAGCTGTGCTTCAGGTCGTGCGACCAGTCCTGGAAGAAGCGCTCGTTGACGAACGGGCTGTAGTCGTAGTCGGGGAAGCGTTCGACGATCGTGTCGAACGTGCGCTCGAGCATCTCCCGGTACTTCTCCTCGCCGGTGGCGAGGTAGGCGTTGATCAGGTACGCGGGTGCGTGGTCGCCGACCGAGTTCCAGTTCTTGCGGGCTCGGTTGGGACCGAGCGACTCGTGGTCGGGGCTGAGCAGCACCGGGTCGATGTGCGAGAAGTAGCCGCCGCCTGCCCGGTCGCGGAAGTGGTTCTCGAACAGCCGCATCGTGTGGTCGATGTCCGAGGCGATGCGCCGGTCGCCGGTGACCCGGAACGTCTGCGTCGGGCCGGCCAGCGCATAGATCTGCTCGTACATCGGAATGGCGTCGTAGTCGTCGTCGAATTCCGAGGTGAACAGCTTCTTCTCGTAGTCGCCTTCGATCTTGATGCCGTGGTACCAGTAGACGATGTCATTGTCCGTGTCGACGAAACGCATGTGGTCGCGCAGGTACTGGGTCCCGCGCTCGGCGATCTCCAGGTATTCGTCGTTGCCGGTCAACATGTACGCCGACGCCATGCCGTACACCATCCGGGATATCGTGTCGGTCTCCTGGACATGGCTGTCGGTCTTCTCGCCACCGAGGCGGATGATGGTGCGGTACTCGCGGTAGTCGATCGGGCCGGCACCGAATTGCGCCCGGCGGTAGAAGCCGGCGAGCGAGTCGAGCTGGTTGGTCCACCAGGCCCGGTTCTCGAAGCTGAATTCGCCGACCGCACGGCCGTTGAAGACCAGGCGCTTCGCCTCGTACGTGTAGCCGCCGCCCTCGGGGTAGAAGGTGCCGTAGACGAACAGGTGGCGGCCCTCGGTGAGCAGTTGCGGCAAGTGGGTGCACGCGTCGACGTACGGCTCGTCCAGGTTGCGCAGCATCTCGGCCGAGCAGTCCGGCGTCAGGTGCACCGCGTACGTGTCACCCGCCCTAGTGCGCAGCTCGAAGACCCCGCGTTTCTCGTCGTACGAGGTGACGTGCCCGGCGATGGTATCCATGAAAGGAAAATGCATGACGGCGTCCTACCTTTGATTGATGGGCCGGCAGCGGGTGTCCGGACCGCCTCGAATTGATTGACGCGGCTCGTGGGAAATCGATGCGAAACGGCGGCCCGAATACCTGAAGAATCATCACCGAGCGTGGATAGGAGGTCAACGCCGGGCGCATGCTGCACTCACGCGCCGAACACTTGACCGGTTCTCTACGTCAAGTCGGCGCGACACCTACCGCCGATCGGGGAGCCGCCGGGCTTAGTCCGGTGAACGGGTGAATCGATTGCACGTGGTCCTCATGAGACTGCCGCCGGGTGACGGGACGTCGCTTAGCGTGGGGGCATTGTCGTGCCGCGAGATCGAGGTGCAGATGGAATCCCCGGCGAGTTCGTCCGAACTGTCAGGCGCGACCGTCCTGCTCGACATCGCGATGGTGCTCGTCGCCGGCGCCGTGCTGGGCCGCTGCGTCCTGCGGCTGCGTCAGCCCGCGGTGGTCGGCGAGATCATGGCGGGCATCGCCCTGGGACCCAGCCTGCTCGGTCTGCTGCCGGGCGATCCCACCGAGTGGTTGTTCCCCGGGAAGTGCGTCCGTACCTCACCGGGCAGATCGATGTCGAGCAGGATGGCCTCCGGGTCACCCGTGTCGGCGGCGAGTAGTCGGCTGCCGGCGGTGGGGCGGCTATCGGTGGGGGTGTCGGCGGCGGGCAGGTAGACGATGAATTTTGCGCCGTGGCCGGGTTCGGACTGCAGGTCGATGCGCCCGCCGTGGGCCTGCACCAGCCGGCGGGCCACGGCGAGGCCGAGGTCGGTGCCGCCGGCACGGCTGTGTTGTTCGCCGACTTGCTGGAACTCCTCGAAGACGCGTTGCTGGTCGGCGGCGGAGATGCGGGGGCCGGTGTCAGCGACGCTGATCGCGATCTCGTGGCCGATCCGTCGGGCGGCGAGGAAGATCTGCCCGCCGTCAGGGGTGAACTTGATGGCGTTGGACAGCAGGTTCGTCACGATCTGCCAAAGCGCCGCGCGTCGAGGTGTCCGGCCGGCTCGGCCAGGTCGACGCCACCATCCTGCCCGGGTGCCCGGGTGCCCGGGTTCCAGGGTTCCCCGGTTCGCCGGGCCGGCAACCTTCGCTCGGCTTACGCGCGCCGACGAGGTCTCCGACCTGGACGTGGCGGTGATCGGGGTGCCCTTCGACGCGGGCGTCAGCTACCGGCCCGGGGCCCGGTTCGGCCCGGCCCACGTGCGCGAGTCATCACGGCTGCTGCGGCCGTACAACCCGGCGGCTGACATCGCACCGTTCGTCGTGCAGCAGGTGGCCGACGCCGGCGGCCTGGCCGTGAACCCGTTCGACATCGAGACCGCGATCCGGCAGGTCCACGACGGCGCCCGGGCGATGCTCGAGCGGGCCACCCGGCTGATCACCATCGGCGGCGAACACGACATCGACCCGGCGGGTACTAGCGGGCGGCTGATGGCGCAGCATCGGAAGCGGGGGCGGAGCGCGGGTCGTCGGCGTCGCGCTGCGGCGGTAGTGCGATGCCGAGACGGCGACGTGCCCGGTCCAGCTCGTCGGCGATCGCCCGGGTCACGTCCTCGACGGGCTGTTCGCCGTCGACGGAGATGACGGTTTCCCGGGCGGCGTAATAGTCCAGCAGCGGCGCTGTGCTGGCGGCGAAGACGTCCAGGCGGTGAGCGATGACTTCGGCCGTGTCGTCGGTGCGCCCGGTCTGCGTGCCGCGATGCAGCAGCCGGCGGGTGAGTTCCTCGCGAGAGACCGAGAGATGCAAGGCGATACGCACTGATGCCCCGAGCGGCTCGGCGACGCGGTAGGCCGCTTCAGCCTGGGCGACGGTGCGGGGGAAGCCGTCGAGAATGTAGCCGCCCCGACGGCTGGCGGCCTCAACCGGCTTGCGGAGGATGTCCATGACGAGGGCGTCGGGGACGAGGTCGCCGCGATCGATACACGCAGCGGCGGCTCGGCCGATGGCGCTACCCGAGGCGACATGGCGGCGCAGCAGATCACCGCTGGAGATGTGGTCGACGCCGTAGCGTTCGGCGATGAAGGTGGCCTGGGTGCCCTTGCCGGAGCCCGGCGGCCCGATCAGGAGAAGTCGCATGGAACGCTCCGGAAGAGTTGCGGTGTGGAAGCGATGGGTACGCGGGGCCCGCCAGGTTTCAACCGGCCACGGATCGCCCGGCGGGCTCGCGTGTCTCCGGGCCTTCGGCAGCATTGGTCGGGAGATGGTCGCGGGCGTAGGCGATCGCGCTCGGGGTGTCGGGAAAGACCCGCCCGTCGCGGCGCAGTTGCTCGGCGACGCCGACGGCTGTCAAGACTTGCTCGTGGCCCGGAGTGATTCCGGACAGCAGTACGGTGATGCCGCGCCGCTGCAGGCGGGTGATGGCGTCGCCGAGCACCTGTGCGCCGGTGACGTCGACGGTCGACACTCGAGACATCCGCAGGATCACGACCCTCACGTCCGCGACCTCGGTGAGTTCGAGCAGGAAATGGTGGGCGGCCGCGAAGAACAGCGGCCCGTCCAGGCGGTACGCGACGATGTGCTCGGCGATCAATGCCTGTTCGGCGGCTGAATGATCGCCCGGCTCCAGCGACATCTGCTGCAGGCGGGCGGTGCGGGCCACGGCGCGCAAGGCCAGCACGACGGCCGCCCCGAGTCCCACGGCGACGGCCGTGACCAGATCCATCGCGACCGTCACGGCGAACGTCAGAGCCAGGACCAGGGCATCGCGGCGGGTGGCACGAACCACGGCGAGCAGGGAGCTCGCCTCCACCATCCGTACGGTGGTGGCCAGCAACACCCCCGCCAGCGCGGCCAGGGGGATGCGCGAGACCAGCGGTGCGGCCGCCAGCACGATCACCGCCAGCGCGACCGCGTGGGTCAGTGCCGCGAGCTTGGAGCCGGCGCCGGCCCGCACGTTCACGGCGGTACGGGCGATCGCTGCGGTGGCCGGGATGCCGCCGAAGACGGGCGCGGCCAGGTTGGCCAGGCCTTGGCCGAACAGTTCCCGGTCCGGGTCGTGCTGATCGTTGACGCTCATCGCGTCGGCGACGGTCGCCGACAACAGGCTCTCCAGCGCGGCGAGGGCGGCCACGGCCAGTGCTGAGGGCAGGAGCATACCGACCGCGTGCAGGTCGACGAAGTCCAGCGAGGGGGTGGGCAGCCCGGCCGGCAATGCCCCGATCCGCGTCAACCGCAGCGGCGCCAGCTCGGCGAGCATCGTCGCGGCGAGCACCGCGATCAACGAGAACGGCAGCTTCGGGCGCCAGCGGGCACCGAGCAGCATCACCGCGGCCACACCGAGCGCCACGGCCAGCGGCTGCGGTCGGGGATGTGCCGCGAACCGGACCGCGGCGTCGCCAGCGACGGCCCAGACCTTCTCCCCGGTTGCATCGGCGACGCCCAGCGCGGCCGGGACCTGCTGCAGCGCGATGACCACGGCGATGCCTGCCGTGAAGCCCTCGACGACCGGCGTGGGCAGGTACCGTATGTAGCGGCCGAGCCGGGCCAGCGCCAGGGCGATGAGCACGAGGCCGGCCATGGCGCCGACCATAAGCACCCCGGTTGCGCCGAAGCGGGCCACGACCGGCACGAGTACCACGGTCATCGCCCCGGTCGGCCCGGACACCTGCAGGTTGGAGCCCCCGAACACTGCCGCCACCGCGCCGGCGACGACTGCGGTGACCAGTCCGGCCTGCGCGCCGAGACCGGACGTCACGCCGAAGGCCAACGCCAGCGGCAGCGCGACGACCGCCACCGTCAGCCCGGCCACGAGGTCACGACGCGGATTGCGCCGGGCCGCCGCCCAGTCGCCGCGCTGCGGCAGCAACTCGGCCAGCCGCTTGCCGGCGCGCATCGCGGTGGTACTCATCGATCGTGCCCTTCGGCCTTCAGTTGTCCCAGCAGCCCGTCCCGGTCGGTCAGAACGGCACCCAGGATGCGGCGGCCGGCTGCCAGCAGGTCAGCCACGTCGGTGGTGCTCAACGCGTACATGACCGAGGCGCCTTCGCGCGCTGACGTCACCAGGCCGGCACGGCGGAGCACCGCCAGCTGCTGGGACAGGTTCGACGCCTCGACGTCGATCTCGGCCAGCAGTTCGTGCACCGGCCGGGGACCGTCCTGCAGCAACTCCAGCACCCGGATCCGCGCCGGATGGCCGAGCGTGCGGAACAGCTCAGCCTTCGCCTGATTCAGCGGCACCGACATGACGCGACGCACCTCTCTCTTGCCAACATGATGAATTTAGCAGTTGAAGAACTTTTCAAGTAGCGATGTGTCATGGTCCACACGGATCGAGCCCTCCAGGGGGTGAATCGGCCTGGTGGGCGGGTGTACCGCGAACGGGCCTCAGCCTGCTGGTCGCCTGCACCGCCTCCCCGGGCAGTCGAAGAACCGGTCGGGGTCGGACCCCGTACGGCGTCGGCGCCGGACCGGCTTGCCGTGCGCAGGCGCGTACCGCGACGACGCCACCCGGCTCCCGGCACGCCAACGGAGCCCTGCCGCCACGAGGTCCAAGACATGCCGGGCCGCTTCATCCACCTCGCCGAGGGGCGCCAATTCGTCCGCGACATCCGCGACGTCGATATCAGAGGCTTGGGCGACGACCACCTCGAGCTGGTCGACTGCGTGTTCACCGGCAAGCTGCGCACGACCGTGTTCTGGGACGCTGCACCGCAGCCCGAGGCGGAAAAGCGCTACCAGTGGGCCCTGCGCTTATTCGCCAGGGAAGGGCGCCCGGAGCCGTCCGACTACCGGAAGCTGGCGCGACGTCCGTCGAACGAGTTCCGCGGTAACGACTTCTCCGGCGCCGAACTGATCGACGTCTCCTTCCGCGGCATCGACCTATCACAACAACGCCGCCCAGGGCGCGCCCGATGCCGCGAAGGTCGACGGGGACCGCCGCAAGCGCATCCTGTGGGATGCCCGGCTCTGGTGCCTCCCGCGGTCCAGAAGCGGGAGAAGCAGCCCTTCACGTTCCCGGTCAGCGCCTATCTCGCGCCGGGCCGCCCACTGTGGCACTTCACCATGGACGTTCTGGAACCGACCATCGGTGTTCCCGCGGGGAACACCGTGTGCACGACAGCGCTGCAAGCAGCTACCTGTAGCTACAAGATTGACGGTTCCATACCCGGACAGATAGCGTTCTTCCAGGTCATCAGCAATATGATCGTGGGGGTTCAAGTCCCTCGGACACGTTAACCCCACCGAAGTCATTCACGTTTCGTGGACGGCTTCGGTGGGGGTTTGTCGTTGGCCCTCGCGGTAGCGGGATGACTGGCTGGACGGCGCCCTTCGGCAAGAGAACATCCGGGGTTGGCTCTGCACGCTTGGGTGCGACTTTCTCAGCGGCAGCGGTGTCAAGGCTGGTGCTGACGGTGGTGCAAAGGATGTTCATCCCACGCTGGCGCAGCTGTTCAGCGAGGGGTGCGGGGGCTCATCGTGGTGATGTCGCAGCCCAGGGCATGCCCGTATTGGTTCTTGGCTTGCTCGACGGCGAGATCCTCGCGGACGTAGCGGACCTTGGCGTGGCCAGGGTCGGCGTCGCTGGCGCTGGTGTGGCCATGCCGGCAGCGGTAGCGGGCTCGGCCGTGTGCCCAGGGCCTTCCATACGCCGGCCGCAGAGCCCGCAAACGATCAGTCCGGTGAGTTGGTAGCGGCAGGTGTTGCCGTCATCGGGCGGAGCGACAGCGCTGATCTGCCGCGCGGCCCAGGAAGTCGGCCTCGCTGACCAGCGGCGGATGTGCAAGGTGGTCGGAGAACACCCACAGCTGTCAGCGCTGCCGTGTTGGTTCTCGCTGGAGCTGACCGGGCGTCCACGGCCTCGCAGTCGCAGGCCGACGACACCCGTTGTGGCCGTGGCTGATCTGCGCGGCCGTCCCCACCGCTGTCGAGGCCGGCGCCGAGATCAGCATTTTCGAAGCCAGTCGGTCCCAAGCCATCTTCGGCAACACCGCCGGGAACTTCTCCGTGGCCACGCCAGCCGTCAACGACGCCACGGGCAAACAGATCACCGACGGCGGTTTCGGCCCGGCATCCTAAGACCGCCGCCATTGCCGAGACCTTCGATTCTGTCCCGCGCACCGCGGGATGCATCTCGAAGGGCGTGGGCGACCACCCTCTCGCCTGCAGAGCCTTAGCTTGCACGATCTCGAGGCCACGAGCTCGGCAGTGCGTCATCCCGGAACCTTGACCGGCTTCCCGGCCTCCATAGGCGGTCTGACCGTCAGGGTTCCGCACGGGTGGTAAGGCCGGCTTCGCACGCCGGGCCAGTGGGCGAGCGGGCAAAGCCGAGTAGGAGCGCCACGATGGTGCCCAACAAACCAATCGTCACACCGGTTCCGATCGCGCGTTCGCGGCACGCCAGGCCGAGAGTGTCCGGCTCCTCCGAGAGGTCCGTCTTCTTGAACATGTACGAGATCGGAGGGGGACACTGGTGGGACAACGTCGAGTACGGTTCCACGACCAGCCCGTTGAGGCCGGTGAGGTTGCCGGTATAAGCCGAGATGGTTGGAGGGTGCAGGGCCAGGAAGGCGATCCAGGCGGCCAGGAGCACGGCGAGGATGCGCGGGATCAAGGTACGGAAGGGGACCCTTGTCATCCTCGGCACGATAGTGATGATCGGTCGCCAAGGTGGTCCCATGCCGTGGCTGCCGGTCGCGTCAGCCATGGCCCATGATTCGTCCCCGTTACCCTCGGGTGCTTCTGCCCGCACACAGCCAGGCGATTCCCCCCACATCAACGCGGCCCCCGTGCCGATCGGGGCGATCGCGGTTGCATGGAACAGGCCGGGACACAAGGTTGGGCAGCGGCGGGCAGTGGACCGCTCGAGCCTCCTAGGTCATATAGGCAGCCACATGATCACCAACGCCAATCGCTAGATTCAAAGCCCGGATACCGGAACTCCCACGGCCCCGGCGGCACGCCCCTGCCGCTACCTAGAAGCAGCATCCCCATGGGCTAGTACAGCTGCTTGTCGAGGCGGTCCACGCTTCGGAGGAATTTGCAAGCTCACGAATGGTGCCCGACTATCGGTGCGGCGCGCGCACGGCAGCGAGCCGGCGAGGAACAACAGCCGCAACCACGCCTCGGCTCATCGCCCAGAGGTGTATCCGAACACGGCGAACCGGCACGGCGATCACGCGGAAGGCTTCTGCACACTCGCAGAGGCCGGCCGCGTACGCATCAGCTGGGTGTGGTCCAATTCTGGTTGTCGCCACCGTTGCAGGTCCAGATCTCGACCAAGGTGTTGTTGGCGGTGGCATTGCCGGTCACGTCCAGACAGAGTCCCGACTGGACTCCGACGATGGTGCCGTCCGAGTTGATCCTCCACTGCTGGTTCGTGCCGCCGTTGCAGTCCCAGATCGCCACCGCGGTCCCGGGGGCGGTGTTGTTGCCCTGCGCGTCCATGCACTTGTTCCCGTAGATCTGGAGCGTGCCGTCGGATTGCCGGGTCCACTGCTGGTTGCCTCCGGCGTTGCAGTCCCAAATGATCAGCTGAGTGCCGTTGGTTCGGGACCCCCCGGGAACGTCCAGGCAGCGGCCGGACCCGACGCCCCGCACCGGACCGGACGGCGGTGGCGGCGGCCCGGCCACTGCCGTGACGGCGAAGTTGTCGAACTGAGCGGTCTCGGTCTGGCTCGTGCCGATGCCCACCTGACCGGTACCCCACGCCGTGTCGGTTGTCGTGGCGACCGTGGCGCCGTCGATCTGTGCCGTGATGGTGCTGCCGGAGACCGTCAACGCCAGGTTGTGCCAGGTGTTGGTGCCGGGTGCCGCGACCGTACCCTGACGTAGCAGCGTCTGGCTGTCGCTGGTGTCGTTGCGCTGCAGCTCCCAGTTGCCGGTGTTGAACAGTCGCAGGTAGTAGGCGTTCAGCCCGAAGTTGCCGTAGACCTCGGTCCCGGCCCGGGCGATCAGCCCGGCGTAGCCGGCGTTCTCGAGCAGCACATCGGCGGAGAGCTTGTAGTTGCTCCAGCCGGTGTCGCCCAGCAGCGCGTACGGGTCGGTCACGTCGGCCCACGGGATGGGGGTACGCGGCGTCATCTGCCGCACGCACTTACCGCCGCGCCCGCCACCGCAGGCGGTCACCTCGAAGGCGCCCTGCATGTCGGCGAGGTACTTCGCCTCTGTGCCGACCGCGTTGTTCTCGTAACCGTCGCTGTACGGCAAGGCGAAGCTCGCCGCCGCCGGGCCGGTCGCGGTGCCCTTGCCCTGGCCGGTGGTGGTGCTCAGGGTGTACACCCGGCCGGGCTGCAGCGTCACGGTGTACGCGTTGCCCGACGGGGTGAGGTCGAGGGTGTGCGCGAAGAGGTCCGCCTGGTTGCTGGAGCTCAGGGCCGACGACCAGACGTGCACGGTCCCGGTGGACAGGCCGCCGGTCACCGTGGCGGTGAAGGCCTGGGCGGCGGTCGCGTCCATGGTTTCGATGACCGTGCTGTAGTTGCCGCTGCCCGGGTCGCGCAGGGTGACGTAGCTGCCGTTGGCGCGGTTGCCGCCCAGGTAGCCCGAGGAGCTGTCCAGATACCGCCAGCCGGGCGCGGTGAACTGGGTGGTGTGCGCGATCACCCAGGCGTTCTTGCCGATCGAGTAGTTGCCGGACCAGGGCTGCGCGGCAAGGGCGAGACCCATGGTCGGATAAGGGATGTTCGGCGTGATCGCGGCTACCAGCGGCCAGTTGATGTACGCGGTCATCTTGCCGTCGAGATAGCCGCGGTTGATGCCCCGCGCCAGTGCCACGGCGCCGAGGTTGTAGTCGTCCGAGCCGTTCTCGCTGGCCCAGATCTTCTTGCCGGAGGCGACCGCGTTGGCGGTGCTCGGGCAGGTGCTCTGCGAACCGCGGTACCCGCAGACATAGTGCGAGCCGAGGATGTCGACCGCGGCGGCGAACGCCGGGTCACTCACCACGTCGTTGGCCGGGTCGAAGCTGGTGTCGTCCGCGACCACCTGCACGTTGCGGTAGCCGCGGCTGTTCAACGTGGACCTGAGTTGCTCGTACCAGGCCTTGTTGTAGCCGCGCTCGTTCCAGCCGCCCAGGTAGTCGAAGCTCAGCCCGTGGCTCTGCTTCGCGCAGTCGAGGTAGCCCAGGTAGTAGTTGATCATGTCGGTGGACCAGAAGGTGCCGTTGCCGATCCAGCCGGGCGCGCCCCAGGCCAGGGCGTAGAGCTTGATGGCCGGGTTGCGGGCCTTGGCCTGTTCGGCCAGCCACCACTCGTAGCCGCGGTCGCAGTTGAGATCGGTGGCCGTGTGCTGGTGGCTCGGCTCGGCCCCGCTGGTCGAGTTGGTGTCGCCGCCGACCTCGACCTTGAGCATCTGCAGATCGGCCCCGTAGCCCGGCTTGAACAGATAGTCGAGGATCTGACCGCGCTGCGGTTCCGGGTAGTCGATCAGCAGGCGGCTGTTGCCGCCGCCGCCGCTGATCGCGCCGATGCCGTCGAAGGTGCGGCCCGGAGCGTTGCCGTTGATGATGATCGTGGTGGCCGCCTCGGCGGCGCTGGCCGGGAGGGTAGCGGTTGTAGCCGCCATCAGGCACAGGACCGTCAGAAGGACGGCGCGCCGGCGGGTCTCGCGCAGCACGGACATAGACCGACTTAAGCACACGGCCAGACATAGAGCAACATCGATGAACGCGCAATCCTCCTCGTCCGGACATCGGGCGCCTTCCTGGCGAGGCCGGCCCCCTCGGTGTTCCTCGAGCCGGCTGGCGCCGAGCGCAAGCAGCCGGTCGACTTCGGTGTGCCAGTCTGCGACTTGGCCCCGCGAGGTCGAAGTGCGGCCGGTTCTTGCCGGTCTTGGCCTCGGGCGCCTTGATGAACATCAGCGCCGGCGCGTCGCGGTTGCCGGCTGCTAAAGGTCGAGCACGAGCGGGCCGCCGGGGTGGGCCGAGCAGATGAGGACGTTGCCGTCTGCGGGCGGGTCGATCGGCTCGGGGTCGTAACCCACCTCGCCGGACAGCAGTCCGCTCTCGCAGGTCTGGCAGACGCCGGTACGGCAGGACCAGCGCACCGGCACGTCGCACGCCTCGGCGAACTCGAGCAGGCTGCCGGACCGGTCCTGCCACGGCGCTGTCAGGCCGCTGCGTGCGAACGACACCTCTGCGCCGGCGCCCGGCAGACCTGCCGGCGGATGCGGTGGGCGTGCTGCCAGTGTTCTTACCCGCTCGCGTTCTGATGACAAAGGTCCGGCAGGGCATCACCGGGTGGCCGCGAACCCGGGCTTCTGCGCCCGGCATCCGGGACGGTTAGCCCACCGGAAGGTCGTGGCAATGATCGCGTAGAGCGCAATCCAACAAGGCGCCCTCCTGCCAGTTCGGCTCCCCGTCGGAGACGATGAACGCCGTCGCGAGCACGGCGACCGCCACCGCCATCACCAGGAGCGTGATCAAGAGCCGTTCCTCCCGGTGAGTCGCCGGCGACGAAGCCTGCGGCGACCCGCACCTGGCCGCGGACGGGATCCCCGTCGCGGTGACTCGCCGGATCCTGGGATTCTGCAAGCAGGCGTCCTCTACCTGGAAACGCAGCCCAGCCAGCCGGCGCGACGTCGACAACGCCCATCTGATCAACGCCGGCGACGAAGCCGTGGTTTTCAAACTCGTCGGCACGGCCTGATCCTCGGCACGTGCCACAGACCTGGTCCGCAGGTCGGTTGCACCGAGCCACTTTCAGGGGCTTTGTTGCGTTGGCTGATGGGATCGTCAGGCAGGCTTGACCGATGAGGCCCGCAGTCCGGTCTGGCCACTCGTCGCCTCCACGCTCGGCCTTCGCCGGCTTCCGTTCCCGGCCGAGGTGATCGTGGTGGCGGTGCGCTGGTATCTGCGCTATGGCTTGTCCTCCGCGACGTCGAGGAACTGCTCGCCGAACGCGGAATCGAGGTCGATCATGTCACCGTCTACCGGTGGGTGCACCGGCTCACCCCACTGCTGGCCGACGCCGCCCGGGTCGCCCGGCACGCGCCGGGGGACCGTTCGTTCGTCGATGAGACCTACGTCAAGGTCAACGGCGTCTGGCGCTACGTCTAGCGGGCCATCGACCTGCACGGCCAGGTCGTCGATGTGCTGCTGTTGGACCGCCGGGACACCGCAACGGCCCGCGGGTTCTTCACCCGAGCGCTGCGCCCGCTCAAGGTGATCCCGGCCGAGGTGGTCACCGACGCCTCGCCGGTCTACCCCGGGCGTGCTCGACGAGCTGGTTCCTTCGGCGTGGCACCACATCGAGCAGTACGCGAACAACCCGATCGAGGCCGATCATGGTCGGCTCAAGCACCGGCTGAGACCGATGCGCGGACTGCAGAGTGATCGAACCGCGCAGGTTGTGATCGCCGGCCATGCCTTTGTCCAGAACCGCGCCGCGGACCCTACGCTGGTCACGCGTGCGCGAAGGGTTCCGGCGGCTACTAACGGCGATCGGACTTACCCGGCCTCGCTGCTGATGGTCAGCGGAACCGAGTAGCTGGCGCATTTGCGGCTCGTGTCGGCGCAGCCGTGATCGAGCACGCCGCCCCGCACGTCGAGGGTGGCCGCACCGGGCGCAACCGCCGGCACCGTCAGGTTCACGGAGAAGGCGCCGCTCGCGTCCGCGTGCGCGCCACTACCGATTTCCCGCGCGCCACATTGCCAGGCGTCGATAGATGCGGCAAAAATCCCTAATGGGGGGGCAGAAGCCGGGGCGTTGGCGCCGAACGTGTCACCGGCCGCCGACGCGGTCCTTTGCGCGGGCGCGCTCGTGAGGGCGGCAGGCCAGGCCATGGAGCCGTTGCGGCTCGCGCAACCGTGGCAGCCCATAGCGGCGGTGACGCGGCGGCGACGCGGGCTCCGCGAGGCTGCCGTGCCGGTCCAGCCCAGCCGGCCGCCCGCCGACGCGGCCGCACGACCGTAGGCGCCGGCAGCCTCGCCGACGGTCGCGCCGGCTCGACACCACGCTTGACAACGTATAACCGATCGGTTGTATATTCTGAGGCATGACGGACGAGAGCGCCGACCGAGCGGACGCTCTGTTTCACGCGCTTTCTGACCGCACCCGGCGGGACATCCTGCGCCGGGTGCTGGCCGGGGAGTACTCCATCTCCACGCTCGCGGCCAAGTACGACATGAGCTTCACGGCGGTACAGAAGCACGTCGCCGTGCTGGAGAAGGCCGGTCTGCTCACCAAGCGACGCCACGGTCGCGAGCAGCTGGCCCGCGGCGACGTGGAGGCGGTGCGCTCGGTGGCCGCCATGCTCACCGAGCTCGAAGCGGTCTGGCGTGGCCGCATCGCGCGCATCGACGTACTCATCGCATCCGACTCCGACCAGGAGGACTGAACCATGCCCGTGACCGACGTCCAGCAGGACCTCGACAACCTCACCCTGACCATCACGGCGGACTTCGCCGCTCCGGTCGAGCGGATCTGGCAGGTCTACGCCGACCCCCGCCAGTTGGAAAAGGTCTGGGGACCGCCGACCTACCCGGCGACCGTGGTCGACCACGAACTCCGGCCCGGCGGTCGGGTGACCTACTACATGACCAGTCCCGAGGGCGAGAAGTTCGCCGGATACTGGCTGGTCACCGCCGTCGACGAGCCCAGAAGCTTCTCCTTCGACGACGGCTTCGCCGACCTGGACTTCAACCCGACTCCGAACATGCCGGTCTCGACCAACGTCTACACCTTCACCGAGCACGACGGCGGCACCCGCGCTACCTACGTGAGCAGGTACCAGTCGGTCGAGGCGCTGCAGAAGGTGCTCGACATGGGCGTGGTGGAGGGCGCCACCTCGGCGATCAACCAGATCGATGACCTGATCGCCTCCTGATCCGTGGTCGGCCGGGGGCGCCGACCCCCGGTCGTCCGACACCGATCGACGCGGGTCTTCCAGCCGCGCCGACTTTGCGGATCATCCCTACACTGGGCCGCGTGCGTACCGTGATCGTCCAGCGACCGGGCGGTGGAACCTGGCGAGTCCGCGTCGTGTGGGAACCGCGCTGGCGGGCGCTCGCTCGGCGCTTCGGCGGCTGGCGCCGGCGCCGCACCGACGGCGGCGTGGGTGACCTCGGCGTCGATCTGCCGAGCGGCAGTGGTGGCCACCATGGTGGCGGTGGCGGTGGCGGTGGCTGGGGCGACCTCGGCGACGACATCGTCGTGGGCATCGCCGTCATCGTCGGGATGATCGTGGTCGGCGTGTTGTTCTGGTGGCTGTTGCTGCCCCTCCTGCTGCTGGTGCTCGATGTTGTCGCGGTCGTGGCGCTGGTCGTCGTCGGCGTTGCCGGACGCGTGCTGTTCCGCCGGCCGTGGACGGTCCAGGCGCGCGGTCCGGCGGGTGCCGAGGCGGCTGCCGCGGTGGTCGGCTGGCGCGCCGCTCTGCGCACCCGGGATGAGATCGCGGACAAGATCCGGCTGGGTTTTCGGCCGGAGGAGGCGGTCCGCGCGTCCGTGGGGGTATCTCGGGTGGGTAGCGGCTGACGGCGCTTCTTCTGCGAGGTCGGGCGGCACGGCGGTGGTCGTCCGGTCGGCCCGGCGTCACGACATGGCCGGCGCCTCGCCGCGCGTCTGACGGCAGGGTGGCAGGGGACCGTATGCCGAGCCACTGCTCGGCGTCCCGGGCGTGGAACCGTTCCACCTCGGTGAACCCGCGAGGCGCATCGAGGCGACATCGCGATTACGACTCAGCAAGCGGCAACGTCCGCTGGACAATCGCCGTGGGCGTATCCGCTGTGTCGGTCCTCGGACGCCACTTATCTCCACGATCGATGTTCTTCGATCGCACCTCCGCGAGCACCGTGCTGGTGCCCGGACGGTATGTCATCTCCAAGCCAAGCCGGGCGTAGATCTCGGTGCGGTCACGCGGATCGGTCTGCCTGAGCAGGCCGAGGAGTCCGCCGAAGGCGTCCACGATTGCGGCGATCTGCTCCTCGCTCATCCGTTCGGGCGGTGCCTCGGTCAGGCCGAGCCGCGCCTCGGCCGCTCTCTTGATCGCGGTCGTCTCGCTGATCCATCCCGCGACCAGCGATGGGTCGCCTCCCGCGTCGAGGGTCGCGCGGTATCGGGTGATCTTGGCATCGCAGTCGGCGATGGTCTCCCGCAGGTTCGGGGCGTCGTCGTGCTGCTGGTGCTTGGCGAGCGCGGCGTGGTGGCTGGCGTCGGACTGCTTGGCATGATCGAATAGGGCCGATAGCGTGCTGCGATGATGAAAAAGCTGGCTGCAGCGTTGGCGCTCGCGCTGTCCACGTCCGTCGCTGTGGTGGGCAGTCCCGCCGCCGCTTCGCCCTCCCACGCCACACCCGGCGCGCCTGGCATCGGCGACCCCTACTACCCGCTGGACGGCAACGGTGGGTACGACGTCAAGCACTACGACCTCGCGATCAAGTACGCGCCGTCCACCCGTACGCTCCACGGCCAGGTCGCGTTCCGCGCCACCGCGACCCAGCACCTGTCCGCCTTCAACCTCGACCTCGACGGCCTGACGATTCGGTCGATCACCGTGAACGGCCGTGCGGCGACCTGGTCGCGAGCCGGCACCGAACTCACCGTGACACCCCGCCACTCGCTCAGCCGCGGCCACGCCTTCGACACCACCATCGTCTACGACGGCGTCCCCAAGACGATCCACGACCCGGATCTCGGCGACGGTGGCGCGTTTCCGACCGACGACGGCGTGATGATCCTCGGCGAGCCGGACGTCGCCCAGGCCTGGTTCCCGTCCAACGACCACCCGGGCGACAAGGCGTCCTTCTCGATCGCGCTGACCGTGCCGGAGGGCCTGCAGGCGATCTCGAACGGCATGCCCGCCGGCCGGTCGACGTCCCACGGCTGGACGACGTGGCGCTGGAGGCAGGCCGAGCCGATGGCGACGTACCTGGCCCAGGCCTCGATCGGGCACTTCGACCTGAAGGTCTATCGCAAGAACGGCATCCGGTTCCTCGACGCGATCGACCCGGCACTGCCGGCCGCCACGTACGCCCAGGCGACCTCGATCCTCGCCCGTGAGCCGGAGATCCTTCGCTTCCTGTCCGGCCGTTTCGGGCCGTACCCGTTCCGCGCCTCCGGCGGCATCGTCGACGCCGACGGCGAATGGGACTACGCCCTGGAGAACCAGGGACGCCCCATCTACACGCCGCAGGACTTCTCGACGGTCGAGACCGGCACCAGCACCGTCGTCCACGAGCTGGCCCACCAGTGGTACGGCGACAGCGTCTCGGTGCACCAATGGCGGGACATCTGGCTGAACGAGGGCTTCGCGACGTACGCCGAGTGGCTGTGGAGCGAGCACGAGGGTCTGGGCACCGCGCAGTCGATCTTCGACGGCCTGTACGCGCAACCCGCCAGTGCATCTCTGTGGCACACGAAGGTCGCCGACCCTGGGGCCCCCAACCTGTTCGTCGGCGGCGTCTACAACCGCGGAGCCATGACTCTGCACGAGCTGCGCAAGGCCGTCGGCGACCGGACGTTCTTCCGCATCCTCCGCACGTGGGCGCGGACCCACCGCGGCGGCAACGGCCGCACGTCGCAGTTCATCGCCCTGGCCGAGCACCTTTCCGGCAGGAACCTGGACGCGCTGTTCACCACGTGGCTCTATACCGCGTCCAAGCCCGCTCGGCCCTGAGGGTCGGTTCTGCCGTCCGTCCGTGCGTACTGATCGAGGTTCGCGAGTGCCACCTCACCAAGATCGGTCGGACGGGCGGACGCCAGGCTCCCATCGAGACTTCGATGCGATGGCTCCGGTGTGAGCCAAGCCCTGCGGGCTCGGGTGCGAACTGGTTTCATGCCTCACGCCGGCACGGCCGCGGTCGAACCTGGGGCTTGTAACGGTTCGACGAGCACAGGTGGTGGCAGATGCGGGCTCGGCGTCTGGGTGCGTTCGGCGCGGCTGCAACCGCCGCGCTGAGTGTGGGTGGTTGCGGCGTGCCGCTGCTGAATTCTTCGAGCGCGCCCGTGCCGGTCGCGGCGGGCACCTCCCCACGACCGAGTGCGTCGTCCTGGTACACCAGCAACAAGCCGGTGGCGGCGAGCGTCGCCCCGGCGCAGGCCACCCCTGGGGCGTTGGCGCCGTCGCCGACACCCACCACGGGCTTTCTGGCTCTGCCGTCGGCTCCGGCCGCGCACCCCGCCGCGGGCACCGCGACGCACGCCGCGGCGGCCGGAGGCACGGCGACGTGCGGGTTCGGGCTCGGCGCCGCCACCGTGCGATCGATTCCGGCCACCCCCGCCGGTAAAGGCGCCGCCACTGTGCAATGGCTCGACACTGGCGACTCCAGCATCGTGATGTACCGCCTGGGCGCGCTCGCGCAGGGCTTCACCACGGTCGTTCACCCTGCCCCGGCCTCGGCGCCGAGCTCGGCGCCGCTGATCACCCAGCCCAGTCCGAAATGGCAGAGCGTCGCCGCCTCCCACTCCTGCCGCATGCTGAGCGCCACGGTTACCGGTCTGACCAGCGCGATGAGCTACCAGTTCTGGCTCGATGCGGTCCACACCACCGCCGGCGCCTACGCGTTGCCGTCGGCCACGCAGGAAACCATGATCGGCCGTTCCCCCGTCATCACCATCCGCTGACCCTGACCCTGACCCTGACCCTGACCCTCGGCGAGGAACCGCTACATGCCGTCGTCAACGGCCTGCCCGCGCTGACGGCTGCTCACGGTCACCGCCGCCGCAGCGGTGTACCCGCTCAGCGGCTGCGCCATCATGACCACCACTAGCACCACGACGGTTCCGGGTGCCGCAGCGGCGACAACGGCCAGCCCCGGCCCGGTCAACACCGGCACACCTGGCCCGCTACCGCCACCGGATGGCTCCGCCAGGTGGCTCCGCACGCTGCGCTAGTCGCTTTTCGGAGGAGGAGCCAGCAGGGTCAACGCAGCTCACCGGCCACAATCACCGCGTACACGGCGGCACACGCCGCCACGGCGGCGATCGCGGCGCGGCCTCGCAGCCAGCCCATGGCCGCTACACCCAGCCCCACGGCAACGCATACATCCAGACCATGTGACTCGACACCGCGATGCGGTTGTCGTGTGCCGCGCTCCACACAATCGGCTGCAGCACCACCAGAGCCCCAAGCCCGACATAGCCCGGCCGGGCAGGAATGACGCTGCGCCACCCGCTGGGTTCCCGACACAACGCGGCTAAGGCGGCGACGGTCGGCGAGCTGGCCAGCCTCGATGCCGGCACGCCTGACCCGGGCCCGGACCTTTTGTGACGCCGGCAAAAAAGAACTGTTGACTTTGCTTACCGGCGGATGACAGCGTTGCCATCGATAGATCCTCTTCGTTCCGGGAGCGCCGGTGCACGATGTCGTTCGACGGGGAGTCGCCGCTGCGGCCTCCCTCACCCTGGTGACGAGCGCCCTGGCGCTGACACCCTCTGCTGCCGCCCAGGCGGGCGCCGCGCAACGGCGGACCGTCGTCTCAGGTGACGCCCGCTTCGCGGTCCTGTCGCCGACCCTGATCAGAACGGAGTACGCCCCGGGCGGCCGGTTCACCGACGCGGACACCTTCTCCGTGATCGGTCGCGACGACTTCGCCCCTACCCGGTTCACCGAGCGGGTCTCGGGCGGGTGGCTGACCATCGACACCGGCGCGACGACCCTGCGCTACCGGGTCGGCTCCGGGCCGTTCACCGCCGACAACCTGACGGTACGGCTGAAAGCCGGCCGCCAGTCCGTGACGGCCGCGCCCTGGGCCGGCCACGGTACGCCGGCCTGTGCGCCCGGGGCGCTGTGCGAGGCCGAGACGCTCGCCCTCCACGGCCTGGGCGCGGCGGCCGATCACCGCGGCTACACCGGGCCGGGCTTCGCTGCCGGTTTCGAGGGCACCGGCGCCTCCCTGGCCTTCGCCGTCAGTCCCGGCGCCGCGGGCCCGCAGCAGCTCGCCGTCCGCTACGCCAACAGCACCGGCGGGGACGGCCAGAACGTCACCCGCACCCTGACCGTGACGGTGGATGGCGTCGCGGCCGGCACGCTCACCCTGCCACCGACCGCGAACTGGGACACCTGGGCGCTCGCCTCCGTGCCGCTCACCCTGACCGCCGGCCGGCACGAGATCAACCTCGTGCGGACGGCGAGCGACTCCGGCAACGTGAACGTCGACAGCCTGGCGGTGCTCGCGCCCGGAGCCGGATATCCCGCGCCCACACCGCCCACTCCCGAGCCGTGCGCGTTCGGCGCGGTGTGCGAGGCGGACACGGGCGCGCCGGCCGGCGGGGCGCGGCGCGCCGACGACCACAACGGGTATTCCGGCGACGGCTTCCTGGCGGGCCTGGAACGTACGGGCGCGGGGGTCGCCCTCACCGTGACCGGCGTGCCCGCCGCGGGCGACTACCAGGTGCAGCTGCGCTATGCCAACGGTCAGGCCGGCAGCCAGCCGGTGCAGACCCGGACGATGACGGTGACGGCCAACGACACCTCGCCGGTCACGGCGACCCTGCCGCCGACCAGCGGCTGGGACTACTGGCGGACCGGGTCGGTCGTGGTTCCCCTGCGGGCCGGCACGAACACCGTGGCGCTCGGCTGCCCCACCGATCAGAGCTGCAACGTCAACGTGGACACCGTCGCCGTCGCGCGGCGGGGCGCACCGCTGCTCGCCCCGCACGCGCCGCTCGGCGGCTACCGGCGGGGGCTGGACGGTGTCAACGGCGGTGCCCGTACCTACGCCGGGCTGCTCTACCAGGACGGCTGGTCCCTGCTCGACGACTCGGCGTCGGCGCTGTACAGCCCGGCCACCGGCAGCGTGACCCCGCGCCCGGCCGGCGGTCAGGACGGGTACGTCTTCGCGTACGGCCAGAATTTCCGGCGTGGACTGCGGGAGCTGTCCACGCTGACCGGGCCGACGAAGCTGCTGCCCCGATGGGCGTACGGCGTCTGGTACTCGGAGTACTTCGACCGCACGGCCGCCGAGTTCGAGAGCATCGTGTCGCGGTTCCGCAGCGAGGGCGTGCCGCTGGACGTCCTCGTGGTCGACACGGACTTCAAGGCGCCGGACAAGTGGAACGGCTGGGAGATCGATCCCACCCGGTTCCCCGACTGGAACGCCTTCGCCGCGTGGCTGCGCTCGCGGGGCGTGCATACCGGACTGAACATCCATCCCAGCGTCCTCGGCTCCGACCCGCGGTTCGCGCAGGCGCAGGAGATCGCC
>NZ_JBITLP010000015.1:1773-5187 GCF_044465265.1 Actinoplanes sp. NPDC049681
GGGGTTGTGGGTTGGTTGTTGGTTGAGAATTGCACAGTGGACGCGAGCATCTTGTTTTCTGTGGTTAAGTTGTCAAGGGCGAACGGTGGATGCCTTGGCACCAGGAGCCGATGAAGGACGTGGGAGGCCGCGATAGGCCTGGGGGAGCTGTCAACCTAGCTGTGATCCCAGGGTGTCCGAATGGGGAAACCTAGCACGAGTCATGTCGTGTTACCGCTAGCTGAATTCATAGGCTAGTTGGGGGGAACGCGGGGAAGTGAAACATCTCAGTACCCGTAGGAAGAGAAAACAATAGTGATTCCGTGAGTAGTGGCGAGCGAAAGCGGATGTAGCCTAAACCGTGTGCGTGTGATACCTGTCAGGGGTTGCGTGTGCGGGGTTGTGGGATCTGAATGTCTGTGCTGACACGCAGGCGAGGAGTTACAAAGTCGGTGGTTAGTCGAACGACGTGGGAAAGTCGGCCGTAGACGGTGAGAGCCCGGTAGGCGAAAGCTTCTGACCTTCTTTCAGATATCCCGAGTAGCAGCGGACTCCTGAAATCTGCTGTGAATCTGCCAGGACCACCTGGTAAGGCTGAATACTTCCTGGTGACCGATAGCGGACGAGTACCGTGAGGGAATGGTGAAAAGTACCCCGGGAGGGGAGTGAAATAGTACCTGAAACCGTTCGCCTACAATCCGTCAGAGCCTTTAGGGGTGATGGCGTGCCTTTTGAAGAATGAGCCTGCGAGTTAGTGGCATGTGGCGAGGTTAACCCGTGTGGGGTAGCCGTAGCGAAAGCGAGTCTGAAGAGGGCGTTTGAGTCGCATGTTCTAGACCCGAAGCGGGGTGATCTAGCCATGGGCAGGTTGAAGCGTGGGTAAGACTGCGTGGAGGACCGAACCCACCAACGTTGAAAAGTTGGGGGATGACCTGTGGTTAGGGGTGAAAGGCCAATCAAACTCCGTGATAGCTGGTTCTCCCCGAAATGCATTTAGGTGCAGCGTCGTGTGTTTCTTGCCGGAGGTAGAGCACTGGATGGTCTAGGGGGCCTACAAGCTTACCGAAATCAGCCAAACTCCGAATGCCGGTAAGTGAGAGCGCGGCAGTGAGACTGCGGGGGATAAGCTTCGTAGTCGAGAGGGAAACAGCCCAGATCACCAGCTAAGGCCCCTAAGCGTGTGCTAAGTGGAAAAGGATGTGGGATCGCTTAGACAACCAGGAGGTTGGCTTAGAAGCAGCCATCCTTTAAAGAGTGCGTAATAGCTCACTGGTCAAGTGGTTCCGCGCCGACAATGTAGCGGGGCTCAAGCACACCGCCGAAGCTGTGGCATTGACGCATTAGCTCGGTGAGGGTTTTCGGATTCTCATCCAGGCGCGTTGATGGGTAGGGGAGCGTCGTGTGGCGGGTGAAGCGCCGGGGTGACCCAGGTGTGGACGCCATACGAGTGAGAATGCAGGCATGAGTAGCGAATGAAGGGTGAGAAACCCTTCCGCCGGATGACCAAGGGTTCCAGGGCCAGGCTAATCCGCCCTGGGTGAGTCGGGGCCTAAGGCGAGGCCGAGAGGCGTAGTCGATGGATAACGGGTTGATATTCCCGTACCCGCGTAGGAGCGCCCACGATGAACCTCATGATGCTAACTGCTTGAAGTGTTGGCGGTCTTCGGACCTAAGGCATGGAGACCAGGACCCTCGTGGGTAGTAGTTGAGCGATGGGGTGACGCAGGAAGGTAGCTGATCCCGGCCGGTGGTTGTGCCGGGGTAAGCGTGTAGGCCGTGGTGTAGGCAAATCCGCACCGCATGAAGGCTGAGACGTGATGCCGAGCCGATTCAGGTGAAGTCAGTGATCCTATGCTGCCGAGAAAAGCCTCTAGCGATGTTCCGAGCGGCCCGTACCCCAAACCGACACAGGTGGTCAGGTAGAGAATACCGAGGCGACGGGCGAACTGTGGTTAAGGAACTCGGCAAATTGCCCCCGTAACTTAGGGAGAAGGGGGGCCGGACGCGTGAAGCCCCTTGCGGGTGGAGCGTGGTATGGCCGCAGAGAGCAGGGGGAAGCGACTGTTTACTAAAAACACAGGTCCATGCGAAGTCGTAAGACGATGTATATGGACTGACGCCTGCCCGGTGCTGGAACGTTAAGGGGACCTGTTAGCTCTTCGGGGCGAAGCGGAGAACTTAAGCGCCAGTAAACGGCGGTGGTAACTATAACCATCCTAAGGTAGCGAAATTCCTTGTCGGGTAAGTTCCGACCTGCACGAATGGCGTAACGACTTCCCCACTGTCTCAACCACAGGCCCGGCGAAATTGCAGTACGAGTAAAGATGCTCGTTACGCGCGGCAGGACGGAAAGACCCCGGGACCTTTACTATAGCTTGACATTGGTATCCGAATGTAATTGTGTAGGATAGGTGGGAGCCGGTGAAGCTCGGACGCCAGTTCGGGTGGAGGCAATCTTGAAATACCACTCTGTTGGATTTGGGTATCTAACTTGCGGCCCTGATCGGGTCGAGGGACAGTGTCTGGTGGGTAGTTTAACTGGGGCGGTTGCCTCCTAAAAGGTAACGGAGGCGCCCAAAGGTTCCCTCAGCCTGGTTGGCAATCAGGTGTTGAGTGTAAGTACATAAGGGAGCTTGACTGTGAGACTGACAGGTCGAGCAGGGACGAAAGTCGGGACTAGTGATCCGGCACTTGCGTGTGGAAGCGGTGTCGCTCAACGGATAAAAGGTACCCCGGGGATAACAGGCTGATCTTCCCCAAGAGTCCATATCGACGGGATGGTTTGGCACCTCGATGTCGGCTCGTCGCATCCTGGGGCTGTAGCAGGTCCCAAGGGTTGGGCTGTTCGCCCATTAAAGCGGTACGCGAGCTGGGTTTAGAACGTCGTGAGACAGTTCGGTCCCTATCCGCCGTGCGCGTTGGATACTTGAGAAGGGCTGTCCCTAGTACGAGAGGACCGGGACGGACGAACCTCTGGTGTGCCAGTTGTCCCGCCAGGGGCACGGCTGGTTGGCTACGTTCGGAAGGGATAACCGCTGAAAGCATCTAAGCGGGAAGCTCGCTTCGAGATGAGGTATCCCACCACCTTGAGTGGGTAAGGCTCCCAGCTAGACGACTGGGTTGATAGGCCGGAGATGTAAGCCAGGTAACTGGTTCAGTCGACCGGTACTAATAGGCCGAGGGCTTAACCACACCAAACTTGGTGCTCGACATATGCGTCCACTGTGTGATTCACAGCGAACAACCACCACCCCCGGGTGTCGTGACACGGCCTCGGGGATGTTTGGTGAATGTTGTTACTGCTGAAAGGTGTTTCGGTGGTTATAGCGGAGGGGAAACGCCCGGTCTCATTCCGAACCCGGAAGCTAAGCCCTCCAGCGCCGATGGTACTGCACTCGGGAGGGTGTGGGAGAGTAGGACGCCGCCGGACTCAAC
>NZ_JBITLP010000016.1:0-3252 GCF_044465265.1 Actinoplanes sp. NPDC049681
TTTTCTGCGAGGCCGGGCGGCACGGCGGTGGTCGTCCGGTCGGCCCGGCGTCACGACATAGCCGGCGCCTCGCCGCGCCTCCGACGGCCGGGTGCTGGGGACCGTATGCCGACACAGGGTGATCAATCTTGCCGACGCCTTGGCCGCCAAGCGCGCCAGGGCCCGTGCCGCATCAAGCGGCACGGGCCCTGGCTCTACGTGATTGTGGCTGATCGGGCCACATCTACTTCCAGCAGTCACTGCCAACGATCAGTCACCGGCTTGGTGGCGTCGTGGGCTGTGTCTCTCGGAAGCACCCCGAATGGATGATCACGGCGAGGCTGTCGGCTGAGGTAGTGCTCGACAAGGTGAAATTGCCGCTGTCCCCTTGATTTTTCGCAGATAGCACCCCTTCGTTGAGATCCTGCCTGAAGTCATTCCGGGTGATCTTCCAGCCCATCTTCTGCCAGTGTTCTCTCACCGAGTTAAATGCGTCGCGCTGCTTAGCGGCTGGTATGTCGATGTTGTAGACACCTTGGATGTACTTCACCGCGCCCGACGTGTCGCCCTCGTCGTTGTCGCATTCCGAAGAGTTCACATCGGGCCTGGCTAACCGCCCTTTTCCGGAGACGTTCGCGATTTGGTTTGCGAGTTCTTGAACTTCTGCACGAACCTCTGCGTCGGTGGCGATCCTCAAATTCTCTGCATTCTGGCCGGGTTTCCCGGCGCATGCGGCTATGGCGAGCAGAACGAACGGCAGAAGAAATCCAAGGCGAGACGGCTTGCCGGTCTTCCTGCAATGAATCTTCATCAGGTCCCCACCTAGGAGATGTTGGGTGGCGCTTCGCCGTGTACCAGACGAACGATGCTGTACTTTCCGACAACGACGGCCGCCTGATTGAGAACGCTGTCCGAGGGTTCGTCGTCCCAGTCCCAGTATGCGCTATGCCCGCTGGTGTCGACCGCGTATTCGTTCGCACCGAACTCCGGCTCATGGGGACTGATCTCATGGCCATCTACATAGGCAAGCTGAACCCATGGACCGACGAGGGCGGCAATTGTGGCGATCTTCGTTGAATAGTCGAAGTCGGCGATGATCTCCGGACGTGCGACAGGGTCGTCGTCGGCTGCGCCGGCCCAAACATGACGTGGATCTGCCGTCAGGTCGTGGATGTTGTCGGTATCCAGGCCCGGGCTGCCAGCGACGAGGAGGTCGTCTGCATGGAGGTTCCCTGTGAGGGCAGCCTCGCCGACCACGGTTGAGCCATAGGAGTGTGCCGCGGCCGTAAGGTGGTAGGGCCCGGGACCATGGGTGAGTCGCAGCGCGTCAACGAACTGGTTCAGCGGTGCTGCCCCAGCCTGGGCGCGGAACGTGAGGGCCACGGACGCGTCTAGTTCGGGAGCGTCGTAGCCCAGCCAGTAGATCGTTGAAACCTCGACCTCTCCTCTTACGATGCCCGACGCCGCAGCCCTCAGATTCTTGATCCTGTTGACGTTGCTTCGCGTGCTGTCCAGGGTGGTGCCTAGGCCGGGAACCCATACGGCGGTGTGGCGTGCCTTGTCGGGGTTGTGGTCGGCGATGATGACCTTGCCGTCACCCTTTGTATCCACTCCGACGAGGAAGCCGACGCCCTGGCCAAGACCGTCCAGCTTGTCCTCGATCATCTCGATCCGGGCCTGTTCGTTGTCGATCTCCCTGAGGAGGTTCTCAAGGTCGGGGATCATCGGGTGCCCCGGTTCAAGGCCGGCGATCTCATCTGTGTATTGCTTTTCCCAGGCAGCGAGTAGCTGTTTACGCTGCAGCAGCCACAGGCGGTTGGCCTTGTCGCGGTCGACGATAGGCACGCCGTCGAGCCACCCGACACGCTCGGGATGTTCATTGATGATGTTGTTTCGCTGGGTGTCGTTGAGCTCTTGCCACCATTTGTTGGCGTCATCGGGCGCCGGGGCATTCACCGGTGCCTGGGGGCGGATGCGGAGCAGGGTGGTGGTGCCGTCGAGTCGGGACAGGGTGTACAGGTCGTTGCCGTCGTAGGTGAGGCCGAGAGCTGTTCCGTAGACGAGGGTGACGGTGTTGTCCGGGTTGACGATTCGACGGCCCCAGGGTACGGCGACACTGGTCCTGGATCCGTCGGTCTTGCTGATCGCGGAGAGGTCGGGGAGTTGCGGTGTGCCGTTGGGAAGGGGGTCGGTCAGGTTGGGTCGGGGTGCCTTGATGTAGAGGTAGTTGCCGATGGAGGTCATGATTCCGTCGAGGGCGAGGGGGAACTGGGTGCTCACGGTGGTGACCTGGCCGGCTGGGCCGGTGACGGGCGTGCCGGCGAAGGGCGACGGGGTGACCTTCAGCAAGGTTTTGTCGGTGGCGACCCACACGTAGGAGTCATCGGCGGCGAGCGCCTGGTTGGAGCCGTAAGGGAGGTTGGTGGTGAGCAGGGTGTTGACGCCGGTCTGCAGGTCGTACTGGTAGAGGTAGCTGCCGTTGGCGGCGTAGAGCTGGTGCCCGCTGATGGCATACACGTTGGCGTTGGGGGGGCCGGTCAGGGTGGTGGTGGCGCCGTTGGCCGGGTTGACGGCACGCACGTAGCCGCAGCTGTAGACGTAGATCGCGGAGCCGTCGGCGCCGATGACCTTCGGGGAGCTGAACTGGGCGGCGGCGCCGGTGTCGGCGTCGGTGCAGCTGGTGCTGGTGGTGGTGCCGGCTAGGACGGTGCTGGTGCCGGTCGAGGTGTTGGTTTTGATGATCTGGTTGCCGGCGGTGGTGAACACGTAGTTTCCGATGGCGGCGAGACCGCTCGCGGCTGCGGTGCTGCTGGAGATCGTGTTGAGGTCGACGGTGTCGAACTTCGGTCCGCGGAATGTGGGCTCCCATACCCGGGTGGTGGGGGTGATGCGGGTCAGGCCTTGGGTGCTGGCGGTGTAGAGGGCGTCGCCGTCGGTGGCCAGGCCGCTGGCGGAGGTCAGGCGTAGGCCGTCGGTGCCGGTGTCACCGGTGATCAAGCGGGTGGCGGCGTCGCCTTTGTTGATCCGGACGATCAGGTTGTCCGGGGTAATCGCGTACAGATAGTCACCGCCGGAGGTCATCGGCCCCGAGGTCAACATGCCGAGCGGCAAGGTCACCACGGTCTTCTGCCCGGTGAGTTCCCAGCGGGTGATGGTGCGGTCGGTGGTGACCCAGACGGCGGTGTCGTCGGCGCCCAGCGCCCGGTAGTTGGTGTTGGTGAAGCCGCTGGCGATCAGGGTGTTGACGCCGGTCTGCAGGTCGTACTGGTAGAG